>JAOAPI010000135.1 GCA_025462865.1 Candidatus Sulfotelmatobacter sp. | reverse complement strand
CGCCGATTTCGGAGCGGGCGCGGCGGACGTCGAGCTTTCTGAATTCGTTCCCACCCGCTGGCGTTGGGCAGGAATATTTGATCAATCCGCAGCCTACTTATCAGACCGATTGGAACGGCTGGGGGCCGCGTGTTCAGGTCGACTGGAACGCGCCCCACGCGGTGCATGTGCACATGGGCGGGGCGATCACGGTGATTCCGCCAAACATCTGGCAAGACAATCTTCTTACCGGGTCAACGCCCTACGTTGTTTATCCCCGCGTCAATGCGGCGCAAAACGGGGAGATTGCCTACGGGTTCCAAATTACACCGAACCAATTGCCGCCCGTCTATAACACCGCTGGCGTGAACGTGCTGGCCAGCGGTGATCCGAAAAAAGTCCCGGCAAATACGGTGATGGACGTAAATCGATACCAGCAGGATCTGGCGGCACTGGCGCCGAGTCATCAGCTCTCGCTGCTGAGTCTGGCCGGGATCGACCGGCGCTTCGGCAATGGCTACCTGCAGACTTGGACGCTGGGGCTGGAACGGGCTTTCGGTGGACTCACGGCCGATGTCGCGTATGTCGGAACATCGGCGTTCCGACTTCCCAGAATGTCATATCCAAACGCGTATCCCGGAGCGGATCCGGAATTTGCGCGATTTGCAAACTTCGACAGTAGCGGAGCGGTGACGGGTGGTTTCGGATTCGAGTCTGTGATAACCGCGACGTCGCACTCGTCGTACAACGCCTTGCAGACCTCATTGTCGGGAAATGTTAGGCACGGCGGTCCGTCGTTGCAAGCCGGCTACACCTGGGGCAAATCGCTGGATGATGTCAGCGGCATTAGCGGAGGAACAGGATCAACCGGCGCCGTGACGCAGTTTAGTCCGCAAGACCCGTTCAATACACAAGCGGAAAGAGGACCGTCAAGCTTTGACGTGACGCACGCCTTCACGTTGAGCGCAGCCCAGGGCTTGCATTTCGAACACTTGGGACTTCAGTCGGATCGAACCAAGCTGTTGACGAAGGGCTGGGAGTTGCTGAGCATCTCAACGATCACCAGTGGTTCGCCGTTTTCGGTGTATTCGGGAATCCAGCAGACGGGCGCGGGAACGATTGGCGCGGACCGCCCGGATCAGATCGGAACGCCGGATCTCTCGAGCGCCGGCAGTTCCACGCGGCCGCGCGACGACTATTTTGGGCGGGGCGCGAACAACGCAAGTTTCTTTTCCATTCCGGTCGGGATCGCGGGCGGGACCGGACCAAACTCCGGGCGCTTTGGAACGCTCGGCCGTAATACATTTCGCGGACCGGCATATTATGATTTCGATTTTGCCCTAATCAAGACGACTCCGATTGGCCATCGCGAAAGCGGTTTGGAGCGAGCGGACCTGCAATTCCGCGCAGAGTTATTTAACCTGTTCAACATCGTCAACATGGGGCTACCTGCGAACCTCATCGCGGGTACAGGTTTTGGCATGATCAGCAAGACCGCTGGAACTTCGCGGCAAATTCAGTTTTCGCTAAAGCTCATCTATTGACGCGACTGCAGGGACGCAGCGTTGTGGGAAGGACAGAAACCCGTGTTTCAAGATTCTGCATTCGCCGAGTCGGCGAAAGACAGATTGAACAGCACAAAAATGATTTTTGAAATCACTAAGAAGGGCGACAAAACCGCGCCACGCATGTTCCCCCCGCCCACGTCGCTGGCCCCGCTTACTTCTTGATCGCGGGCCAGCTTCGGCCTCACCATCCAGCACGTGTAGCAGGACTTCGCGTCAAGAGCACCCCGCTCACGACCACGCCCACACCAGGCCGATGGCGGGCGAGACGAAGCGCGAATAGACGCCGTCTGGTGTCCAGAATCCCCCGCTCAGCCAGGTGGTGCCGCCCATTAAGACGAGCACGACGGCAGCGACCCCAATCGCGAAGAGGGCGTTCGAGATCAGCCGGGCCCGCCAGAGTCCAAACGCCGCGGACATGATAAGCATCGCGCGCGGGAACGAAGTCAACACGAAGGCTGCCCATACGAAGTCGTTCAGACCCGATGTGAGCAGGTGGTTTCCCGAGCTGGCGATGGAGTACGCGAGGGCTGCGACCACCGCGATGAGCAAGAGGAACATCGCTCCGAGGGCGGCGCTGGCGGCGGTCGCCGCCGCTCCCCAACCGTCTAGTCCAGCATCCGCCAGAGTGGTCTTGAGCGCCCCCGCGAACCACATGAGATTGAGGACAGCCAAGCCATAAAACACGGCCGCGATCAGAATCCGCATGCGATCGCCATCGTAGAAGGCTGCCAGTGTGTCGGCCGATGCGCCGACCTGCGGCTGACGGCCGTAGACGATGTACGCGACGATGAAGCAGAGGACGGACTGGATGCCCGCCGTCCGCCACAAGCGTTCCCAGAACGCGGAAGTTGTGTAGGCGCTGGCGGATGAGGTCGTGCCTGTGGTTACGCTCATGAGCATCTCCCTTCGAACTGAATCGGATACGACGCTAGCATTTCAACCGAACACAATATACGCGGTTTTAGTCCAATGAGTGCTACGAAGGGAAACTTGACCTAGCTTGACCTCGAACATCGGCCGACTCCTGAGAGTACTCGGTGTTGGCGGCCTGCAATCCCGTGATTGATACATTCGCGAGGCACGGGGCAGCCTCATATAGAATTACGTCCATTAGAAATCAAAAGCGAGCGCCAGTCCCCCAACACCGAGAGGAGAGTCCTATGCAATTTCAAGATAATTACTTTGCTGCCTATCGCAGCCTGAAGCTGACGCGGGATGCTGACGGCGTTCTGGTTATCGAATTTCACAGCAAGGGCGGGCCATTCACTTTCACGGCACAAGATCATACGGAGTTTGTCGACGCCTTTTACCGGATCGCCCAGGATCGGGATAACAAGATTGTGATGCTGACGGGAGCAGGCCGAGAGTTCATTCCCGAAATCGATTTCTCATCCTTCGGCAACGTCGCCGATCCCGGCGTTTGGAGCCAGGTTCACGACGAAGGCGCTCAGCTCCTCGAAAATATTGCCAACATACGCGTGCCGGTCATCGCGGCGATCGAGGGACGAGCCCATGTGCACTCAGAGTATGCGTTGCTGGCCAACGTGATTGTCGCCGGCGAGGGTGCGACCTTCCACGATGTCCCGCACTTCGCGGGAGGCATTGTGCCGGGCGACGGAATCTTTACCGCGTGGAGTTATCGCGCTGGAGCGGGACGAGCAGAGGCGTTCCTGCTCAACCCACAACCGATCACGGCGCAAACCGCGCACCAATGGGGAGTGATTGCAGAGGTTGTGCCGAACGGCAAGGCGCTGCCCCGAGCACGGGAATTGGCCAAGTTGTACTTGAAGGCACCCGAAGTGACCCGCCGCAATACGCGCGTACATTTCATTCAACCGTTGAAAGAGCGCATTGTCCGGGAAGTCGGCTATGGACTGTCGCTCGAGGGAGCGTCAGCGGCTGACCTCGTGAAATCAATGAGAGCCCAGAATGAACCGGTCGCTCAGAAAGGAAGAGTCGCATGAAGCGGACCGAAATCATCCCGGCAAGCTTCCTACAGGGTTCACCATGTGCGGCAGGGAAACTTGGAGATAGGCGGGACGTTCACCGGTTTTGCGAATTAGAACTTGGGGTACGTCTCGTCTGTCCCAGTTTTTTTAACAAGAATTCGGGCGTGATATGCTGTGCCCGATTCAGGAACCACAATGGAAATCCTGGTTAAAAAAGGATCAGCCATGAAGCGCAAAAGCAAACTCACGATCGCGACAGCCACGGCAGTGCTCGCCGTCCTCGGTGCCGCAGCCGTTTACGCGCAGAACAACGACAAGTACTCCCTGAAATCGCCGAGCGGCATCCCCTTCTCCGACTTCCGGGGATATGAGGACTGGGCGGTGGTCTCTTCTGCCCGGACCGACGAGGTGCTCAAGGTGATAGTCGCCAATCCGAAGATGATCAAGGCGTACAAGACCGGCGTTCCGGGCAGCGGCCAGCCTTTCCCGGACGGTTCCATGATCGTGAAGCTCCAGTGGAAGCCGAAAAAAAGCATGGAGGCTCCCTTCGTCGTCGATGTGCCAGACGTCTTTACCCAGGCTTTCGTCATCGAAAAAGACAGCAAGAGATTTCCAAAAAGCGGCGGGTGGGGATACGCGGTATTCAACTACGAAGCCGCATCGGACAAGTTCACGGCCGATCCCAAAAGCCTCTCAGACTGCGGACACGCGTGCCATACTGCCGTGAAGGCGAAGGACTATATCTTCCATCCATACCAGAAGCGTTGAACCGCATCTGCCGCGACATCGAGTACCCCGCGAAGATAAAACCGAGTGGAACGGCACAAGAATCACTTTCACGTCACTGAGACGGCGAGAAAACCGAAGTCCGCTTCACGCATTGCTGTTAGTTTGCGGGTCCAGCAAACAGCAGCAGATTCCCATCAGGATCCTTGACCACGAAATTCTTGGCGCCCCAAGGCTGTTTTTTCAGCGTCTGGTGAAAGGCAACAGCAGCGGACTTAAACTCAAGAAACAGCAGCTTGATCTCGTCCGCTGTAGCGACGGTCATGGATACCGACAACAGTTCCTCCCGATCGCGGACGGTCGACTCGATTACTGGTCGCTCGACGCACCTTAGATTGAGACGCGCCGCGTCGCGACCCATCTGTGCATAGAAGGGAGGCTTGCCGTAACTGAATACAAGCGTAAAGCCCAACTTCTCGCGGAAAAATTCGCATGATCTCTTGATATCGGCGACGAACAGTTGCGGCTCTGCACTGACAATCGTTGCTTTGGATGGCGATGACTTGAACTTGAGCGACGACCTGGTCGAAAGTCCAGTTTTCAGGGACTGCCAACTATCGAAGCCTTGCTGTCTTGCGACCAGTTCTTGCGCATCGCTGAGCTTAAAGCTCGCCGCAAGAACCTCGGAGTCGGGCATATTCAGGAAACGAGGCAAATGCCGGCGGATTTGTGGGGCGACGGGATAGTGGCGTTCGCGATGCCACCGCAATATCAGCTTGGCTTGCTTTTTGAGGTTTTCTAGATTGGGCATGCAGGCCTCCACGATGAGATCGTAGGTGGGCATTGCCCTTCGGCGACCTGCCGTTGCATCCTACATGCGCAGATTGCAGTATCTGCGACGATGTCAGTAGTTGTCAATTTAGAATGACGGCGCGCTATTGTTGGGCCGCACTTACGCCAGATGATTAGGCCAGAGCCGGCGAGCGCCGCCGATTAGTAATGAGAAATCGGCATAGCCGGATCAGCGCCAAACCGATCTATCACTTGACAACCGTACACTGCGAGGTGTAGACGAGATCATTTCAGAAAAGCATATCCGGAAAACCAATTGCTGTTCGGGAGGGAAAAGAGATGTCCAGAAACACCTCGTTAGCCCGCCGAGCTTTGGTATTTTTCTCACGCTCTTCGCAGCGTTCGTTCATCTCCTCAACTCTCGCCATGGCTCTGTTTGCAGGGGTGCTGGGTAGCGGCCTTGCCGTCGGACAGGCGACCACTTCAGTGCGAGGCACGGTCACCGATCCCGGCGGCAACGCCATAGTTGCGGCCAACGTTGTGCTGGCGAACGCCGAATCCAAGACGGAACGCACTGCGACGACCGGAAGTCAGGGAGAATACCAGTTCCTTCTCATCCCGCCCGGAACCTACACCCTGCACATAACGGCGGCCGGGTTTCGCGGCTATGAACAAAAAGGTATCGAGCTGTTGGTCAACACACCGGCCACGGCCAATGTTCAGTTAAAAGTCGGCGCGGCCACCGAAGTCGTGACGGTCACATCGGAAGCCCCGGCTCTGAATCTGGTCGACGCTTCTGTCGGCAATTCCTTCGATGAAAAGCAGGTGCGCCAGATTCCGCTGGAAGGACGAAACGTGCCGGATTTGCTGAGTCTGCAAGCCGGAGTCACATATACGGGCAGGAATATCGACGATAGTCCCGTCCTCAAGGACCAGGACACGCGCAATGGAGCCGTGAATGGGGCACGGAGCGATCAGAGCAACATCACGCTCGACGGTGTGGACGTTAACGATCAGGCGAATGGCTATGCCTTTAAATCAGTCTTGCCCAACACGCAGGATTCGGTTCAAGAATTTCGAGTCACTACTACGAATTACGGCGCGGACCAGGGCCAGGGCTCGGGTGCGCAAGTGGCGCTGGTAACGAAGAGCGGAACGAATACGCTGCACGGCACATTGTACGAATACCTGCGTAACACCATTACCAGCGCCAATGATTACCTGGTGAAGCAGTCGCAGTTGAACATCGGTCTTCCCAACAAACCTCTGCAACTGAATCGCAATGTCTTCGGGGTGTCAGTTGGCGGGCCGCTTCGCAAGGACAGGATGTTTTTCTTCGCCAACTATGAGGGGGCCCGCAAGCGGGAGGAGCAGCGCGCGGAGCGCGTGATTCCAACTCCATCTCTCTGCCAGGGGATCTTTCAGTATGTAAACGCAGGCGGCGGCGGGACAACGGTGTGGAACGCCGCCCAGCTCCAGCTGCTTGATCCCAATGGCATCGGGATCGATCCTGCCATGCTCGACTTAACCAACCACACGGGATATCTCGACAAAACCTTCTGCACGGGCAAGACGGTGACTAACGATATTTTCGCCGGAGATGGTCTCAATTACGCCGGTTTCGTTTTCCGCGCCCCGACCAGCGAGGACAACGATGCTTTCATTGCGCGCCTGGATTACCAACTCACCTCGGACGGCAAACACACTCTTTTTTGGCGCGGTTCACTGCAAGATTTCCGCAACCATGACGCCCCTTTCTTGCCCGGCGATCCTCCGCAACAAACTACCGTGGATCACAGCAAAGGGTTTGCCTTTGGCTACGTTTCGGTCCTCAACCCCACCCTCACCAACTCCTTCCATTGGGGATTCACGCGGCAGAGTCTTGGGGTCACTGGCAACACGGACCAGCAATGGAACGAGTTTCTGGGTCTGGACCAGGGAATTACCTTCAGCCACAGCTTCCAGGTGCCGCTGCATAATATCCTGGATGACGTTTCGTGGACGAAGGGAACCCACAGCTTCCAGTTCGGCGCCGCGATTGGAATCGCTCGCGATCCGCGCACAAGTTATCTGCACTCGAACACGATCGGACTGGGCACTACCAACTGGACTTCTCCCATCGGTTTCGCGGGTACCATCACCAGCACGCTCGATCCGACCAACACCGGCGGGCACCCAGGTATTGCCGGTCCTGAGCCTCTGACCTCAACCCAATATGATCGTCCGCTGCTGGCGCTCTACGGCATGATCTCGGACGTGGTCGCCAACTACAACCTGGACAAGAACGGGATCGCTCAACCGCAGGGATCTCCCGTTAACCGCCGCTATGGGCTGAACTGGTACGAGTTTTACGGACAGGACACCTGGCGCGCGAAACCGAACCTTACCGTAACCTACGGCCTGCGATGGTCGTTCTTTCCCGCGCCCTGGGAGACGAACGGGTTCCAGACCTTTCCAACTTTTGGCTTGGGGACTCAATTCAATCAGAACGTGAAGAACATGAACCAGGGGATCGGCTATGGCGCAATGCCGCAGATCGAGTTCAACCTGGGTCGCGGACCGGGTTTCTATCCGCTCGAAAAAACCGATGTGTCGCCGCGCATCTCGATCGCCTACTCGCCCCGCCCCACTGGCGGGGCCCTCAAGAGGCTTTTCGGCGAAAACGACAAGACTGTCTTCCGCCTGGGGTTCAGCCGGGTTTACGACCGCGCCGGCTTCGCGCTTCTGAACAGCTTTGACCAGACCGGCGCGGCTGGTTTGTCAACAACGATTCAAAACGCCTGCTGCACGTTTGGCGTCACCAGTGCCGAAGACCTGCCGCGGATCACCGGCATCCACGATATCCCGCAAACCAATATCAACGGCGTTCCCTTCCTGCTGCCGCCACCGACAACGAAGCCGGCTCCTTGGCCGCAGATACCTGCCATCAACGCGCAAGCCAACTTGTGGGGGAATGACAATACGCTGAAGACTCCGCACGCCTACACCGCTGATTTCTCGATTGGACGAGAGCTGCCGAAGCGGTTCTCGCTGCAACTGTCGTATGTCGGGCGATTTGGGCGCCGGCTCCTCACGCAGCGCGATCTGGCTCAACCGCTGGATATAGTGGATCCGAAAACCGGCATCGACTACTACACGGCCGCTTCCGCTATTTCGAATCTGGCTCGGCAGTTTGCCCTGGCCAACAACGGAGGGCAGCCGACCAATTATTATCAGGGCTTCCCGACGCTCGCGCAGATTGGCGGCGTTACCGCCGCCGGGCTGGGCAAGACGGCCCAGTACTGGATTGATATGATTCAACCGCTCCGGCCAGGTGCGTCTTATTACACTGACACTTTTGGCACTGGGCTGGTTCCGACGCCGAATCCCACCGACAGCTTAATTCAGGAAGTTTTCAATCTCTATTACAACCCAGGCCTTTCCGTAATCGGCGACGAGATTGTGGGGCTGGCCGATATTGACTCCTACGGCGGGCTGGGGGACAACATCGGCTCTGGCTCCTACTACTTCAACGGTCCTCCCGGCTTGCTGGGCACCAACTCCGGCCAGTTCCTGAACAACCAGGCATTCTCGATGTACGGCTGGAGCTCCATCGGCAGTTCGAGTTATCATGCGCTGCAATCCACCCTGAGAAAACAGTTCAGTCAGGGTATTCAGTTCGACCTGAACTATACCTACTCGAAGTCCCTCGATATCACTTCCGCGGCGTCACGGGTCGGCTTTGCGGTGTACGGCTATCAGAACATTGGCCTGGTGGGCACGCGCCTGGCCAATGCCTTTTCTCCGAGGCTGGCTCGCGCCCCGTCCGATTTCGATCTCACGCACCAAATCAACCTCGACTGGGTCGCGGATCTGCCCTTTGGCAGGGGGCGGGCAATCGCGGGCAATGACAGCGGGGTTGTGGACGCTTTTATCGGCAACTGGCAGTTTTCCGGCATCGCCCGCTGGACCAGCGGCTTCCCCTTCAGCGTGGATGGAGGCCAGCGCTGGCCCACAGACTGGTTCCTAACCGCGGTCACGCAGATGACCACCAGGCCGAAGACGGGCACGTTCAAAGGCAACGGCACGGTCAATGTGTTCGCGGATCCCGCTGCGGCGCAGCAGGACTTTACCTCGCCGCTCCCCGGCCAAGTGGGATCGCGCAACATTCTTCGTGGCGATGGCTATGCGGGATTGGACATGAGCCTGGCCAAGAGCTGGCAGATGCCCTACAACGAAGCCCACAGGGTCCAATTCCGCTGGGAGGTGTTCAACGTCCTGAATTTGACGAGATTTAACGCGCAGGGCATCGGGTCGTCGTCTCTGCTCACTTCCCTTACACAGTCGCCGAACAGTTTCGGAGCCTACACAAGCCTGCTGACCCAGCCGCGTGTGATGCAGTTCGCGCTGCGGTACGAATTCTGATGGCGGGCTTCTGTTCCGACATAGGTTCGTTGTAGTGCTTTCATTGTGATTGAGTACGCGACATGCGCAGCAGGGCTTGCGCTGCTTGGGGGTTTCGTCTAAGGCTGCGTTCGTGCGGCGAGCTCGCCTCAGGGGCTTGCACACTATTTGCTATAACTGATCGCGTGCTCGCCAGTATTGCCACGGATTTCAAGCAGGTCATGCCACGAGGTTGGTCCTTCGCTGCCCGCGGCATAGTTGGGGAAATTCGGCGCCGGTAGATGCGCCCAAGCTTCTTCAATCGGAGTAATGATGCGCCACTCCGCCTCCACTTCGTCTCGGCGAGTAAATAACGTTGCATCGCCACGCATCGAATCGAGCAGCAGTGTTTCGTACGCAACCGGCCCCTTCGACCCGAAGCTTTCTTGGTAAGAGAAGTTGGCCTGAACCGTGACTGTACGCACCTGCGTTCCTGGTCGCTTCGCGTCGAATGCGATCGAGATTCCTTCGTCCGGCTGAATACTAATGGTGATGACATTCGGATCAATCACCGACGATGTGCTCGCAAACAATGGTTGAGGCGTTGGTTTGAGATGCACGCGGATCTCGGTGAGATTTCTTGCAAGCCGCTTCCCAGTGCGGATGTAGAAAGGAACCCCAGCCCATCGCCAGTTCTCAATCTGAAACTTTACCGCTGCGTAGGTTTCCGTTACGGAGTTGCGATTCACACCCGGCTCTTGTCGATAACCCGGTATGTGTTTCCCATCAATCATGCCGGACCCATACTGCCCTCGAGCGGTGAATCGTGCTACGTCCTCGACACTCATTGGCCGAATGGATCGAAACACTTGCACCTTCTGTTCACGCACTGAATCCGCATCAAACGCAATCGGCGGCTCCATCGCAGTTAGCGCCAGCAACTGGAGCAGATGGTTCGCGACCATGTCGCGCAGGGCGCCGGTCTCTTCGTAGAACGCCGCGCGGTTTTCGACTCCCACCGTTTCGGCCACCGTTATCTCCACATAGTCGATGTAGTTCCGATTCCACACCGGTTCGAAGAGCGAGTTGCTGAAGCGGAAGACGAGAATATTCTGCACTGTCTCCTTGCCGAGGTAGTGGTCAATCCGGTACACCGCTTTCTCGTCGAATACACCGTGCACAACGTCATTCAATGCACGGGACGATTCGAGGTCCCGCCCGAAGGGCTTTTCCAAAACAATTCGCGTCCAGCCCTGGTCGCGGTGGTTGAGACCAGCCGCTCCCAAACCTTCGATGATGGGTTCCGCAGCTGAGGCGGGCGTCGACACATAGAACAAATGGTTTGGGCTCGAACCATTCTTTTCCATCTCCTCCAGGCGACTGCGCAACTGCGGATAGAAATTCGGATCGTTGATGTCGCCTACCATGTAGTTCAGACGTGTTTCAAAGTCTGTCCATCCCGACTCGCTGAAGTCGCGTGTGTCTTTCGACTTGGCGGCTGCCTCCCCGGTCTTCCTCCGAAACTCTTCAGTACTCATCGGCGTGCGGCCAATCCCGAGAACTTCGAACTGAGGGTTCATGCAGCCCACACATGCCAGGTTGTAAAGCCCCGGGATCAGCTTTCGCCTGGTCAGATCGCCCGAAGCTCCAAAAATGACCAGGACGCACGAATCTCCGGTGGGCAATGGTTCTGGCGACAACTTCTCGAGGGGACTGGCTTGGATAATCGCAGACATAATCTTCTCTGTTCCCTATAGATGCTCTGGACACGATTTCGAATCGCAACCGGAAAACTAACCTACTTCTGGAAGTTCTTCCGCGCATCTCTGGCTGCGGCTTGGCCGCTGTTCTTTCGCATACGAACGACCACTCCACCTTCCTCGAAGCGCACTTCATCCATGAACGCTTTCATCAAGTAAATGCCACGTCCATGAACGGATTCTGTATTTTCGGGGGCGGTAGGATCCGTTATCGTACTAATGTCAAAGCCTCGCCCCTCGTCCTTTACCGCGATTGAGACTTCATCAGGTTTACAGCGGAAACGAACATGGACATGTTTTTGGGGATCCTCATGATTTCCATGAATGATCGCGTTTGCGAGGGCTTCGCGCAATGCGATCTCAACGTCGCTCTCGTCCTCAGAAACACAGCCGCATTTCCTGAACAAGAGCATGAGCTTATCCACGAATGGAGAAATCGCTGCCACTTCGCTTGGCAACGAGCGTTCCATTTCGATGCAATGGCCGCCTTGAGTATGGGCTATCGTCATTCGTAAACCTGCCCGCCGAGCCCTGTCGTTTTTTATCCGTAGGTCGGGAATCTGGTTCCGAACATGGGCCGCTTGCTTATCGACTGGTCTTCCGTCGCTTCGTCCTGAATGACGTCCCAATGCTCGACAAGGAGTCCGTTTTGAATGCGTACGATATCGGCGGCAATCCAATTCACAGGAGCACCGAAATCGCTAAATCGCCCGTGCACGATCACCAGGTCTGCCTCAGCCACGATCGCTCCCGGTTCGTACTTCAGCGTTGGCGGGATGCTCTTGATTAGATTGAACAGACCCTCACGGCCAGGTTCGATATGAGCGCTATGCTGAATGTAGTCAGGCGACCAGAAACGCTCAGCGGTTGCATAGTCACGCTTATTGAACAGCGTGTCGAACGCTTCTAGAACAATAGCTTTATTTTTCGATTCGATCTTCGTACTCATTTTCGTTTCCTCCAATTCGCCGGCGAGTCGCGGGTCCTTACAGCTTCGACC
Source organism: Candidatus Sulfotelmatobacter sp. (assembly GCA_025462865.1). Classification (GTDB taxonomy): domain Bacteria; phylum Acidobacteriota; class Terriglobia; order Terriglobales; family Acidobacteriaceae; genus Sulfotelmatobacter. The sequence continues at coordinate 9,093 of JAOAPI010000135.1, read as the reverse complement.
CACCGTCCACCGGAATACTCGCTCCCGTGATCCACCGGGCCGCGTCTGACGCCAGGAACGCAACCACGTCCGCAACATCTTCTGGTTTGCCGATCCGCTTCAATGCCTGCATTCCCAGCGTCACCTCGCGACCTGCGTCGCTCTTCGCAAAATTCGACATGTCCGTGTCGATCACACCCGGTGCGACTGCATTCACGCGTATACCTTGCGGCCCAAGAATGGCGGCCCAGTTCTTGACCAAAGTCTCTAACGCTCCCTTGGTCGAGGCATAGGCGAGAAGCGAAGGGTTGTCCAAACCGGGCTTCCCCACCACGGCGTGGGCCCCGATCGAAGAGATCACAATGATGTTCGAGCCTTCACCCAGAACAGGCAGAAGTTGTTGCACCAGGAAAAACGGGCTGCGCACATTCGTTGCAAAGAGATTGTCAAAATCCTCCACCGTATGATCCTTGATAGTTGCAGCCTTGCTGATTCCGGCGTTGAGCACGAGCACATCCAATCGATCGCCAACGATCGAGCGTACTTCCTTTGCCAGCAGTATTGCTCCATCTGGAGTTCCCAGGTCCGCCTTAATCGCATCCGCGCTTCCCCCCTTGGCGCGGATGTCGGCGACTAACGTTTCCGCATCCTTTGCGGAGCGGCCGTAGTGAACCAGAACATGCGCCCCAGCTTCCGCGAGTGCGGATGCCGTCGCGCGGCCAATGCCGCGTGATGCCCCGGTCACAAGTGCTATTTTGTCTTGAAGTGTAGTCATTTTATTTTCCTCACAATCCGATTCGTCAATGGACGGCCGTAGTAATCGACTCCGAGTGCTGTTCGTAGAACGGATAATCAGTGTAGCCATGAGCGTCGAAGGTATAGAACGTATTGCGATCGTAGGCATTCAGAGGCAGCCCGAGCCGGACACGCTTGGGCAAGTCGGGATTCGCCAAGAAAAGCCGCCCGAAGGCAACCAGATCGGCATCTCCTTTCTCTACGACTTCCTCCGCCGTTCCGGGTTCAAAGCCCCCGGCGGCGATGATTGTCCCTTTGAATATCTTCCGGAGTCGTGCCGCTCCAATCGCATACTGCCCCTCCGCGACGACCACGTTCCCTCGTACTCGCGGCTCGATGATGTGCAGATAGGCCAGACCGAACTGATTCAATTCGTTTGCGACATAGTCGAACAATGCGTCTGGATCACTATCGGACATGCCATTCCACCTGCCGCCCGGCGCGATGCGGACAGCCACGCGGTTACCACCCCACACCGAAACCAGTGCTTCCATCACTTGAAGGAGGAAGCGGGATCGATTTTCGATCGGACCGCCATACATATCAGTTCGCCGGTTGACGCCATCCTGCAGAAATTGATCAGGAAGGTAGCCGTTACCAGCGTGAAGCTCGACGCCATCGAATCCAGCGGCTTTGGCGTGCTCGGCTGCGTTGCGATAGTCTTCGACAATGCCCGGGATCTCTGTGATGTCGAGCGCGCGGTGAGGCGAGGGCTGACGCCAACCATGGGGCGTAGACTCCAGTATCGTCGGATCCTGCCAATATTCCGGGTTGACCGAAGAACTGACCGGGGTTGCGCCGTTCGTCGAGTCCACATGCCCGGCACGTCCTGTATGCCAGAGTTGGGAAAACATATACCCACGCTTCTGATGAACAGCGTCCGTGATTTTCTTCCATCCCGCAACCTGTTCGTCCGAATACATACCGGGCGCCGCGAACCATCCTCCGCCTGTAACCGAGATCGAGGTCGCTTCAGAGACTATGAGCCCACCCTCTGAGGCTCGTTGCGAATAGTACTCAAGCATCAGATCGCCCGGAATATTCCCGGGCTGAACGGACCGCGAACGAGTCAGCGGGCCCATCACAACGCGGTGCTTCAACTCCATGGGTCCAACTTGAATTGGCCTGAACAGCTTATTTGTCAACGTTTTCATTATCTAGGTTCCCAGAGCCCTTTCAATTTCTTGGACATTTATTCTTCTCGTACTCTCTAGCGGAACCCACTAGGGGACGATCCGCATATCGCGTAGTCTGGTGAGCTGCCGCCTAAAGCTCTGATGTGTGTCGATGCAATCCGCAAAGCCCGCCTGACGGATCTTGATTGTGCTCTGGATTACTTCTTCGCCGAAGTTGAGCATCCAGTCCACGAACGCCCAATTTGCAATCTGGTTGTAGGGCGTGGCATGCAGACCGTAGCGGGCTACCATTGCCTCCCACAAAGTAGCCTTCTCGCTCATCTCGGAAACAGTGGACATTGCAAGCGGCTCGGCGATGTCGAGATCGTAGAAGGCAGCGAGTTCATTCCACAGTTGCCTCCAGCGATAGACATCTCCGTTCGATACGTTGAAGATTTCGTTACGTGCTTTATCTTCGCCCAGAGCCCACAAAGTCGCGCGGCCAAACAATTCTGCGTCGGTTGTTTCCTGGAGAGTGTTCCATCCTTCCTTGGTGCCAGGAAAGCGTAGGGGCAACCCGAGCTCGCGACTCATCGCAGCGTAGGCCGCAAGACTCGTAACCAGGTTCATCGGTGAGTTCAAGCTTGGTCCCATGACCAGATGCGGACGCAAGACAGTCCAGCTAGCTCCGTTCTTGCCGGCCCACTCGGCCACAATGTCTTCCTGCTGGTGGTAGTGAATCGGCGCAATGAGACGTGCCTCCGTCTCCTTCGCGGGAGCATTGAAGGCCCCAAGATGGAAGCCGTACGATTTGGCACCGCCGGCAAGCACGATGCGCTGAATTGGCAAATTGCATGCGGCGAGAGCGTAGAGCGCATTTTTCAACATTCTGGCGTTTGGCTCAACAGTTTCAGCCATCGTGCCTTTTTCGACATACGCGGCGAAGACGAGATCGGTCACCTCACTAAGAGACGAAAAGGCCTTTGTCGCACCCTCACGATCCATGAGATCCACGTTGATGTGAGGCGGAGCGGCCTGAGTCCGATAGGTTGGCGCGGGTCGGCGTGCGGCTGTGGTGATCCCCCATTTTGGGTTCTCTGCGACGGCGTCGACGACTCCCGTACCAAGGACACCATAGGGTCCCACAATCAGGATCTGGCGTTCCGCGACGGATGCTTCAGAATTGCCGGGCATCGCAAAGTTCCCTTTCCAATGGAGTTAATCAAGCTAAGTAGCGACCTCGAATAAAGGTTCCCGAGCCGGGTCTGCGCTTAAAAACGAATCAGACTTTCCGTGGGCTCGCTCTCAAGGAATCGCCTAGCCTCGGAAGAGCAAATCTAAACCAACGTCCGAAAGATTCGAACCCAAATTCAAGTCCTATCAGTCCGGGATCCCCTGATCTGCAGAGATTCTCCACTCCTGCTCGGCTAGGTGTGGGGGCATCTCATGCATTCATTCCGCCATCAACGGTCAGATTCGCCCCGGTGACGTAGGACGATTCCGAACCCGAGAGAAATGCTGCCATCGCGGCGATCTCCTCAACGTGCCCATAACGATCGAGCGCTGTGGCGGCCTTCTGCGGTACCGCCCAATCACCCGAAGCGGGATTCAACTCTGTGTCGATCGGGCCCGGCTGGATGTTGTTGACCGTGATGCCCCGGCTCCCGACCTCTCTGGATAGTGCCTGAGTGAACATCTTGACGGCTCCTTTCGTGGCCGCGTAGGGCACAAGTCCCGGCGCGACGGCACGCTCGCCCACTGCCGAACCGATCATGATGATGCGACCACCCTCGGTCATGTGCTTCAGCGCCGCCTGCGTCGCTACGAACACGCCGCGGACGTTGATGTCAAGCACACGATCCATCTCTTCAAGCGTGCTATCCACGAACGGTTTCGGTATGGCCGTGCCGGCATTGTTGACCAGGACGTCGAGCCGACCAAATGTCGCAACGGTTTTTTCCACCGCGGCTTTAACGGCTTCAGCATCCGTAGCGTCCGCCTGAATCGCGATCGCCTTTCCGCCCGCGCCCTCAATCGCTTTAACGACCGCCGCCGCCGCGTCGGCGCCCTTCGTGTATGTAATTGCAACCTTCGCTCCGTCCGCGGCCAGACGCTTGGCGATTGCGGCACCAATGCCGCGCGAGCCGCCCGTGATGAGTGCAATCTTTCCTTCCAATTTCTTTGACATTGTCGTTCTCCTTTACGTTCAGTCATGCCCAACCCGCATGGTTATGAACTGATCAGTTCCATATGATGAGGGCGGCGCGGCGAGGATGCATTAATATTGAACTACTTAGTTCGTTATTAGATAATGCAGATATGGGACGTCCGAGAAACTTTAGTCGGGAGGAAGTGCTGGAGAAGGCTATGCCTGTGTTCTGGAAGCATGGGTTCTCCGACACCAGCCTTCAGGACCTGGAAAGAGCCACAGGGGTAAACAAGTCCGGACTGTATGCGGAATTCCGGGACAAGGAAGATCTTTTCGTCGAATGTCTTCGCTACTACCTTGCGACCCAGGAGAAGAGAGGGCTCTTGACGCAGGAGCCTCTGGGATGGAGGAACATTGAAACATTTCTAAAAAACGGCCCACACAACACGGCGCAGCAAAGAGGATGCTTTTCTGTCAGCTCTATGCGTGAGTTCGCGATTTTGCCAGACGAGGCACACGCAATCGTGGCCCAAAATAGAGCAACGATAAAACGTCTTCTCGTAAAAAACATCCAGGCGGAAGAATTAACAATGGATCCTGAGGCTGTTGCAGAAATGGTATTGGTTTTCTTCTCCGGGTTGTGCATTGAGCACAATCTCAAATCAGGCAAGAACTCTTCAACCCGCAAGATTGAGAATCTTATGAAGATCCTCCGCGGCGAAAGGGGAGTTCGATGAGGAAGGATACAGAGAACAACGAGAGGCTGGTCGTGGAGCATTCGAAACGCTCTTCAATCTGCGGAGTATGCGCCGGAATGGTGTTGTGGAGCTTATTGCCACTCACGAAGCAAGCTATCTTGAACACTGTAGAAAATGCGCTTTGAAAGAAATGCAGACCTGCATCATTCCTGCCAGTTCGTAACCGAATTCTTCTGTTCCTCTCCATCGTAGAAACGCCTTCGAGCCCACTTAAGGCCTTCATACGCGAGCATAAGGATACTTCTCAGAATATTTACCTCCGAGTACTGATTGTGGCGAGCGAACTTTTATCTTTTACTCACAATAGACATTTTCATATCTTGTGGGGAATTATGGAGAGCAGAGTCAAATTTCTGGGACATCCGGTACATCCTGTACTGATTGTTTTTCCAATGGGTCTGCTGGTTACTGCGGTTATTTTTGACGCCATTGCCCTCACTCGTGGGGCATCGTATCTATTCAATGCGGCTTATTGGATGATCGCCGCCGGCTTGGTTGGCGGAGTGCTTTCGGCCATTTCTGGGCTGATTGATTGGCTGGCTATCCCTTCTCCAACGCGCGCCAAGAATATAGGTCTGTGGCATGGTCTAGGGAATCTTGTTGTCCTCATCCTGTTCGCTCTGAGTTGGTGGCTGCGCCGAGCATCCCCGGACAATCCCTCGAAGATTTCCCTCGCCCTTTCTTTTGCCGCCGTAGTCATCTCGCTCGTGACGGCATGGCTTGGAGGCGAGTTGGTAGACCGCCTCGGAGTAGGGGTCGACACCCCAGCCAATCTCAATGCTCCAAACTCACTTTCCCGACGGCCCGTAAAGCGGGCTGAGGATAAACCGAGACTGAAACGCGTGGCCTAGAACTTAAATATTTTTATAAGGAGGAATAAATAAATGACGACACGAGCGGGACAAACGGTGGTGCAGAAGGCTGAAGACTTGGCGAGCGACTTTGGTGAGCGGCTTGAATCGGGAATCACTGAGGTCAAAAAGAAGGCGCAATCCGAGATTAGACGGCTCAATATCGACGAGACGACAATTCCCGACGCATTCAAAAAAGCACCGAAATTTATTTCACCGAAAGTTCATGCGTGGCTCGACGTCGCGGTTACCGGGTACTTCCTCGGGATCGGTACATGGTTCGCAATGCGCGGCAAGACCGGCCCCGCGACGGCCGCATTCTTGAACGCAGGAATGGTCGCTGGAGTGTCACTCATGACGGATTATGAGGGTACGGGTAAAAAGCCGATCAGTTTCAAGATGCACGGTACCCTCGACGCTGTGCAAGCGACGACCGCCGCTATTGCTCCAGTTCTGCAAGGCTTTGCAGGAGAGACGGAGTCCGCATTCTTTTACGGACAAGCCGCGAATGAGCTGGCGGTGATCGCCTCGACTGACTGGGACGAAGGCATGCCGGCCAAAACACGTCGCAAGGCGGCATAGCAACACTTTTGTTTCAGTCGCTGGGAAAATTAGAGCCCTGCCGGTGCGTGAGAAGATGCTTCATGCCGGCAGGGATTTGTTTGGGTAAAACGATTACCACTGCTCGCAGTTTCAACAGAAAAAGCAGACTCTGATTCGATCTGCAAACTCCTTCTTTATGAGTATCATTTCTTGCCTCAGAACACTCGCACTTGAATCCGCCCGCCTTTAGAACTGTCAATTTTAGCCGAGAGCAGAACGGTTCCGTCTCACTCTAGTGCTTGACAACAGGTTTCCAATCTAAGGCGTACACTGTTTGCTTCACGAGGAGGCAAATATGATTCTCGGCATGTCGCTTGCGACATACACGATTTTGCATGTATTGATCAGCCTGATCGGAATCGGCTCGGGATTGATCGTCATGTTCGGACTGCTCAAGGGAAAGCGGTTTGACACCCTGACCTTGGTCTTTCTCGCCACCACTGCGCTGACCAGCATTACCGGATTCGGTTTCCCATTTGAACACCTGCTGCCGTCGCATATAGTCGGCATCATTTCCTTGCTGGTCCTGGCCATCGCGATGCCCGCGCGCTATTTACTTCATCTCGCTGGAGCATGGCGCACGACCTACGTGGTCAGTGCCTCAATCGCCCTCTACCTCAACGTGTTCGTCCTGATTGCGCAACTCTTCTTGAAGGTGCCCGCACTCAAAGCGTTGGCTCCGACCGGGAAAGAGCCGCCATTCTTGGTCGCGCAGCTAAGTGTAATGGCCGTCTTTGTGGCGCTTACGATTTTCGCGGCAAAAAGATTTCACATCGAACCAACGCCTGCAGCTTGAACCGATTCCGCGGTTCGTCCAATCGTCTCGAAGCAGGGAAGTACAATATAAAGGAGAACAATTTTATGTCTACAATCACCACAAAAGACGGAACGCAGATTTACTACAAGGACTGGGGTACCGGGCAGCCAGTAGTTTTTAGCCATGGCTGGCCTCTGAGTGCAGACGCATTTGAAGATCAGATGCTATTTCTCGCCGACCGCGGATACCGCTGCATCGCCCACGATCGCCGCGGTCATGGCCGATCCAGCCAGCCCTGGGATGGCAACGACATGAACACTTACGCCGACGATCTTGCGACTCTCGTTCAAACCCTCGATCTTAATGACGCCGTCCACGTCGGCCACTCGACTGGTGGTGGCGAAGTCGCGCGCTACATCGGACGTCACGGAACGAAGCGTGTCTCGAAGGCAATTCTAATCAGCGCCGTACCGCCTCTGATGCTGAAGACAGCTGCAAATCCTGCGGGCTTGCCGATGGAGGCATTCGATCAGCTCCGCTCTGCGGTTCTTGCCGACCGGGCACAATTCTTCAAGGACCTCAGCGCTCCTTTTTATGGCGCGAACCGGCCGGGCGCGAAAGTCTCGCAAGGCTTGCGTGATTCTTTCTGGCTACAGGGGATGCTTTGCGGGCACAAGGCCGCCTATGATTGCATCAAGCAGTTTTCTGAGACAGACTTCACTGAAGACCTCAAGAAATTTGATGTACCAACGCTCATCCTCCATGGAGACGACGATCAGATCGTGCCGATCGCCTCTGCCGCTCTTCTATCGTCCAAGATGGTCAAAGGGGCGACGCTAAAAGTTTATCCGGGACTACCGCACGGTATGTGCTCGACGAATAAGGATGAAATCAATGCAGACCTGCTCGCGTTCCTAAAGAGCGCTGCTCGAGCTGCGGCATAACCCACCGCATGTCCTTGTCTCTGATGGGGGTCAGCGGTTGTTTCTCGAACACGCCGCTGGCTCCGCTGCTGAGGTGTCGCCTGTCCGTGAGCGCCTCTCGCAATTGCTCGGAACGCGACAACCAAAAAAACCAACATGCTGCCGACGAATCATCCAATCTCAATTCTCAGGAGTTTCCCTATGAAATACGTCTTTGATAAGTCTGTACGACTTGCCTTGACTGGTTTTCTGGTCGTGTTCTTTGCTTCGCTTTCTGCGAGCGCTGATGCTCCTGATAGAAACGTTGTCGCGCATGACGTAGAAGTAACTGGCGTCCGCCTGCACTATCTGACCGCTGGTCACGGCCCTTCGCTCCTTCTGCTGCATGGCTATGCCGAGACGTCTCTAATGTGGAAACCGATCATGCCACTTCTGGCCGAACGATTTACGGTGATTGCACCCGACTTGCCCGGCATTGGCGACTCAGCGATTCCGAATGACGGGCTGGACATGAAGAATGCCGCAATCCGCATTCATGCTCTGGCGCGCTCGCTCGGCGTTCAAAAGGCGGAAGTGGTCGGGCACGACATCGGCCTGATGGTTGCTTATGCCTACGCCGCGCAATTTCCCGCGGAGGTGGAAAAGTTGGTAGTGATGGACGCATTTCTTCCTGGAGTGCCCGGGTGGGAGGCCATTTACAACGACCCCGGCATCTGGCATTTTCGTTTCAACGGACCGACGCCGGAGGCGTTGGTTCAAGGTCGCGAGCGCACGTACTTCGAATATTTTTGGAATGATCTTGCCGCCGACAAGAATCGCTCGCTTCCTAAAGCCGATCGCGAAGCCTACATTGCGGCATATTCCCGCCCCGGCCGCATGCGCGCAGGCTGGGCCTACTTCGTTTCGTTCCAGCAGGCGGCAAAAGATTTTGCTCAGCTCTCTCAGACTAAGCTAACCATGCCGGTATTGGTAATCGGCGGCGAAAAATCGCTCGGCGACGCGCTCGCGCAGCAGATGAATCTGGTTGCTTCGAATGTGACGGTAGTCGTGCTGAAGGATACCGGACACTGGGTGCTGGAGGAACGTCCCAAGGAAACCACGGACGCGCTGCAAAAGTTTCTTTGATTTCGTAATACCGATATGGCAGTGGTTCGGTCACCATT
>JAOAPI010000128.1 GCA_025462865.1 Candidatus Sulfotelmatobacter sp. | reverse complement strand
TGAAGATTAAGGGATAGCCCAGTTGAATATCAGACGCCGCGGCTGCTGGAGTCATCGGCCGTGAATACGGCATGGCGATGAAGAGAACTACCAATGCGACCAGAAAGCCCGCGATCGGTCCTGCGATTCCGATGTCAAACAAAGCCGAACGCGAACGAATGGGAGAACGTATGCGAATGAATGCTCCCAGCGTCCCAATCAAAGTAGGGGCGGGAATGAAAAAAGGCAACGTCGCATGCACGCCATAATATTTGCAGCAGAGGTAGTGCCCCATCTCGTGCGCCAGCAAAATCAACATCAACGTTCCTGCAAACGGAACTCCCAGCAGCAGCCGGGATGGCTGGGAAAAAATCCATCCCATGTGAAATAACGGCAGCGTGTCGTCACTGATCGAGAAGGCAGGGCGATTATGCAGGAAATTGAACTGCATGCGCGTGCCTACAACCAAAGTCGTAAACACAGTGGCGATCAGAAGAGCAGTGTGCAGCCAATAACGATGCTTCGGGCGTCGCGCCACATACATCGGCCGCGGACGATAGAAATCGCTCGGCGTTGCAATAGGATTTGCGGGAATAATTTGGTCGGCCATCGAGATTAGTTCTGTCTTCTTTGTGGGTGCCCAGGCGCAACTATCACGACCGCAAAGTTCCGCCGCTAATAGTTTAATTGATTGTTTGATTAAGGAAGGTTGCTGAAGGAAGATTTGCTTTGGGTTTAGCGGAGGAAGGCTAATCGTTTGGCCGCGTATTCGGGAGCAGCTCACTAATCAATCGATTGCAGTTCCTTGCCCGGCTTGAAGCGCACAGCTTTGCCGGGAGGAATGGAAACCTCGGCGCCGGTGCGCGGGTTGCGGCCAATCCCGGTCTTGCGCGGGCGCACATTGAACACGCCAAATCCGCGCAGCTCAATACGATTGCCGCGGGCCAGTGCATTCTTCATGCTCTCAAAGACGGTTTCCACCGCCAACTCGGCCTTAGTCTTGGTGATGCCTGTTCTGGCTACCACTTCATTGATAATGTCGAGCTTGATCACGAACGGCTCCCGCGTGAGGTGTGAAGTTCATGCTTCAAGTGATTGATGCTATGGGAGATAACCAAGATTGTCAACGGCAGCATCTCTCCCGTAACTAGTCAGCGGTATTCAGCGGTTCAACTTCTCCATCTCAGCGTGACTGGCCCATTCATGGGATGCTTCATCGCGGTCCCGGTCCGCTTCGCTTCCAGATACGCCGCTTTCAACTGAAAATACCATTTCGCCGGACGGTCGGCGTCATCAATCAGCATGAGATGCGGATTGTATTGCAAGCCTTCCGCCTGTAACTCCATCGTGCGGCGGTCCTGCTCCACAAATTTTGCGAACACGAACTTTAATAGTTCGGCGCCGAAGGGCAGCCAGCGAAAAATGTTCCAGGCTGCGACCACCTCAATGCGGCACTGGTTGCGCGTAATCGGCGTCACCGTCGTTAGCGATGAGAACCAGTACTTGCCCGCCCGAATCGTTTCCCTGCGCAGGTTAGGCAAAACAAAATCAATGGTTGTAGTAATCGAATCAGCCGCGGCGTAGAGGCGCAAAAGCTTATACGGCGCGGAGTTCGAGCTGGGCGTATGCGCGCTCATGCGAAAGCCATTGGGGATGGGCTCGAAATTCTTTTGCTTATCATGAATACTGTGGCGGCTCCGCCACCACCAGGCTTGATGCACGAACGGGCCGTGCGCCGGATCCATCAATCCAATAATGCCGTGATCAATACTGACCGGCATGTCAGCGGTAAGGTAGGCGAGCTTGTACTTGTCGCTGAACTTCTCGATCTGCGGCGCGGCTTCGGGAGCCTTTTCCCGCTTCGCGAACCCACCGCCCGGCGGACCCGGTTCCGGTATATAGACCCAGATAAAATTATCGTGTTCTTGGCAGGCATAGCTGCCCGCATAGATGCGGTCCACTTTTAAGTTCTGCTCAGGAGTGAGCGAAGGAATAAGCTGGCACTGGCCGTCGTGCGCGTCGAAGGTCCAACCATGGTAGGAGCACTCTACATTTTTTCCGTCAAATTTGCCGCAGTGCAGCGGCATCCCGCGGTGCGGACAAGCGTCACGCAGCGCAAGAGCATGCCCCGCACGGTCGCGCCCGACGACTAGTGGGATCTCCAGCACCATTGCCTGGTGCAGTTGGTTGCGATGAACGCGGTCGCTCGGCAAGGCGCGATACCAGAACCCGCTGAGCATCAGCGAATCGGGCGCCTGGCGTTGCGGAGAGTCTAGGTCGGGCATCGGAAAATTCTTGCTGCTGATTTTTTATCGCCGATTGAAACCCATATGCTAGCATTCGCTGGCACTTTTCAGGGCGAGGGACTTGTAAGCCCGAGACTTCATGGAATTCATCGGCCATTTTCGCAGGCTCACGCCGGTTCAGCGTAATACCTTCATCGCCTGTTTTCTGGGCTGGTCGCTGGACGCATTTGATTTCTTCATCCTCACTTTCTGCGTGAGTGCGATTGCCACCCGATTCCAGGCGAAGGTCTCCGCCGTTGCTGAAGCGATTTTTCTTACCTTGGCGATGCGTCCGGTGGGCGCGTTTCTATTCGGACTGATGGCCGACCGCTTCGGCCGTCGTCTCACGCTCATGGTGGACATAATTGCCTATTCGGTGTTTGAGCTGGCCTCCGCCTTCGCGCCCTCATTAAAAATTCTTCTGATCACGCGTGCGTTGTTCGGAGTGGCCATGGGCGGCGAATGGGGCGTAGGCGCGGCCCTGGCCTTCGAAACGCTTCCCCCGGAAGGCCGCGGATTCTTCTCCGGATTGTTGCAGGAAGGCTACGCAGTTGGCTATCTGATGGCAGCGCTGGTTTACCGGATGTTGTTTCCTACAATCGGCTGGCGCGGAATGTTCGTCGTCGGCGCGCTTCCCGCCTTCCTGATTATCTACATTCGCTCGAAAGTGGAAGAGTCCCCCGCCTGGGTGCAAGGCCGCATATCTAGAGAATCGGAAAGCCGCTTTGGTAAAGACATTTTTACTTATGTCGGCACATTTATTTTTCTGGTAGTGCTGATGTTCTCCTTCAACTCGTTCAGCCACGGCACTCAGGATCTCTATCCGACATTTCTGCAGAAGGACCATCACTTCACGCCTCAGGTAGTAGGGCTGATCGCCGTGATCGCCAACATTGGCGCGCTCGCGGGCGGAATTTTCTTCGGTACATGGTCGGAAAAAATCGGCAGGCGAAAGGCCATCGTGATCGCCGCGCTGCTCGCGATTCCAGTCATTCGCCTCTGGGCCTATTCCCACACCGTTCCTATGCTCGCTCTTGGCGGCTTTCTCATGCAATTCATGGTTCAGGGCGCATGGGGAGTCATTCCGGCACACCTCAATGAGCTCTCCCCGCCCGCGGTTCGGGGAACGTTTCCCGGTTTCGCGTATCAACTCGGAAATCTGCTCTCTTCCCGCAATGTGGTTATCCAGGCAAGGCTCGCGGAACAGCGCTACGGCGGCGCGTTCGCCCCGGTGCTGGCCTGGACCGTCCTCATCGGTGCTGCCCTCGTGGCGCTAGTCACCGCTATTGGCCGCGAGCGCAAAGGCGCCGACCTTTCGAATACAAATTAGAGACGGTAAGTGTGCAAGATTAGGCAACTTCTGTGGCACGAAAGCATCATTGTCATAGAGAGACTCCTATGGTACGGTAGGTAAAATTTCACGCCTTCGTAAATACTTTTTCAGGGCCCTCTAATTAATTTCGTTGAAAGCTACGCGAGTGCGTGTGCAGGGAACGCCACTATGAAAGAAACCATGGATCCGATTTCGCCTCAGCATGCCGGGGACGAGGAGAATTTCGCCAACCGCAAGCTCATTCGTCCGGCGTTGCCGCGCGTCGATCACAACAACCACGGCAACCATAACGCCAATCACAACGCCAACCACCTGCAGGGCAACGAGCGGCGAGATAGAAATGAGCGGCACGACCGGTCTGACCGCGGTTTTGAGCGATCCGATCGCGGATCGGGAGCATCAGCCGCCGGACGTAAGGCGGCGCCAGCTGAGCAGACTAACGCCGAGAATTTCTATTATCAGAAACAAATGCAGTCGCGAACTCCCATGGTGATCGTGTTGCAGGATGGCGAGGAAGTACACGGCGTCATCGAGTGGTACGACAAGACTTGCATCAAGGTGATCCGCGAGGATGGACGGCCGAACCTTATGATTTACAAGCCCGCCATCAAGTACATGTTCAAGGAAGATGAAGGCGGAAGATAGCAGCGGGAAGCCTTCGTTCTCATCCCAGTAGGGACTCCACCACCTCGTAAGCGCCGTCCAGCGCGGCATCCAGCGCAGCAGGATCTTTCCCCCCAGCCTCCGCCAGGTCGGGACGTCCACCGCCCTTCCCGCCAACTTTCTGCGCTACCGGACCAATCACTTTTCCCGCCTGCACGCGCCCGGTCAAATCCTTTGTGACTCCCACAATCAGCGACACATTTCCATTCGACGCCGACCCCAGCACCACCACTCCTGACCCAATCTTGTCACGCAGTTGATCCACCAGCGTGCGCAGCTGCGCGCGCTCCAGATTGTCCACGCGATGCGCGAGCACTCTCACGCCCTTCACATCTTTAACCTTCTCGCCGATATTCGCCGTGCTCGACGACGCCGACTTCATCCGCGCCTGATCCAATTCCCGCGTCAGCCGCTTGATCTCCGCATCCTTCTTTTCAAGCTCGGCTTTCAACGCGTCAGCCGGAGACATCGTGTCGGCTTGAGCCGATCCCTCATGCGCGGAAGGCGCCCCATCTTTGCGCGGTTTTGGCGCAAGAGTAGGAACCACAAACCTGGACACTACGGTCTCTAACTCATGATCCCGACGAAAATGAGCCAGTGATCCCTCCCCCGTAACCGCCTCAACCCGCCGCACGCCGGACGACACGCTTCCTTCTTTCAGAATCTTGATCAACCCAATCTCGCCAGTCGCGCCGGTATGTGTTCCTCCGCAAAGTTCTGTCGAGAAGTCACCGATCCGCACCACGCGCACCTTGTCGCCGTACTTCTCGCCGAACAGCGCCATCGCGTGATACTTGTTGATGGCTTCATCGATCGGGACGTCAGTGAGAGTTTCCACTTTCAGATTCCGCAGCACTTCCTTGTTAATGATGTCTTCAATATCCTGCAACTCTTCGTCTTCGACCGCCGTGAAGTGCGAAAAATCAAAGCGCAAATGATTCGGAGCCACCAGCGACCCCGCCTGCTTCACATGCTTCCCCAATACTTCGCGTAGGCCGGCATGCAGCAGATGCGTCGCGGTGTGATTGCGCATGGTCGACTGTCGGACCTCAGCATTCACTACCGCATCCACCTTGTCTCCCACGCGCAGCGCCTGTTTCGCAACCACCTGATGCGCCCGCACTCCTTGAACTGGCGAATAGCACCCCGTCACTTCCGCGACGACGGTGTTGTGATCGTCCGAATAAAACCATCCCTTGTCGCCAACCTGCCCGCCAGACTCCGCATAAAACGGCGTGTGATCGAGAATGACCTCGCCCGATTCGCCAGCCTTCAGTTCCCGCGCCCCTTGCCCATTGTGAACGATAGCAAGCACTTCGCAACCGTCGGAGCGAGTCTGCCGATAACCCTCAAACATCGATTTCGGAAGCTGCTGATACGCAGGATTAGCGGTCTGCTTTGCTGCCCCTTTCCAGGACGCGCGGGCGCGAGTCTTCTGCTCCTCCATTGCCCGGTCGAAGCCAGCCTGATCAAACGCGATGCCCTGGTCGCGCGCCGAGTCCTGCATGAAGTCTAGCGGCATGCCAAAAGTGTCGTACAGCTTAAAGGCCTCGTCACCAGCAAGGCTTTCTGGAGATTGCCTCAGCAGGGACTCAAGCTTCTCCAGGCCCACATCGAGCGTGTGCGCGAATCTTATTTCTTCCATCAGCACATTCTGCGAAACTCGTTCGGCTGTTTCCTTCAGCTCCGGATAAGCATCCTGCATCAGGTCCCGTACCGCGAAAACCATCTCATTGAGGAACGGCTTCGTCTGCCCGAGAAGTCTTCCGTGCGTAATGGCGCGGCGGATAATTTTTCGGAGTACATAACCTCGGCCGTCGTTGGCAGGCAGCACTCCGTCGGAAATCAAAAACGTTGCCGCCCGTGAGTGATCAGCGATCACCCGCAGAGAAGCAGCCGACTTCGCCTTGGCTTCTCTCTCCAGTTCCTTGGTGACTGGTGTTCCCGTTAACTCTGCCGCCCGCTTGATCAAGGGCGTGAACAAGTCGGTCTCATAGTTCGAAATCACTCCCTGCAAGACCGCTGTCACGCGTTCCAACCCCATCCCAGTATCGATCGACGGCTTGGGTAGCAGATTGAACGCATTCACCTCGCGGTTGTACTGCATAAAGACTAGGTTCCAAAGCTCAACATACCGCCCGCAATCACATGTGAAGGCGCAGTCCGCGTGTCCGTGTTCAGATGCGGCCGGGCCCATATCGTAATGGATCTCGCTGCACGGTCCACAGGGGCCGGTGTCCCCCATCTGCCAGAAATTGTCCTTCATCCCCATGGCAAAAATGCGTTCTCTAGGCACCCCAATTTCAAGCCATAACTGCTCAGCTTCTTCGTCACGCGGAATATTGCCTTGACCCTCAAAGACGGTCACGTACAGCTTGCTCTTGTCGATGCCGAACCACTCTTTCGAAGTGATCAGTTCCCACGCGAACGCAATGGCCTCTTTCTTGAAGTAATCGCCGAACGAAAAATTCCCCAGCATCTCAAAAAATGTGTGATGCCGGTTCGTGAATCCCACATTCTCCAGATCGTTATGCTTGCCGCCGGCTCGCACGCATTTCTGCGAACTCGTGGCGCGAGAATAATCGCGCTTCTCCAGTCCCAGAAAAACATCTTTGAACTGGTTCATGCCCGCGTTCGTGAACAGCAATGTCGGGTCGTTCGCCGGCACCAGCGACGAAGAATGCACCTCTTTATGCCCTTTTTGCACAAAGTAGTCGAGAAACTTGCGCCGGATTTCAGAGCCAGTCAGCATGGTGTGGGTAAACTTCGATTTTAGCACTGCGAAATAAAAGCATAGAGGGCACACAGAACACAAAGACGACCCCGCAATTGGGGTCTCTCTATGCCCTTTGTGCCCTCTGTGTTCCTGTCGGTTAACTGCTTACTTCATTGCCTCTCCGGCCTTTTTCATCTCGTGCCCGGTGGCTTCGGTACCTTTCTTCATGCCGCTGCCGGTTTTTTTGACGACTTTCTCGGTACCCTTTCCGGTATCCTTGGCCACCACTTTAGTCTCGTGGCCAGTCTTGTCGGCGACTTTCACCGTATCCTTGCCCATGGTTTTACCGGCCTTCTTCGTAGCAGAGCCGGTTTTATCGGCGGCCTTCTCGGTGCCCTTGGCTGTGTCTTTGGCTGCTACCTTGGTTTCGTGGCCGGTCTTTTCGGCGCCCTTCTACACATCCGTGGCCGCGTCCTGAGACAGCGCGATAGGCACTACGCTGAGCAACACTGCCGCGAGAACTGTTTGCAAACGGAACTTCATAATAATCCTCCTGGGAAACTGTTTTGGGGAACGGCGATTGGAGTATGCGCCATAAATAAGGTTCTTGCCAAGGACATCTTTGGACTTTCGAGCTGAATCATTCTCGATTTGAACCTTCGAGCTGTCTGTAATGCTCGACGATCAACTGTTGGCGCTCACGCGCTCTCGCTCTCCAGCTCGCTCAAGGTTTCTTCATCCGCGTCCCATTTCTTCAGGATGGTGAAAATAGTCTTTGTGCCAAAGCCGCCCCGCGCCAGTTGCCGGAAGATGCGCGCCGTTTGTTTCTGATCTTTCGGTTTCACCATGCGCTTCCGCCGCAGATATTCGCGGGCCTGCTTCTCTTCGCTGACGCCCTCGAAAGCCGCGTCCACGGCCGTGTCGATTACATCTCCGTGTACGCCCTTTATTTTCAGATCGGTGATTATGCGCTGGCGTCCGAACTTCTGGTTGTCGCGTCGCAGAGAAGAAAAATACGCCGCATACTGCGAATCGTTCAGATAGCCGCGATCCTTCAGCCGCCGGATCACCAACTCGATCAGCGTCTTCCCATACTCCGCTTCGGCATCTTCCACGCGAGCGCGAAACAAGCGCTTCAACTCCGCCACCGTGCGCATGCGCCGCGCCAGTGCTCCCACGGCATATTCATACAACTCTTCTTCGGAATAGGATTTCTTCTTAGGACGAGGAAACGCCATGCGCTAACGATAGCGCAATTAGCGATGGTGCGGAAGAAAGAGAAGAGAATCGGCTTCCGGCTTCCGGTTTCCGGAAAACTCGAGGCGCGATATCCCGCGACCCGGAGGCCGGAAGCCGAATTTATCCCCCACCAAACCCAGCCGACTGCATCGACTGCCGTGAAATGTCCGCGGTCGACGCAATACCCTGCATGCGCAGCTTGAAGTCGTCGGCGTTGGAAGCATTCTCGAGAGCGGTTTCGTACGCCACCAGCCCGGCCTGGAACAGATCCCACAACGACTGGTCGAAGGTCTGCATGCCGTATTGCGACGTGCCTGCCGCGATGGCATCACGAATGGACCGCGTTTTTTCCGGCACCAGAATAGATTCCCGAATGAACGCCGTATTGATCATCACCTCTACCGCGGGTACGCGCCCTTCGGCATCGGAGCGCCGCACCAGCCGCTGGCTGACAATGGCACGCAGCACAGCGGCCAACTGGAGCCGAATCTGTTTTTGTTCCGGCGGCGGGAAAATTGAAATGATACGGTTCACCGTTTCCACCGCGTCCAGCGTGTGCAGCGTGGAGAAGACCATGTGTCCGGTTTCCGCCGCATGCAGCGCCGTCGATATCGTTTCCAGGTCTCGCATTTCGCCGACCAGAATCACGTCTGGATCCTGACGCAAAGATGCTCGCAAGGCCGCGCTGAAGGAAGGCGTATCCACGCCAATCTCGCGCTGGTTCACGTAACCTTTTTTGTCGCGGTGCAAGAATTCAATCGGATCTTCAATCGTAATAATGTGTTCGGCCCTGCTGGAGTTCACTCGATCCACCATTGCCGCCAGCGTGGTCGACTTACCGGATCCGGTGACGCCCGTCACCAGCACCAGCCCGCGTGGCATCTCGCAAATCTGCTCCACCACTTTAGGCAGAAACAATTCATCGAGTGCGCGAATCTTGGTAGGGATTACGCGCAGCACCAACCCCACATTGCCGCGCTGTTGAAAAATGTTCACACGGAACCGCCCCAGCCCTGCCACGCCGTAGGCCATATCGATTTCCGTGGTCTCTTTGAATTTCTGCTTCTGGCGCGCCGACATCATGCTGAACGCCATGGTCAGCATGTCTTCCGCGCTAACCCGCGGCTGTTCCGTCAACGGCACCAGTTCGCCGTCCACGCGCAGGTGAGGATAATTTCCCACCTTCAAATGCAAGTCAGAGGCCTTGCGTTCCGTCGCGATTCGCAGCAGATCATCAATATTCATTGCAGAATTGTCCTGGGAGGCACGTTGCCTCGCACGCTCTGCCTATGATGGACCGAATCGTCACCTTCCCCAAGATGACCTAGGTAACGACTCCACCCGGCATTGAGGCAGCGCCTTGCGTTTGGCGACTATGGAATCTGCTGTCTTTTCGGTAGACTCGACCGATCGTTGCGCGGCCAAGCGAGCGATGTTCGACACATTCGGATTTTATGGTTCTCAAAAGGCTCGACGAGGATTGCCAAAAGGAGGCAACATGGAATTTGTGATGTTTGAAAATGTGGATGGCATGGAAGTCTTCGTGAACCCCAAACGCGTTCTTTGGGTCAGAGAGTACCCAGGACAAGTTACGGTGATCAGCTGCGGAGGCGACGACAAATTTGGAGTACGCCTCAGTCCGGCGCAAACCGTTGCCGCCTTGGGCAATTCAGTTCGCTAACTCCTCAAGGCGCTCTCCAAGCGATCGCCCGCTTTGAAATCGGAGGTATTGCAAGATGCGTAATGAAACCGCACACCCCTGTCGGGATACTGCTCTATTCTTGAGCGACTGTGACCGCAGAACTTTCTTCACCGGCATCCACCCTCACGCCTTCGCCCTGCCATGTTCGAGATAGCGAGTCCAGTTGAGCAAGCACTTTTTCAATGTCCTTCATGCGATCGGTAATGCCGTAGGTGACCGCCGGAGGAATGGTCTGCTCATAGTGCCGAAACACAAACCCCGCACCCTCCAGAGTTCGTAGACGTTCGGTCAGCACACGGGCGGAAATTCCTTCGACCTGTCTCCGCAGCACCCCGAATCGCATCTCTCCATTGTGGCTTAGCACCCAAAGAATGTGGAGCATCCAGGGTCGCGTCAGCAGTTGCAACATTCCGTGAATATGGCATCCGGAAGGGATCTTATCGGCTCGTCGCTTAGGTGACATGTTGTTACTAGGTTACTCTTAAGTTCCTAATATGTAAAGTAACCACAGTTATTTATTGTAACCAAATAGCGACCCCAATTATCTAACTTTCTGAAGTCGGAGGGTCTCATGAAATTACTTCGCATCGATTCCAGCGCCCGGCGCAATTCAGTTTCCCGGCAGCTCACAGACAGGTTTGTCGAAACCTGGAAAAAACAAAATCCCGCGGGACAGGTGATTGAGCGCGATTTGGCTACTACCGCGCTTCCGCTGATTACCGACGAGTGGACGCTTGCCGCCTACTCCGACCCAGCCAGCCTCACTCCCGCGCAGCGGGAAACTCTTGCCGTCTCCGACGCCCTGGTTGAAGAGTTGCTCGCCGCCGACACAATCGTGATCGGCGCGCCCATGTACAACCTGACCGTGTCCGCTCCCTTGAAAGCCTGGATCGATCAGATCGTCCGCGTCGGCCGCACCGTTCTCTACGGATCGTCTGGTACCGAAGGCGTTCTGAAGGGAAAGAAGGTGGTAATCATCACTTCGCGAGGAGGTGCTTTTCGTCCTGGAACTCCCACCGCGCAATATGACCACCAGGAACCTTATTTGCGGCACATTCTCGGATTCATAGGACTGACGGATATCACATTCATCCATGCCGAGAATCAAAAACCGGGCGATCTTGCCGAACCCGCCCGCGCTGCGGCAATTGAGCAAATTCAGCTGGCCGCCTCCGCGGCTTCGAATCGGCCCGTGACTGCTCAAGACCTTCAACTGTAATAGGGGTTGTAGGTTGAAACGAATCCGGGATCGATCGGCAATTTGTTCAAAGCCGCCTTGGGAACAGACGTTTATCAAAATTTAAGGAGACTAATATGTCAGCTCGCAGCTCAAATTTTCCCGCCCAATTGCAAAGGACGAGCGTTTCGTTGGACGCAGCCGGCCCAGTTGTACTTCTCGGCCGTTTCTTGTTCGTCCTGATCTTCTTGATGTCAGGACCACGACACTTCTTGAGCCAGACCATTGCCTATGCGGCATCGCAAGGCGTACCGATGGCATCCATCGCTGTCCCGTTCTCAGGCGTGCTGGCCCTTGCCGGCGGCCTCAGCATCCTGCTCGGCTATCGCGCTCGAATCGGAGCCTGGCTCATCGTCCTGTTTCTCGCCTTGGTCACTCCCCTCATGCACAAGTTCTGGGGCGTCACCGATCCCATGATGTACCAGATGCAATTCGTGATGTTCATGAAGAACGTCTCCATGATTGGCGGCGCGCTCTTAATCACGCAGTTGGGTTCCGGACCCTGGAGTCTCGACGCGCGCCGGAAGTAAGCGGCGGAAGAAAAGGTTGACTTAGTCCACGGACTTAGTCTACCGTTGCTTTCATGGAAGTGAACATCCATGAGGCCAAGACCCATCTCTCCCGGCTGCTGCAGCGAGTCGCCGCCGGGGAAGAAGTCACCATCGCGCGCTCCGGCGTCCCGGTAGCCCGCCTGGTCCCGGTCGAACCGGAAAAGAAGAAGATTCGCCCCCTCGGATTCGCGCGCGGGGAGATCTGGATTGCCGACGACTTCGATGCTCCCTTGCCCGACGACCTTCTCAAGCTCTTCTACGGCGGCGAACTTCCCAAACTCGAACCCAAGCCAAAGAAAACCCGCTCGCGGAGAAGTAAGTGAAATATCTGCTCGACAGCATGATCTGGCTGTGGAGCGTCGACTCTGTCGAGAAGATCAACCAGGAGTGCCGCGATATCCTGGAAAACGGGCTCGAGGAAATATACCTCTCTGCGGCCACCGCCTGGGAGTTGAGCATTAAAGCGCGTCTCGGAAAGTTGCATCTTCCCGGCCCCCCGGCGCAATGTATCCCTGCATTCATGGCCAAGCAGGGACTGCGACCTCTTCCCATCACTCATGTGCACGCAGTCAAGGTGTACGACTTCTTTCCGCACCACCAAGATCCCTTCGATCACCTCATCATCGCTCAGGCGATCACCGAAGAGATGACAGTGCTTACTGCGGACCGCGATTTCCGTAAGTATCCCGTCAATATCCTCTGGTCAGGCAGATAGAGGTCCGGCAGATAGACAAGGGCGCGACGAATCGCGCCCTGTCAATTGCCCTAAAGTTTAGAAAACTCTTACACTCCGACCGGCTGCTTGCTTCTCACCGGCACCGGCGTGAGCCAGCCGTGGCGGTCGTTCTTTTCTCCGCGCACGATGGCATAGAACTCTTTCTGGATCAGCTTGGTGACTGGCCCAATTCCACCCTTGCCAACTTTGATTTTGTCGACGGAGCGGATCGGCGTGACTTCCGCCGCGGTTCCCGTAAAGAACGCTTCATCGGCGATGTAGAGCATCTCGCGCGGAATCATCTGCTCGACAATTGGAATGTCCAGGTCGCGCGCGATCTGGACCACCGAATCCCGCGTGATGCCCGGCAATACCGAACTGCCTAGCGGCGCGGTGATCAGCTTGTCACGATGCACGATGAATACGTTCTCTCCGGAACCCTCGCTGACGAATCCGTTGATGTCGAGCGCAATGCCCTCGGCAAAGCCGTTGACGATGGCCTCCATCTTGATGAGCTGCGAGTTCATGTAGTTGGCGCCTGACTTGGCCATTGCCGGCAAAGTGTTGGGCGCAATCCGCGTCCACGACGAGACGCAGACGTCGCAGCCTTCATGCTCCCCGCCCAAATATTTTCCCCACGGATAATTAATGATGTAAACCTCGGTCGGCGAGTTGAACGGATTCACTCCCGCCTCGCCGTAGCCGCGCAGAATAATCGGCCGCACATAGCATGGCCACGCGCCGTTGCTGGCAACGGTTTCGAGCATGGCCTTCACCAATTGCTCGCGGGTGTAATCCACGTCGATGCGGTAAACCTTGGCGGAATCGAGCAGCCGCTGAATGTGCTCATTGGCGCGAAAAATTGCCGGCCCCGAAGGCGGCGCGTAGCAGCGGATCCCCTCAAACACCGACGACCCGTAGTGCACCACGTGCGACATCACGTGAATCGTCGCTTCATCCCAGGGAATGAGCTTGCCATTGTGCCAGATGCTTTCCGACTTCTCGATTGCCATGCGGACTCCTTCGCGGCGGTTTGATAACGAGGCTGAATCCTTGCTCTGGCATTGCAGGGAGCGAGGCGCGGAAACCCAACCAGCGTTACAGATCATTATAGCCGAGGCGGCTTATCGTCTTGGCGTGAGAGTTCAGACCTCCAGGTTGTTCCACCGCCTTATTACCGTATTACCGAATCTCAGACAAGCATGGCGACAGCGGTTGGGGAACTGCTGGACAGCGCCGAGGCGGCTGTCCTACGCAAGGTGTGGCGCTGGCTTAGAATCTCCAGGCATGGACCATCACACCGTTGCCGCGGTCAGCATCGCGGGGACTTGCCTGGATGTGATCGGGAGTCTCTACCTTGCGTACGATTTGTTGGGCGGACGACATGGGCCGTTGCGGTTGCTGACGCGGGCGGTGACGTATTCCGTTGTGTTTGGCGTTGGCTATGGACTTGGTCTCGGCCTCTTCTTTGGTCTGGCCGCGGGCGTCGCCAGCGGCGTCACCATTGCGATTGAGCTCAATCGAACGGCTCGGGGTCTGGACCACTATTCGTTCGGGTGGGAAGCATTGTTCAGCGCGATACGGGCGTTTGCTTTCGGCGCAGCTCTTTACCGGACGCTGGGCTGGGAGTTTTCCGGGGCTTTCGCGGTGCTGCTCACGGTTGGACAAATCCTTGCGTATTCCCGGGGCATGCGTCCGGCGCTCGATTACGCCGCGACCGGCAAGCCCCGCCTGACCCGACGTCACGTTTGGGGAATTCTGGTGCGAACCGTTGGCTACACGGCGACGGCCCTTTTTTGCAGCGCCTTGGTACGGCGGCCGTACCACATGTGGTGGTTTGCGCTGCGAGTAGGAATAGTAACCGGCGCTGTCACTGGAGTCGCGATCGCTATTGTTCCGTCGATCGAGAACTACGCCGACAACCTTCCGGAGCGGCGCCTGGGAGCGTTTGGGATCGCGCTCATCTTTTTTGGATTTGCCCTGCAGTCATTTCAATACTGGCTGGCATTGCTGGATGTGAGGGTCACATAGGGGACGGAGTCAGCGGCCCGATACGGACCGGGCTGAATCGATAGCGGTGACCTGCTGTTCTCACATGAGCAGTGAAAGTGCATCAACAAGAACCCTTGTCATTCCGAATCGGGCGCGAAGCCCGGTAGGAACCTGCTTTAGTGGCTTCCCGTTGCCGCAGACGCAGGAGCGGGGATAGCTGTCGGCGTCAGGCTTGCCTTAGCTGTTACGCCCGGCAGTTCGTCGCCGCGGAAAAATTTGCCTTTATCTTTGGATCCCTCTTTCGAATTGGCGGAGCGCATTTCAGGCATGGCTTCGTAGGGCTTCGAGTAGTCGTTGGCGGCGTTCCAGAATAAGAATCCGATGCCGCCCTTTTCTTTGGCGGTGGCGACTTGCACCTTGATGTACTCCGGCGAATAAGTTTTAGTTCGCCACCGGAAGGCTTGCAGCCAGGGACGGATGACCACGCCGCTGCCTTTGGTGATCAGTTCGAAGCGGGCCATGGATTCGCCGATGAAGTGCTCGGGGGCATCGCCAGGGTGCGCGATGTTATCCATGCCGAAGAAGTGCGAGGGATAGATCATGGGCGAGAGCACGTCGCAATATTTCGCCATGCCGACGATGTCTTGTCCAGTGTGCGCGAGGTCGACGGGGCGTTGCCACGCCATCACGCCGAAAACGTCGAGCGAGAGCAGCACGCCGGTGGGATGCAATTCGGCATAGGCTTTTTTCAGGAACGCGGTGATGACGTCAGAGCGCTGATATCCGCGAGGCGCCGCGGCCTTGGAAGGTGCCCTACAGACCGCCTGTCGCCCCTCCGGGGCTTTATTGTTCCCCACTTCTGTCTCACCAGTTGCGGCGTGGGTTGCATGCTTTCGCCGCTTCGCGGCTGGAACTTTGCAAGCCGCTGCATTTTCTTCGAGGACCACGATTGCTGGCGTCGGGTCTACGGGCTGACTCGCTTCGGGATGTTCCGATTGATAGAGGAAGCTGGCATCTTTCTGATCGCCTTCGGCAGGGAAGCGGACGTAGTCGAACTGGATTTCATCCGCGCCGGATTGCGCTACGAATTTCGCGAGCGCAATGTCGAAGTCCTGAACTTTCGGCTGCGAGGGGTCAGTCCAAACGAGCTTGCCGTTCTCGCGCCAGGGCTGCTTGTTTTTTCGCGACTGCACGGCGAGTTCGGGATGCTCGACCACCATGCGCTCGTCGCGGAAAATTGCGATGCGGGCGATGGCGTGCATGTTCTGCGAATGCACGAAGTGAACGAACTTCGGCAGGTCGTGGATGTAAACCTGATGCTTGCCAAGCAACGGATGCTCGAAGGGAATCGTGATGCTGCCGTCGGAATCCTTGATATCGAAGACGACGGCGTTGCCGCCGACGTCGCGCCAGTGGCGGATGATGCGCATGCCATGGTCGCTGGCCGCCATGATGCCGGTCAGGTAGATGGCGCGGACTTCAAAATCTTTGGCGACCGGGACAGTTTTCTCGACGATCGGCGCGGACAGAATTCCAGGGATCGCAATTTGCTCGCCGGCTCTGAGTGTATTGCCGGAACGATTGCCGTTGATGTGGCGAATCGCGTCCGATAGTTCCGAGGAGGTGAGGTATCCGGTTCGCTTCAGATATTGCCGCGCGACGACAGAAATACTTTCTCCGCGCTTCGCGATGTAAATCTCAGTGCCCGGCGCGGCAGTAAGTTGTACCCGGGGAATGTCCGCGGTCTTCGCGGCGGGATACGTTGCATTCACCGGCTTTAATCGTGTGCCTTGAGCTGCCGCCACCTCAGGCACAGGTTTTGCGGTCTGCGCTAATGCGGTCGGAACCAAAAGCCGCGAGTTGAGCCGCAGCGCGGCCATTCCAAACATAAGACAGGCGACAGAAACCGTGACAAAAAGTGACGAGCGGCGCAAGGAAGTCCTCCGAGAAATACCTGAGCGCGATGCTAACTTGCACCCATCCCCCTTACTAGTTACGCCGGGTCATCTCACCCTTGCGGCATGGGGGTTCAGCGAGATCAGCGGCGGACCCACCTTCGCGTGCATCCGCCGATGGCTCGAAAGAGGGGAGAGGCCGGCGGCTTTCTCCCAACTGCGGACTGGGACATCGGTATTGCTGTTTCCCCCTTGCGCAAACTATTTCTCTTCGCCTCCTTAATTTTTCACCCTCGGCTGTTCTAATATTGTCGGCGGGCACCTAAAACCAGCCAGATACGCGGGTTTTGGTTTTTCGACCTCCCGGGTTCCCGTGGCCAGACATTTGCTTAATCACAGGCAGCCCGGACGTACCATCGGGGCAGGCAAGCGGCTGGGTCCGAGTGACAAATTTTGTCAGCCTGGACGGTAGGCAGCCGCAAGGTACAAAGGCCTGGAAGGTCCGGAGAAAAGTAAGCCAAGGCCGAGGATACGGCCTGCGACAGGAAAGACGAATTATTATGAGACCGAATCTCGCTACCGTCCTTGATCCTAACCGTCGCAGCAACGATGCTGGAGAATTCGAAGGGGCTCTGCGCAAACGTATCGTGGGTCAGGACCAGGCCGTAGAGAAGGTAGCTGAGATTTACCAGATGTTTCTGGCCGGACTGAACGCCCCGGGACGTCCGGTAGGGAACCTGCTCTTCCTGGGGCCGACCGGCTCGGGCAAGACTCGCGTGGTGGAAGCCATGGCGGAGGCGTTATTTGGAGATGCGCGCGCCTGCATCAAGATCGACTGCGCTGAGTTCCAACATTCGCATGAGATCGCCAAGCTCATCGGCTCGCCGCCGGGATACCTCGGTCACCGCGAGACTCACCCCCTTCTGACGCAGGAAGCTTTGAATCAATGGTTCACCGAGAAGCTGAAACTCTCCATTCTGCTTTTCGACGAAATTGAGAAGGCCAGCGACTCGCTTTGGCAACTCCTGCTTGGAATTCTGGACAAGGCCACGCTGACGCTTGGCGACAATCGCCGCGTCGATCTTTCCCAGTGCATCATTATTCTGACCTCGAACCTGGGCGCCAGCGAAATGACTGACCTGGTGGATGGCGGTCTGGGTTTTGCGCCAAGAGTCGTGGAGGTCGACAACAACTTTGACGACAAGATTCAGCGCACCGCGGTCGAAGCGGCCCGCCGGAAATTTACGCCGGAGTTCATGAACCGCATCGACACGACTGTGGTCTTCAAGACCCTGCGCGACGAACATCTGGCACGAATCCTCGAAATCGAACTCGGTCTGGTGCAGCAGCGCGTTCTGATGGCAGCCGGAACCAACCAGTTTGTTTTTAACTGCACGCAGGGCGCCAAGCAATTCCTGTTGAAGGAAGGCACCGATCCGCGTTACGGTGCTCGCCATCTGAAGCGCGCTATCGAACGCCATCTGGTTTTCCCGCTGGCCAACCTGGTCGCTACCGCCCAGGTGAAGCTGGGAGACTTTGTCCGCGTGGATATGGCCTCGGAGAACCAGCTGATTTTCGTGAAGGAAGCGGAAAATACCATGGCTCCCGTACTGCTGGAGCGTTACGGAGCGGCTGCCGCCAACATGCCTGCCGTACGCGCGGCACGCACCGCTGCCAACAACCGTCGCGATTTCGGCGCGAGCCCTATCGCGGAGAGCAAATAAGTTCTTTTAGAATTTACCGACTCGCTTGACCGCATCTCGCGAGTCCCCCTCTGGCGCCGGTACCCTCCGGCGCCTTTTTTCTTTCGGGCGCGTAAATGGCCCGAACCTTACTTGCGTCTCGCCCTGCCTCCGTTCTCAACGCATAATCATTGTCGATTTACAGTCCCGGAGGTCTTGATGAAGGTCTCGCGTCGATTCGTGTTGGTTGCCTGCACCTGCGTGATTTGGTCACTCGCCGCTCATTCTGGAGAGACTCCCGAACCCGAACTCGAATTGAAGACTGCGGCGGTTGCAGCCTTCAAGAATGGCCTGGCCTTCGTGGTGAAGCAGGGCGATGTGCGCCTTGAGTCGGGAGTGGGAAATCTTTCGTCCATACCGAACGCGACGCTAGGCTCTCTGTGGATTGCGCCGAATGATGCCGGGGCCTCTCTGGATGAAGTGGTCGCCCACCGCGACAAGGTCGTCGGGCGGCAGAACCTGACTGCTCTGGCGGATGTGCTAATGGCAAATGCCGGCAAAGTTGTCACGGTCGTAGACAACAGCCAGAAGGAATATACCGGTGAAATTGTCGGCTTTCGACAGGGGGAAAAATCAGGCACAGAAACTGCGGGGACTGAGGCGGCGGATCGAGTTGTCCCGCAGCTGCATGTGGTACCGGAATTCTTGCTGCTGAAGTCCGATGGCAAGCTGCTGGCTCTTTACTTCCGCAACATTGCGCGCGCCATTCTGCCCGAAAACTCTATCTTTCAGCAGACTCAAGAAGAGGAGCGCAAGGCTTTGCGCTTCAGAGTAAAAGGCGCGACTGAACATGCCAATCTCACGATGGGATATCTCGAACATGGATTGGGTTGGACTCCTTCTTATTTGGTTTCGCTGAAAGATGACAAGACGGCACAGATCACGATGCAGGCCGTGCTGGTGAACGACGCCGAGGATCTGAAGGACACAGATTTCTTTTTCGTAGTGGGCGTTCCGAATTTTGCCTATTCAAATATTCCATCTCCCATGGCGCTGCAGCAGACCCTGATCGACTTCATGCAGGCGGCCGCACGCAAAGATGAGATGGACAGCCGCTATTCAAACGCATTAATGGGGCAGAAGGCCGCGGCGCTCATGGCTTATGAAGGACCGGCGTCGCCCAGTTTTGGCAGCGTGACCGAAGAGTTGCAAGGAGTTCAGGAAGAAGACCTCTTCCTGTACAGCCGAAAAAATGTGACTCTGGCTCGCGGCGAACGTGCGACTTACAACGTGTTCTCAGAAACCGTGAATTGCCAACACATCTACGAATGGAACTTGGAAGACCAGCCCCGCGTGGACGGCTTCGGCAACGCGCAGAACAATGCTAATTCGGCTTCCGATCGTTCCATGAAAGATAACGTCTGGCACTCGCTTCGGTTAAAGAACACGACAAAATTTCCCTGGACCAGCGCCCCCACCATGGTGATTTCCGGAACGCGTCCGCTATCTCAGGACACCGTTCCCTACACGCCGAAGAACGCCAGCTCCAATCTGAAGCTGACCATCGCCACTGACATTCGCGCCAGCCATGAGGAAAATGAAGTCGAGCGGCAAAAGGAAATTCAGCGGAGGCGCAACTACAACTACGATCAGGTGACCGTTGAAGGCAAGCTGACCATCAAGAATTACAAAAGCAAAGAAGTACGATTGAGCATCGCAAATAAAGTTCGGGGCACCGTGGAATCGCAGACCGACGAGGGCAAGGCCGACAAACTAGCCGAAGCGATCGCGGTCGATAATCCGCTCACGCGAATGACATGGGAAGTCAGCCTGAAAGCCGGGGAGGAACGAGTGATCAAGTATCGGTACAAGGTATGGTTGCGGGTTTAGAGGGAGTGGTGTCGCGAAGCGGAGATGCGGCATTATTATTTCGCGGAGAAAACCAAAAACGGTGCGGTCCCTAACGGGACTCGATTCGCTTCCATGGCTTTCCCAACTTACGTGCTGTGCTAATGAATGGCACCCCTTCGGGGCTAGTCGGTGAATCCAGGAATCACCATACTTCGCAGCGCTTTCCTTCGGGGCGCACCATCGCTGCGTCGGCCTTGCAGTTCCATACTTTCTGAAACTCCGGCAGATTTGAGAGCGGCCCGATCACCCGATATTTTGCAATCGGGTGCGGATCGGTCTGCACCATCAAACGCTGCGCTTCCGGACGAATCTCGTCCCCGCGAAATTGTCCCCACGCAATAAAAAACTGCTGCTCGGGAGTGAATCCATCGACGTCCGCCGGACGCGGCTTGCCCTCCAGCGACTTCTGATACGCGAGAAATGCGATTCGTGCTCCGCCCAGGTCGCCGATGCTTTCGCCCAGCACGAGTTTGCCGTTGTGGTGCACGCCGGGCTCGATGAAGTAGCTGTCGAACTGATTCGCGACGCAAGCCCCGCGCTCCTGGAACTGCTTGATGTCGGCATCACTCCACCAGTTGCGCAGGCGGCCCAGGTAGTCGTACTGGGCGCCCTGATCGTCGAAGCCGTGGGAAATTTCGTGGCCGATCACAACTCCTATCGCGCCATAATTCACGGCATCAACCGCGTCAATGTAAAACGCCGGAGGTTGCAGAATTCCCGCCGGAAACACAATCTCATTCAGCAGCGGATTGTAGTATGCGTCGGAAGTTGGAGGAGTCATGCCCCATCGGCCGCGATCCACTGTCTTTCCGATGGTGAGCCGGTCGTCTTGCTCCACGAACTTTCGTCCTGCAATCATGTCTTCAAAGAAAGCGTCGCGCCGAATTTCCACATGACTGTAATCTTTCCACTTGTCCGGGTATCCGATCTTAGGATTGAACGTGGCAATCTTCGCCATCGCTTTTTCCTTGGTATCGTCGCTCATCCAGGGACGAGTCAGGATGTCGTCGCGCATCGCAGCCAGAAGGTTCCGCACCATCTCCTGCATGCGGGCCTTGGCCTCAGGCGGAAAATACTTTTCCACGTACTTCTTTCCCAACGCTTCGCCGAGCAGGCTGTCGGTGGATTCCACGCAGCGCTTCCACCGGGGCTTCATCTCCGTGGTGCCGCTCAGATATTTTCCGTTGAACGCGAAATCCTCCTCCACGAAGGGAGCGGAAAGAGAACCGGCGGTTGAGTTCAACAGATGCCATTTCAAATACACTTTCCAGTCCGTAAGCGGCGCCTCGTGTATTTGGCGGTCGAGTTCTTGCATGAACTTCGGCTGGTCCACATTCATGTCGACATCTTGCGGAATTTGCTTGTGCTTGAAGTATTCCGCCCATTCAATGTGCGGCGCCATGGCTTGCAACTGCGCAAACGTAGTGTTGTGGTCGGTGGCTGCCGGATCGCGCAACGCAACGTTGTCGAGCGATGCCTCGGCCAGTTTTGTTTCCATCGTCATGATCAGCTGGGCGGCTACCGACGCGGTTTTCTCATTCCACCCGGCGAGCTTGAACATGGCTGTAATGTGCGCGACATATTTTTCACGCGCTTCTTTGAAGCGCGGTTCAGGTTTCAGGTAATAGTCACGATCGGGCAATCCAAGCCCGCTGGCGCCGATATCGGCGAGCACCCATGATGGCTTGTGCGGATCCTGCTGGCTGCCAAGCGCAAAGGGATCAGTCGCCAGGATGTCGTGCATGTCGGCCATGACGCGCTGGAGTTCGGCCATATCCTTGGCGGCGTCGATGCGCGCAAACCACGGCTTCAGCGGTTCGATGCCGCGAGCGTTTACGCGCGACTCATCCATGCACGCGCCGTAGTAGTCGCCGATAATTTGCTCTGGACTGCCTTTGGCCGCGGACTTGTCCGCGGAGACGACTTCCAAAATCTCTTTCAGCTTATCTTTCGATGACTCCCCCGCCGCCCATCGCCTGCTCCACCGGGTCATCGATGCGGGGATCGGATTATTCGCCCGCCACGTTCCGTTGGCGAATTCATAAAAGTCAGTGCAGGGCTCGGCCTTGCGATCGAGATCCGTAACCTCGATGCCGTGCAGGGTGGTGGATTGCGAAAATAAAAGTTGCGAAGACAGGAAACAAATCGAGATCAGGAACCAGGTTCCAAACCGGCGCATCATTGCCTCTTTCGAAAAAACGTTGGGAGCACACTCAATCGGATTGCGGATGTCATTTTAGACGAATTGAGGCGAGTTCGTGAGCGATGTGGCGGCCAAAAAAAACTGGACCAAGTCGGGCAGCTTTTCGGGTGAGGGAATGAAGTACTGACAACTGCTATCCGCCGGCTTTCAACTCCGTGAGCACCTGCTTGGCGATTTCCTTCAAGGTTTCAAACACGCCCGTTCCCTGGAAAGCTACGGCCTCAACCACGGCCTCGTTCTTTTTTCGCAGCTCTTTGCCGAGGGCATCGACCGACAAAATATTTGGCAGGTCGCGTTTGTTGAGTTGCAGCACGTAGGGAATTTTGTTGAAGTCGTAGCCGTGCTCTTTCAGGTTGGACATCAGATTCTCGAGCGCTTCCACGTTGGCGTCCATGCGCTGTTCCTGAGAGTCTGCCACGAAAACAATGCCATCGACGCCGCGCAGAATCAGCTTGCGGCTGGCATCGTAGAAGACCTGGCCCGGAACCGTATAGAGATGGATTCGCGTTTTGAAGCCCCGCACCGAACCCAGATCGAGCGGCAGGAAATCGAAGAACAAGGTACGCTCGGTTTCGGTGGCAAGCGAAATCATCTTGCCCTTCTGCTGTTCCGCGGTCTTCTGGTAGATGACCTGCAAATTCGTGGTCTTACCGCCCAGGCCAGCGCCGTAATACACGATTTTGCAATTGATCTCGCGGGCTGCGAAGTTGATGAAACTCAAGACTTTCCTCAATCGCGCGGGTCCGCACTTCTTCCGCGCGCCAAAAATATCCCTATAGGGGCTTCGGGCTTTTATATCACACGCACTGGCTTCCGGGCAGGTTACTCAGGTGACCCCCCGGGGGTGGGGCAGAGTCCGGGACGGCCGTTTGAGCTTCCAAAAGAAGGATGACTGCAGGCGATTACGACCCTTCCGTTATCGTGCTGCCGGCGCCGGGTAATATCCGTTCTTGGCGGAGATCTTTAACCCCGGTTTGTGCACCACCACTTCAATTTCCCGGTAGGGCGCGGCCGTCGGCGTCTTGGGGCGGCTGGGAATGTAGCCAAGCGTATATTCGTTGCGGGCTTCGCTCAGAGCCTGGGCATAGATACTTTCAATTGCGTTCCGGGAAAGCTCGGTATATTGCGCTCCCCCCGTCGCCGACGCGTATTTCGGAAGAATGTTGCCGTAACCTTCCTTCGGCAGATGCAATCGTTCAAGCCTGCCATAGATCGGCAGGGCGGCAGCGTCCACGGCGACCGCCTGCACTTGCACTTCATTTGAGAGCAGCAGCCTCAGTACGTCCTTATAGCTGGCCTTGCTGCCGGATTCGCGTCCGTCGCTGATGACGAAAATAATTTTGCGGCGGGTCCGGTCGCGCTTGCTCATGTCGAGTGCCGCGCGCAGGATGGCGTCATTGAGGACGTGCGATTCCTTCGGAGGCGTATAGACCGGTTCCGTGGGACTGCCCACCGGTACTCCGTTAATAATGGGACCGTTGGGCGCCAGCGGCCCGCTCAGAACGGGCGGACCGTTGTTGTGGCCACGTTCGGTTTTCATCTGGTTCAACAAAGCGTTTATTTTTTGCGTTGGTGGCGCAAAATCGCTAACCTGGCTGACCGTGCTGCTGTAGGTATAAAGCGCGATTTCATCGTAGGGAGCGAAGGCCCCCACCAGCGCGGAAAATGTCTGATTCACCTTCTGCAGCGATGCATCCGGCATACCAGTGTCGAGCACAATCGCCACCGAAAGCGCAAAGGGATCGGCGGTAAAGAAGGTGAGCTTTTGCTCCGCACCGTTTTCCTTCACCGTGAAGTCGGTGGAGAGCAGTCCGTCGACCCTGCGGCCGTCGCGATCTTTCACCGTCACCGGAACCTGCACAAAGTTGGTGTGTACCACGTAAGTGTAAAGCTGGTCCTGGCCGCTTGGCTTCCTCGTGGTCCCTGAGGGTACCGTCTTGACCGGAGGCATTGCCGGTGGCGCAGAGGCTCCTTCACTCGGCGGCACGCCGGCGTCGGGGGTCTCAGCCTTGTTAATCGGCTGGTTGGTCCACGGATCCCTGGCTACCGGCTCCGTCTTCTTTTCTTCGGGCCTGGCTGGGGGAGAAGGAGGCTCCGGGTTCGCTGAAGGCGGCTGAACCGAAGAAGGCGCGTCCGGAATATCCTGTGCGGGCTGGCTCTGGGTCTGGGTGGCAGCCTGGCCTATCGCCGGAACAGTAAACGCCCATGCGAAGATAAAACAGCCGACGATAAAGATGAGCGCCCCGGCAAGCAAAGTGGTCTGCTTCAACCGCGTCCTGTAGTCCCCAGCCTTCGTTGTCTGTATCCCCACGAACCACCGTCCGTTCTCTAGCGCTCTCAGTGATGCTAAAACCCTGCCATTTCCCGGCTTTACCGGCAAAATAAATAGCGCCGCCACACTTGGGATGCCCGAACCCGTACATTTGGTGCATCTAACTTGAGTTAGACTACCAAAAACCCTTAGAGGGAATTATTGCATGACACAGTTGTTCGCTTTTCCAAGGTTTCTGCGGACCGGCATATCTGTGGGCCTGTTCTCTCTTCTGATGATTGCGGCAGTTTTGGCTCCCCAGGCTTCAGCCCAGAATCCCCCCGAGTCTCAAAAGCCCGATAGCGACCAGGGGCCGGCTGGGACGCTGAAGGTCAATGTAAATGTCGTCGGCCTTTTTTTTAACGTGAAAGACAAGCACGGCGCCCTGATCCCCAACTTGACCAAGGACGACTTCCAGGTCTTCGAGGACGGCACTCCGCAGACTATCAAGTATTTCTCCGCCGATTCGAACCTGCCGCTTACGCTCGGAATGCTGATCGATTCCTCCGGAAGCCAGCGCAATGTGCTCGACATGGAAAAGCAGGTCGGCGGGGCGTTCCTCCGCCAGATTCTCACTGACAAGGATGAAGCTTATGTAATCGATTTCAACATCGATGCCGAGTTGGTGCAGGATTACACCCGCGACGTTCATCGGCTGCAGGCGGCCTTGAATAAAGTCAAAATCAATACCGGCTATACCACCGGTCCCATCCCCGGCGCCGGTGGCGGGCCCGTCCCCACCGCTAATTCACCGGGCACCGTGCTCTATGACGCGGTATATCTTTCTGCCCACGACATGCTGGCGAAGGAGATTGGCCGCAAAGCCATGATCATCCTCACGGATGGCGAGGACGAAGGCAGCCGCCTCAAAATTAAAGACGCGGTTGAGGCCGCGCAGAAAGCCGACGCTATCGTCTATGTGCTGCTATGCGCCGATCGTGGCTTTTACGGATCTTTCCAGATGGGCTACTCCGGCGAGGGCGAAATGCGCAAGTTGACCGAAGCCACGGGAGGCCGCGTCATCAATGTGGGCAATAAATTCGACAAGCTGAGAGAGGCGTTTGACCAGATCGCCGCGGAACTACGCAGCCAGTACAACCTCGGCTACACTCCGACGAATACCAAACTCGACGGTGGCTATCGCAAATTGGAAATCAAATGTAAGCAGAACCATAAAGTGCAATCGCGCGCCGGCTACTATGCCACTGCCCGCGAACCGCTGCCCCAATAAGAGCTAGATCAAGAGCAAAAACTTACTCCTCTATTCCTTTTTTCTTCCCACTATCGCGCAAGGGCAAAAGCATTTAACCTGTGTTGACGCTGGATGAACCGGAGGTTCACCATGCCCTCTAAAAATCTCTCGCCATTCTCACGCCGCTCATTCCTGCAGTTCTCGGCCGCCGCTGCAGCCTTGCAGATTGTCTCCGAACCCATGCTGGCGGCCGCGGCGCGCAAAAGCGTGCCGATGGATGCAATCATGATCGATTCCAACGAGAATCCATTGGGTCCAAGCCAGCCTGCGCGTGACGCCATCTCTGCCATCATTCCGCAAGGCGGACGCTATCTCGACAATCTTACCGACGACCTCATCCACACCTTCGCCCAGCAAGAAGGCCTCAATCCGGATCATGTTCATGCCTTTCCCGGTTCGACTCCGGCGCTGCATTTCGGTGTGATCGCCTTCACGTCGCAACAAAAAAGCTATGTCACGGCCGACCCGGGTTACGAAGCGGGAATGTTCGCCGCCAGCCACTCCAACGCCCGGGTCGTGAAGGTTCCGCTCACCAAAACCTACGCGCATGACGTGAAGGCAATGCTGGCCGCAGCGCCCGATGCTGGACTGTTCTATATCTGCTCGCCCAACAATCCAACGGGCACTCTCACGCCGCATGCCGACATTGAGTATCTCGTTGAGAACAAACCCAAGGGCTCCATCGTGATGGTCGACGAAGCTTACATCCATTTCTGTGAGGCGCCTTCGACACTCGATCTGGTGAAAGCCGGAAAAGATATTGTTGTGCTGCGCACGTTCTCGAAGACTTACGGTATGGCCGGCCTGCGCTGCGGATTCGCCGTCGCGCGTCCCGACCTGCTCGACAAAATTATGGAGCGCGCGGGATGGAACTTCATGCCCGTCACCGCTCTGGTCGCCGCTTCGGCGAGCCTGAAAGATTCCAACCTGGTTCCGGAACGCAAGCGCATCAATGCCGCCATCCGTCGCGAAACTTTTCAGTGGCTCGACCGCAACGGCTACTCCTACATCCCTTCGGAATCAAATTGCTTCCTGCTTGAGACCAAACGCCCCGGCAAAGAAGTGATCGACGCCATGGCGCAGCAAAAGATTTTTATTGGACGCATCTGGCCCGTGATGCCGACGAGTGTTCGCATTACGGTTGGCACTCATGACGAAATGCAGCAGTTCCAAACGGCCTTCCAAAAAGTAATGCGCGGCACCACAGCCTTCTCGCTTCAGCCGGGCAAGCCCGTAAGAACGATTCGCCGGAACGGCGTCCTGCCGTCATAGCTCGTGTAGAGCGGGCGCCCTCGCCCGCTGCCTTTGACCTTGGTGTTGTTCTTATTGTTCCCTGCGAATCAGAACTTAAACTGCACATCCAGCTGCATCCGCCGCGGAGGCTGCGCTGCTACTGGCTGTCCAAACAGCGGAGAAGAGATCGTCCCGATGTAAGTAAGGTAGTTGGGATGATTCAAGACGTTAAATGAATTCAGCGACAGAGAAAGCACCTTTGTTTCTCCCTTGCGCTTCGAGAGCGGAAAGTCGTGCGACAGGCTGAGGTCGAGATTAATCGTGCCCGGTCCGGGCATCGTATTGCGCTCAGTGCCGGCGGGACGGTCGTTGATGATGCCGTCGTGATTATTGTCCGCGCCGGTCGTGATGTTCACGGGCTTGCCGGCGTAGAGCGAGAGCGCGGCCCCAAGCGTGAAGAATCGCGTGGGCTGACTGGAAGCTAGCAGGTCGAACTTATGCAGCCGATCGTTATCGGAGCGTCCCCAATCGGCATTCGGGTTGTAGCTGTTGGCCGGGAAAAACGTGATGCCGCTGGTGTTGTTGTCGGTGCGGCTGAGCGTGTATTGAACCTGGCCAGCGAAATATTTGCTGGGTTTGCCGCGAAACGTAAGTTCCAACGCGTTGCCCTTGAGATATCCCTCGGACTGAATCTGGCGGACTTGACCAACAGTTGGATTGGGAAGTACGGTCCCACCGCCGATGGGCGCGTTGGCATCGATCGAGCGAAAAGAATCAATGCCGCGGTTGCCAATGTAGACCGCGCTGAACGTGCTTTTCGCCGTGACTTGCCGCTCGACTCCAATGCTGTACTGAATCTGGTAAGGCATGCGCGATTTAGGGTCGAGCGTGACAATGCTCGTCGGAACCTGCGCCAGCAGGGCAGGGTTAATCGGATACGAAACCAGAGGCTGATCCACGATGAAGCGCAGCAGGTTCACCCCGTTGAAGTGCAGCAGATCTCCAATGGGACTGGGCCCGCTGCGATCGTAAAAAACTCCGGCGCCGCCGCGAATCACTGTCTTGCTGCCGGCAGTTGGCGCGTAAGCGAAGCTGACGCGCGGCGCGAAGTTGTCGGCATCGTCGTGGAAATAATTCTGCCAGTAATAGCGAACTCCAACGTAGAGAGAGAAGTTCGGCTTCAGGCGGATATTGTCTTCGATGAATCCGCTGACGACCTTTTCCAGAAAAGCCACGTGACCCTGCCCAGTTTGTAAAAGATAGGTCGTAGGACTGGAGGCGAGGAAATCAGCACTGCTGGCGAAGGTGTAAGTGCCTTGGCGGTTGGTGAAGTCGTCGAGCCCACGGCGGCTGATGTCTGGGATGTCGACGCCAAAGCTGAGCTGGTGCTTGCCGGTGGCATAAGTGACGAAGTCCGTTCCATCGAAGTGATATTCCGTACGGCGCGAATCGGCTTGCGCGCCCCCCGCGGTAAAGAGTCCTGAAACCGCGAGTTGCGGATTGGCGCTGATACTGCTGACCGAGTTATCGAAGTGCCCCACCAGAAATCTCAACTGGTTCAGCCAGTGCGGAGAGAACTGGTGAAGATCGCTCACATTGATTTCGTGTTCCAGGAAATGTGTGTTGGTGCCGGCGCTGGGAAGAATGGTCCCGCCCACGTTCTGATTTTCGACGGTACGATGTTCGTAGGAGTAGCCGATCCAGAACTGATCGCCATTCGAGAAGTCATGGAAGATGCGTCCTGAACCGAAAAAGTGATGCGTTGGGTTAGAAACGGTTTGCGCGATTGGCCCGAAGCCGAGCGATTCGGCGGCAGCGAGAGTTGTGGAGTCAATCACCGCCTG
Source organism: Candidatus Sulfotelmatobacter sp. (assembly GCA_025462865.1). Lineage (GTDB taxonomy): Bacteria > Acidobacteriota > Terriglobia > Terriglobales > Acidobacteriaceae > Sulfotelmatobacter. Next base: position 111,345 of record JAOAPI010000128.1, on the reverse strand, counting down.
CTGGTCTTGAAGATCTTCGTCGAGAGCGAGCAGGAAACTGGTGCGCTTGCTGTGTCCAATAGGGCCAGTCACCGAGCCTTCGTAATACTGCCGCCGCTCCGGAGGTTTAACGATGGCGAACGCATTGGTCGCATCAAAGACGGAATCGCGGAACAGAAAATTCAGCGAGCCGTGATAGGCCGGCGTCCCGCCTTTGGTGATGATCTCCAGCCGAGCCCGCCCGGGACGCGAAAAGTGCGCGGAGTACGGGTTGTTGTTGATCTTCACTTCTTGAACCGCGGAAGGAGTGACTCCCGGTCCGTTCGCTTCAATACCGTTCACCACGAGCGACACACCGTTAGTGCCCGTGGAATTGTCGTCGAGGAAGCGCGACATAGTTGCGATGTAATCCTGATCGAACACTGGGACGCGATCGAGGGCATTGCGATCGATGGTGTTGGCATTCTGGTTTTCAGAACTCTCGATGCTGACCAGTGGCACCGACTCGCCGCTGGCAACAGTGATGCTTTCGTTGAGCACCGCGATCGGCATCACGACGCGAAGCGCAGCCTGCCTTTTGGCGCCGATGCTGAAGTTGACGCGGGTTTCGCGGAAGCCTTCAGCGTTGCAATCCAGCGAGTAGTTGCCGGGAGGAATCCCGTCAAAGTGGAAGGAGCCAGAATTGTCAGTGGCGACCGCACCGATCGGCTTATTGTCCGGGGCTACAAGCGAGACTTGCGCATTGGCGATTGCCGCTCCCGAGGGATCGACGACACTTCCGCTGATGGCATTCGCACGAGAACCTGCCTGCTCTTCGGAAATACTCGTCGCATTGGTGCCGGCCCCAGGCCCATCGGCCTGGGCGAACAACGTGGCGGAGCACGCGACTACGATCGCCACAACCATCAATCGACAAAAATGATATCTCACTCAATCGCCTTGAAGAAACATACAGAAGCGGATCTGCCGATTCATCAGCGCAGGCAAATAAAATCAATATCATAAACACATGAAACGTTTCTGAAAGGAATCTGTACGTCGCGGGTGCCCTTCCGCCGCCAGCTCTACTTCGTTCCTGCATCAATATTTCTTTACAAAAAAAAGCGGCCACGTCTTTGTAGGGACGTGGCCGCTCATACGGTGAATCGTTGTTACTTACTGCGGCGTCAGCAGAAACCCGTGTTCCTTGCCATTATGAAAGCCTTCGCCGACAATCTGTCCCGCGTTGTTGACTCCGTTCGCCGACAGCAAGACCCAACCTGACCCTGCGGGAATCAGCTTGTTCAAGTCCTTCATCACCCCGCCGCTATAGACGAAGGCGTGGTATGTGGATTGGAAAGTCGACTGCCCCACAACAATCCCGGCGTCATTAATTCCAAAGCCCCACGTCGTGCTGGTCGCCCCGTTGATGGTTCCGAGATCCTTGAGCACGCCGTTGGTGGCGAGATATGCGTGACCCGATCCGTTCTTGGTATATGCCAGACCGGTGACCTGATTTTTATTGTTGACAGCGTATGCCTGGCTCCACGGACCGCCGAGCGTCCCCATCTTGATCATGGTTCCGTTTTTCCACATGAATCCGAAAAAGTTGCCATGAGCATCGTAGGATGTGCCCACCACCACGCCGAATTTATTAACGCCCTGCGCGCTGTTCCACCAGTCAACCCCGTCTGGAGATCCCAGGGTTCCGAGGTCGGTCATCTGCCCATTGCTATAAAGAAATGGATGGTTGGCGGCATTCGGGGTTACAGCCGAACCCACTACCTGTCCCGCATCGTTGATGGCATAGGCTACCGCACTCCCGCCGCCCAGGTCTCCGATGTCGATCAACTGCGCACCGCTCGATAGAAAAGCATGGTATGTGCCTGACGCAACTGTGGAATAGCCGGCCACCTGCCCGGATGCGTTAATCCCGTTGCCGATGCCGGACGTTCCTCCCAGTGTGCCAAGATCTTTCATCGCTCCGTTGCTGTATAAAAAAACATCGGAGATGGCATTGTTGGAGTCGTACGCGTAGCCCGTGATCTTCCCCGTGGCGTTGATCGCTTTGGCCCCGCTGAAACTGCCGCCAGACAATGTGCCGAGGTCGGTGACGGTATAAGTTTGTGCGATGCACAAAGAGGATATTCCCGCAGCCAGAAGAAAAACGAGAACTGCTCGCCAAAGACCAGTGGAGACATTCATAACTGCTCCTTCCGGGGCTTCTCTAAACTCGCTCGATCTTTCCACGCGGCGGCGTCGCAATTGTCAAAAGAATGTCAAAAGTCTGGAGCGAGCGGTCGCGCTCCCTTTTCCTTGCTTCGATAGCTTAAGAAAAATGTTCGAGACGGATGGCGAACAAAAGGCGAATATGCTACGATTTCAAATATGTCCCGGCGTCCGGATCGCGAGAAAGAAAAAATGTGGGGAAAGGACGATCTGAAAGAGATTGCGCGGAACTTATCTTTCCTCAGCGAACATGCTGTGCGGGAGTTTTATGATCGGGCCTACCGCGAATGCCGAATCATCAACAGCCACACATTTCCTCCAACCCGATCCATCCAGGAGCTCGTTCAAGCGTGGAAGCAGTTGCGCAAGTGGAGATGATTTCGCGGAATGCTGGGACCTTCATTTCTTATTGAGAGCCTTGATCTGCGTCACCAGAGTGTCGATCTCTTGTGGCGTAAGCTTTCCGCCGAACTTCGGCATGCGACCCTTTCCGTTCGTAATGATCTCGCGTAATTCGTCATCGGATGCTGCTCTGGTCTTGTCGGAGATCAGCGATGGTCCGGCGAAGTGGCGGCCCTCAGCGGTTTTCCCATGACACTTGGCGCAGTCATTTTTGAAGACTGGGTTTTGCATCAAGTCGGAAGGCGATTGAGCGTAAAGGTCAGCACCGGTCAGCATCAGGAAAAAAGAGAAAAGTGTAAAGGCGAAACGGAACGCTTTCATGAATTAAACCTCTTTGATCGGAATAAGACTTGGATGCGCGAGGTAGTCGTTGGGACATGCGCAACGAGTGGTTTGCTGTGGAGAGAGAAAGCAGATTCCTCACCGCTCCCGCGGTTCGGAACGACAAAAGGCAGAGCGGGGAATGAACAAGAGCGGAAAATGACAATGCTAAAAGCGTCGAAGCCTTAGCAGGACCGCAGTCCAAGAAGCCTTGACCCGCTGGCAACCAGTCCTTCGAGCGGCCGCATCATACGAACCAACCGGCCACGACGCCCGTTCAGTAGGTTTTCGACCCTTACAATAATTTACAAAGAGTCAGAGTCCGGCGCATGCTTTCGCGACTCTACCACTTAGAACTATGCCCATTGCTGAACTCCTCGCTACCGACGCCTATGCAGACCACGTGAATCCGCAGTGGGTAAAGCTCCTCAGCCTCCTCGAAATGAATGTCAGGTACGAGCGATGCGAAGGCGCAGAATTGTTCACAGCCGACGGCCGCCGCATCATCGATTTTCTCTCCGGTTATTGCGTTCACAATACCGGCCACAACCATCCCGCAATTATCGATGCCCTGAAAGGAGAATTAGACCGGTCGGGCCCGGTGATGCTGCAAAGCAACGTTGCGGAACTGGCGGGCGACCTAGCGGGCCGTCTCTGCAGACTGGCGGGCGGCGGGCTCACCAAAGTTTTCTTCGCGAGTTCGGGCAGTGAAGGAGTGGAAACTGCAATCAAGTTTGCCAGGGCGCACACCGGCCGCGTTGGATTGCTCTCCTGCGACCGTGCTTTTCACGGGCTGACTTGCGGCGCGTTGTCCCTGATGAACGGCGAATACTGGCGGAAGGGCTTCGGACCGCTTCTTCCCGATACCGCATTCGTACCATTCGGCGATCTCGCAGCCCTCGAAAGAGAATTATCGACGAAGCGCTATGCCGCATTTTTTATCGAGCCCATCCAGGCGGAGGGCGGCATTCGCGTTCCACCACAAAGCTATTTGAACGATGCGCAGGCGATGTGCCGGAGATACGGAACGCTACTGGTTGCCGACGAAGTGCAGACAGGAATGTTTCGCACCGGATCTTTCCTCGCGTCGCATCACTTTGGAATCGAGCCCGACATAGTTGTGCTGGCGAAAGCCTTGAGCGGCGGCCTTATCCCGGTGAGTGCTGTCCTCATGTCGGATGAAATCCACAGTTCAGTGTTCAGTTCCTTCAAGCGTTCGATCGTCCACGCATCCACCTTCAGCGAAAATTCATTGTCTATGCGTGCGGGACTAGCGACACTCGACGTGCTGGAGAGCGAAAGGTTGGGCGATCGCGCCACTAGCATTGGAATTGAATTGCGGCACAGGCTGTCGGCAGCGCTAAGCGGTTACGAGATGGTAAAAGAAGTTCGTGGCCAGGGCCTGTTGCTGGGCATTGAGTTTATGGCCCCACGGCGCTTCGCGCTGCGAGCGCCGTTCGAAGCCTTCGCTCACATTCATCCCGCCATGTTCGGGCAGATTCTGGTGATGCGACTGTTCCGCGACGGAAACATTCTGACGCAAATCTGCGGAAATGATTTCATGGTGCTGAAAGTGGCTCCGCCGCTGGTGGTGACTTCGGCACAGGTCGATGAATTTGTCTCTGCAGTGCAGGAAGTTGTCGAGGTTGCGCACCATCCCGGCGCCTTCTGGTCAGAAGCTTTAGGTCTGGCGCGGAGAGCTGTTGCGGCATAGTGCGGGCAAGCCGCAGACAATTTGGTGACAAACAACTGTAAAAATAAGAGTAGGAAGTGACAATCTAGAGGCTGTACCTGAGCATTTATTTGATGGAACGAGCAACCGACGTATTCGTGATTGGTGGTGGCCCCGCTGGGTTGGCGGCGGCCATCGCGGCGCGCCAGTTGGGTCTCGGCGTTGTCGTGGCCGACGGTTCACGCCCGCCGATCGACAAACCTTGCGGCGAAGGCCTGATGCCCGACGGCCGCGCCGCGCTTGCGCAGCTTGGGATTTCTGTCCCGGAAGATGTCTCGCGACCGTTTCGCGGCATCAGCTTCGTCAGCGGCGGCTTGCGCGCCGAAGCGAATTTTCCCGCCGGCTGCGGTATCGGCGTGCGCCGCACTATCCTGCATCGCCTGATGGTTGAACGGGCTGAGGCAGTTGGAGTTTCTCTCCGCTGGAGCACTCCGGTAACAGGTATTCATCCGGAGGGCGTTCTGCTCGGGAAGCAATTGGTGCGTTCGCGCTGGGTGGTGGGAGCGGACGGAGGCCACTCGCTGGTTCGTCGCTGGGCGGGCCTCGACCGTTTCCGCAGTGACCGCACGCGCTTCGCCTTCCGCCGGCACTACCGCATCCGGCCCTGGACTGACCGCATGGAGCTTCACTGGGGACCGAAATGCCAGATCTACGTCACGCCCGTTGCGGGCGATGAAATCTGCGTCGCCCTCGTCTCCTGCGATCCTCATCTGCGTTTGGACGCCGCACTCCCTGCGTTCCCGGAATTGGCTTCGCGGCTGCGCGATGCCGATCCTTCGTCCGCCGAGCGCGGTGCCACATCTTCAACCCGCAAGCTGCGGCAGGTATATCACGGTCATGTGGCCCTGGTAGGAGACGCCTCAGGCGCGGTCGATTCCATCACCGGCGAAGGCCTCTGCCTCACATTTCGTCAGGCACAGGTTTTGGCGGAATGCTTTGTCGCCGGAGATCTACGCCGCTATCAGCACGAGCACAGAAAATTAGCGCGGCGTCCGGCGATGATGGCGCGCTTAATGCTTACGCTTGATTGGAAAACTTCTCTGCGCCAGCGCGTGATGCGCGCGTTCAATTCCGATCCCCGCCTCTTCAGCCGGATGCTCGCCATGCACGTGGGTGCCCTGTCACCGCTCGACTTCGCCGCCAACGGACTTTCACTAGGGTGGCGGATGGCTACTGTTTGAAGTCTGGTTCGTGTCGAGATTTTTGTGTGGCGCGGGCGCCCCGCCCGCGTCTGCGTCCATCAGCTCCTGATAGGTGGGAACCCCTCTCCGTCGTCTTTGACCTTGATTTTGGCTTTCTTTTATAAGCCCGCCCCGCCCATCCAATCGAATTGAACTCACTTCAATTTGGTCTCCTGCTCCCACAACAGCTTCCACGCGCCGCCCATCTGCACCCAGACCTCGCCGTAGAGAGCCTTCATTTTGATCGGCTCGTTCTCGTAGGTGCCGCTGTATTCGACCCTGTAAGTCATCACCGCAGCGCCCTTGCCGGCCGGCCTCATCTTGAAATCTTTGAGTTCGTATTTCGCAACATTAAACTTTTCCATCTCTGCCAGTTCTGTGTCCTTCCCGATCGGACCCTCGGCCTCGTTAGACATGGTTTCGAAGTCATCGGCGAGAATGGCAGCGAAGGCTTTCTTATCCTTCTTCTGGTAATCCTCCCATGCCTTCCGAACCTTGCCTTCAAGAACTTTGGCCGCCGCGCCATTCTCCATGCGCGCCGATTTTGCCGGAGCAGACTTCTTTTGCTCCTGTGCGGAAGCTGTCACCAACATGAGTAGACAGGCAATCGATGTCAACATTCGTTTCATTATTGTCGTCCTCCACAATCGACGCGCATTATATCGGATGTCCCAATCAATCTCTATTTCTCGGGGCACAAACTGACTCACGACACAGACATCGCGTCCCACCCTCACTCCACTTCCTCTCCCCATTCCACCGTCCGCTTCTCCCGGCTGCTCTTGTGCGCCAGCATCAGCGCCCGCATCGCGCGCAGAGCCTGCTCCGGCGTCACTTCCAGCGGCGCCTTCTTCTCAATCGCATCCCGAACGTTAGCATAGAACCCGCGATAATCTCCGCGCTCAGTCTTTACTTTCACGCTGGGCTCGCCCACCAGACTCAGAGTGCCCCACGAACTTTCCGGTTCCTCTCCCCAATCCGCGCCCCAGTCCATTCCGTCGGGGAGATTCTCTCCACGCAGCCGCGCCTCTTGCGGATCCATCCCATACTTCACAAACGATCCCTTTGTTCCGTGGATCAGGAAATGCGGTCCCGGCGCAAACGCGATGATCCGCGCCCGTCCCATCGCCCGCAGGTGGGGATATTCCAGGCAAACATCGAACGAATCATCTACTCGCGACGTTTCACGCTGGCAAAAGGCCGACGCCGTTATGCTTCGAGGCTCTCCAAATAAAACCAGCGCCTGATCGATCACATGCGGCCCCAGATCGAACAGCACCCCAGCACCCGGCTGGTCGGCGCGCTCCCGCCACGCATTAGCCTTCGGCTCCGGACGAAAGCGGTCGTAGCGGCACTCATATTCCACAATCTTCCCCAACCTTCCTGACGCCAGAAGGTTTTTCACGGTAATAAAATCGCCATCCCATCGCCGGTCGTGATACACCGTGATCAACCGCCCGCGCTCCGCCGCCAGCCGCACCAGTTCTTCCGATTGGGCAAGCGTGGGCGCAAAAGGCTTGTCCACCACGACGTCCCGCCCCGCCAGCAGACAGGTCCGGGCCAACTCGAAGTGCGAATCATTCGGAGTCGCGACCACGCACAGTTGGATCGTTTTATCCGACAACAACTCGTCGACCGTGCGCGCGATTCGCACCTCGGGATACCTTTCGCTAGCCCGCATTCCCCGGCGTTCCAGAATGCACGCCAGCTCCATTCCCGGCACGCCCCGGATCACCGGAGCGTGAAAGGCCTGCCCAGCAAGGCCAAATCCAATCAATCCCACGCGCACCATGGCAAACTCCTTGATTTTTCGCATCTTCCTACAACTACAGTCGCCGCCACTTACAGCTTTCTGCCGATAGTCTGCCGTCACGCCGAATCGTATAACAGTTGAGTGATTGGCGGTGACTGGGATTTGGCAAGTTAACTCGTATAACAGGTGAGAAAAATGCGATTCGGACCTTTTCTAATGATTGCTGTGTTACTGCTCATTCTGTGGGCGGGTGGCTTTTTGATGTTCCACGTAGCCAGCGGCCTGATCCATCTGCTGCTGCTTTTCGCGGTCATCTCGTTTGTGGCGCACTTCTTCATGGGTAGCAGGAGTGCGGTATAGATTTTTTCGGGCTTGGCTGATCGGGCGGACGCTAACCGGCTCCGCTTCCTTCTTCCAGGCCCTTTAGCCCTAACACCGGCGACAGCACCACCTCTCAGCGCGCTCCGGCTAAACGGGCGTAGAACACTGAGAGGTGGTTGCTTTTTGCGGGATGTTTTCTGGCCGGATGCTTTCCTAGCTCGATCTAAGCTTGCGATCTTTCACCCGCCGCACAAACTTTAGCCCTGACCAGATCTCTGTTACCGCGCACACCTTTACATCCACTAGCCCGGCATCCAGGCCAATTCCTCGAACCGCATTCTCATCTAAATCAGTTGCCACGCCGGAACTTTTCTTCGGCCAGCTTATCCATAACATTCCCGCCGGAGCCAGCACCTTCTCGATTTGCAAGAACTGCTTAATTAATTCCGTTCGGGACTTCGTAAACACCATCGCGAAATCGAGAGCGTTGCCCTCCTTTGCCGTCGAGCACTGCGCTAATGCCTCGCGCAATTCCCGCCGCACTTCAGCGGGATCGTTAACCAGGAACACGCGAAATCCCGGCTTGATTCCCAACTTTTTCGGAAGTGGTGTCCCAGAATATCCCGGCATGACTATGGGCCTGCAACAGAACGTTTCGGATTCGTCTCAAGCTAGAAGCCAGAAGCCAGAAGCCAGAAGCTACACTACTGCGCTGGAGCGTAATATCCCCGCCGCGCTCTGACCCGGAAAGTCTTCCGGTCGTTCGCTACTATTTCAATCGTGCGATAGTGCCCATCCGACTTGAATGCCGCCGGCTGATAAGAGACCGCATACTGGCTGCGCAGCTCTTCCTGAATTTCGGCAAACGCGTTCGCAACATCGCGAATCTGAAACGGCGCAAACGCGCGTCCCCCGGTGGCGTCGGCAATCCGCTCCAGCACCTTGTCGCCCGCACCCTTGGTTCCGCTCACGTTCGTGCTGATGGTGTACACAATCGTTTCCGCCCGCTGCGCCATTTCAATGGCTTCCTCGCGCGTGACGTGGCTCTGGTTATCGTCTCCGTCGCTCAACAAAATAATTGCCCGTCGCGTCGGACCGATCGGCGGCTTCTTCAGCAACTTGTCGCGGCACGCATAGTAGAGCGCATCGTACATGGCAGTCCCGCCACCCGGCCGCAACGCGCGCACGCCGTGCCCCAGCTTTTCCGTGTCATCGGTGAAATCCTGCGTGACCTCCGGTGTGGCGTCGAAGCCAACTACAAAGGCCAGATCATAGCGCTTGCGCACCGTCTGATTCAGGAACTCAATCGCCGACTCCTGCTCGAACTTGAACCGGTCTCGCACCGAACTGCTGGCATCGATCAGCAAACCGACTTGCAGCGGCAAATTCGTTTCTGCGTGAAAGCTGCGAACCTCGGTGACCGGCTTGCTGTCGTCGACAAAACGAAAATCATTCTGCTTCAGGTCGGTCACGCGCTTCCCATGCCTGTCGGTCACCGTGAAGACTACATTCACTTCGTTGGTGCCCACTCTGATCTTCGGTACTTCTCCGGGATCGTTACCTTGCTCCCCCGCATTTTGCTCCGGATTCTGCGCAGATGGGGGCGGGGCCTGCTCTGGAACGGGTGGCGCGGTTCCCGTCTGAGAGATCGCGAACGCGCACAGCGTCCCCAATAGCGTTACCAATGCAGCCCACCGCCCCGGCGAGATGTTTCTGTTAAACATGGAGTTCATTGACTGTTCATTATATCCGCAGTGATTCCATCTGATTTCGCTCTGAAAAGTCGAACCTTAACTGCGCCGCAATCCGTTACATCCTGCGGAAAACTCTGATTTTAGGCTAATACGCGCGGTCCAATAAGTACGACCTTCGTGTACCTTCGTGGTTAACGAACTTAAAAAACTCTCCTACTCCTCCACCCTCCTCAGAAACTCCCTCAACTCCTCCGGCAACTCACTCTTCAAAGCCACCACTGCGCCGGTCATCGGATGTCGAAACTCCAACTCGGCCGCGTGCAAGAAATTCCTCCCTAACCCAATCACCGCATTTTTCCCGCGTGCCTGCCGCGGCGCCCCGTACATGGTATCCCCGACCACCGGATGCCCCATCGTCGCCACATGCACCCTAATCTGGTGCGTCCGCCCCGTATCGATCTTGACCTCAAGCAAGGTGAACTTCCCAAACTTCGTATCCAGTCGCCGCACCACGCGATAATGCGTCACCGCCGTTCGTCCGCCCTCGATTTTTGTCGTCATCCGCGTGCGACGCACGCGGTCCCGGCTGATGCTCTGCGCCAGGGTGCCCGAGTCTTTTTTCACCCATCCATGCACGAGCGCCACATATTTTTTCTTCACTTCCCGCGCGGCAAATTGCGCGCTCAGTTTGCGATGCGCCTCATCCCGCTTAGCCACCACAATCAATCCGCTCGTTTCTTTATCCAGACGATGCACGATCCCCGGACGCAACTCCCCGCCTACTCCTGACAAACTCTCGAGATGATGTAGCAGCGCATTCACCAGCGTCCCGCGATTGCGCGCATCCTCAGTTGCCCCGGCGCCCGCATGCACCATCATTCCCGAAGGTTTGTTGATCACCGCGAGATCATCATCCTCATAAACGATGTCGAGGGGGATCTCCTCCGCGATGGCCTTGATCGGCGCCCGTTGCGCCTCGCCCAGCACGGTAATGCGCTCTCCGCCGCGCAACTTCAGCGAAGCCTTCGCCGGAGAATCGTTCACCAGGACGAGGACTTCCGCAATCATCTCCTGCACGCGGGCGCGGCTAACGGAGTCGAGACGTGCAACTAGGAACTGATCCAGGCGCTTGCCGACATCTTCGGGCGGGACAGAAATGAAAATAGGAAACGCTTCCGGCATTCGCTGGAGGATACCAGACGTCCTCCGGACGCGCGCTGAGGGGCGCGGAGTGGCTATATGGGGGTGCCCCATTTCTCGCATGTTTTTGCGAGAAGTGGGGCCTTTTTCGTTTACGTTCCGATAAGTACTTGGCGTACGTCTGCGCTAATACCTCTGCGCCGTAAACCACGAATCCAGATCCGAAGGCACGCTGATCGTCCCGCCTGGCGTGAGCGCTCCCGTCGATACGCTGAATCCGTAGATCTCGATCAGCAGCGCGCCATTCACATCGTTGGCAGCGTAAGCAATCGTGCCGTCAGGACTGAATTGTTGCACCTCATACGGAGTTGAACTCGTGGGCCCGATGATCTTTTTCTGGCTCAGCTCGACCTTGTCCACCTCGGTTGCTCCCTGCGCATCAAACATGAACACATATTGACCGGAAGGATGCGCGTGGCCACCGTCATAGCCGCAGGCTTGCAGCATTGAGGCAGTGCAGTTCACCAGCGGATTGCTGATATTCGGCTGCAGCTGATAAATGTTCACGTAGTTCACGCCTGGCTGGTAGTTGTTCGGCATAACGAAATCAAATACCAGATTCCTGACGAACTGAACGTTCTCGAAACCCTGACTGGAATTATCCCAACTGTAAACCTGGACATCGGGTCCGAGGGCGCCGCTTTGAAGATTAATGCTGCGCTCGTTATAAGTTGCCGAGGAGCCGCCGTGGTAACTGCAGCTCACTTCGTCATACATTTTGCTTCCGGTTGCGCTAAACCCCAGAATCCCTAATCCGCAAATCTCGGAGCCTCCCGAGCCCGATTGCAACTGGTACTTCGCCTCCGTCGCAGGCTGGCTGAGCTTGCCCGTGCTGGAATCCACCGCATAACGCACGATCGCGTAAGGAGTGTACTGGGTTCCGGGACTGCCCGCGTAGACCGTGTAGAAAAATTTGCCTGCAGGATCAACCTTCATATCGTACAGCCCGCTGGCGTTGACGACCTGAATGGGAGAATTGCCCGGTGCGCCCGAAGCGTTCGTGCCATATACGTAAATGCGCTGGCCCTGCTGCAAAGTATTCTGGTACGCCCTGAGGTACAGAAAGCGCCCATCCGTAGAAGTTGTCACGTAGGGATAAACGGATTCTTGCAGCGTGATGGTTCCGACCTGCGTAGCCTGAAAGGTCTGCGGGTCCACATCGTAAGTAGTGAGCGTGGAACCGTCGATCACATATACCACTTGTACCGACGAAGTCGCGGCCTGAGCGAGAGCAAAATACGAACAGCAGAGGATCGTCAAAAACAGGGCTGAGCGCCTCATATTAAATTTCTCCTGGGGGAATTGAGATAGGTCACAGAACAGACAGATCAGATGAAATTCCGAGTTAGGATGGTTGCCGTTTGTTGCGCGGGTCAGGGAATCACCTGAGGCGAACGTCACAGAAGAATGCCGCCACAGATTCGAAAGTGAAGAGGTTTGAAAGGGCACGACTGAGACGCGGCGTCGTTGGACTCTTACAATCGAAAGCCATGCCGCGACCTACCAACAAATCGGAGGCTGACGACTATTTAGAGGTCGCGGCAGAAAAAGGAACGCGACTTCTACGAGAGGCAAAGAAGCTCTTGAAGACTCGCCGCGCGACAAGTCGATAGGAAATTCCTGGCTGCGCTACGCGACTACCGCGTTGCTCCCACCGTCTGCGCCGTCACGCTCTTCGAGCCCGGCCGCAACCACCAGATGATCCCGCCGCCAATTACCAGCCCGATCGCGATCAACTGCGTGCCTGACATGACGCCGCCAAACACCGACCCGCGTCCCGGATCGTCCCGTAAAAATTCCAGGAAGAACCGCGCGACACCATAGATGAACAGGAACGCACCGAATACCTGGCCATCGAACTTCCGGCGCTTCAACAGCCACATCAGGAAAAAGAAATTCGCAAACTCCACCGCCGACTCGAACAGTTGTGTCGGCTCAAGCGGCACATTCAGCGGAGTCCCTGTAATCTGATTCGCCAGCGGATTGCGAAACACAACTCCCCAAACATGATGCGTTTCTTTTCCGTAGCAGCACCCCGCCGCAAAACATCCGATGCGTCCAATCGCATGTCCCAGCGCAAGGCCCGGAGCAAACGCATCCACGGTTCCAAGCGCCGGCATGTGATTCTTGCGTACGTACCACCACGCCGCCACAAAGGCGGCCAGCAGTCCTCCGGAAAAAACTCCCCCGGATTGCAGTGTGTTGAGGCTGAAAATCTCCGATGGATGTGCCCGATAGTAGCTCCACTCATTGATAACGAAGAGCAGTTTGGCGCCCACAATCCCGCACAGCACCACCAGAATCCCCAGGTTCCACGCCTTCTCGCCGTTGATTCCAAGCCTCTCGGAATTGCGCACACTGATCCACAACCCGATCAGCACTCCCAACGAAACCAGGAAGCCGTACGTCGGCAAAAAGAACCGCCCGAAATGCACTAATTGCGGATACACAGTTAAGTTGGATGCACGAACGCGGGAATTTGTACCTGAATCAGTGTAGCAGGCAGCACGAGCCGGAGGCAGGAAACGCTTCGCAGCACGGAAGCACGAACGGAACGCAGAGTTTTATTCCTGCGGCAAAAAATTCAAGCCGACCCACTGTGCCGTGTGACGGGCCGAGAATGAACCGTCAGGTAGACGTTGGGAACCCGCCGAGACCCTTTAGGCATCTCCGCATGGCGGAGCGTTGCACACCGGATCCTAGTTCGAGTCGAGTCCCCGTTCATTCAGCATTGGTTCAAAAATCGGTTACCGCCATCACCAACCCCGCAGGCCGGCTTTCATCTGTGATGCTAGGAGAACTCCCCGTAAATTAGCAATAGGCATCCCGCAAATAGTTGGCAGACCACTTGCATCCAAAGTAATCAGACGATCGCATTCCCCCTTGAATCTCCACACCCTCCCATCGTAGAGACGTAGCTTGCTACGTCTCTCGGTGCGCACCCTAAGCCTTTTCCTTGAGATGTGTACCTCTAGCCCCCGAGGCGCTACTTCGCTCCCGCCGCCCAATAACTCCCTCTCGCCAGCACCACACGATCCCCCGGATCCCGCAAGCGCACCCGCAACTGATGCAGCCCCGCATGCGGCGTCTTTGGTTCGATACTCAACAAATACCGGCTGCGCAAATGATTACTGAAATCGATCATTCTCAAATCAAAATTCTTCCCCGTCGCGAACATCTCATACTCCCCGCCGGTCATGGCCGCCACGGTCTTCGGCATATTCTTCTTCATCGCCTCCGCCGCCATGAGCAGCGGCGCGAGCAAATCCGGCGACGGATTCATCTCGTTTTTGTTATTCCCCCGCATCGTATCCAAAATATTTGACCGCGACGGCGAAAACGCCAGCGCATATACCGCCGTGCTGCTCTGCCCAATCTCCGCAACTACGTCCTCAACCTTCGCCTGGCTGCCGTGGTCGCGGGTTTCGCTGATCACCAACAGCACTCTCTGCCGCTCTTTCGGAGTCCGCTCCAGCATCTTCACCGAATAATCCACCGCATCAAGAATTGCCGCGCCGCCATCGCCGGGCTGCAATTCTTTCAGCGTCCACGCAATCTTTTCGGAATTCCCGGTAAACTCCTGCGCAGTCTGCACCGCGCCGTCAAATTCCACAATTGCCACCGACCCACGTCCCTCGGCTACCAGCGGATCCAGCATCGCACTCAGCCCGCGCATCCGCGGAAACTCATAATTTGCCCGCCGCCCGCGCTGAATCGCAATCACCATCGAGACGGCCTGCCCCTCCGCCGCCTCATCGAGATGCACCGCCTGTTCCTCGCCGTCATCGTCAACCACAAAATCTTTCGCCGTCAGCCCATACACAGCTTCGCCCTGCGCGTTCTTAACCAGCGCGGGGATTACCACCACATTCGATTGGCTATGAAGAGTTGTGTCCTGGCAAAGTGCGCCGCCGGATAGCAGCGCAAAGAATAGAAAACGGATCGCAAGAAGGTGGATCGCAGCCCGCCGCAAGCTACCCAGCCTTGCGGTTGTCGGTTTCGCGTAACACTTCATCCAGCGCATCTGCTAATAGATGCGCGCGCTTCTGATAATCGGTTGCCCCGGTATCCTTTGTTCGCTTCAAAAGGTGATACTCATCGGCAATATTCAGCGCCGCCAGCACCGCCAGCCGCACCGTGTCAATGGTATTCGTCGCCTCGGCCACCGCGCGCATCTTGGCGTCCACGTACTCCGCCAGCTTCAAAATATATTCCGGATCCGACCCGCGCAGGTTATACGCCTGATCAAAAATTTCCACTCGCACGCTGGCATTCTGCGCGTCCTTCGCCGTCGAATCCTTAGTAGCCGTAGCCATAAGCGCTAACCCTATTCAAAAGTACCGTTGTCATTCCGAGCGCAGCGAGGAACCTTGGTTTCAGCGTCTATTCCTCTGCACTTGCCATCGTTCCGAATGCTTGCACCTGGAGAAGCTGAGCCAGTAGCCAGCAGCCAGAAGCGAACTAACTCGCCCGCTCCTCCGCAATCGACTCAATCTGTTCCAGCATTTTTTCCACGCGCCCGCGAATCTCTTCCCGCTCTTTCCTCAACTGCACTGCCTCGCGCCGCAACGCGACCAGTTGCTCATCGCGCTCTTCCAGTTGCTGTCGCGCGCGCTGCGCATCGCGTTCCGCGGCTGCCTGCGCCTGCCGGGCCGCCTTGTACCTCTCGATAGTGCGATAAACTTTGTCTTCCAGCGCCTGAAAATCGTCCACCAGAACCTGCTCCGTCACCTGCTCCACTGCATTTAGAGCCATGCTTGCACTTTCCTGAAAGGATTCCAAACTTTCTCGCAGTATACTCCACATCATTGTGGATCAAGCATAGCCCATTAGTGCACGACGACCGAAATTGGCTATAATTCCCCGCATGAAACATCTAGGACTTTCACTCATCGCCCTCAATGTGATGTTGGCTTTCGCCGCGCTGCCCAGCGCCGCCAAAACCACAGTCGAACTCAAGGACGCACAAGGTAAAGCCGTAGGCACAGTCATCGTCTCGCCCGAGGGATCAGGTGTCGCCCTCCAGCTTCATCTTCACGATCTTCCGCCCGGCGAGCACGCTATCCACTTTCATCAGACTCCCAAGTGCGACGGGCCGGATTTTAAGTCAGCAGGCTCGCACTTTAATCCCGATGGGAAGAAGCACGGCTTCGAGAATCCTGAAGGCCACCACTCCGGCGACATGAAAAACTTCACCGTCGACGCGAACGGCAAAGCCAATGCCAAAGTCGAGGACAAAGATGTAAACCTGGGCACTGATGCCCACTCGCTCTTCAGCAACGGCGGCACCGCAATCGTCATCCACGCAAAAGCGGATGACTACAAGACCGATCCCGCCGGCGCTTCCGGCGACCGCATCGCCTGCGGCGTAGTCACGAAGTAGGTTTTGAGGAGTTATAAATTCCGTTTGTCATCCTGAGCGAAGTATGGGTTTCGCGAAGCGAAGCCCATACGAAGTCGAAGGACCTCTAGCCTCTATAGTCCTTGTCCGAGGTAGCAGGGAATTTTCACCACAGGCCCTAAATTACCGCGGCCGCAACTTCCCCAACCGCTCCGCCGCCGCATCCAGCGTCTCCAATTTCTTGCAGAATGCAAACCGCACCTGCCGCGCCCCATCCCGCGCGTCGCGATAAAAACTCGACCCCGGAACCGCCGCCACTCCAATCTCTTTCACCAGATATTTCGTAAACGAAACATCGTCCTCAAATCCAAATTCAGAAATATCCGTCATCACGTAGTACGCGCCTCGCGGACGAAAACACTTAAACCCCGCCGCCTGCAGCGCCGGAATCAAATGATCGCGCCGCGTACGATAGCCCTCCGCCAGCTTCGCATAATATTCCGCCGGCAAACTCAACGCCGCAGCGCCCGCCTCCTGCAGCGGTGCCGGCGCGCCCACCGTCAAGAAATCATGCACCTTGCGGATCGCATTCGTAATCTTCTCCGGAGCAACCGCCCATCCCACGCGCCATCCCGTCACGCTGTAGGTCTTCGACATTCCATTGATCGTGACCGTTCGTTCGCGCATGCCATCGAGCGACGCCATTGAAATGTGCTCGGTGCCGTCGTACAAAATATGTTCGTAAATCTCATCCGTAATCGCCAGCACATCGAACTCGACGCAAAGATCGCGAATCAGTTCCAACTCCGCCCGGGTGAAAACTTTTCCAGTTGGATTGTTGGGGGTATTGAGGATGATGGCTTTTGTGTTCTTATCAAACGCAGCCCGCAATTCCTTTTCGTCGAACGTCCACTCATCGCCTTCGCTGGCCGGCGGCCGCAATTTCACAAATCGCGGACGCGCCCCACTCAGAACGGAATCCGGCCCGTAGTTCTCATAGAACGGCTCGAAGATCACCACTTCATCGCCCGCATTGCAAACCGCAAGCAAAGTGGAAATCATCGCTTCGGTCGAGCCGCAACAAACTGTTACTTCTTTTTCCGGATCAACCGCAATCCCTTGCCACACGCCCATCTGCCGGGCAATGGCGTTGCGTAAATTCTTCGCGCCCCAGGTGATCGCGTATTGATTTACATCGCTGTCGATCGCCGCCCGCGCCGCCGCTTTGATCTCCGCCGGAGCCGCAAAATCCGGAAACCCCTGCGCCAGGTTCACCGCTCCATGCAGCATCGCCTGCCGCGTCATCTCCCGAATCACCGACTCGGTAAACTGCGAGACCTTATCGCTTAGAAATTGTTTTCGGTGGGATAAAGAAGAAATGACATCCGCCATAGCTGGCAGGTTAGCACAAGAGGTAACTTACGATTTGTCATCCTGAGCGAAGCATTTGCTATCGCGAAGCGAAAGCAAATGCGAAGTCGAAGGACCCCTTACCTGTTTGCACCATCACAGCCTCCACAAGGAATTCCATCACCGACCAGCCCTATACCCGCTGAACTCCACCGAGTTCCTGCAACGCCTTCACAATCTGCCCCGACCATGCTGCAATCTGTTCATCCCGCAGCGTTCCCTCATCGGACTGCAATCGCGCCCGCAGCAAAATGGAATACTTTCCCGTCGGAATCGCCCCGCCGCGAAAGATCTCCACCGCTTTGAATTCACTTAACTCGGGAATGCCCAACCCCATCACCGCCCGCCGCATCGCCTCAAATCCCATATCATCGCTAAACACAAACGAAAAATCGCGCTCCACCGCCGGATATTTTCCCAACGGCGCAAACCGCACTTGCCGCAGCCCGCGCCTATGAAGCTGCTCCAAATCGATCTCCGCCAGAAAAACATCCTGCCGCAGCTTCCTCTCGGACTTCACATCGTCCGCAATCTGCCCGAACTGAGCCACAGCCGCCCCATCCATGATCGCCCGCGCGGACCTTCCCGGATGAAAATACTCCGCCGTCTCCCGATCGAAACTCAACTGGTTATGCGCAAACGCAGCCAGCAAATTCTCAACATCCCCCTTGAACGAACGGAAAGTCTCGGCCGCCGCGGCATGTTCGCCCTTGCTGACATCGAGCACCGCACCCGCAGGCAGCGCGTTCTTCACCGCCGTCAGTGTTGCCCCCAGGCACAAGCGCGCCGGCTCAACCCGCTCTCCGCCGCGCATTTCATAAACCCGACCCATCTCAAACAGGCGCACGTCTTCCGCATCGCGATTCAAATTCCGCGCCAGCATGTCGAGCATCCCCGGAGCCAGTGACGTCCGCATCACCGACGCTTCTTCGCTCAGAGGATTCTCCACCTCGAGCACCGCCGCGCCGGAAGAAAAACTCTCTGCCGCCGCGTGCGAAATAAACGTCAGCGACACCGCCTCGTTGTATCCCAGCGCCAAGGCCCGCTCACGCAAAGTCGCATCCGCGGCCGCGTGCGGCAGTTCGACCACCGCGCCCCTGTAAGCCGGCAACGTATTTTCAAATTTGTCGTAGCCGTGCAGCCGCGCGATTTCTTCGATCAAATCGATTTCGCGTTCCACATCCAGCCGCCAACTGGGAATCTGGACGCGGAACTTCGCGTCAGCCTGCCCTTCCGGAATCACGCCAAAGCCAAGCTTCTTCAGGATGCGGAAAATCTCTCCCGTGGTCAGTTTGCTGCCGAGTATGCGATGCACCTCGGAGAGGCGCAACACAATCGGGGCCTGATCCATTTGTCGCGAGACCACATCAATCGCGCCGCCCACCAATTCTCCGCCGCCCGATTCCAGAATCAGCTTCGCGACCAGATCGCAGGACAAAACCGTCGACTCAAAATCCGCGCCGCGCTCAAACCGGTGCGAAGCGTCCGTATGAATCCCGTGCCGGCGCGACGTCTTCCGCACCGTCCCCGGGTCCCACCACGCCGACTCGATCAGAACATTCTTGGTCTTATCGGTAATCATGGTGTCGAATCCGCCCATCACTCCCGCGAGCCCGACCGGCCGCTTCGCGTCCGCGACGACAAGATCTTCGGAAGAAAGCGTGCGCTCCACACCATCGAGCGTCTTCAACTTCTCGCCATCTTTCGCGCGCCGGATAATCAGCCTGCCGCCCTCCAGTAAATCCATATCAAAAACATGCGTGGGCTTCCCCATCTCCCACAAAACATAATTGGTGGCGTCGACAGCATTGCTGATTGGGCGCTGGTCGAGCAGTTGCAAGCGATGCGCAATCTTCTCCGGCGAAGGCTTTATCGTTGTCCCACGAATGACCCGCGCCGAAAACCGCGGACAAAGCTCCGGCTCTTCGACAGTTATAGGGAAGGCCGCGTCTTCGGACGCTCGTTGAGAGGATTGCTTTGAAGGGGCGCGGCTTCCAGCCGCGCCGCGAGAGGCCGAAGAAGAATCGGCTTTAGCCGCTGAGGCCTTCTTCGCGCCACCCCCCGTGGAGGAACGCCGCTTCTGCGCAGCGTTAGACGCCTTAACACTGGACTGGGCTTTGGCCCCCGATGCCTTCGCTGAAAGCTGACAGCTGAAAGCTGACAGCTCCTTCAGCGGCAAGTCATAAATCGCCGCCGCCTCCCGCGCGACGCCATAATGATTCATCGCGTCCGGACGGTTCGTCCCAATCTCCATCTCGAAAACGGTATCCGCGCCCGATCCGCTGATCCCCTCAACAGCAATCCCGACGGCAGTCAGATCCTCCGCCAGCCGCCGGTCATCGACGGATAGATCAACAAATTCACGCACCCATGATGAAGAAATTTTCATGAATGAAGCTTTTGGCTTTTAGCTCTTGGCCTTTAGCTAAAAGCCAAGAGCTAATGGCTAAAAGCTTCTACGCCCACTGCCGCAGGAATCTGACATCCCCCTGAAAAAACAACTGGATATCATCCACTCCATACTTCAACAGCGCGATCCTATCCGCGCCCATGCCAAACGCAAACCCTGAAACTTTCCTCGGGTCATACCCGTTGTCCTTCACAAACTCAAACACATTAGGATCGACCATGCCGCACCCGAGAATTTCAATCCATCCCGTCTGCTTGCACGGACGGCACGGGTCTGTTCCTCGTCTCCCGCTTCCGCCGCAGATGAAGCACGAAACAAACATCTCCGCGCTCGGCTCGGTGAACGGAAAAAATGACGGACGAAAACTTGTCTTCACACTCGACCCAAAAAACTCCTTCATGGCGTGATCGAGCGTCCCTTTCAAATCGCCGAACGTGATGTTGGTGTCGACCGCCAGCCCCTCGATCTGGTGAAACATCGGAGAGTGGCTGGCATCAAGCGGATCGTTGCGATGCACGGTCCCGGGAATCACAATGCGCAGCGGAGGCCGCATCTTTTCCATGGTCCGAATCTGCACCGGAGAAGTATGCGTACGCAACAGCAACCGCTCCCGCTGAGGCTTCGCCTGCTGCCCGGCGATGAATAAAGTATCCTGCGTATCGCGCGCCGGATGGTTCGGCGGAAAATTTAATGATTCGAAATTGTAATAATCCGTCTCGACGACGGGCCCCTCGGCCACCGAGTAGCCAAGCCTCTGAAACACTCGCACCATCTCGTTCGTCGTTTTGACCACCGGGTGCTCCGCCCCAATGGGGCGGCGGATACCTGGTAAGGTAATGTCTATAATTCCTGCTTTGCCGATCGCATCCCGCCGAAGGTTGGTCTCAGAAATTTCGGACGTCGCGCTTGAGATGGGAAGTTCGGGAATCTGATATCGGACCTTAGCGTCCGCTACTTGTTGTTCAACCTGTTCTTTGATCAGGTTTACTCGCAGCCCGACTTCGCGCTTCGCTTCTTTCGGAGCAGCCTTCAGCCAGAGATCGTTAATCTGCGTCAACACGCCGTTCTTTCGCGCCATCCATCGATCGCGAAAGATCTTCCAATCACCCTCGTTCTTCACAGTAGAAGCTTCATCGCCGAGCGCAGAAAAAAGTTCAGCGGAGGCGCGTTCCAGCGCCGCCGCCGAATAATCCGTCAACTTGGAAATGGTGTAAGCCATTCTTCCCGAGAACTTTCAGAACTTGTCATTCCGAACCGCTTCAGCGGTGAGGAACCTGCTGTTCTCTCACCAACAGCAGACAGCAGGACCCTCGCTTCGCTCTCTCCGCGCTTGCGCGGTTGCGAGCGGCTCAGAATGACAACCTGTAGATTTGACAGCTGATGACTGAAAGCCGAGAGCTGAGAACTGCGAGCTGAAAGTTATGCCAGCGCGCCCTTGGCCTGTTCGACCAGCGTCTTAAACGCCGGCGCATCCTTCACCGCGAGGTCCGCCAGAATTTTGCGGTCCAACTCGACTCCCGCGACTTTCAACCCATGGATGAACTGGTTATAGCTCAACCCGTTGAGCTTCGAGGCCGCGCCGATGCGCACAATCCACAGTGACCGATATTGCCTCTTCCTCTGCTTCCTCCCGCTATAAGCGAACTTGAGGCCGCGTTCGACGGCTTCTTTGGCGGAGCGGTAGAGTTTTGATTTAGTGAGGAAGTATCCGCTGGCGCGGTCTAATATTTTTTTGCGTTTGGCGCGGCGTTTGGTTCCGCGTTTTACACGAGGCATGGTGTTCTCCTTTTTTTCTTTCTATTTATGGCGGCTGGAGGTAAGGATGATTCTCTGACCTCTTCACGCGCCTGAATCAGTGGGCAGTGATCAGTGGCTAGTGGTCAGCGAAACCTTCGACTGACTTTTCTGGCCACCAATCACTGAACACTTACCACTGATTTACTGATACGGGATCATCCGCTTTACTTTGCGGAGATCGCCGGGGCTTACCAGCGTGCCCTTGCCCAGTTTACGTTTACGTTTCTTGTCTTTTGACGTGAGGATGTGGCGCAGGTGCGAATGTCCGCGCTTCACTTTCCCGGTCCCGGTTTTCTTGAAGCGCTTGGCCGCCCCTTTGTGCGTTTTCAATTTCGGCATAAGTCCTCGTAGCGATCAGCCGTCAGCTATCAGCTTTCAGCGCTGAATATTTATCTTAACGTCTAAAATTAAATTGCTTTGGAATCGTGGGCGTGAACTGTGGAGGTTCTCACTTTCGATCCGTCGGCGAAGGGTCAGGCCCGCGAAACGGCGGCGGGAGTTTCTTCGGTTGCCGCTGCGGCCGGCTGCTTTTCTTTTTCCGGCTCCGCTTTATCTTTATCTTTGTCTTTTTCCTGCGCCAGTTTCTTTTCCAGTTTGGCTTTCGCCTTGGCTTCTTTTTCTCTTTCTTTCTCGCGCTCGGCGGCGGTTTTCTTCGGCGCCAGAATCGCGTGCAGCGTGTTGCCTTCCTGCCGCGGACGGAACTCCACGATGCTAAACGGTTCCACGTCCTTGATCAGGCGCTCCAGAATCTGCCGACCCAGGCCGGTGCGCGTCATTTCGCGGCCGCGGAAAAAAATCGTCGCCTTAACTTTGTCGCCGCCATCCAGAAAGCGCAGCACGTGATTTTTTTTGGTCTCGTAATCGTGGTCGTCCACATTGATGCGGAACTTGACCTCTTTTACGGTAATCGTCTTCTGGTGCTTCTTAGCTTCGCGCTCTTTCTTTTCCTGCTGGTAGAGATATTTCCCGTAATCCATGATGCGGCACACGGGAGGCTGCGCGGTGGGAGAAATCTCAACCAGGTCCAGGTTCTTGCTGCGGGCCAATTTCAGCGCTTCGAAGGGGGGCATTACGCCAATCTGTTCACCTTCATCTCCGATCACGCGAATTTCGCGGGCTCGAATGCGGTCATTGGTTCGGATAAAACGTTTATCGATACGGTCCTCCGCGCTCTAAGCGACTGGGAATAGAGAAATTATAGCATGGGGGATCGGGAGGGACATCCCGATTAACCCTAGATGGATAGCGGATCCTTCGCGCCTCTCGATGAAGCGAGGATTATCGTCGATTCGGTAAAAGTTCAACTCACAATTCTCGCAGCCAAACCCGGGAATGCCCCGTTGCGGAAGGCGCAAAGGATGGGTAACCCGCAAAGATCAAGGATTCAAGCCTGAACTAAATATGACAGAAACTCATTTCCGAAATCATTCTTCAGCATCCTCCGCACCATCGTTCTTGTGAGTGGCAGCCAGAAGTTAACTCTTTCGACTTTTACAAGATCATCTGCCGAAATCCCGAGTTCGCCGGAATCCATGATTCCGTGAGCCACCTTGTCTCTCAGCGGTCTCAACTCATCGTCTATTATCTGATTGAACTTCTTGCCTCTGATGGCAGGCGGAAATACTTGGCTCAGGGCCATAGAATGCCATTCTCGAATGTGATAGATCGGATCAAGGTAGTTTTGAAAGTCGGTCTCCGACGCAGGTACGCGCTCGACCAGAGATCGGGGTTTCTGCCCACTCCTGACCGATTCATTCGCAAGCCTCTCACGTCTGACACGAATTGCTTCGATGATTTTGAAGAGACAAAGATACCGGTACGGGGCGCTGTTGCTGTTTAGTGCTTCCCTGTACAAGCTCGCGTAGTGAGCGAACTCTGAGCCTGGTTTGAAAGTCAATTCTCCTTTCACAGCAAAGGACGATTCCGCAGGGGGTGTGAACAACCGACCGCTCCGAGCGCCGGTTCGAAGTTCCGCTATTTCGATTTGAGCAACGTAGATGGGAATGTCGAGATGAACTGACCAATTGCTAAGAATGGGCAGCAAAGGAGTATAGGCTTTAACCTCTGCGTCTCGAAAATCGTTCGCGTCGAAGGGTTCGGATTCAAGCTTGCCTAGATAACCCTTCTCGTTGGGCGTGCCATCGTACTCGACATAGAAGCCATTGTCGCCCCATACTCGAACTTTTATTTTCACGGCGTCAGGGGAACTAGGCGGGGTGTATGCAGGACGCGTGATTGCTAGATGCGAATCTCCCTTTAAATCTTCAGCCCACTTGTATACCGTTTCAGAGGCAGCAACGTATCTCGGACGGCTAAGAGTGACGATGAGCTTGTACTTGCCGGGATAGCCGGCAGCTTCGCGGGGATCGGGGATCGCTCCTTCTACAAAAAAAGGAACCATCGTTATCTGTGCATCCTCTCCCCGAAAGGAAATGATTGAAGCCGATTGAGCCTGTGGTGTCCCTTGTGATTCGGGTTGTTTCACTCTCCCCTCCTTTGCAGACTTTCTCTGCGTTCCGCAGCACCAACGGAACTTCTTGCCGCTTCCACAGTCGCATGGTCTGTTGCGCGAAACGCGGTCCATTCCTCATCTCACCGGCCATCGCCTGTCAATCTCACACATAATCTCTTCATCCCACCGGACTGGCGTCCGCTATCGCGCTGATCGTAGCAGGCACGCGCTTGCGTACTTCATCCATAGTGCACAGTCTAGCGGCACTCGCAGCGCCGGGTGAGATCGCAAATGCGTTGCCTTCGGTCCTGAGACACTGTACGAGCCATTGGGGTAATAGAGGGCGTGGCGGAAGGCGAAATGAACAAGTCTAATGATCTGTTGACTTTCAGTCACGTCGGAATATAAAATAGGTGAACAAAAGGAGAATATCTTGGTTAGCAATCTTGAAAAACTGAGCCAAGCGCTCTCTAAAGACACCCCCGAAAAGGTAGCTGAGCAAGAGATCAGCAGGAAAGCGACCGAAATTCAGCGAGCCTTGCAGAGAGACGGGGTCTATCTTGATCGAAGTCTCGGCATACGTATCTCCGCTGATGTGAAGCCTCGGTAGATGGTAGCTCTTATCGCCTCGGTTTTGTTGGCGCTGTATGTCTTTGTACCGTACATTCTCTTCCATCGTTTTTGTTCCTTATTCATCCGGCTGAAAAAACTCCAGCGCACGAAGACAGAGGAGATCGCATTCGGTATTCTCCTGGCTGTATTGCCGTTTGTTCTAACTCTTTTATTATGCTGGTCCGGCTGGATCAACGGGAGTGTCGCCCCGTTCCCACTGGTCGATTCTCCTCAACAAAAGGCAGGGGATTATCAAACTGTATTTGCAGCGGCGTATAGCGAAAACTTTTTCAAGGAACATCAGACCGAAGCATGGGACGCAATCGAGCGAGTGTCTCAGCGTCAAGCAAATTTTCTAACATGGAACTACCTCTTGTTGTTGGGAGAGGCAATTGGGTTCGTTGCTTTAACCAGTTCCTACGGTAGACTGCAGAAATTCAAGCCCTATGCGTGGTTCGCCGCGCGTTTTCTCCTTCCCGCCGTCTCTGAGTGGCATGTTCTTCTGACTGATTTCAGCTTCCCGCCGGGAGAGCATCGGTCAGTACAAGTTGATGTCATTACGCGGGATAATATTCTTTATCGGGGCAATTTGGCCGATTATTTCATTGGCTCAGTGGGAGAACTATCTGGATTGTTGCTAAAGAGTGCCCAGCGTTTTCAGCGCGACAAACTTGAAGACGATAGGAAAGCAGGTAAGGCAAAGGAATCAGGGGATTACTGGAGAGTTATCGCAGGAGATGGCAATTTCTATCTTCCTGACGACAACATCGCGTCGTTGAACATCCGCTACCCATTGCCACCAACTCGATACCAGCAGATCGTGCAAGATGCAGTAGAGAAACTAGCCCTCCAAGGCGTCTCAAACGTCAAAGTTGAAGTGCTGGAGCATTGCAGATGTACGAATACGCGGCATGGGCATGAGAACCCATGTAAAGCGCCACCAACTGAAAACGATGGAATGTGCAAACCTTGCCATGATTCGGCTGCACTAGAGTTCAGCGGTACTGAGCACACAGGCGATTCAGTAAATCGGCGTCCATGATAAATAATTTGCGTGTCTCCGGTCGTTTTCCGCTCTGTCGGCCGTCATTTTCTACGGCACGAGTAAAACTCGTGCCCTTCCCGTTGGTGCCTCCCTGCCTTCTCGATCCGTGCCCGTCCGGTGCAAGTGGCGACGTGATGGAAATGCCTTGCGGGGTTGGTGGTCGGGCGAACGGGTAAGGGGGTCCTTCGACTTTGCAAACCGATTCAAAGGGCGAATCGGTTTGCTGCGCTCAGGAAGACAGGTGTCGGGGGCTGAAAGCCCGGTTCACTTTTGGCAGGCTGACGCGGCGCTGAAGCGCCGCTCTTGCGCGGTCGGGACGGGTTCGCGGAGAAGACGGGGCGATGGTGCGGGCTGCACTCGGAACGACACTTCTTGCCGGCTCCTCCTCGGCTCTGTCATCCCGGACGGAGCGTGGGCGTCCGGAGGATGGTCATGCGGAGTCGAGAAACCCCATGCGTGTTGGCGGCAACAGCGGCCCGGCAGGGAGTTCTATGTACAAACTTCGTCCGGCGAGGGTCGTGGTGAGAACTCCTCTACAAGCCAGTTGGCGGCGCAGGCGGGCATGGGGTCTTTCGACTGCGCGAAGGGATTCGCGGGGCGAATCCCTTCACTCCGCTCAAGATGACACGGTTCAAGCGGGCGATGAAAAGGGGCGCCGGGCTTCGCCCTGGCTTGGCGGTTTCGGGGGCGGGCTGTCCCACGGCTTGCGCCGTGGGCTGCATTCTGTCGCCGCTTTCGCGGCTGGTGCGGGGCGCCGCGCTTTTCTAAGTCGGTAATCATTCAACAGTTCCCGAACCAACCGTTGTCCTCTTTCGCGTTCCGGGAAATCTTGTCAATAGGGAGAAATTACCCGATTCGGGGTATGTGATGGCAGGGAAAGGGGAAATAATTGTGGCTAAGGTGTCCCAATCACACTTTGCTAATTGATATACTGGAAGTACAGGGTAAAAAATCCTAAAAAATCTGGGCGCGGCTCGTCTGTGTTTCAACGCGAGCTGCGCTTTTTGTTTTTGGAGGGCGAGGAGCGGCGATGGGACAGCGGGGGATGCAGTTCAAGAACGCGAAGGAGCGGGGGGAGTGGGCAGAGGCGCGATTTTTGGGGCGGGCGGTGGAGCAGGGGTTTCGAGTGGCGAAGCCGTGGGGAGAATGTGCTCCTTATGACCTGATGGTGGAGCGGGAGGGGCTGGTGAACCGGGTGCAGGTGAAGTCGACGATCAGGAAGCCGAAGGGAGGGGCGTATCCGTGCCATATGCCGTCGGGAAAAAGGTTGGCGCACATTCTGGAGGAGATTGATTATGTGGCAGCGTATCTGATTACGCTGGACCTGTGGTACATCATTCCGGCGGGAGTGGTGGCGCTGCGGAAGGGAAGCATCTGGCTGGCTCCGTGGAGGAGGCAGAACAAGTATGAACGATATTTGGAGGCGTGGCATTTGCTGCGGCGGTGGAGAGGAGGGTCGTACGGAAGGAAGGAAGGGAAGAGCCGAGCGGTGAGTGGGGACGGGCGAAGGGGCGAGAGTCGGGATGGGTATGGGGCGGTGGTGGGAATGCCTGGCGGAGGTTTTGGTAGTGGCGGCGGGTAAGGGGTCCTTCGACTTCGCAAACCGATTCGAAGGGCGAATCGGTTTGCTGCGGGCAGGAAGACACTTCTCGACTCGGGGGCTGAAGCCCAGTTTCTCTGAGTCATTGTCTTATCGCAGCGCTGAAGCGCTGCGCCACCGTACTTACGCGAGTCGCTTTACGTCGGATTTCAGGTTCAGGTTCCGGATCAGGCGGTGCAGATATTTGGGGTGAATTCCCAGGAGGCGGGCGGCTTCCACGTGGTTGCCGCTGGTTTCATCCAGCGCAGTGAGTACCAGCTGTTTTTTCGTCTGGTTGAGAGTGTTGTGGTAGCGCGCGGCGTCCAATCCGGAAGACTGTTCCTCGAGCACCGCGTTGGGCAGGTCTTCGGGAAGAATTTCGTCGGTTAGTCCCATGACGATTGCGTGCTCGATGGCGTTCTCCAATTCGCGAACGTTGCCCGGCCAACTGTATTGCATCAGCAAAGCGCGGGCTTCGGCAGCGATCCCTGTGAAGCCGTGCTTGCACTTTGCCGCACACTTGTTGGCGAAATGGAGAGCCAGCAACGGGATGTCCTCACGATGCTCGCGCAGCGGAGGCAGAGTGACGGAAACGACATTCAGGCGGTAATACAAATCCTGGCGGAACTCAGCGGCCTTAATGGCCTGCTCAAGGTTCTTGTTAGTGGCGGCGATGACGCGTGCGTTAAACGGCAGCAGCCGATTTCCTCCGAGGCGTTCGAATTCACGCTGCTGCAAGACCCGCAATAGCTTGGCTTGCAAGAGAGGAGACATCTCTCCGATTTCGTCGAGAAAGAGCGTCCCGTCCTCCGCGCCTTCGAACTTGCCCTTCTTGGTGCCGACTGCGCCGGTGAAAGCGCCTTTTTCGTGGCCGAAGAGTTCACTCTCGAGCAAAGTTTCCGGTATGGCGGCGCAATTGATGGCGACGAAGGGTTTGTCCGGGCGCAAGCTGTTGGCGTGAATGGCGCGAGCCACGAGTTCCTTGCCGGTTCCACTCTCGCCGCGGATGAGCACGGTCGAATCACCTTTGGCGACGCGCGCGATGAACTCGGTGACGCGCTGCATCGGCCGGGTGTCGCCGATGAAGTTGCTGTCAGCTTTAACCTCCGCCCTGAGGCGCTGGTTCTCGGTGCGCAAAGAATCCAGCTTCGAGAGGTTCTCGAGCGTGACCGCGGCGATGCGGGAAACCGAACTGAGGAAGTAGGCGTGATCCTCGCCGAATGGGGGCGAAGGGTAGGGCGAGCTCAGATAAATGACTCCGAGGATTTTTTCAACCGCCACGAGTGGCACGCAGAGCACGTACTCGGTGACTGTTGTGTCAGGCGAATCGGAGGTGAAGACGGCGCAGCGTTCCCAAGTCGCCCGCTGTACCAATTCTTTGCGGATGAGCATTTCGTGAGGTGTGATGCCCTTTCTATTCCAGATACAGGGAGGGCTGGCTTCCTCATGCGGGCCCGGGTGAAGCACGATTGCAGCCTGTGCGGCCGGGATCACTTCGCAAATCAGCTCGAGCAATTGGCGCTGCAAGGCCTGCGTGTCGCAGCTTGAATTGATGACATTCGCAATCTTGAACAGCGCATTCAGATCGCGAGCCATTCGGCCTACGCCGGAAGCATCGGCGGGCAGACCGGAGGGATCGAGGGACAGTGTTCTCCATTCGGCTCTCAAGTCGGGGCCCGTCCACTGACCGTCGGGGCAAGATGACAACAGGGCATCGTCATCAGGGCCGGTGAAGAAAACGAACTCGCTGCTCCCTATGCGGATGCGGTCGCCATGCTGGAGGGTTTTGCGGCTCACCGAGGTTCCGTTGACGAAAGTCCCGTTTTGACTTTCGAGGTCGGCGATTTCAAAAACGCCGCTGGAAATTTCGCTCACCGAGCAGTGCTTTCGCGAAACCGCCGGATCGCGCACCTCCACCTGGTTGGATGGATCTCGTCCGAGGAACAACGGGCCGTCCTTTATGACCCGGACTCTTTCGTTGGGAAAGCCGGAGAGAGCGAGCAATCTCGGGTTGGTCAAAGTCATCCTCCGAGTTTGCTTAGTGTAGCGCCGAAACTACTCCGAGACGAATCGTGGAATCGATTCTCTGCGAGGGGAACCGAAAGGCTACTCGCCGGTAGCCGTTCAACTACCGTCCAGCCACGTTCCGACGATGTTGACGAGGACTACGGGGGCTTATGTTGTTGCAAAACCAGCAGAATGGGCCGGAATTATGGGCGATTGGGATTTGGCACGGCGGATGCAATATCCAAAAGCGTCACGAGCAAGCCAAAAGATGAAGAGAGCTTGAGTGACAAATTCAGTTTGGGTTCCACTGCAAGGAGCCCCAAGGAGGATGTCATGAAACGCAACCTTATCGGGATCCTGCCGCTCGTTGTGATGTCGCTGATGCTCAACGCCACCGGTGCATACGCTCAGTCTGTTGTGAAGGCCGATGTGCCGTTTGCTTTCAGGGTAGGTTCGGCGCAGCTTCCGGCTGGCACGTACAAAATCAGCGCTACGAGCGATAACGCCATCGCCATCGGGAACGGCCGGACCACGGCGCTTTCCAGCGTCCGGCGCGAGTCTCCCCGCAACACGGGTTCGAAGTTGGTCTTCCACCATTTGGGTAGCCAATACTTCCTGGCGGAGATATGGAGAGGCGCGGACAGCACCGGCATGGTGATTGGCCGCTCAAAAATGGAGAAGCAGCTGGAGAAGGAATTGCAGCTTGCAAGTGGCCGTTCCAAAGTCGGGGAAGATGTCCTGATTGCTCTTCGTTAAAGGGCGATCAATCCGAACCGAAGAAGCCGGAGCCCCGGGGGAGCTCTGGCTTCTTGTTTTGCCGTGCTGGATCGTTGCTCTATCCGATAGTCAACTCTGGTGTGTCATTCTTCACGGCGTCCAGCGGTGGAACTGCCCCACTCAAGCCAAAGGACGGCTTGAATGGGCCACCCGTCACCTGTCGGTTTGCTGCGCTCAGGAAGACACTTTCGCGCAAACTATTCAGCTTTTGCGTTGTCCTCCATATCGAATGGATTTTTCCTTTGGGGTTGTTGATCCGTTGTCTTGGTGCCGGTCCCCTGATTCTTTTCCCGATTCAGCTTGGGATCGTTGGCGGCGCTACCTTCGGGCTTGCCTTCGCGGTCCATAAACTACCTCCATCACGTAGGGTGCTTCAATCGGCAGGTAGAGCGAATCCCTGCGGCTGTGTATTTCCGTGCGGAGCTTTCTGTATCGATCTTTGGGCGCAGATCGGGGTCCCGTTCGGCTTCGCTCAGGGCAGGCTTTCGACCGCAGACTGACGCGAAGGGCGAATCGGTTTACTGCGCTCAGGAAGACCGGTGAGGGAAAGGAATCTATGTTTGTGCGCGCGAGATCCTTCGCTCCGCCTGAAGAACGGCTGC
Organism: Candidatus Sulfotelmatobacter sp.; assembly: GCA_025462865.1. Lineage (GTDB taxonomy): Bacteria > Acidobacteriota > Terriglobia > Terriglobales > Acidobacteriaceae > Sulfotelmatobacter. The sequence goes on along the minus strand of JAOAPI010000128.1, from coordinate 80,522 downwards.
GCGCAGGATGACGCCGTCGGGAATGGGCGGCCGTGTCGAGACCGAAGCACTGTTCCACCCACGGTTAGCGTGGCGTGTGGAGCGAACTGGAGAGGACGGCGTGTCGATTTGCGCTGACGTAACGGTAAAAACGAGGATGTCCTTTTTTTCTCCAATAGCGCGAATCGTACGAGGCGACGGAGGGGCCGGAGCGTAAGAGGCTGAAAAAAGAATGCTGAGCGGGATTGATGACGATGCCGGCGTGTCCGGGCCAGACGGCGAGGTCTCCGGGTTGCGGCGTGGCGACGCGGCGAAATTCGTCGACGCCGGCGTAGAGGTCGGAAGAGGGAGCGTAGGCGTACGGGAATCCGGCGCGGGAATAAAGTCCGTGGACGAAGTGGGAGCAATCGGCACGGGAGGGATGATGGCGGGAGTCCAGGGCGGCGCCGATGATGGCGAGGCCTTCATCGAGAGATAGCGGTCGGTCCTGTTGTGAGTCGGCGTCTTCTCGGCCGATTTGATAGGGCCGGTTCGGGTTTTCCCGCTTTTGTTGCGCCTGATTCTTCTGCGCCTGCGCGGCCGGGATCGCCAGCAGGCTTAGCAGGAGGAAAGCGGCTTTGGCGGGTAATCGCATCGTCCGGTTATAACGCGCTTTCGCAGGGCAGCATAGATTCCAGGGGTGCTGCGAGATTCTCGAAAAGTATTCTGAAGTCAGATGCACTTTGGGGTGTGAGAGGTTGGGGAACTCGTTCAGCCTCCAGGCGGGGTAGGTTTGCCCAGTTAAATCATGCCCTTGTGCGCCGGGCTGCGCCCAGGCTTGCACAGCCGAGGCGCCTCTTCCTAAGTGGATTGTCGGCGCGCGGCAATAGAACTTTTTGAGCAGGTTGGCCTCGAAGCTGCCGGTGGTCAGCTTCCGTTTCAGGCCGCAGTAGGACTTTCCACGTGTACGCTGACCGGATCAGTCCCCGGGTCCGGCGTGAGCAATGGCCATCCTCGGCGGAGCACGTAGTCGAGCCATGCGCCTGCCATCTGAGAGGTGAGGACGGCGGCTAACACCAGCGTGGTGTAGAAAGTCGGACTGATGATACCGGCGTCAAAGGCCACGCTGGCCAGGACGATTCCAGGACCGCCGCGTGCGTTAGTAGTGATCGCAAGGTTCATCAGATCAAGGCCGCGAAATCCGGCACACCGTCCGGCGAGCGATACCGAAAGAATTTTGACTACGCAACTTCCGATGAGGAAAGCGGCGACCATTCTCCAGGAGAAGCCGCGTACGAGATCGAGTTTTAAGCCGACGATTGCGAAATATGCCGGAATGAAAAATGCGAACGATACTTTTCCGATGGCGTCGAGCGCCTCGGCGAACAGTTTCCGTTTCTTATGCACCACGGCGAAACCAGCGAGGAATGCGGCGAATACCACGCTGACGTCGAGCGCTCCGGCGACGACGCAGTAGGCGAGAAGAACTCCGATGGCGTATGCCACCGGCGCGTGTTTTGCCAGGACGTTGAAGCGGGACTTGTTGATTCGCTTTACGATGCGAGGGACAATTGTCAGACCCAGGCCGAAGAATCCAATGGTGCTGATGAGGTGAACCGTGATCTGGCGGGAGTTGAGCTGATTTTTTCCAGCCAGAGCAGTTGCGACGGCCAGCGCGAGCCACAGTACGATGTCCTCAAGGACGGCAACGCCGAGAACGAGACGCGCGAAGCGAGTGTGAAGAATTTTCAGATCGGCGAAAATCTTCGACACCACTGGAACAGAAGTTACCGCCACACCGACAGCCAAAATGATGATCAGAGAAAGGCGATTGCCGTTGGGACCGGCGAGCGAGGGACGAACCAGCCAGGGACCCAGCAACAGCGCGAGGAGGAAGGGCGCTCCACTGCCAACGATGGAAAGCCATGCGACTTCGCGGCGTTCGTCGCGCGTGAAGAGCTCGCGAGTTTCCGCTCCGGAGAGAAACATCAAGAGCAACAATCCCAGCCAATAGACGAAATTAAAAACGTTGGCCTGATGCTGCGACGTTTCCATAAAGCGCGAAGCCAGCGGCAAGCGGCCGAGAAGGGCCGGGCCAAGCAGAACTCCTGCCATGATTTCGCCGACCACTTTCGGCTGGCGGAGTTTTACGAAGAGGTAGCCGAGAAGCTGGGCGAGGGCCACCAGCAGCAGCAGCACGAAGAGGATCGATGTGAGATCGGAATTAGACATGCTTGTTGGTGCGAGTCAGGATGGAATCACACGCTGCCGTGGCAGCCTTCTTCAGGGTTGGACTTTAAGCCGGTGTAGATCATTTTTGGCTCCGTTCAGAGAAACAGTAAAAATCTGAATTTCTTCGCCTCACATCCTCCGCCGACTCTCTGACACTGTTCGTCTTCGATTGTCCAAGCCTTGACCCTGCGGCTGCGGGGTTTTGTTCGCACGCTTAGATGCCAGTTATGGATGGAACAGCTATTGAAATCGCATCGTCGTCCGCGGTACAGGGCGGCGGCTTCCATCTTTGAGATTATGGCATCTGAGTGGCATGACCCTCTCATGGCAACTCGAAAGCCTGACGCCCGGCTTCCTTCACGTTCGCAAACCGCCGGAGCCTTCGCCCCCGCCGATTAAAGAACCGCCCGACGCGCCTGAGAATCCTGATGCTCCGGTACGCGAGCCGGATCCGGACGAGCCGGCGCAAATGTAAGCGACGCTTCGGCGCGTTTACAATTACGCCGATAAGAAATCGGAGCACCACGAACTCTCAGCTCGCCATCGCGCGAGATTTCTCGCCCGGCTGAAGTATGCCGGGCTTTGAGATGATGCCTCCAATGAGGGCAGCTCTGAATGGGCGCCCCTGAGTCAACCCACACAATTGCCGAATTCCGATGGAGCTTGATCCACAAGCGGGAACTATGGCACACTTGTAATACACATATGGAAGGCACACAAAGAGCGCACATCCTAATCCCGAGCGATCTTTTGCGGGAAATCGATGCCTTAGTTGGGCCTCGCGGCCGCAGCGCCTTTTTGTTGGAGACCGCACGGCAGGAGGTGCAGCGGCGGAAGTTGCTGCGTTTCCTCGAAAGCGGCAAGGCTGCATGGAAGGCGGAGGATCATCCTGAACTCGGCGGAGGAGCGGAGGCATGGGTGCGAGATTTGCGCTCGCAGAGTGACAAGGATGGGGAGATTAAGAGCCGCCGAAAGCGGAGATAATCGGTGGTGGATATTAAGATTCGTTGCGCTGGCGGCAACACGTAGCAAGCTACGTCTCTACGGCGAAAGTTTGGGCGATTGTTTACAGTATGCAGATTCTGCTGGATACGTCAGTGCTGATCGATGTCTTACGGTCGCACCGTGGACGAAGGCAATGGCTGGCGGAACTTGTACGAGCAGGGCACAGCCTGACGACTTCGGCGCTTAATTTAGCGGAAGTCTTCGCCGGAATGCGTCCGGAGGAGGAAGCGCGAACCAAGGATTTTCTAAACGCCCTGGGTTGTCATGAAATTACGGCTGACGTGGGTGAGATAGCCGGCAAACTAAAAAGCCAATGGAGTCGGAAGGGCCGCACCCTCACCTTGGCGGATGCGATGGTCGCGGCAGTCGCACTGGAGCAAGGCTGTCCGCTCGCTACTGATAACCGCAAAGACTTTCCTATGCGCGAGCTGAATCTGTATCCACTGCCCCCGGGATAGAAATACTTGCACTACGACATTGCTTGCTCGGCTACAAATGCACCGTCTTCTATGGTGGCGACCTGAGCGGTGATCCAGCGGTTGGAATCGTGGCGTCCCTTCAGATATAACTTCTGATAATTGTCGGTGAGGGCCTCGGTGAAATCCTCTTCGCCTTCGGCGTGAATAACGTTGAGCGTGATGGCGTCCAACTGTTTTCCGATGAACGATTGCATGAATGCGAGTTTCTTTTCTGCGGCGAGGTCGCGCAAGATTTTGTTGCGCTCGCGGGCGACTTGGACCGGAACCTGATTAGGCATCGCCGCTGCGGGGGTGCCGGGGCGCGCGGAATACGTGAAGACATGCAGATAGGTGAAGGGCAAGTCTTCGATGAGGCGGCGGGTGGCTTCGAATTCGGTGTCGGTCTCGCCTGGGAATCCGGCCATGACGTCGGCTCCGATGGCGGCGGTGGGCAGGGCGGCGCGAATCTTTTCGATCTTCTCGCGATAGTGCCACGGACGATATTTGCGATGCATGCGGCGGAGTACGGTGTCGCTACCGGATTGCAGAGGCACATGCGCGTGCTTGGCGATGCGCGGGGAAGAGGCGACGAGGGCGATGAGGTTGTCGGTCCAATCCATCGGCTCGACAGAGGAGATGCGGAGTTTTTCGAGTTGCGTTTCGGACAATATCGCTTCAATCAGATTCTCAAAGCGTGGTTGCGGGAAGCCCGACCCTGAAGCGTCGAGGTCGCGTCCCCAGCGGCCGAGGTTGATGCCGCTGATCACGAGTTCGCGGTAGCCGGCGGCGACGAGCGCGTTCACTTCGCTGATAATTTCCGGCAACTTCAGTGAGCGGCTATGGCCGCGGACGCTGGGGATCACGCAGAAAGAGCAGCGGTTGTCGCATCCATCCTGAACTTTGAGGTTGGGACGCGTGCGGTCGTTCGATGAAGGACCGGCTGCGGATTCGAAGACTGGCGCCGCGAGAAGTTCGGTGTGGGCGAAGATGTCGGAGACGTAAAGCGGTCGTTGGTCATTGGTCGTTAGCCGTCCGCGCGGTGATGCGAGTGCGGAGAGAGGGAAGAAAGCTTCGCGCGAAGGAGTGATTTCATGGAGGGCGATTTCGGCGAGTTGGTGTTTGTGCGAGTTGCCGATGACACAGGTGACACCGGGAAGGGCGGCGATTTCGGCGGGAGCGCGCTGAGCGTAGCATCCGGTGACGATGATTTTTGCCAGCGGGTTCTGCCGCTGGGCGCGGCGGATGGCGGCGCGCGCGTCCTGATCCGCGGAATTTGTGACGGTGCAAGTATTCAGAATTACCAGATCGGCTTGCGCGGAAGGGGCGCGTGCGAGGCCGCGGGATTCGAACTGTCGTTCGAGAGCGGCGCCGTCGGCTTGGGTGGCACGGCATCCGAAATTTTCGACGTGGAAGGTGGGCACGGAATTATGGTAACGCATCTGCGCAGGAGTGCGGAGCGCGTGTCGGTACGTGCTTTAGGAATGGCGGCGGCAGAGGCGTAGCAAGCTACGTCTCTACGATGCGATCGTGTTGCTCAGGCGGTGGCGGTGGTCTTTTTCTGCTGGAAGCATTCCCGGCAGAGAATGGGGCGGCCCTGTGTGGGACGGAAGGGGACGGTGGTGTCCTTGCCGCACTGTGAACAGGTGGTACGAGTTTCCACGCGAGCATAGTGTTGGCCCTCACCGCGAGCAGAGGGAGAACTGAGGACGGCGACGCGTTTGGACTTACAGGTTTTGCAGCGTTTGGGTTCGTTCTTGAACTGCTTGTCGTGGAAAAAGAGTTGTTCACCGGCGGTAAAGGTAAACTCGGCGCCGCAGTCGATGCAGGTGAGAACTTTATCCTGAAATTCCATTGAGGGTGGCTCCCTTGTGCCCGTGGAGCGCCGAACACCCGCGGGGAAGCGGTGTGCGCAGAGCAAACACAGGATGTGTACATCCCCCTCGAACTGCCCTGGACTCGGCCCGCCACGCACCCAGAACGGGGCGTGGATACAGCTATTCCTACAGAATGCCGAATGATGATGAGTATTGAATAATCCCTGTTGCAACCCTGCCTGGTGGGGGTCGGCAGAGCAGGGCCGCCCCGGGAAGGGGACGACCCTTACTGCGTTAGCCTAACTCCTTCAATGCTGCTCTTCAGTCCTGTTCTTTGCGAACTTTCTTACGAGCGCGCTTGCGAGCGAGCGCAGCCTTTACGCGTTTTTTCTCACCTGGCTTGAGGTAAAAAGAGTGGCGTTTAACCTCTTTGATGATGTCTTCCTGCTGCACTTTGCGCTTGAAGCGGCGCAGAGCGTTTTCGAGGGATTCACCCTCTTGCAGTCGAATTTCCGCCAAACTGACACACCCCCAAACCCGTCCGGAAGGACCGAATAGTTATTACAAGGATTCTACGGGAAGTCAAGAGGACAAGGGGAAAAAAGTTGCGCGCGGAAAGGTTGAAGGCAAGGAGTGGACGCAGTGGGTCGGGACGATGATGTGGTCTGCGAAGTTCGGCTAAAGTCGCAACGCTTTTTATCCGATTGAAATAGCAGACGGATTTCTGCGTTTCCCCATGAGCCCTACTAGCAAGGCGATCGCGGCATGCGCGCTGATGATACTGCTGGGCATTGGGTGGTTTTCCTTCCGGAGCACCCTGCGGGAGGAGGAAGACCGGAGATGGGTGACTCATACTCACGTTGTTGTAGAGAGTCTTGAGGAGATTCTAATCGACGTTACCCAGGCTGAAGCCGGCCAGCGGGGTTACATATTGACCGGTGACGAGAAGTATCTGAAGCCCTTCGAGGCAGGCGCCAAGAGGATTCACCAGGACATTGGAGAATTCCACGAACTGACGTCCGACAATCCGGTGCAACAGGAGGCAATCCAGCATCTGGAGCCGCTCATCGCGTCACGGCTTGCGGCACTTGTCGAGCGAATGGAGATACGGAGCCGGAGCGGACTGGAGGCTGGATCGAAGGCGGTGGCGACGGGGAATAATGGCGAAGAATTGATGGATGAAATTCGCGAACGGATCACCGGAATGCGCCATACGGAAGAACAGTTGTTGGTCCCGCGCCTGAGCGCGGCGGCGGCCAGTACGCGGAAGATGAAAGCCATCATCATTGTTGGAAACGCCTTAGCCGTACTGTTCTTTTTGGCGGCGGGATTTGTAACTTACCGTGAAACCGGTATGCGCAATCTGGCGGAGCAGGACCTGAAGCATAGCAATGAGCGGTTGGAACTCCGCACCCTGGAATTATCTGAAACAAATATTGAACTGGAGAGCTTTTCTTATTCCGTGGCGCACGACCTGCGCGCGCCGTTGCGGCAAATTGGCGGATATTCCAGCGTCCTCGTAAAAGACCACGGTCCACACCTGGACGCGGAGGCGCGACGCTACCTGGAGAAGGTGGAAGAGGGCGCGCGAAAGATGGGACGCCTGGTGGATGACCTGCTAAGTCTATCGAGGGTAGGACGGCAGGAACTTTCGCTTGAAACCACGCCGCTGGATTCTCTGCTGCGGCAAGTCGTCGAAGACCTTGCGCCAGACTGTTCCGGCCGAGAAGTGGAGTGGCAGGTCGGTAATCTGTTCAGCGCACAGTGCGACCCGGGATTGATGAAGCAGGTGTTTGTGAATCTGCTTTCGAACGCGGTTAAGTACACGCGGAAAAAAGAGCGCGCCGTAATCCAGGTGGGGCAGATGAGCCGCAATAACGAGCGCGTGGTGTTCGTCCGCGACAATGGGGCGGGTTTTGAGATGCAGTACGTGAATAAGCTGTTCGGAGTTTTTCAGCGCCTGCACAAGACGCGGGATTTCGAAGGTACCGGCGTGGGACTGGCGATTGTGCAACGCATCATTCGCAAGCACGGTGGGCGGATTTGGGCGGAAGCGAAACTCAATGAAGGAGCGACGTTCTTTTTCACGCTCGGGCTGCCCGGAACCAACATAGCGAGAAGCGAAACAAAATTCTCAACCATGAGGTGATTCATGTCTCACGAGGTAGAAATTCTGCTGGTCGACGATAGTGCCGAGGATGTGGAGTTGACGGTGCTTGCATTGCGCCGCCACAAACTCTCAAATGACATACAGATTGCGGAGGATGGGGCGGAGGCTTTGGATTTTCTATTTTGCCGCGGTCCCCACAAGGAGCGTTCATTTTCTCATCCCCCGAAGCTGGTGCTGCTTGACCTGAAGCTGCCCAAGGTCGACGGCCTGGAGGTCCTGAAAGAGATCAGAGGCAACGAGCGCACGAAAGCGATCCCAGTGGTGATTCTCACATCTTCGAAAGAACAGAGAGATCTGATTGATGGGTACAACCTGGGAGTGAGCGCCTACATTCAGAAGCCAGTGGATTTTGACCAGTTTTCGGAAACAATCCGGCAGATCGGGATGTTTTGGCTGCTGATCAATCAACCGCCTCCAGCGGGGGCGTTTTTGGCCCGTAAGGCGCAGGGCGTTTAGGAAATGGGGTTTAGAGCATGATCCCAGTCTGATTTCCGCAGAATTTCCGCCGGGAGTTTCCGAACGGAGCAGTCAAAAGTAGGCAGGGTCAAGAGCAATAGCAAGGTCAAAAGCAAGCGGGCGAGGGCGCCCGCTCCACATCAAGCCTGATTCGCACCAATCCGTCTCACGCATTAAACGGATGGACTTCCCCTTTATTCAAAATACAGTATGTACTGTATCGAACCTTGGGATACCACTGTGGCAAGCTACTTTTTCTCCGGATGACGGAACGACTGGACGACCGGATCAAAGAACTGTGCAGTAAGGCGATCTCCACCCCTCCTTCTCCTGAGCTGGAAGAAATTCTCCAAGAGTTACAGAAGGCGCTCCATGAACACGCCCAGCGCATGAGAAAGATGGTGGCCGACTATCCCATCCGCCCCGAGCCTCGATCAAGAGATAAGGACTAGCGTCGTTTCGGCCTCCCCGCCCCTCTAACCCAAGTCTGGGCTCAACTCAAATAGTGGCGGCTGCAGCTGTTCTTCTTTTGTTTATTGTTCCTATCCCTCTAGTTTTGTTCCTCCAAGCCCCATTAGAAGACCATCTTTACTCCCAGTTGGACTTGCCGGGGCGGGTAGGCGGCGTTCGGCTTGAGGAAGTTTTTGGGAAGCTGGTAATAGCCGGGATAGGGGGCGAGACCAGCGACAGCGGAAGATTGGACAAAGCTGGTGGCGTTCACGGTGAGTCCGTTGGTGGTGATGGTGACACGCTGGTTGTCGCGGTTAAAGAGGTTGAAGGAATCGGCAGTGAAATCGAGGCGGTAGCCGCGGGCGAGATGAATTTTGCGGGTGAGGCGGAGATCGGTGGTGGCGTAGTCGGGTCCGGTGAATCCGTTGCGTCTGTAGCCGGGAAGGCGGTCGTTGAGGTCATTGCTGTCCTGATTGGGGTCGCCGGCGACGGTCGCGTTGACAGGGCGTCCGCTGCCGATGTTGACGATGCTGGAAATTTTCCAGTCGTTGAAGATGTGGCCGAGGAGCTCGTGTCCGCGGTGGAAGGGACGAGGTTCGGCGGAGAATGCGGCCACCAGTCGATTGCGCTGGTCAGTGACGCTGGGTCCGCGCTCGCCGGTGGGATTGTAGGAATTCTGCACGGTGGCGGGAGAGCCGGCGATGAGAGCGTCCTGGCCGTCATCGATGGCATGGGCGTAGGTGTAGGACAGGCGGAGATAGGTTCCGCGCGCCATGCGTCGGTTGATGGAAAGGGTAGCGCCGTTGTAGACGCTCGAAGCGGCGCTTTGGAATTCGTTGATGGCACCGAGCTGGGCGATGGGACGGCCGAGCGGATTGATGCAGGGGGGAAAGGGGCAGTCCAGGGTGCGAGAGAATTGCCAGGTAGCGAAGGAATCGACGGTGTAGTATCCGCCGGTAAAGATGGAACCTGTGGAATCAAAAATGGGATAGCTAACAGCGGCGGGCTGCGGCAGATTGACGTCAAGAGCGCGGATGAGATGTTCACCGTGGACGTACAAATAAGAGATGGCGACGGTGGTGTGGGTCGCGACTTCGCGCTCGAGGGTCACACTGGTTTGCTGCACGCGTGGAGTGACAAAGTTGGAAGCGAAGGCTGAGACCGTGTTGGTGACGCCCTGAGTGAATCCAGCTGGTAAAGCGCAGGAGGCGGACATAACGGGGCAGGCGACCAGCGGATTGGGATAGGTGGGAAAGACCTGGTGGTCGTAATAGTTCGAGTTGTTGAGAAACAGGCTGGAATTCGTAATGCCATTGTTGGTGGCGACCACTGAGTTGTAGATCTGTGGGATGCGGACGTAGAAGAGTCCATAGCCGGCGCGAATGACGAGTGGATGATCGCGGCCGATCGAGTAGGCGAGTCCGGCGCGAGGGCCGAAGTTGTAGGGCTTGAAGGGGACTTTGCCGGAAGGCGGGAAGAGAGGGTTCGAGAAAAGTCCGGCGGTGGTGAAAGTCTGGAGATCCCAACGGACACCGAGATTGACGGCGAGGTGGTTGGTGACGCGGATGGTGTCCTGGGCGAAGGCGGCGTAATCGTTGGAGTCAGGATGAGACGCGGCCTGGCCGAAGTTCTGGAGATAGTACTTGGGAACTTCGTGGGCATAGGCGCGCAGGGGAGAGAGAGGGAGTCCGGCTTCCATCGGTGCGAAGGTGAAGGGATCCACTTTGATGGGATAGAAAAGGTATTCGCCGCTCTGCTGGCTGGGGAAGAAGTCGTAGATCCAGGTGAGAAGCGAGTCGCCCCCAAACTTGAAAGAGTGGCGGGATGTATCGAAACTCAGGGTCTCGGCGAGGTGGAGGCGGTGCTCGCGGGTGGCGCGCGGGAGCAAGTTGGAGCGGCCAATAGCATCAATGATGGTGGGGATTTTGACGAGCGTGGCGGTACTGTTGGTGTAGGACTGCTGCAGGTCGCGCGAGAACTGCGCGCGGAGGTGGCTGATAAGGCGCGAAGAGAGTCCCGAGGTGAGGGATAGGGAGCCCGTTTCGGTGGCGACGGTTTCTTCGCCGTTGTTCGAGATGGCGTCGTAGGAAAGGGGACTGCTGGGATCGAGGAAGACGTTGTTCGATCCCCAGTAGCGGGAGGTACTGAGGCGGAGAGCGAGTTGGTTTCGCGGGGAGAGATTGATATCGAGCTTGGCATAGATGGAGTTGCCCATTTGACCGGCGGGATATTCTCCGGCGAGCGATGTAAGTTGTGTGGCCGCGGCGAAGACGAGGGCCTGATCGCTGGTTTCATAGTCACCGGGAGTGTAGGGGCCGGTGCCAGCTTGCGGGATAACCTGGGAACTGCCGTTCAGGAACTCGACGACGTCGGGGACATGGAAGTAGTGCCGATCGAATCCGGCGAAGAAGAAGATTTTATTTTTCTTGATGGGGCCGCCGATGGTGCCTCCGGCCTGCTGCTGGCGATTGTGAGGGCGGAAGGCGAGAAAGGAGTTGGCGGCGCCGAACGAGCTGTCACGAAGAAAGTGGAATCCGGTGCCGTGCCAATGATTCGAGCCGGATTTGGTAATGACGTTAACGACTGCGCCGCCGGAGCGTCCTAACTCGGCGCCGTAGGAATTGGAAGAGACGCGGAACTCCTGCACGACTTCGGTAGAGAATTGGTAGGGAGCGCGATAGCGTCCGCGGGCCTGAGCGAAGAAGGCATTGTTGAAGTCGCCGCCGTCGACCAGAAAGCTGTTGTGAAATCCGCGCAGGCCGCCGAATGAGAGATCGCCGTTGGTGGCGGAGGTCAGGCTGCGAGGGTCTTGTGTGACGCCCGGAGAGAGCAGCATGAGATCGGAGAAGCGGCGGCCGTTGATAGGAAGGTCGGCGATGGCGCGTTCGTCGAGGAGAGTGGAGACGGCGCTGGATTTTGTGTCGACAAGTTGAGGCGCGCCGGAGACAGTAACTTTTTCCTGGGCGCCGGCGATCGAGAGATGAAATTCAATTTCGGTTGCGGCTCCGACATCGATGTGAAGCGACGGCGTGACTTGCGGCGACATGCCCTGCGCGACCGCACGCGCGGTGTAGTCGCCGGGAGGAAGCAGGTCGAGGGAGAAGCGTCCTTCGGCATTGGAAGTTGCGGAGTAACGAAGGCCGGTGGCGGTGTTGACGGCGACAACGGAAGCTTGCGCGATGCGACTGCCGGCGGGATCGAGGACGGTGCCGTGGAGGGCTCCGGTGGCGGCGTCCTGGGAGAAGGCGAACGGAAGTAGTAATAAGGAGAGAGTTAGAACAATTAGGAGCAAAGCACGCGGCATAGGAATCCCACCTGTGGTCGAGATGCGGCCCGGAAGGTTGAATCCCGCGCGAATCACCGGAGGCGAGCGGGGGTGGGAAACCAGACTCTTTGTAACATGCCGGAGAGGGGATTAGAGGGACGGGGCGAGTTCTTTTTGAGGACGAGTGCCGGAGTGGGAAAGCGGCTTTACGTCGGGGAGTGGAGGCGTGCTATGTTCAGTGTTCCCTGCGGGAGCGATTCAGAGTCTGGAGAGAATTTCTTAATGGGTCAGTTATTGGCGCAGGCAATAAGGGGTCCTTCGACTTCGTGAGTGCTTCGCTCCGCGAAAGCACTCACTTCGATCAGGATGACAGGGCGTTATCTCACGGCGGTATCAGGATGACAGGGCTTATCAATCATGATTCGATCATTTAAAGGGATGAAGCCGGTGATTCCGGCGTCGTGTTACGTGGATGAGTCGGCGCAGATTATTGGGGATGTGGTGCTGGGCGAGCATGCGTCGGTTTGGATGAATGCAGTGCTCCGCGGGGACGTGCATTCGATCCGGATCGGGGCGCATTCCAATGTGCAGGATTGCAGCGTGCTGCACGGCATGCGGGAGCAGTACAACGTGGTGGTGGGAGAGTATGTGACGGTGGGGCATTCGGTTACTTTGCACGGATGCGTGGTCGAAGACCGGTGTTTGATTGGGATGGGATCGATTATTTTGAATGGGGCGAAGATTGGGGCAGGATCGATTATCGCGGCGGGGACGCTGATTCCGGAGCGGACGGTGGTCGAGCCGGGATCGTTGTGGATGGGGTCTCCGGGAAAGTTACGGCGGAAGTTGGAGAAAGGCGAAGACGAGATGATCATGCGGTACGCCCGGAATTATTTGGGGTATACGGAGGAGTATTTGAGGGGGAAGTAGCTGTCAGCTATCAGCTGTCAGCTTTCAGTAAAAACTGGCTTCGCGGCGAACGACAGACGACTAACGATTAACGACCAACGACTAACGACTAACGACTAACGACCAAACATGATTAAAGCAGTGCGAGGGACGAGGGATTTGCTGCCGCCGGAAACGGCGTTGTGGAATTTTGTGGAAGCGGCGGTGCGGGATGTGTTCCGTGCCTACAACTTCCAGGAAATTCGCACGCCGATTTTCGAGTCGACGGAATTGTTCGCGCGCGGCGTGGGCGAAGAGACCGATGTGGTCGCGAAGGAGATGTATACGTGGGAGGATCGCGGACGAGCCGAGAGCGATCGGGGACAGTCGCTGACTCTGCGTCCGGAAAATACGGCGGGGGTGGTGCGGGCTTACATCGAGCACAAGATGTGGGATCGCGGATTGAACAAGCTTTATTACATTGGCCCGCAGTTTCGGCGGGAGCGTCCGCAGAAGGGGCGATACCGGCAGTTTTATCAGATTGGGGCGGAGGTGATCGGTCCGGCGTCGGCGGGGAGCGAGTCTCCGGCGCGGGATGCGGAAGTGCTGGAGATGCTGTCGACTTTGCTGGATCGACTCGGGATTACCGGATGGAATCTTGAGTTGAACTCGGTGGGGTGCGCGAACGATCGGGCAGCGTTCAATGAGGCGCTGCGCAAGGCTTTGGAGCCGGTAGTAGGGAAGATGTGCGTGGATTGCCAGCGGCGGGCGGTGACGAATCCGCTGCGCGTGTTTGACTGTAAGGTGCCGGAAGATCAGCCGATTATCGAGAAGTTGCCGCGCATCAGCCAGTTTCTGGATGAAGGATGCAGAAAACATTTTGAGCAGGTGCAGGAAATTCTGACGAAGGTTGGGGTTCCATTTTCGTTGAATGACCGGCTGGTACGGGGGCTTGATTACTACACGCGGACGGCGTTTGAGTTTACCCATGGAGCGCTGGGGGCGCAGAATGCGATTCTGGGCGGCGGACGCTATGACGGATTGTCTGAAGCGCTAGGTGGTCCGGCGGCTCCGGGGATCGGGTTTGCGATTGGAGAAGACCGGCTGGTGATGTCTCTGCAGGAATCGGCTCCGGCGGAGAGCGTTTTGAAAAAGCCGGATGTGTATGTGGCCGCGCTGGGCGAGGGGATGAATGGTGAAGCCGCGCGGCTGGTGCGGGAGTTGCGGCGTCATGATCTGGTGGTGGATTTGGGAGACGAGAGCTTCCGGCTGAAAAAGTCGTTTGAGGCGGCAACGAAGGCGGGAGCAAAATACATTTTGATTGTGGGCGAGAATGAAGTGAAGGCGGATGCCTTTGCGCTGAAAAATCTGGCGACGGGGGAGCAGGTTTCGGTGCAGCGGGCGGATCTGGCGAAGAAGATTCGTCAATAGACGCTACCGATGGTGTTGCGACGGAAATTTTAGGCGAGATCCGTGACCGCGCGGGCGGGTAAGGGGTCCCTTCGGCTTCGCTCAGGGCAGGCTCTTCGACTGCGGATTTGCTTTGCTGATCGCAAAGCAAATTCCTCGCTGAGGATGACAGAGGTTTATGGGGAAAGTTCGATCGGAAATCGACGATGCGGCGAGAGAGTTTATTGCGGCGCAGAAGATATTTTTTGTCGCCTCGGCGCCGCTGGATGCCGGCGGGCATGTGAACGTCTCGCCAAAAGGTTTGGACACGTTCCGCATTCTGGGGCCGACGACGGTCGCTTACCTGGATTTCAATGGAAGTGGAGTGGAGACGATCGCTCACTTGAAAGAGAACGGCAGGATTGTTCTGATGTTCTGTGCGTTTCAGGGCCCGCCGGATATTTTGCGACTCTACGGAAGTGGGCGGGTGGTCGAGGCGCACGAACCGGAATTCGCAGGGCTGACGAGTTCGTTCCCAGTTTTTGAGAGTGTGCGCTCCATGATTGTGGTCGAAGTTTCGCGTGTCACGGACTCGTGTGGGTATGGTGTTCCTCTTTTTAATTATGAAGGGGAACGGACACAACTGCAGGCGTGGGCGCGCAAGCGAGGGGCGGAGGGGTTGAAAGTTTATCGGCAGGAGAAGAACCGGAAGAGTATTGATGGGTTGCCGGGATTGGAGAGTTAGACTCCGGAGGGCCGACCGAGGTGCGTGTCGTCCACTGAAGGGACTGGGGTTTCCGTCCGTCAGGTTCCCCGCACTTACCTGCGGGGCTAATGAATGGCGTCGCTGGCGCGACTCTAGCCCACAGCGATTTGTAGAAAGAGGGCGTCATGAAATCTGGTTGGCTGGTTTGGGGATTGTTATTCGTCACTACCTGCGGAGTCGATGTGGCGCAGACATCACGGGCGGGGAAGACGCTTAGTCCGCTGGAGCAGAGTTTGATATCCAGCGAGAAGAGTCTGATCGAGGCCCAGAAGAGAGATGATAGAGCGCTTCTCAAGCGGACCGTCACCGATGACTTTTCGTTGGTAGGAGTCGACGGGGCGCTGCTCCAAAGGCAGGAAGGCGTCGACGATCTGGGAGACTCTGGCCTGATAGAAATTATGACGTACAACATGAAGGTTGTGCCGGTAGGCGATGACGCAGCCATCGTCACTTACGACGCGGTCGTGCGCAAGAAGCCCGAGGAGGATCAGGGGCCTCCGCCGCGCTATCAGCATTTCAGTTCGGTGTGGGTGAAGCAGGGCGATGCGTGGAAGTTGAAATTTCATCAGGCGACCGCGGCACATTGGGGAGACTGGTAGCGGGTTGGGCGACGCTTTCGGTGCTTTCAGTTCCTGACGGCGAGCGTCTAACCTTCGGCAGCGTCGATAAGCTGTTTGAGAGCGATGGTTTCAAGCGCTGTTGAACAATCGAGGAGAGAATTCATGAAACGAGCAGGAATCATATTAGCGGCATGGGTGATGGTGGCGGCGGCTATGGCGCAGACGGAGCCGCCGAAACCTGGTCCGGAGCTGAAAAAACTGGATGTGCTGGCCGGGTTGTGGGCGATTGAGGGAGACATTAAGCCGGGACCGATGGGCCCGGGCGGAAAGATGACGGAGAGCGAAAAGTGCGAGTGGATGGAGGGCGGCTATTTCCTTGTATGCCATGTCGATTTCAAGAGCACGATGGGCAACGGATACGGCATGGGTGTGATGGGATATTCCAAGGATGACAAGGGCTACTCCTACCACGAGTTCAACAGCTGGGGCGAGGCGATGAATTCGAAGGGAGCGGTGGACGGCGACATCTGGACGTGGACCAGCGACGAGAAGATGGGTGACAAGATGGTAAAGGGACGGTTTGTCATGAAGATGACGTCCGCGGCGTCTTACGACTTTACTTACGAGACTTCGCCAGATGGCACGAAGTGGACGACGGCGGTGGACGGGAAAGCTACCAAGAAGTAGATTCTTCGGCCTGGCACGAACCTCAGGGGCTGAAGCCCAAATCAAGAGCTGGCATTGATGCAGGCCTGAAGGCCTGATCCACCCGTTTCTTTCCGACAACCTGTAAGGTGCGAGCGTCGCTGCGTTTGGCTGAACAGCCGATGCGGCTGTCCCTACGCGATTCGTATAAGAGGCCTACCGTTTATAATCTTCGATTCGGCGCTCTGCCGCATTCTTCACCATAAGGAAACAACTTGCTCGATTTTTTAGGCGATCTACGACGGACGCATATGTGCGGGGCGTTGCGCGCTTCCGACGCAGGAAAAAAAGCTGTGTTGATGGGGTGGGTGAACCGGCGGCGCGATCATGGCAATCTTCTGTTCGTTGATTTGCGCGACCGCTCGGGAGTGACGCAGGTGGTCTTCAATGCGGAACGAGATCGGACGATCCATGAAAAGTCTGCGGCGCTGCGGAATGAGTATGTGATCGCGGTGACGGGGACGGTGAAGCTGCGCGACGCCAATACGGTGAATCCGAATATGCCGACGGGCGAAGTAGAACTGGTGGCCGAGGAGTTGCGCATTCTGAACGAATCGAAGCTGCCGCCCTTTTTGCCTTCGGACACGGCGCTGACGAATGAAGAGACCCGGCTGAAGTATCGCTACATTGATTTGCGGCGCGACGTGATGCAGTTCAACATCGAACTGCGGCATAAGGTGGCGAAGGCGATCCGGGATAATTTGTCAGGACAGGGATTTTTTGAAATTGAAACTCCGTTCATGACGCGCTCGACGCCGGAGGGCGCGCGCGATTATCTGGTGCCGAGCCGGGTGCAGCCGGGGACGTTTTATGCGCTGCCGCAGTCTCCGCAATTGTTCAAGCAGATCCTGATGATTTCCGGATTTGATAAATATTTTCAGATTGTGCGGTGTTTCCGCGATGAGGACTTGCGCGCCGACCGGCAGCCGGAGTTTACGCAGATTGATTTGGAAATGTCGTATCCGCAGGCGGAGCGGGTGTGGGAGGTGGTGGAGGGATTTTTGACGGCGGCGTTTGCCGCGGCAGGGTCCGCGATCAAGACTCCGTTTCCGCGCATGGATTATGACGAAGCGATCCGGCTGTATGGAATTGATAAACCGGATTTGCGACTGCCGGCGTTTACCGATGTACGCGACTGTTTCTCGGCTGAGAATTTGCAGGAGTTAGCGATCAATTCGAATCTGCCGGTGGTTGCAGTTCGTACGCCGAGGGTGGGAGAGCTTTCGCGGAAAGAGCGGGACGATATTAAGCCGATGTTCCATGCGAAGGGCGGGGCTCGCGTATATGAGGATTTCAAACGCATCGCGAATAAATTTCCGGATGCGGCCGCGGCGATTGCGAAGAAGACGGGGATGGAAGATGGCGATCTCATCGTGCTGGTGGCGGGAGGTGCGCAAAGCGGGCCGTTGGCTGCGCTTCCCGAGCATCGCAAGGTGACGCCGCAGGAGTTGGCGATTTATTCGTCGGCGGGATTGTTGCGGCTGGCACTGGCACAGAAGTATGCGGAGCGGCACGGAATTTTCAAGAAGAGCGGGGATGCGGCAAAAGACTTCCGCTTTCTGTGGGTGACGAACTTTCCGATGTTCGAGTGGGATGAGGGAGAGAAACGGTGGAACGCGGCGCACCATCCGTTCACCTCGCCGCATGAAGAGGATATGGCGAAGCTGGAGACGGGCGTGGAGGCGTTGAACGATCCACTGTCGCCGCTGAGCGCGGTGCGGGCTTTGGCATATGACGTGGTGCTGAATGGGACGGAGCTGGGGTCGGGGTCGATTCGCATTCACCGGCAGGATGTGCAGAGCAAGATTTTTCGTGCGCTGGGAATGACGGAAGAAGAAGCGCGGGCGCGCTTTGGATTTTTTCTGGAGGCGCTGGAGTATGGCACGCCGCCGCATGGCGGGATTGCGCTGGGGCTTGACCGCATCGTTATGATTCTTGCCGGCGCGGAGAGTTTGAGGGAAGTGATTCCGTTCCCGAAGACGGCGCGGGCGGTGGATCTAATGGTAGATGCGCCCACGCCGGTGGGAGAGGCGCAGTTGCGGGAGTTGGGGATTGCTGTCAAGAAAAGTAATGCTCCTTGACACTTCTCCGATTCGTCGCGATAATCCCGCATTATGAGACGTTTATTTTCATCTCTATCGTTAGTCTGTGTAGCGATGTGTTTGTCGGTGTCCGTGGTCTTCAGTCAACAAGCTCCGCAGGAGTTGAAGGCCACTCCGAATAGTCCGGACCAAGCGCAGATCGACGCTACGTTGCAGCGTTATCTGGCGGCCTACCAACACAAGAGCATTCAGGAGTTGCTGGCGGTGTGGCCTGATCTGCAGCAGCAAAAAAAAGAGTACAACAAAATAAAACGCCAGTTTGAAGACGGAAACATCTCTGACGAGCAAGTAAGTCTGCAGCCCGTGCAGACTCAGTCGGATGCCGACGGAGCCGTGGTGCGCGCCCATCGGACGGAACAGTTTGTAAAAACCGAGCGGTCCAGTTCATCCACCACTGGCGATCTTAGGGCAGGAGGAATGCCCGGACAAGACCCAGGTCCATATCAAAGCGAAAAGAAGAAGACTTTCAAGAAGAGCAGCACGGTTTCGATTAAGCTTCATCGAGCTGGCGACAACTGGACGATTGTTTCTATTGCGGAAGAAAAGTCGTAGTGAAGGTCACCCGTCTGTCGCACATTCTGGGCTTGAGCCTTAATGTCGCGATCTTCTCAGTTGGGGCACTCAGCCAGGAGACTGCAATTTCTCAACCGGCGCAGTCTGTTGCTTCGACTCCTGATCGAATTCAAGTCGAACAGGCCCTGCAGCGCTATCTGGCGGCTCTGGTTCACCGAAGCCTTCCGGAGTTGGTGACTGTCTGGCCGGACCTGGGTCATCAAAAAAAAGAATACGAAAGAATCAAGCGCCATTTGGAAGACACTTCCGTGTCTGACGATCGGATTTCTCTTCAACCCTTAGAGATCGAGGTTAAGGGCGATGAAGCGGTCGTCAAGGCGCAACGGACCGAGGAGTTCGTGAAGACTGAATACGTCAACTCGGCCTCTCATGGAATTCTCATGTCAAACGACGTGCCCATGCACGACCCTAGCACTGATCGTATTCCGAAGAAGAAAAACAAGAAGAAGATGGATACGCTATCGATTGACCTCCATCGGGCCGGCGACAGCTGGAAGATTCTTTCGATTACTGAACAGAAGCATTAGTAAGTAATTCTTGAGGTGGCCCGAATCCGGTCCGCTTGTTTTACACGGCCTAGCTTTCGAGTTTTTTCCTCGCTAAGTCTTCCACCTGCGCCAGGACTTCATCTTCATTCAATTTTGTCGAGTCGATAACTACGGCGTCTGCGGCGGCTTGCAGGGGGGAGGCGGCGCGGGTGCGGTCGCGTCGGTCGCGTTCGCGCAGGTCGGCGGCGACGTTGGCGGCGACTTCGCCTTTGATTCTGTTCTGCTCCATGCGGCGTTGTTCACGGACTACAGGGTCGGCGTCGAGAAAGATTTTGAGGTCCGCGTCGGGAAAAACTTTTGTGCCGATGTCGCGGCCTTCCATCACTACGCCTCCTCCGGCTCCCATCTCGCGCTGACGCGCCACCATCCACTCACGCACTTTGGGATGCACCGAGACGCGCGAGGCGGCTTCGGTGACGTCGCGCTCGCGAATGCGCGAGGAGACATCGTGGCTATCGAGCAGAGTGCGGTTTCCGCCCATGGTGGGCTCGAGGCGGATGCGAGATTGCTGCGCCAGTTTCAGCAGCGCGGCTTCGTCGTCAAACGAGACATCATTCTCAATAGCCTTCAATGCCAGCGCGCGATACATGGCGCCGCTTTCAAGATTCACGTAACCCAACTTGCGCGCGAGACGGGAGGCGATGGTGCTTTTGCCCGCGCCCGCCGGGCCGTCGATGGCGATGATCAGTTTGCGCTGGGAGTGGGGAATGGAGGTGTCGTCGGTCATCTCGAATGAGGATTGAGCAAGTAGACGATTGTACACGGAGAGAGGATTGGAGAGGGCTGCAGCGTTTCGCAGCGTTTTGATGCCATACCTGCGACGCGCGCTATTTGTCTGGTGTTGCTGACAATCATTTAACAAAGATCTGACAGGGCCATGCACATCCTCCTACGGAACTCTGCGTCAAATATGCATACGTTGGAAAGCGATTAATAGAGGTTGCAGCTTTGCAAGGCGGTGGCGCAGAGCACAGGGGGGCGAACCTGCCCCTCTGGAATGCGGCAGTCCGGTTGCAAGCCCGGACAGTGAAGGAGGGGCGGCATGTTGGAAATCGTATGGCGCAATCCGGAGCCACCTCCGAGGAGAACCCTGGTGGTTGAGGAAGTGTGGGCGGATGAATTGGCATCCGCGCCTATGTGGGTGATTTTCTATCACACGCTGGTTGATTCGGGTGCGGCTGAAAATGAATATCAGTTGCTGGTGAACCGGGAGTTCGAACGGCCGATCGCCGTCTAGAGCCGGAGGGATAGAGGCGCAGTCATGTCTGCCATCGCACAACTCGAGGATGTGTCGGACGAAATGATTTATGCGTTAGCACGGAGGGTGATTATCTGCAGCATGCGAGAGTTCGATCGTGTTTGGGAATCGGCGAATAAGATCTGCGATCGTTATCAGGTAAAGGGGATTGCTGCCAGTTAAAGAACGGCAGCTAGTGGGGCCCGCTTGCACGATGGCCTGGGGCACCTCATCGGTTGAGGACTAATAGGAGATTTTGGTCTCGGCTAAGTTTCGGCCAGACTCAGGGGAGCTGCGATCGAGGACGAGGCCGCATACTCGATATGGAGAACGCGTCGATCAGTCTTCGTCTGGGATTTGGAAGAGGAGTGAATTAGGAGGGGCCTCATCGCTAAAATTCCGCCAGCCGGGACGAGGCAAACGACTGGCATCATTTGGGCCGCGAGTTCGTGGATGCGGTCATCGCCCAGCACTCCCATGGTGTGCGTTGCGGGAAGAACTCGCAATGGCCCATTGTCCGCAGTCGAGTCATCAAGATGAACTCGCAATGCGAGAACCTGGGATAGTACTGCAGCAGGTGCGTGCGCATAAGGTACGCCATCTTTTACTGACCACGGTCCCCAACCAGGAACCTCATGTCGCTGGCGGAGCGGCAGCGCAATGTCCTGATGCCAGACTACCAGCCAGTTCGACACAGCCGACTTGTCGAAGAGCGTTGCGCGAAATGGAAATGCTGTTGCGCCGAGCACTGCACGCGCGAGTCCAAGTACATTCGGTTGTTGAGCAAGGGTGGCGACGGAGCTCATAGAAAGCGCGTGACGCACTCCCGCTCGGCTGCGACGAGCGCTGCAGCCAGAGGTTCCTTCAAGCAGATGATCGACTTCTTCTAAAGCCAGAAATACGGGAATGATTGCAAATCCATCTTTTTCGATGGCATTCCTGATCATCAACGCGCGTTCCCAGTTCTCGCTCTTGGTCGCGGGAGGGGCCGTGGACTTGGAACGACCGCTTCCTTCGCTGGAGTGATCTGCAGCATGGAGCGTCCGCTGACGTGAACGAAACTGAGTTCGCGGGCTGCGAGGAGGGCGTTGACGGCTTCTTTCACGCGGGAGCGGGCGACGAAATTTCCGAAGAAAGTTTCGAGTTCGTTTTGGTCGGCGGCGACCACACAGTCCAGATATTTCGAGAGCAGAGCGGAGAGCGCCTGCTGGACGGACAGTCCAACGCCTTCGCGGACGGCATCGGGCGACCAGCGGTAGAGGACGTCCCAGAAAGATCCCTCACTGGATTTGTAGTCGACGCGGGTGATGCGCAGTTTGGCCAGCAACTCGCCGAGGGCCTTGTCGAGGGCCGCGAGCGAAACACTGCCGCCGAGCGCTTCCTGCAGTTTTTGTTTTGAGATCGGGCCGTCGCGGTTGATCAGGGCGAACGCATCGCACGCCAACGGCGAGTAGGGAGAGCGCGGTCCCTGTTTGGGCGGGAGCTTGGGATTGCGTTCGCCCACCAGCGCATAAAAATAAGGGAAGGCCGAAGCCGCGACCAGGAACGCGTTGTTGTCTTCAAACACGTTGGCTTCGTAGGCCGAACGCTCACGCAGCAGGCGCACCATCAGGTCGGTCGCGGCCAATGCGCGCGGGTCGGAGTAAGCGTGCTGCCAGGTGGGAAGGCGATTGTCGGAGCCGACGAAGGCTCCGATGAACGTGGGGACGGGGATCGAGGGACGGACTGGATACATGAGGCAGAAGCCGACAGCCTCGACGAAGGCGCGCGCCTCCTCGATGGTGCGGATGGGCTTGCCATCGAGACGCCACTTTTCGCGGCGGAGTTGCTGGAGGTCGGCTTCGGTCATAGGGAGTGTGGGCTTACCAGTTGCATCACCAGCAGCCAAGATGCGGGAGATCCCTCGCCCCGCTGGTAAAAGCGCGGGACTCGGGATGACGCCGTACTTGCTGCCGGCTGACAGTTGATCGCTAGATTCGCTTAAACGCTTTCTGAATGTCCTTTACAGAATACCGCAGGACGACGGGTCTGCCATGTGGGCAGGACATGGGGTGGTCGGTTTTCGCGAGTTCGGCGAGGAGCCAGTCCATTTTGTTTTGTTCGAGGGGCATGTTGACTTTGATGGCGGCGTGGCAGGCGATGGACGCGGCGATGCGGCTGCGAATTTTTTCGAGATTCAGCGATTGTTCCTCGCGAGAAATCTGGTCGAGCAGTTCGTGAAGCATTTTCTCGACGGCCGCGGCGTCTACCCCGGCGGGCGCGACTTTTACGGCAACGCTGCGCGCGCCGAAGGGCTCTGCCTCGAAGCCGTTGTGCTGGAGTTCGCCGGCAATTTCGGAAAAAATGGCCTGCTGGGCGGGAGAAAGTTCCAGCACGATGGGCATCAGCAGGCGCTGGCTCTCGACTTTCTGAGCGGCGCGCTGCTTCAGGATGCGCTCAAATAATACGCGTTCATGGGCGACGTGCTGGTCGACGATCCAGAGGCCATCTTCGTTCACGGCGAGAATAAATGAGTTGCGGATCTGGCCAAGAGGACGGAGGGTGGAGAGGGCGGCCAGCGTGGGTTCTTCTTCTTGTGTGTCCAGTTCGGGGGCGCAGCCGTTGTCCGGAATGATTTCGGGGAAGTGGCCTTCGAGTCCGCGGGCCACCGGAATTGCGGCATTGGCTTCGACGGCGATTCCGCCCTCGAACTGGAAGCGAGCGGAAATGGGCGGCGCCACGGGGGCTTGCAGAGAGAATCCGCCGGCCCCGGGTTCGAAGAATTGAGGTGCAGGGCCGCCCGGTGCGGCGACCAACCCGGAAGGCTGATCCCAGTCTCTCGCGCCTGGCGTGAGTCCGGAACTGGCGGTGGCGTGGGCGTGAATTTCGGTGGTGAACTGCGGCGCCGGGCGCGCCTTCATCAAAGCGGCACGGACGGTGTCGCGGACAAAGTCGTGCATCACAGTTGACTGGCGGAAGCGGACTTCGGTTTTTGAAGGATGAACGTTGACATCCACTTCACCGGGGGGCATTTCGAGAAATAACAACACCACGGGAAAAACCGAAGGTGGAATGATGTTGCGATAGGCTTCGGTTAGTCCGTGTTGAATGAGGCGGTCGCGAATGAGGCGTCCGTTGACGAAGACGAAGATGGAATTGCGATTCAACTTCTGGATTTCGGGTTTGGAAACGAATCCGTGGAGGCGCATCTCGCCTGGATCGGTGGATGCGGGGTCTTCTCCATTCTCGTTATCAGTCTCTTTACGCCTCCAGGGTGGAGGTTGTGGCAAGCCGACGTGCGCGAGCGGCTGCACGGCGGCTACGGGAATCAACTGATCGAGCGTTTCCTTGCCGAACACCTGATAGACGCGCTCGCTGTATCCAGCGACCGGCGTGGCGACTAGCATGGCGTTGGTAGTGGAGTGAAGTTCAAAATGCTTTTCGGGATGCGCCAGAGCGTAGTGGGTGACCAGCGAGGCAATGTGCGAGAGTTCGGTGGACTCGGCTTTCAGGAATTTTTTCCGCGCGGGAGTATTGAAGAAGAGGTCACGAACTGTGATGGAGGTGCCTTCGGGCAGGCCGGCTTCCTCGACACGGGCCATCTTGCCGCCATTGATCTCGATGATGGTGCCGGAGGGGGAGCTGGCATCGCGGGTTTCGAGGTGCAGGCGGGACACTGAGGCGATGGAAGGTAGCGCTTCGCCGCGAAATCCCAGGGTAGTTACACTGAGCAGGTCGTCGGCGTCCTTGAGTTTTGAGGTGGCGTGGCGTTCGAAGGCGAGCATGGCATCGTCCCGAACCATGCCACATCCGTTGTCGGTGATCTGGATAAGCTTTTTGCCGCCGGCTTCGATGACGATTTTGATCCGGGTTGCGCCGGCGTCGAGGGCATTCTCGAGCAATTCCTTGACTACCGAGGCAGGACGCTCGACGACCTCGCCGGCGGCGATTTTATTGGCGACCTGCTCGGAAAGTACGTGGATGCGGCCCATGGGAGGCAGTTCTCAGTTCTCGGTTGTCAGTTCTCAGTGGGTAGAAATCAGTTTCGCAGATGGTGGGGAGGAAGGCAAAGAAGGGAAGTGCACGGAGGGCGGAGCGAGGTGTAAAGATGTCCGTGAGGATCTTCTGGCGTCCCTGCGGGACTCATTTCAGATTTCCTATCTTACCCGGCACTTTCGTGCCGGGATTTCACATGATGGCCCTTCGGACTGGATGCTCTAATCAGTTCTCGGTGGGTTCGACTTTTGCTTTGGGGGGCGGGAGGGAGCGGCCGGGCTTGGCTGGGGGGGCGGGCACGGCGGGCGGGGCGAGGGCGGCGCGAGATGAAGCGCGGCGGATTTCGATGCCATCGTGCTCGTTGTTCAGCACGATGTGAGCGGTGGCGCTGCCGACGGTGCCGCTGGCTTTAGCCTCACGATCGCGGTTCTCGATTTTCAACTCCGCGAAGTCAGACTGGATTTCTCCATCGCGAGTGCGGGCGTCGAGGCGGAAGCCGGCTTTGTCGGGCACGGTTAGATTGATGTCGCCGTTGCGATTATCGATCTGCACATTGCCGAGCGAGCGCATTGAGACTTCGACGCCGCCATTTTCATTCTGCAGGCGGACATCGCCGGAGACGTCTTCCAGTCGAATTTGTTTCGAGCGTGTGGTCACATGAACGGGACCGGCGACCTGATCTCCGTGCAGGTCGTCGGAGTTGAGATCGAGATCGCCATCAATCCGCGAGAATTCCATGTCGGTGCGGGAAGATTTGAAGTTCACGGTCTTGCTGATGCGCGAAAGTTTTACGCTTTCGCCGAATTCGCCCTCGAGCTGGACCGCGCCTTTGACGTCGGCAATGGTGACTTCGTTTAACCGGCCGTTGATGTGGACATCCCCAGTGATCTGCTCAATCCTTGCCGAACTCTTTTCGAGATTTAGTTTTAAATTGCCGGTAACGTCTTCGGCGGAAACCTCACCATGCTGTCCCGCAATTTCCACCGCCGCATCGCGACCGGTCACCGAAACGTCGCCGTGGCGCGCGGTGATGTGCACTTCCATCTTTCGCGGGATCGAAATATCCAGATCGGCCTGCACCGGATGATCTCCCGCGGCGTGCGTGTTGGCGTCGAGAATCATCACATTCCCGGTTGGAACAAGCGTGGGAGTAGCTTGCTTGTTGTATTTGTCGGCATCGGTTTGATTGTCCGCCCCGACGCGCTTGCGGACCAGGACCGTAATCTTGTTGTCGGTGGCCACGCTCACTCGCACTGCTCCATGATCGTCGTTCACCCGCAGGCTGGTAATGGAAGGTGGTATGTCCTTCTCAAGATGGTCGTTGAAGTTGTAAGTTTCGCCGAAAATATTATCGAAATCGCCGTCGTCAATGTTGAATTGCTCCCGGATGCTGGGCCAATGCTCGCGGGCGCGTTCGGCCTGAGTAGCAATCAGGCCAAAGAACACCACGACAACAACTAACATCACGCCGCCGGCGCCGATGCCGCGTACTGGCACGCCATCGCGTTGGGCCCGTTGATACTCGATCACCTTGATCACTCCCCAAAGGATGAGCAGGGCAGGCCAGTAGCGGGCGAAAAGAGTGCCCAGGCGCATCCATGAGATCAGGTGCATGTTGCCGAGCAGAAAAAGAATTCCTGCCACGATCAGCACAAACGGTCCGGCGAACGACCGGCGGCGAAGGTGCGGTGGAATGGGCGCTTGAGGCGGTTGCACGGGGTACTGCACGGGGTTAGACATTGCGCACCTCGCCGGACGAAGATGCTGCGCCCGGATCGGCAACGGGCGGTGGAGGCGGCGGTGGCGTCGGCCCCGGCGGTGTACCCGGGAAAAAACCAACGTGGCCGGCGGACGAAGCATTGCTTTGCAGCAGCTTCACCACGCCAATAACCAGCAGGATCGCGGGCCAGGTTCGGTCGAAGCTGGCGACATTCAGGCTCTGCAGGAGAAACAGGATGCCGACCGTCATCATCATCGCGGGCCCCATTATTTTGCGCATGCGACAGCGATCACAAGTGCAATTCCAACCGACCGTCTTGCGCACGCGGCAACTCGGGCAGGTGCAGCCTGCCGGGTGAGATCCCACCATTCCCCATTGCTTAGCAAACATCCATCCGCCGAGAAAGATCAGGATGAGCGGCCAGAAACGGTCCATGCCGAACTCCCAGATGTTCATGGTGTGCAGCAGGAAAAGCACGCCCAAACCGATAAGGACGATGGCCACCGCGGGAATGTTTTTGGACTCTCCCTTCTCTCCCATGCTGAAGACTTGCGCCAGACCAAATGGGTCCGGTGGGGGCTGCCCGGCCTGAATCGCGTGCGCGGTGCGTACCGCGTCAATGATCTGGTACACGTAAAAGAAAGCGATGCCAACGGCGAACAGCGCATCCCAACTTCCGGCGTGATCGGAAGCGAAGATAAGCATCCCGAAAATCAGCAGATGAGCCAGTCCTTTGGCATATTGCGAGCAGTAAACTGCGCCGACTCCGAAGGGAAAAAATCCGGCGAGGATTCCGGCGACAGTGGGATTGGGACCGGAGCCTGAGGGCCGAACCGGTGGAACCGCGCCACCGGCGGGCGGATAGACGGTTTGCTGATATTGGGTTTGCGGAGGCACGAACGCCGCCGCCGGCGCGCTGCCTTCTAGACGGGCCGCGAGGCAAGGCTCGCAGTAGACGACTCCGCGAACGTCGCGGGTGCAAGTGCCGCAGAGCGGCTTGCCGCAGGTGCGGCAGAAAGCCACTGCGGCAATATCGCTGTGTGTGGCGCAGTTCATACGAACCTCCTGTACGTGGTCACCGACACTACAGGCAGATCCGGATTTAGCGGATCTTGATTCAACGGATCAAAGACAGATGGACCCAGCGGAGCGCTGGCCAGAATGAGATAGTTTCCGGTCTGGCTGTAATTACGCTCCTGCTTCTGCTCGGGCTGTTGTGTTGTGTCGTTCTTTCGGTCTTTCTTGTCCGGTGCGGAATCTCCGGAGGGCGCCTCGGTGGGGGCGACCGTGCGCTTGAGTTCGCGCACGCGCGATTCCACCTCGTAGACGAACCGGATGTTCTCGTAATACCGGACCACGCGGGCTTGCGTGCTGTAGTACGTGTGCCGGATCGCCGCGGGACGCAAGCTGACCTCGCGCAGGTCGGCGGGTTTAACGCCGAGTACGCTCAAGGCCAGTGACAGCGCGAAGAATGCCATGCCAAACGACATGGCAAACCGCGGCTGACGGACCGTACCCCAGATGGGCTGCATTGCCTCTGAGGCCCAGGCTTGCGCGCGCTCCCACCAGGGAGCGTGCAACCGCGAACTTCGCGGCTGCGACGCGGACACGTTCACCCGCAGGCGTTGGGAGTCAACGCCCGTTGTGGATGCCAGAATGTTATTGACCAGGCTGGCTGGAGGTTCCACCTCCGTGAGATCCTTCAGCCAGTTGCGGCCCGCCTCAACTTCGGCGAACAGCGGCCGGCATGCGGAACAAGTCCGCGCATGGGCCTGGAAAGCATTGAGTTGCAGGCCGGTCAGGACGCCATCGAGGGCGTCGCTGAGCAGGCCGTCAAACTCATGACACTGCATTCCGTTACTGGTGTGGTCTGGCATCACATCACCTGCCTATAGGTACGTTGTAGAAGGCGTGCAAGTTCCGCGCGGCCTCTATTTATTCGAGATTTCACAGTCCCCTCCGGTACCTTCAAAACAGTTGCGATTTCACGATAATCAAAATCCTGTAAGTCCCTTAGAATCACTGCCTCACGTAGCTCTGGCGAGAGTTTTGCGAGCGCAGCGTGAACCGTCTCCCCCACTTCGCGGCTGCGCACGCGGGCGTCAGGGGGGGCGGATTGGTCCTGAATTTGCTCACTCAGGGGCTGGGCGTCTTCATGAGCCGAACTCGCGGCGTCGAGCGAGTCGGTGATGCGATCCTGCTTCGTCTTGCGGAAATGATCGACCAGCAAGTTGCGAGTGATGGTGGTAACCCATGTGATGAACGCACCCTTCGAACTGTCGTAGCTGGACAGAGTGCGGTACATCTTGATGAAAACTTCCTGGGTGAGGTCTTGAGCATCGTCGGAGGATCCGGCGAAGCGGTAGCAGATGTTGTAGATCCGGCGGTTGTAGTTCTGAACGATTTCTTCCCAGGCAGCGGCGTCGCCGGCAACACAGCGGCGGACCAGCATCGCAACTACCTGAACGTCTTCCAATTCCGAGCCCCCGGGAACGCCTTCACGAAGCTGCTTTAAAAGGTGCGCCTTTTAGCGGCGCCATAAAGCCTCACACAATCGAATTGCAGCTTCACCCACACTTGCGGCCCATCAGACAAGCCCTAATCACAAGACACTACGCAATTGTGTGCCGCAAAGTTCGAGATTGCTTTCGGCAAAACAAAGAATTGTAGCAGTGGGAAGAAGCCGAAACGATGGCGGTCGCGACACCTCGACCACTTGTGCGATCTTCTATCGCCCAGATCCAGATGTCAGCAGAACCGGTTCCATGATCCGCAGCACCGGATACCCGCCGAGCTTCTCCAACGGGAAATAGACAAGGTGCGTGTCGGGATCAACCGTGACCGTGTGGCCATGCGGCAGGAAGAGTTTTCCTTCGAGCAGAAGAGATTTTCCCCTCTCGCGAAACACGGTGACGTGTCCCGATTCTGCCGAGATATACATCAGTCTCAGCCCGGGATCGAAGGCCAGCACCGTGATGAGCTTTTATGTGGGACAGCCGCCCGCGGCCAGACGCATGGGCCGCCAGTCCCCCGCAGGCGGCTGAAATCTAAAAGCTGAATCGCGTAGAGAACTGAAAACTCCGGGCACCAAATTTCGGTACAATGGCGCCCGGCTTGCCGAAGGACGAATTTGGGCTGGCGGTCCAGATTCCGTTCGTGCTGTTGTTTGGGTCTGTGGCCGGATCACCAAGCGTGTACTGCACATTGTCGACTACGTTCTGCTGATAGTTCGGGTGGTTGAACAAGTCGAAGCCCTCGGCTCGGATGCTCCACTGGTAGCGCTCTCCCAAATGAAAAGTTCGAGCAACGCTGAAATCGACGTCCTTGAATGTCGGACCACGGAACGAATTGAACTTCTCGCCAGGGACGATTGAGAAATTCACTTCGGGATTGTCGAAGACGGCCGTGTACGGACGCCCGCTCGCCAGGGTAACGATGCCGCTGAACTCGAAGCCTTTGAGAGCATGAAACTGCGGGGACCAGACGCCCGTTGTCACGAATCGGTGAGTCTGATCCAGTTGAGATGGACCGCGTTGCGAGGCCTGGTCGAATTGGTTGAAGTATCCGGTGCCCTGGTCGGTGGCGTGGGAGAGCGTGTAGGCAACGGAGGAAAAGAATTGTCTGGAGTGATGTCGCAGCGAGACAAGAAGGCCGTGGTAAATTGACAATCCTGAATTGTCGATGGCATTGATCGGTCCAAAGTTCGGGTCTAGGAAGCCGTCGATCGCGCTGAAGTCCGGCGTGGTGTAGGTCTTTCCGGTGGGCAAAGTAACCGTGGCTGTGGCGAATGCTGTTCCCTGCGAAAAGGCCGGCTGCTGGTCCGGAGGCACGAGGTTCAGATCGAATCCGAAATTCCCATTGGCTTGCCGAGTGACGCCATTGGAATTTCCCAGCAAGCGAAGCCCGTGGCTGTAAGCGTATCCCACGCTAAGAGCGGTTTGCGTGCCGAACTGATGTTCCACGGCCAGACTGCCCTGTTCAACGTAAGGGCTGCGGAAAGTCGGAGAGAAGACGACGATCGACGGCGTACCGCCGGCGCCAGACGGAAATGAAGTCAAGCTATCGGGATAAGTTACCAGAGGATTCGAATTGCCAAACTTTGGCCCCACCACCACCAGAAAAGGCCGGGTCACGCCATTCGACGCGAAGGCTTCCGACACGTCCAGCAAGTCTTCCTGGATGTAGAACAAGCCGAAGGAGCCGCGCACCACTGTGCCCCCTTTCCGGTCGAGCGCGTACGCAAAACCCACTCTAGGCGCAACATTGTTCTTGCTATATGGAATGTGACAGGTGAGAGCGAACCCGGGATTGCATTGTTTGGGCTGCGGAAGCACTTGCAGGTCATAGCGCAAACCATAGTTTAGCGTCAGTCGCGGCGTGGCGCGGAACTCATCCTGGCCAAAGAAGGAATATGTCGGCGACGTTTGGTTAATGGTCGATTGCCCGAAGGACTGCAGATACAGTTCGAAGGTCCCGGTGACCACATCGTTAAGGTTGGCGAAACGATATTCTCCTTTCGGTCCGTAGGTAAATGAATCCGAGTTCCGGCTGATGTTGATATCCACGCCCGTCTTCAAGGTGTGCTTGCCGACAATCTTGGTGAAGTTGTCGGTGAATTCATAGCGCCGATCGGTGTTGGCAAGCTGGAAGCGGTTTCCGCCGAATACAAATCCAGTGTCCGGGTTCTGAATCGTGACCGCTGGTGAGGTCGGCGGCGTGGCGGGAAGATCGAAGTGGTAATCGCTGCCGAAGTGGAAGCGAAATTCATTGATGGTTGTAGCGTTGAAGGCAGTCTGCAAAGAAGCCTGGAAGAACTGGCTGGTCGCTCCGTCGGTTAAAGATAGTCCGTCACCGGTTGAAGTGGGCGTATTGAAATAGCCATGCGGGCTGCGAAAGCGCTGGAAGTTGTAAGTCACGTTGAAACTGTTCTTGTCGTTCAGTACGCCATTGATCTTTCCGAAAACCGCATTCTGGTTGAAGCTGCGCGGGAAAGAGCCTGCCGCCGCTGCAATCTGCGCCGCCAGGGCGGGATTGTCGGCCAGGAAATTAGGATCTTGTGTAAGCGCATCATTCAACTGGGAGCTGTCATTCACCGTCAGAGGCTCGTTGCGGACCTGCCCTTCATAATTGGCCAGGTAAAAAAGCCGGTCATGAATCAGCGGCCCGCCAACCGTTCCTCCGAACTGTTGTCTCCGGTCATGAGGTTTAGCGATCCCAGCTTGCTGGTTGATTTCATCGTTGGCATTGGTGGCGGAATCCAGAATGTAGTAGTAGCCGTCGCCGTGGACCTGGTTCGTACCGCTTTTGGTTACAGTGTTCACGACTCCGCCACCAGCCTGTCCAAACTCGGCCTCGAACCCCGTACTGGTGACCTGGAACTCGCGGATCACGTCCTCGCTGAATTGATAAGGAATACTGGTGCGTCCAATTTGCTGCGAGAAGAAAGCGTTGTTGTTGTTTCCGCCATCCACCGTGTAGTTGTTGAAGTTCCCGGAGACACCGTTAAAGCTGATCATCCCGAAGTCGCCATCGGTCGTCGCTCCCGCGGTCAGCAGGGCGAAATCGGTGAAGTTTCGTCCGTTCGTGGGAAGCGACTGTATGCTGCTCTGGTCCACGACCGTGCCGAGAGAGGACGCTGCGGTATCAACCAGCGGAAGCCCGGCACCCACGTTGACTGTGGTGTCGATCTTACCGACAGTGAGCTGCGGATGGATGATCGCTCTTGTTCCCACTGTGATGATGATGTCTTGAAGCACCAGTTTGCCGAATCCGGCTTTCTGAATCGAGACTTCGTAGGTACCGGGATCGAGATAGAGAGCTGTGAACTCGCCTTCCCCATTGGACCGCACCGTGGAGGAGACTCCGGTGTTCTGATTTCGTATGGTGATGTCAGCATCCGGAACCGATGCGCCCGAAGGGTCGGTCACCGCTCCTTCCAGCCGTCCCGTAGCCGCGGCTGACTGCGCATAAGTGTAAGTCGATAAAAGCAGCAATCCCGCGGTCAAAAGCGTGCAACCCGGAATCAAGATAGGGGAAAACCTTCGAAAAGAAGACAGGCGCATGGTTTTGTGGGCTCCGTACAGAGCCGACATTATAAAGCAGAGTTACAGCTAGGCGCCGAATCGATCTCGCAATCTGAACTTTCGGCGATCGTTCCAGCAACGGCTGCAAGCCCTAATCAGTTTTACCTATGATCCTCGTGCCCCTGTGTTAAAGATTTAGAGACCCAATCCAAAGTTGGC
The DNA here is from genome assembly GCA_025462865.1 of Candidatus Sulfotelmatobacter sp. Classification (GTDB taxonomy): domain Bacteria; phylum Acidobacteriota; class Terriglobia; order Terriglobales; family Acidobacteriaceae; genus Sulfotelmatobacter. The sequence continues at coordinate 48,009 of JAOAPI010000128.1, read as the reverse complement.
GCCGGTTTGGTTTTTGCTAAGGGATCTTTCCAGACAGAAACGCTGTTATGCCATCGTCTGACACACGGCATAACAGTCAAATCAAAATAAACATTGTCTGCATCGTTCGCAAATCCAGATTCGCGATGTTTGCGAATTTCCGATTAACCACGCCCTGATTCGCAATACCACATTGCGTAGATTCATACCGATTGTCACAGCAGCGATCTTGCTCCGCCAAAAAATTTTCAACAAAAATCTGTTTTCCCTCGAGAGTCACTTTTGGAGTCTGCCTTGCATTAGTCACACGCCACGATGTTTCAAATTCGGTTTCGAACCCTTGCGGGCGGTGGCGGACGAAGAGTGATGAGGAGGAGATAACAATCATGAAACAGCATGTTAAGAATGTCAGGTTTTTGGCTTTTGTCTTGTCGTTGATGGGAGTGTTGGCCCTCGCTACCGGCATCGCTTTCAGCCAAGCCACCAGCGGAAACTTAACAGGGACGGTAGTCGACTCCTCCGGAGCAGCCGTCAATGACGCCACTGTAGAGGCTGTCAACAAAGCAACCGGACAAAGAGTAAGCACCACCACGAAGGTGGCGGGCGAATATCGTTTTGGCGACTTGCCGGCTGGTAGTTACAACGTGACTGTATCCGCCGCGAACTTCAGAACCACTACAGTGAACAATGTTCCCGTTGAGATCAATAAGACCGGGACCACGAACATAAAACTGGATGTGGGAACAAGTTCGACCGCGGTAGAGGTCACAGGCGCTGCGCCGCCTGTCGATACGTCGACTGCACAGTTGCAGACCACTTATACGGAACGCATGTCTCAGGATCTTGGACTTACTTCCTCAGGAGGTAACGGCGGTGGAGTATTGAATCTCTCGATGCTGAGTCCGGGCGTGACGAATGCCAGCGCCATGGGCCTCGGGGCAGGTCCGTCGGTTGGCGGCCAGCGTCCGCGCGACAACAATTTCACGGTTGAAGGCGTCGATAATAACAACAAGGTGGTGACCGGATTCCTGATCACGGTTCCGCCGGAAGCCGTCGAAAACTTCACTCTGCTTTCCAACCAGTTCAATTCCGAGTTCGGCCATTCCTCCGGCGGCCAGTTCAATACCACCGTGAAGAGCGGGACCAACAGCTTTCACGGATCGGTCTACGAGTATTTTCGCAATCGCAATCTCAATGCCGTGGATCAGACCTGGGTGCAGCAGGGGCTTAATTCGAATCCCCGATTTGACGCCAACCGTTACGGTGTGACGATCGGCGGTCCGATTATCAAGAACAAGCTATTCTTCTTCACCAACATTGAGCGCAATCCGGTTGGGTTTATCTCCGTCGGCGGCGGTGCGGTGCAAGCTCCCACTGCGGCTGGTTTGGCGGCAATCGCCAGTGACCCGACTCTGAATGCCACCAATTACGGCATATTCCAGAAGTACGTACCGGTGGCAGCCTCTCCGTCTGCGTGCATCACCTATGACGGAACGACAAATAGCGGCGCCACGATTATCAACCCGTCCAGTCAGTTCAGCGCGCCCGCGAACGGTACGTGCGCGGCCGGTCTAGTCGAGGTAGGCAATGTTCCGATCACTCCCGCTGCCTGGCAGAGCTGGACAAACTTTGTCCAAAGCGTCGATTTCAACATATCGGAAAGAGACCAGATCCGAGGACGCTTTATCTATAACAAAGAAAATCTTCTCGACAACTTAACTCAGCTCGGAACATTTTTCACACCCTATACCAACATTTTCGCGCTGCTCAATTTCAGCGAGTACCACACTTTCACCCCGAACGTTACGAATGAATTCCGTGTGGGCTTCAATCGCTTCAACCAGAACATATCGGCGGGCAACTTCAAATATCCCGGGCTTGATGTATTTCCCGATGTGACATTGTTTGACCTGGGTGGCGGCCTGATCATTGGGCCGGACGGCAACGCTCCGCAATTTACGGTTCAAAACCTCTACCAGATCGTTGACAACATCAGCGTCATCAAGGGCAAACATAACTTAAAGTTTGGCGGCGAGTACCGCTGGTACATTTCGCCCCAGGGCTTTACCCAACGTGCGCGCGGAGATTACGAATACAACGCCACCCAGGTCTACCTGGAGGATTTCGCGCCGGAAAATTTCGGACAACGGAGTACCGGCTCCAGTACCTATTACGGTAATCAGAAAGCGATCTATTGGTTCGCCAATGACACTTGGCGTGTGAATCAACATCTGACACTGAACCTAGGAGCGCGTTACGAATACACCACGACTCCGATCGGCGAGGACCGTCAGGTTCTAAATGCAATCTCTAATACGCCGAGCATTTTGGTTCCGCAGGCCGGAAATCAACCGCTGGTATTCAGCAAGCCGCAAGCGCCGAAAAACAACTGGGCCCCCCGGGTTGGATTCGCTTACTCACCTGGGGTGAGCGGTACCACCTCAATTCGCGGAGGCTTTAGCCTGGCTTGGGACAGCCTCTACGACAATATCGGTACTTTGGCCGTACCGCCGCAGATCGGCGCCACTGAGAACGTCCTTCCGGGCTTAAGTCAGCCGCTAGGCGTCCCACCGCTCAGTCCCGCTTTCCTCACCAATGGAGGCCTGCTGCCCGGGGGAGGAAATGGGATTACCGTTCTTGATCAGGCCACAGCACTCGCCAGCACATCCAATTGGATTCCACCTAAGGTGTTGGATCCCTATTCGGTGAACTGGAATTTTGGCATCCAGCATTCCTTTGGGGGAAACTATACGGCGGAAATTAATTACGTGGGTACACGCGGGAACCACCTCAGCTTCCAGGACATCATTAACCTGGCGTCTGTCGTGACTCCGCAGACCGCACTACCGACGTACATTACAGCTCCATCGCAAGCTACTCTCGATGGGTTGACCAATAATCTCGGTAACCTAAATAACCTGCAGAATGCCAACATCATCCCCGCGAATTATGTGAACGCCGGGCTGGTAAGTCCGATCACTGCGTTCATCCCGGCCGGCTGGTCCACCTACCATGGTTTGCAAACTGGACTAACTCGCCGATTCAGCAATGGATTAACCTTCCAGGCCTCCTACACCTGGAGCCACACCATCGACAACAGCACGGCCGATTTCCACACCAGCGATATAACTCCTCGCCGGCCTCAGGATTTCTTCAACTTCTCTCAGGACAAATCGAATTCGGCTCTGGACCGCTCACAGCGGTTCACCTTGGCGGTGGTTTACGATCTGCCATTCTTCAAGGGTGGCAACTGGTTCATGAAGAACCTTGTGGGCAACTGGACGTTCAGTCCGGTGTACACATTCGAAACTGGGGAATGGGTAACCGTGCAGGCGAACCAGGATGCGAACTTAAATGGCGATACCGCGGGCGACCGGGCAATTGTTAATCCCTCCGGCATCCGCGGTACGGGCACCACCTCCAGCCCTCTGCTCAGCACCAACACCTGCGACCCCGCGGACGCAACCTGCCTGGCTAGTCATACGGTTGCGTACGTAGCCAATCCGTTGCCGGGTGGGGGAGCAGCGCAATACATACAAACCGGCCCCGGTGCCCTCTCTAACCTCGGTCGCAATACACTTTTGACCCCGGGCACCAACAACTTCGACCTGGGCATCTACAAGGCGCTCAACATAACGGAAAGAGTGAAGTTCCGCTTTGGAGCGCAGTTCGGCAACATCATCAACCATCCCCAATACATTCCGGGCAGCAACCCCGGCTTTGGCTTGGGAGTGAACGACGTGAATAGTTTCACTTCGGTTGGAGCTAGCTATAAGAGCTACGTCAATCCCGCCAAAGCGAACTTCAACAATCCAAGGTCGGTATTCGCGAGCAATGCGCGCACGATTGCATTGACCGCGAAATTTACATTCTAGGTTGAACTGAGATCGAAGCAGAGACAAACGGATCGGGAGGCCCTACCAAGGGATTCCCGGTCCGCTTTTTTTGTCAGTAACTGCCCTTTTCTGAACGATTTCTTCCCAGGCAGCGGCGTCGCCGGCAAAACAGCGGCGGACCAGCATCGCAACTACCTGAACGTCTTCCAAAGTTTGAGATCCCAGGGAAAGCTACTGCCGAACAGGCTCACAAGACAGTACGGGAATGTGGTCTGCAAAGTTCTTGGGAGAGGGGTTCGGCAAAACAGGAAATTGTGGCAGTGGAAGGAAGTCTCGAGTCGCTCGCGGGCGCGAAAAGAGCGGCTAAGTTCCCGTGCCGCCGAGTATGATGACTTGCGGCTTCGAGGACGCGCTGTCGAGAATTGTGACGGTACCCTGTTTCATACCCTGCGTCTGCGGGGAGAAGGTCACGCTGATGCTGCAGTTCGCTCCCGAAGGCACGGATGAGCCGCAAGTCGAAGTCATGCCGAACTGGCCGATAATTTTCATAGAGGAAATTTTCAGCGTGGTTGTTCCTGTATTGGTGAGCGTGACGGTCTGCGGCAGGCTGGTGGTTCCATGCTGCTGCTTCTTGAAATTCAGGGGAGCGCTGGGCGAGAACGCGACCACGCCGGTGTTGAGTAGAACTTGCTCCTGGTAGCCGAGGTAGTCGGTGACAGCCACGTCGAGGCGATGGTCGCCATTGAAATCGGCGATGGCGACAGCTTCCGGAAAATTGCCACCAGGGTACAAGAGCGCATTTTGAAAAGTGCCGTCGCCGTTACCATATAAGATGCCGACATTGGCCGGCCAAAGGGAATCGCTAGCCGCCACCAAGTCGGGAAGGCCATCGCCGTTCATATCGGCAGCCGCCACTGCGAACGCCCCAGTCATGCTATAGACAACGGGCTGGAGGAATGTGCCGTCGTCGCCATTGCCGAGCAAGACCGCGACGCCCGGGCCTTCAAACTCCGCGACCGCCAGGTCGGTCTTGCCGTTCTTCCTGAGGTCGGTCGCGATAATCGTGAATGACTCAGCCGTCACCTGATAGCCGTCTCCGATGCGGAAGGTCCCGTCGCCATTACCCAAAAGAATCTGCACCCTGCCCTGATTGTTAGAATTTCCTATGATAGCCAGGTCCGGGCCCCGGTCGTGGTTGAAATAACCGAGAGCTAAGCCGTTCATGAGGATGGTTGGGACGAAGGTAACAACGGATGTTTGCTGAAAAGTACCGTCCCCATTACCGAGCAGTACGCTCACGCAGTAGCACGGATATTGATTGGTCGTGGCGATATCCAGATCGCCATCGCCATTGAAGTCTCCCACGGCGATACCAGATCCAGTTCCACCGATAGCATAGCCAACCGGATTTTGGAATGTTCCATCGCCATTGCCCAGCAAGACGCTGACGCTGTTGTCCACGTCTACCACAACTAGGTCAGAGTTCCCATCGTGATTGAGGTCGGCAATGGCCAGAGGTCCTTCGCCTATCCCGATGTCGTAGGCCGTCGGGGGTGCAAATGTCCCGTCTCCTTTGCCGAGAAAAATCTGCACCTCGGGAAATTGACTTCCGCGCGAAGCCACAGCAAGGTCCAGTTTGCCGTCGTGGTTAAAGTCGGCAACGACGACGCTGTGCGGACCGGGGTTGGTCGCGAACACGGACCGGGTTTCAAACTGCGCCAAAGCTGGTGCGCAAGCGCTAAAAATGCAGCACACAACTAGCGTTGTGCCCCGAAGTAGCGTACCCACTGAAATTCGCTTCACACACACCCCGTTTAGCTGATTTAACTCTGGTGAGCTTCCCTGCTGTGTGCACGACCGGTCATCGGCACGGGAGGAACTAGGACGTTACATTAGCACGGATTCCGGTCACTCGCTGGTGAAGTAATCCACGGTCACTGGGTTCTCGAACAGCGAGTAGTCGCGGGTGACGACGGTGATGCCGCTGTCGGTGACGAAGTAGCGGGAGCGGTCGGCTTCGGTGTCGTAGCCGATGGTGGTGCCTTCGGGCAGGTGGACGTTGCGGTCGATGATGCAGCGGCGGACGCGGCAGTGGCGTCCGACGGCGACGTGCGAGAACAAGATGGAAGACTCGACTTCGGAATAAGAGTTCACGCGGACGTCAGGCGAAAGGATGGAATTTTTGACGGTGCCGCCGGAAACGATGCAGCCGTTCGAGACGATGGAATCGAGCGCGGTGCCCATTCGATCTTTCTCGGCAAACACAAACTTCGCGGGCGGATACTGGCGCTGGTGAGTGCGTATGGGCCACTCGTGATCGTAGAGGTTGAAGATCGGCGAGACGGCGACGATGTCCATGTTAGCTTCGTAGTAAGCCTCGAGCGTGCCCACGTCGCGCCAGTAGAGCGCCTCTTTTTTGTTTTCGTCGATGAAGTCGTAGGCGAAGACCCGATAGTCGTCGACCATCTTAGGCAGAATGTCTTTGCCAAAGTCGTGGCTGGAGGCCGGGTCTTCGGCGTCCTTCAGCAGAGCGGGAATCAAGACGTCGGCATTGAATAGATAGACGCCCATCGATCCCGCGACCTTCTGTGGGTTCCATGGAGAACGCAAGTCGGTTTTGGCGGGCTTTTCCTCGAAGCCATTGATGCGGCCGTCCTTATCGACATCAACCACGCCGAAGCGAAAAGTCTCATCGAGATCGATCTGGATGGTGGCAAGAGTGATGTCCGCAGCGGAATCGCAGTGCTGCTTCATCATCTTGCCGTAATCCATTTTGTAGATGTGATCGCCGGAAAGGATGATGACGAACTTGGGCTGCTCGGATCCGATGGAATAAATATTCTGGTACACGGCGTCGGCGGTTCCCTGATACCACTGGTCGCTGACGCGCTTCATGGGCGGCAGGACTTCGACGAACTCTCCTACCTCGCGCCCCAGGATGTTCCAGCCTTCACGGACGTGGCGGTTCAAGGAGAGCGCTTTGTACTGGGTAAGGATGTAGACGCGGCGCAGGTCAGAATTGAGACAGTTGGAGAGGGTGATATCGATGATGCGATACATTCCGCCGAAGGTGACGGCGGGCTTGGCGCGGTCGCGAGTAAGAGGATAGAGGCGTTCTCCGGCGCCGCCTGCGAGAAGAACTCCGAGTGTGTCTTTCATCGGACTGGCTCTAACTTCCTGGAGAGTGCGCAACGGGCAGCTTCCAGGGAAAACACTAGATGGTAGCACAGGCCGGAACGTTGCCTTGTACTTGGCGAATGCGTGGGGAGAGGCACGAAAATGGTGAAGGAGGGGTTGGCTAGATTGCGTATGCGGCGACCTGCCTTGCAGGGTTCCGGGCAGAGCTTCGCTCCGGCCAGGACAGCCGGAGCGGCTGTCGCTACGGGATTTATTTTTCTTCGATCTTGATGCGGAGGGACTTCAGGAACTTCAGATCCTGGTCGTTGACTTTGAATTCCGGGTTGGTGGAAAGAGTGGTAACCAGAGATGTTTTGTCGGAGGGTTTTTCTCCCTGCTTGCTCACGCCGATGGTGGCCTCAAGGACGAGGAAAATGTCGTAGCCGCCCTCTTTGATGCGAGAGACGACTTCGGCGATCTGTTCGGAATCGGAGAGAGACTCGTTGATGGCCTCGCCAAGTTCCTTCATGAGTTCTTTGAGTCGATCGTCCACTGGGTCCCCTTAATGGCGTTCTTTAAGCCGCCTTACGTGCACCCCGGTTGTTTCCAGTCTAACTGATCATGTCTACTTGATCATGATGCGCTGATCATAACGCATCAGCCGTGCGTACTCTGACATCCAAATATTCCGCTTCGACCTGAGTCGTGCCATCGGTCGCGGTATTATGCGCGGTCCATAAGGCTTCGGTTTGAGCTGCGAGATCGGCTTGGCCGGCCGGATCGAGCCGCGAAAAGGCGACCTGAGTCGGTCCAAAATGCTGGCGGAAAAATTCCACGGTCTCCCGCGGGCTGAACGGGTAACGAAAGTGAGCCATGCGGCGTGTCAAGTCGATGCTTGAAGCGCCAGCAGAAAAGCGCTGGCGAACTGACTTCTCGTCTCCCCATAGTACGGGAGGGGGCAGGCCGGGCGGGCCGGGAAGAATTTTGTGGGTGATTTGAAAGCTCTTGCCGACAAAGCCTTCGGGAGTCCAATTGGCCATGGCAATCAGGCCACCGGGCTTGCACACGCGAAGCAGTTCTGCGGCAACGCGCTCGGGACGAGGAGCGAACATGGCGCCGAACATGGAAAGAACGATGTCGAAACTGTGTTTTTCAAAAGGTAGTTCTTCGGCATCGCCTTCCTCGAAATGGATGTCGAGATTTTCGGCGGCGGCGCGCTCCCGGGCCTGCGCGAGAAGATTTGGAGCAATGTCGACGCCTGTGACAGAGGCGCCGGCGCGAGTGGCTGGAATGGCCGAATTTCCCGTACCGCATGCGACATCGAGCAGACGGGAGCCGGGCTGGATGGGAGTTCGCCGAACGAAATCCTCAGCAGTGCCGGCGATGTAAGTCGCGATGCGGCCAAAATCGCCGGCCATCCAGGCGGACTTCATGCCGGACTTTACCTGCGCGAAATCAAGAACCGTAGAGGACATGAATCACGAATGCTCGAATTGATGTTTAGATGCGCTCCCTGCCGAAACGGTTTTTAATCGCGGGGCAGGTTTGCGTCATTGTAGACCCCGAGACTGTTAAAATCGAGCCGTGAGCAAGGTTTCCACCGCACAAAAACTCGGAGTGGTGGCGCGGGTGGCTGGGCAACAAGTCAATCGCAGCCGGACCGTGCGTGCCGTCAAAGGGGCCGCATGGACCACGGTTCGCGCGGTCGGAAAGGTGCTGCATCAGTTGTGGCTGGAAGTCACTGGACTCGTTTTCTTAGTGATGGCGGCCAGTGGCGGAGCGGCAGTGGCGCATGAATATGCGAAATATCAAACGGGTAAGGCAGGCTTCGGACGGGTTGCAATTGCAATTTGTTTCACACTGACGTTTGCGTGGTTTGGGGTGAGTTCTTTCTGGAGGGTGCGGCAGAAGAGCAAGAGCATTGATCACAAAGGGCACTAAGTACACGAAGGGAATTTCCTTTAGGTAAGACGATGGCCGGATCGGACTTAAAATCTCGCACTCCCAACGGGACCAGCGCCGTGGCGCTTGATCCGGCGACTTCCTCTCATATTCCAGTCAAGGCGCTCTACACCCCCGCCGACCTCAAAGGTTCCGACTACGAGGGCGAGATCGGATATCCCGGCGAGTATCCGTTTACGCGCGGCGTGCAGGCCACGATGTACCGCGGGCGGTTGTGGACCATGCGGCAGTATGCGGGCATGGGAGATGCGGAAGAATCGAACAAGCGTTACAAGTATTTACTGGCGCATGGAACGACGGGGCTTTCCGTGGCGTTTGATTTGCCGACGCAGATGGGAATGGATTCAGATCACGCGCTGGCTGCGGGCGAAGTAGGCAAGGTCGGTGTGGCGATTGATTCGATTGAGGATATGGAGCGGTTGTTCGATGGCATCGAGCTGACCAAGATTTCTACATCGATGACCATCAATGCAACGGGATCGATTCTTTTGGCGTTATACGTTGCGGTTGCCAGGCGGCAGGGTGCGGATCTCCGCAAACTTTCGGGCACGGTGCAGAACGATGTGCTGAAGGAATACATTGCGCGCGGAACATATATTTATCCGCCGCAGCACGCGCTACGCGTGATCACCGACATGTTCGCGTGGACGAAAGAGAACGTGCCGGAGTGGAATACGATTTCCATTTCCGGATATCACATGCGTGAGGCAGGGTCGACTGCCGTGCAGGAAGTGGCGTTCACGCTGGGCAATGGGATGGCGTATGTGGAAGCGGCGATCAAGGCAGGGCTGAATGTGGATGAATTCGCTCCCCGGCTGTCCTTCTTCTTTAATGCTCACAACAATTTTCTGGAGGAAGTGGCGAAGTTTCGCGCGGCGAGAAGAATGTGGGCGCGGATCATGCGGGAACACTTCAAGGCAAAGAATCCGCGATCGTGGATGCTGCGATTTCACACGCAGACAGCGGGATCGACGCTGACCGCGCAGCAGCCGGAAAATAATATTGTGCGTACGGCGATCCAGGCGCTGGCGGCGGTGCTGGGCGGAACGCAGTCGCTGCACACGAATTCATATGACGAAGCGCTGGCGCTGCCGACGGAGCAGGCCGCGCGGATCGCACTGCGCACGCAACAGGTGATTGCGTACGAGTCGGGCGCTCCGCAGACAATCGATCCGCTGGCGGGTTCGTATTACGTTGAGGCGCTGACCAATGAAATTGAAAAGCGCGCGGCGGAATATTTAGGGAAGATTGAAGTGATGGGCGGCATGCTGAAGGCGATCGAGCGAGGATTCGTCCAGCAGGAAATTCAAAATGCCGCTTATGAATATCAGCAGTCCGTGGATCGCGAAGAGGCGATCGTAGTCGGCGTGAACCGGTTCGAGGTAGAAGAAGAGAAGCCGATACCGATTCAGAAGATCGATCCGGCGCTGGAGTCGAAGCAGATCGAGCGCGTCCGGGCGCTGCGGACACGACGCGATGCGGGGTCGTGCAAGGACGCTTTGCAGAAAGTGGAAGACGCGGCGCGGTCGGGAGAGAACGTGATGCCGAGAATTGTGGAGGCTGTGGAAGCCTACTCGACGGTGGGCGAGATTTCAGACGCGATGCGGCGGGTGTTCGGGGAATATAAAGAAGCAGTAGTGATCTGAACTCTGTGCCGAGATTTGAGCTACGCTATTTTTCTTGGCGGCACGTCGTCTGGGCGGCCGTATTCTTCGTGGGTATGTGTGGGACGTTCAGGATGGTCGGCGGCATCTTCAATCCCTTCGACTGCGGCGCTTTCAAATGCCTGGTCGGTATCGGCTAATTCTTCAACGCTTTCCTCGTTCGCTTCGGCAATGTGGGAAAGACCCTGAGAGCCTCCGGATTGGCCTGCGCTGCGCGCACCGACCTCCGCGGGATCGTCTCCAAGTTCATCGAGCTGTGCCTGCTCATCGGTTTCGAGTTGAGGGTCTCTTTCCAGGGAATTGTCGGGAGATGCGTCGGAGGGTTTTCGGTTCTCGGGCATTGCGGCCGTCCTTGTGAAATCGCAGAGTCTGAAACTTAGACTCGCTTGGCCGGTGGAATGTTGCCGCTTAATCCGAGGTTTTGTAATCGCAGGCGCTGCGGCAGGGTTCACAGTACATGAGGCCGTCCTGACAGATGCGAACATCGAGCGCGGTCTGGCATAGGCAACAATACTTATCGCACTCACACTGACCTTCGGGCATTTCGCATTGTGCGCAGCGGGATTTAGCGTGGCCAGTTCCGGTGGACATGGAAAGAATGTTAGCGCCTGGAGGCGAGCGGGAGAACGTGCCGTTGGTAACGTGGCCGGTGGCTTGTGGTTGAACAACGGGCGCGTCCGAGAGGTCACCTCAGCGGTTGAAGCCGCGCTCAATTTTGCCGGACTTACGGCACAACTGAAGTGGTGCCCATTTCGATCTGTGGGCGATAGTGTAGTGTGCCTCCCAAAGGCAGTCCCAAAGACAATCTCGCTAGTCTTCGTGCCATATAATTCCGGGTAATGACCTTCCAACAGGTGCTGGATGGAGCGGAAGTCCTCGCGCAAAGCGGGGATCCGGGCGTGAGTAGTGTGGAATACGACTCGCGGCGGGTGAAGCCGGGGTGCGTATTCGTGGCGATGCGTGGGGAATCCATCGACGGAAACCGGTTTATCGATCAGGCAATTAAGGCGGGAGCGGCGGCGGTAGTAACGGACTCGGCGGAGGAGAAGCAGCGCACGGGAGTGGGCTGGGCGCTGGTGCCACATGGGCGGCGGGCGCTGGCGCGGATCAGCGCGAATTTTTATAAAAAGCCGGCGGAACGAATTGCGGTCACGGGAATTACCGGGACAAATGGAAAAAGTACGACCGCGTTTTTAGTGGAAGCGATTCTGAATGCGGCGGGCCGAAAGAGTGCGCTGATTGGGACGATTGAGTATCACGTGGCCGGCAAGGTCCTACCTGCGCCGCATACTACGCCGGAGGCGCTAGACCTGAATCGGATATTGAATGAAGCATTGGGCAACGGAGCGACCGAGGTTGTGATGGAGGTTTCATCGCACGCGCTGGCGCAGGAGCGCGTGTATGGTGTGCCGTTTGATGTAGCCGTGTTTACTAATCTGACCCGTGATCATCTCGATTATCACAAGACTATGGAAGAATATTTCGCGGCGAAAAAGGCGCTGTTTGAAGGCTGCGGTACGGATGCGCCGCGAGCGGTCGTGACCAATGTAGACGATGAGTCGGGAGCGAAGCTCGCGGAGTTCAGCCGGAAGCGCAGTTCGGTAGTACTGAAATATGGTTGGCAGCGATGGGACCTGCACGCTGAGAAGGTTGAGATCACAACGCGTGGCACGCGGTTTGATCTGGTTACGCCGGCAGGAAAGATTGCCGTGTTCTCGGCGCTGATTGGGCGCGTGAATGTGTACAACATTCTGGCGGCGGCGGGGGCGTGCTATGCGCGGGGATGCTCGACGCAGGCCATTGCGGCGGGAATCGACAAGCTAGCCTGTGTCCCCGGAAGATTTGAACGCGTCGATTGTGGACAGCCTTTCACTGTTGTTGTGGATTACGCGCATACAGATGACGCGTTGCGAAACCTGACTACGCTGGCGCGGGAGTTGGCTTCCCGCGCGGGACTGAAGGGGCGAGTGTTGACGGTGTTTGGATGCGGCGGCGATCGGGACCGGAAGAAGCGGCCGTTGATGGGCGAGGCTGCGGGACGGGGAAGCGACTTCGTAGTGCTGACGTCGGACAATCCGCGCAGCGAGGATCCGCTGGCCATTATTAATGATGCGGTGGTTGGGTTGCAGAAGTCTGGAGTGAAATACAGCGTCGAACCGGACCGGCGCAGGGCGATTGCCCTGGCAATTGGCGAAGCGCGACCGGGGGACATTGTGTTGCTAGCGGGGAAGGGGCACGAGAAGGTTCAGGTTACGCGGGATGGAGCCGCTCCATTTGATGATGTGGAGATAGCGCGAGGGGCGCTGCGGGCGGCGGGATTTGAGTGCGAGGCTGCGAAGGCGGGGAGTTGAGTGTTGCGCACGTTGGGTAGACGAAAAGCGTCAGAGACGAGCGTTGGCAGAAATTCCTTGCGGGTGCGCTGATGGTGCGTGCGGGCAATGGGTCCTTCGACTGCGGTTGTGCTTCGCTGTCGCGAAGCACAATCCTCGCTCAGGATGACAAGAGCTAATGAAGCTTACGCTTTCCAAAATTGCTGGGTTCGTTTCCGCGTCGGGCGAGTTCGGGTTCGACGAACTGGCGGAAGGGTATTCGATCGATTCGCGGACGGTGGGTCCCGGCCAGCTTTTCTTTGCGGTGAAAGGCGAGCGGTTGGACGGGCACGATTTCGTTGAACAGGCTTTGAAAAAAGGTGCGGTAGGGGCGGTAGTGCGCAGAGACCAATTGGGGCGCTATTCGAAAAAAGCGCGGTTGCTGGCGGTGGAAGACACGCTGGCGGCGCTGCAAACCCTGGCCACTGCCGTACGAAAACGGTGGGGCAAGCCGTTAATCGCGGTAACTGGGTCGGCAGGGAAGACGACTACGAAGGAAGCCATTGCGCATGTGTTGAGCGCACGGTTTCGGGTGTTGAAGTCCGAAGGGAACTTCAATAATCATTTTGGATTGCCGCTGATGCTGCTGAAACTAGAACCGGAGTATGACGTGGCGGTGATTGAAATGGGAATGTCGCACGCGGGCGAAATCCGGGCGTTGGCGAAGATCGCGCAGCCGGAGATTGGTGTAGTGACCAATGTGGCGCCAGTCCATTTGGAGTTTTTTGATTCGCTGGCTGGGATTGCGCGCGCGAAATATGAACTGGTGGAGTCGCTGCCGGCGAGCGGCACGGCGGTGTTGAATGGCGACGATGATTACGTATCGCAGTTTGGACGAGGCTTCAAAGGTAAAGTTGTAATGTATGGCACGCGGGGAACGGCGGATGTGCGCGCGGAAGGCATTCAGTCAAAGGGAAAAGAAGGAGTCGAGTTCGACGTCGTGATCGGGAGCGTCCGCGAACATGCAGTGTTGCCGCTGGTTGGCGAGCACAATGTGCTCAATGCGCTGGCAGCAGTCGCTGTGGGATTAGAACGCGGATTGAAGCCTTCCGAGGCAGTGGCGGCGCTGGCTACTTTGGCTCCGGCGGAGAAGCGCGGGCAGGTAGTCCAACTGGGTAACATCACGGCGATCAACGATTGCTACAATTCGAATCCGAAGGCGCTTGACGCAATGGTGGATGCCCTAGCTGCGATGCCAGCGAAGCGGCGCATTGTGGTGGCGGGCGAGATGTTGGAACTTGGACCCGCAGGCGAAGCGATGCACCGTCAGGCGGGGCACCACATTGCGGACAAGAAGATCGATGTCCTGCTGGGAGTACGCGGACTGGCTGAGGCGATGGTGGACGCGGCGAAGCAGTCGGGGATGCGAGCCGAATTCGTGGCGGATTCCGAGGAAGCTGGGGCGTGGCTGGCGCGCGAGGCGCGGGATGGCGACCTGGTGCTGTTGAAAGCGTCACGCGGCGTGAAGTTGGAGAAGGCGCTGGAAATTTGGAAGACTCGTCGCGACGGCAGAAATTGAAACGATCGCGGGACGGAGGCTGATTGCTCTACTGGCTGTTGTTTGTGAAGCTGCAACATTATTTTCCGCCATTCCGCATTTTTCGTTACCTGACGTTCCGCACAGCATTTGCCAGCCTTACCGCACTGTTTACCGCGCTCATCGTGGGGCCACTGGTCATCAACCGGCTGCGCGAATTCCAGATCGGACAATACATTCGCGAAGAGGGTCCGAAGGCTCACCAGAAAAAAGCGGGCACGCCTACCATGGGCGGTTTGCTGATTGCCATCGCCATTGTTGTGCCTACACTGCTGTGGGCGGACCTCACGAACCGGTTTGTATGGATCGCGATATTTGCCACGTGCGCATTTGCGGCGATTGGATTTACCGACGATTACACCAAAGTGGTGCATCGCCGAAACCTTGGCCTGACCGGTCGGGCGAAGCTGGGACTGCAAATCGCCACCAGCATTGTGATCGCCGTGATGTTGATCGCAATGCAGACTTATGGAATGTATTCGACCAGGCTGATTGTGCCGTTCATCAAGCAGTTTCATCCTGATCTGGTGGTGCAGACTTTGGAGCGGTTTCCGCATTTGTGGCCGCTGGCTTTTCTGCCCTTCATAGGGTTCGTGGCACTGGTGATCGTTGGGTCGAGCAACGCGGTGAATCTTACGGACGGACTCGATGGCTTGGCGATCGGCTGCACGGTGATTGCCGCGGGCGCGCTGACCGTGCTGACGTATGTGAGTGGGCACGCGACTTTTGCGACTTATCTGGAAATTCCGCGCATGCCGCAAGTGGGTGAACTGACAATTTTCTGTGGGGCGATGGTGGGATCGTCGATTGGATTCCTGTGGTACAACGCGCATCCCGCGGAAGTGTTCATGGGCGATGTGGGATCGCTGGCGCTGGGCGGCGCGATTGGGACGGTTGCGGTGATCATCAAGCAGGAGCTTCTGCTACCGTTTATCGGCGGAGTGTTCGTGATCGAGGCGGTGTCGGTGATCCTGCAGGTGGGATCGTACAAACTGCGCAAGAAGCGGATTTTCAAGATGGCGCCGATCCACCATCATTTCGAATTGATGGGATGGTCGGAGTCGAAAATTATTGTGCGCTTTTGGATTGCGTCGCTGGTGTTTGCGTTGTTTGCGTTGACGACTTTGAAGCTGAGATAGGAAATCATTCACCACAGAGTCACAGAGGCACAGAGAAAAGCAAGACAAAGAAAAACCTCCGAGGACGGACACCAAACTACAGCGGTGCTGAAAGACAAAGACCTGGTGTTGATTTTCTCTGTGTCTCTGTGACTCTGTGGTGAAATGAAAATCAATGGAACTTAACAACAAACGCGTGCTGGTGGTGGGGCTTGGCAAATCCGGGGTGGCGTCGGCGCTGTTCTTGAAAGAGCGCGGGGCGCGGGTTACGGTTTCGGATGCGAAGAGCGGAGATGAGCTGCGCAATGAGATTCCGGCGCTGCTTGATCATGGGATTACGGTTGAGACGGGCGGGCACGGGGAGCGAACATTTCGCGAGCAGGATTTGATTGTGGTGAGCCCGGGAGTTCCCGTGGACGCGCCGCTGCTGGTGCATGCCCGGTCCCTTGGAGAGCCCGTAATCGGCGAGATCGAACTGGCAGCGCAGTATCTGCCCGGGCCGATCGTGGCGATAACTGGCTCGAACGGTAAGACTACGACGACCACGCTTACCGGCGATATTTTGGCGGCGGGCGGTTTGCCGACGCTGGTCGGTGGGAATATTGGCACTCCGGCGATCTCGCTGGCGGAGCGTGCTACGCCGGACACTGTGATTGTGCTGGAAGTGTCGAGCTTCCAATTGGAGACTATCAAGACGTTTCGTCCAAAAGTTGCGGTGGTTCTGAATGTGACGCCCGATCATCTGGACCGGCACCGGACGTTTGAAGCATATGTAGATGCCAAGGCGCGGATGTTTGAAAATCAGCAGAGCAGTGACTTCGCGCTTCTCAACGCGGATGATCCTGCCTGCGTGGCGATGGCGGCGCGGACGCGGGCGCAAGTGTTCTGGTTCAGCCGGCAGAAAGAAGTGAAGCAGGGAGCGTGGGTGCGCGACGGAAATATTCTATTTCGAGACGGAATACAGCAGCGGGAAATCATGATGGTTTCGGAGATTCCGCTAAAGGGCGCGCACAATCTGGAGAACGTGCTAGGGGCGGTGTGTGCGGGCGCCCTGATGGGATGTGCGCCGGAGAAGATCCGGCAGGCGGTGCGGGAGTTCAAAGCGGTTGAGCATCGCCTGGAGTTTGTGGCAACGATCCGCGGCGTAGATTACTACAACGATTCAAAGGCCACGAACGTGGATGCGACGATCAAGGCGCTGGAATCCTTTCCGGGAAACATCCACCTTATTCTCGGGGGCAAGGACAAGGGCAGCGACTACAGCGTGTTGAATGACCTTTTGCGACAGAGGGTCAAGCGTGTGTATACGATTGGGGCTGCTGCGGAGAAGATCGAGTCACAGATTAAAGGTGTTGAGATTGTTCATGCGGAGACTTTGGAAAACGCTTTGCGGAAGGCGAACGCGGTGGCCGAGGCGGGTGATGTTGTGTTGCTGGCTCCGGCTTGCGCGAGCTTCGATCAGTTTAGGAGTTATGAACATCGGGGGCAGGTGTTTAAGGAGATCGTGGATGTTTTAAATCATAGCGTTGTGTAAGAAAACAAAAAGGCGCCAGTCGTAGGAACGCCTCTAGAGGGCGCCGGCAATGCACGGTTGCAAGGGGTCCTTCGACTTCGCAAATGCTTCGCGCTCGCGAAGCACTGGCTACGCTTGGGATGACACGGCTGTCGTCTCGATCTACTCCCGAACCAAGACAATCAACAATCAAAAATTAACAATCAGCAATTCCTTTTTCGAACTTCCGCGACTCCGTGGTGAAATGAATTCCCATGGCAAAGCGGGTGAGTGTGGATCGCTGGCTGTTTACTGTCACCATGCTGTTGGTGTTTGTGGGGCTGGTGATGGTGTTTTCGGCATCGGCGGTGATGGCGCGGGAACGATTTGGGTCTCCATATGCGTTTTTGTCGAAGCAGTTGATCTGGGCGGCGGCGGGGCTGGTGGCGATGGTGGTGGCGATGCGGGTAGATTACCGACGCTACAAGCATCCGGCGCTGGTGTTTTCGTTCCTGGGAATTACGACGCTGCTGTTGATTTCCGTTTTCTTTCTGGACCGGTCGCACAATACGCACCGCTGGCTTCACGCGGGTGGATTTTCGTTTCAGCCTTCAGAGTTGGCGAAGCCCGCATTGATTTTGTTTCTCGCCTATTTTCTGGCAGGCCGCCTCAAAGCAATGGACGACTGGCGAAGTACGCTGGCGCCGGCAGCGGCGCCGGTCCTGCTGTTGCTGGGGTTGATTGTGTTGCAGCCTGATCTGGGCACCGCGATCGCGTGTGCTGGAATCGCGGCATGCATTTTATATGTGGCTGGAATGCGGCTGCGGTATTTCGGGTACGCGTTTGGGGCATCGCTGCTGCCGCTGTATTTCCTGATTTTTCATGTGAGCTGGCGCCGCGACCGCATTCTCGCGTTTATGAATCCATATGCCGATCGACAGAGGACCGGGTTCCACATTATTCAGTCGCTGATTGCGGTAGGAACGGGTGGAATAACCGGCACCGGCCTGATGGAGGGGAAGCAGAAACTGTTTTATCTGCCGGAGCCGCATACCGATTTCATTTTCGCCGTGACCGCCGAAGAGTTGGGCCTGCTGGGAGCGATGTTTGTGGTGATGTTGTTTGCCATCTTTCTTTGGCGCGGGATGCGGGCTTCGTGGCGGACCGAGGATGTTTTTGGAAGATATCTTGCTGTGGGAATTACCAGCATGGTGGTGCTGCAGGCGTTCATCAATATCAGCGTGGTGCTGGGGATGATGCCGACGAAAGGCATTCCGCTGCCACTAGTGTCCTACGGTGGGTCGTCGCTGTTTGTGACGCTGGCATGTGTGGGAGTGCTGTTGAATATAACGAAGCAGGCAGAGTAAGAAAATTTTTGCCGCGGATTTGCACGGATCTTCACGGATTTTTGGGCAATTGTTTTATCCGTGTGAATCCGTGGTGATTCGTGGCTCTGGTTTATAGTCACTCCATGCGGGCCATTCTGGCGGGCGGCGGGACGGGCGGGCACGTAATTCCTGCGCTGGCCATCGCCAACGAACTCAAGAAAAGTTATGGTGCCGAGGTGCTGTTCATCGGGACGGCACGGGGGATCGAGAACCGCCTGGTGCCGGCGGCGGGGTATGCGTTGCAGCTTGTGCGAGTAGGGGCGCTGAAGAATGTGAGCCTCCTCACCCGGGCGAAGACGGCATTCGATTTGCCGCGGGCGGTGTGGGACGCGGGCCGGATGCTGAATCAATTCGCCCCTGATGTGGTGATTGGTGTGGGCGGATATGCGTCGGGTCCGGCGATGCTGGCGGCGGTGGTGAAGCATATTCCGACGCTGGCGTTTGAGCCGAATGTGGTGCCGGGATTCGCGAACAGGATGGTGGCGCGGTTTGTGTCGGGCGCGGCCGTGCATTTTGAGGAGACCGCGAAGTATTTTCGTCGCGCCGAAGTGACCGGAGTGCCGGTACGGCAGGCGTTTTTTGAGATTCCGCTTCTAACTGATAAGAAGCGCGGTGGAACTCCGACCGTGCTGGTCTTTGGCGGGAGCCAGGGGGCGCATGCGATCAATGAGGCGATGATTCGCTGCCTGCCTGAGTTGCAGCGGCAGGCACCGGGGATTCATATCATTCATCAGACTGGCGAGCGTGACTATAATGACGCGCTGGCGGCGTATGCGTCTTTGGGAGAGTCAGCGGAAGTTTTCAAGTTCATTGAAGATATGCCGGCGGCATTTGCGCAGGCGGATTTGGTAGTGTGCCGGTCGGGCGCGAGTACCGTGGCTGAGATTACGGCGGCAGGGAAGCCGGCGATTTTCGTGCCGTTTCCGCGAGCGGCGGACGATCATCAGCGGGTGAATGCGGAGGCGCTGGCGCGCGAGGGCGCGGCGGTCGTGGTGGAAGAGTTGAAGCTGGAAGGGGTCTGGCTCGCAGAGACGATTGCCGCGTTACTGGGGGATTCTGGGCGGCTGGCGCGGATGAGCGAAGCGGCGCGAGAGTTGGCGCATCCGAATGCGGCGCGTGATATTGCGGCGATGGCAGTGAGAGTGGCGGGGGTAGAAGAAAATTAGCCACGGATTTGCACGGATTCTCACTGATACTTCTTTTTCATGATTTATTGATCTTCAGTTTCATCAGTGAGAATCCGTGAGATCCGTGGCGAGGCAGTTGACTTATGTTTGCCAAGATTCAGCAAATACATTTCGTGGGGATTGGCGGGATCGGCATGAGCGGGATTGCCGAGGTGTTGCTGAATCTCGGATACCGGGTTTCGGGATCGGATTTGAAAAGTTCCGCTGTTACCCAGCGTCTTGCTGGACTGGGCGCTGCGGTGTTTGAAGGACATCGGGCGGAGAATATTGCCGGAGCCGAAGTAGTGGTTACGAGTTCGGCGATTACCAGCGAAAATCCTGAGGTGGTTGAGGCGCACCGGCTGCATGTGCCGGTGATTCAGCGGGCGGAGATGCTGGCGGAGTTGATGCGGCTTAAGTACGGCATCGCTATTGCCGGCATGCACGGTAAGACCACGACAACTTCGATGGTGGCGGCGGTGCTCGCCGGGGGCGGGCTTGATCCGACTGTGGTTGTAGGCGGGCGCGTGGATGCGATGGGATCGAATGCGCGGCTGGGGAAGTCGCAGTATCTGGTGGCGGAGGCGGACGAGAGTGACCGGTCGTTTCTGAAATTGGCGCCAATTCTTTCGGTGGTGACCAACATTGACCGCGAGCACATGGATTGTTACCGGAACATGCGGGACGTGAAGAAGACGTTTCTGGAATTCATGGACCGGGTACCGTTCTACGGCATGGTGGTGGTGTGCAATGACGATCCCATGCTGCGGCGGTTGTTGCCGCAAGCGCAGCGGCGAACCGTAACTTATGGGACGAAGCGGGGATCGGATTTTCTGATCAAAATCCCCACTCGAGCCGCAAAGAACGCGACTCGAATGGGGCACCCATCGGAGCCGCTCAGCCGCTTTCGCGTCAGTTATCAAAAAAAAGATTTAGGTGAGTTCACGCTGCATGTTCCGGGAGTTCACAACATTCTGAATGCGACGGCCGCCATCGCGGTCGGAGTAGGGCTGGATGTGGCGGTGGATGCGATCCGGGCGGGGCTGAATCAGTTTCGCGGGGTGGACCGCCGGTTTCAGGTGCGCGGGCGGGCAGCGGGCGTGAGCGTGATTGACGATTACGGGCATCATCCTACAGAGATCAAGGCGACGTTGGCGGCGGCGCGGTCGTGCGGATTCAACAAAGTGCATGTTGTGTTTCAGCCGCACCGGTACACGCGTACGCGCGACCTGCTGGAGGAATTCACGACTGCTTTTGCGGACGCGGACTCGCTGTTTGTGCTCGATATTTACGCGGCCAGCGAGAAGCCGATCGAGGGAATCAGCGGAGAAGCGTTGGCGCAGACGATACGCGAAAAAGGTGGACGGAACGCAGAGTACGTTAGTTTATTCGCCGATGCGGTGAGTGCGGCTACGGCGGGAGCGCAGGATGGGGATATGATTCTGACGCTGGGGGCGGGGAACGTTTCGCAGTTGGGGCCGATGATATTGGAGGAGTTGAAGGGGCGGGTTGTTGCGCTGCCTGGGTAACTCTTAAGCGGCAATGGCTGGTTCTCGCGCGGCCTGGCTTCGCCCAGGCCGGACGGCCGAAGCGGCTGTCTCTACGCGATCTTTTTGGCTCTCAGTAAGGAACTATTTCTCCGCCGGCTGCGTATCTTTTATTGCTAACGGATTTGGGATGGGTTCGTCCAAACAGCCAGAT
The DNA here is from genome assembly GCA_025462865.1 of Candidatus Sulfotelmatobacter sp. GTDB lineage: Bacteria > Acidobacteriota > Terriglobia > Terriglobales > Acidobacteriaceae > Sulfotelmatobacter. Next base: position 26,680 of record JAOAPI010000128.1, on the reverse strand, counting down.
GGGAGATACGGTGATGAAAACACAGGCGTGGGGATGGCTGGCGGCTGGAGTGCTGGCGCTGGGGTTGAATGGCATTTACCAGGATGGCGGCGCGGCCTGGGTGCACCGAAATGTGGATCGGGTGATGGCTCAAATCGCCCGCGAATCAGGAGCAGTGCTGGCCTTGGCCACGGGACGCGCTGACCGGTTCATGGCGAAAGCGAATTTGGAGGCTGCGCGGAACAAGACTGCATCCTGCCGCATAGCTAGTGCGGTAGCGCGGGCCCAGAGCAGGATTGCGGCGAAGGATGGAATGGCTGACTTTGAGGCCATGTCGGCACGTCAGGAGGCGGGGATGGCGCGGATGGAAGCGAATCGGGCGCGGATTGAAGCGCAAATGGCGCGGGTTCAGTTTTCTCCGGCTACGTTTAATACTGCAAATGGTCCTGTTATTTGTCCGCGAGTGCGAGTGAGTATGCCTCGGATGAGTATCCCGGCGATGCCTGGTGTGAGGATTCCGGCTCCGGAAACGAATTTCGACTCGTCAGGCAACGGGCCAATCTAAAATTCTCTCTCCTCTTCTGTTTGGCGGACGCGAAAAAAACGCGTCCGCTTTTTTTGTGTCGGCAGTTCGCTCCGACCGGCCGGGCTTCGCCCAGGCCGGGACGGGCGAAGGCGCCCGTCCCCAGATATTTTCCCACACGCTTCGTGCTGCGCCCTCCGATTTTCGGGTGGTGCCCAATGCGATTCCTGCTGTGCAAAAGTTCGCTATTTTTTCTGTCTCAAATCTCAAAATGAAGTTATAGTTTGAAGGCTCAGCGATTCACAAGCGACAACTGACCCTACTGATGGCGCGGAAATCGGGACCCACCATCTTGCAGGAGGAGTTGTACCCACACAGCGCTGAACGTGTGCGCGAGGAAATCCATGACTCGGATATGGACGCGCGCCTGGTCGACCTGGATGTGAACGAGGAATCCCCTTTTCTGCGCGGGCAAAAGCGCGTCTCCGCCCGCCGAAGCTCACTTCCTAAAAAAACTGCAAATCGCCTGCTCTGGGGCGTGGTGGCCGCTTTCCTTTTATGTATCGCCGCAGCCGGCGGCACCGCGATGTACCACTACGGCGAACGCTCGTGGCGGTTCCGGGTGGAGTCGAGCGACAACATCGAAGTCACGGGGATGCAGAACGTGACCAAGGCGCAAATCATGGAAGTGATGGGCGCCGATATCGGGCGCAACATTTTCTTCATTCCTCTGGCGCAGCAGAAGACGCAGTTGGAGCAGATTCCATGGGTGGAATCGGCCAGCGTGATGCGCTTCGTCCCGAATCGGTTGAAGGTTGAAATTCATGAGCGCACGCCGGTGGCATTTGCACGCGTAGGTCCGCGGATGTCGTTGATCGATGCCGGCGGCACGCTGATGGAATTGTCCGCCAAACATAAATTCTCTTTCCCTGTGATTCTCGGCATGAATCCCGGCGAGCCGCTTTCGACGCGCGCGCCGCGGATGAAAACCTACGGAGAGATGGTCAGCGCGCTGGATGGCGGCGGGGCGCGTTATTCGCAGGATTTGAGCGAAGTGGATCTTTCCGATCTGGAAGATGTGAAGGTGCGGGTGAATGATCCGGCGGGCGATGTGCTGGTGCATCTGGGATCGTCGGATTATCTGCGGCGCTACAGGATTTATGTGACCCACGCGCAGGCGTGGAGGCAGCAGTTTCAGAAGCTGGAGTCAGTGGATCTGCGCTATGACAACCAGATCATCGTGAATCCGGATATGGAGCGGATGGCAAAGACGGCGTCGTTGAGTCCGGCGATGGCGCGAACGGCGGCAGCCGCCGGCGTGAAGCCCGCAGCCTTGCTGACCCGCATCGGTCCGCACGAGCGAGCGATTCCGAAACCGGCATTTGAGTTGACGGCTAAGAAACTCGATCCGAAAGCGGCGACGGTTGGAGCCAAGAAGGCGACGGTGAAGTATAGGGTGAAGAAGACTGCGAAGGCGTCGAGGACGAGTGCGAGAGCAAAGAAATCGGCATCGGCTGCGAAGCCGGCATCGACGTCGCTGAAAAAGTTTTCCGGAGGCGGCGGGCCAAAGCCCAGTCCGGCAGTTGCCAAGACTCAAGTGGGTCCCGGAGCAGGGCAGTGAGCAGCAGAGTTGGCGAAATGAAAAGCTCTTCGGGAACGAACTCGGGGAACAAATTGGGGAACAAGTAACGAATGGCGAACCAGCAGGGAAGTTTTCTAACGGCGATTGACCTGGGCAGTGCGAAAACCTGCGCTCTGATGGTTGAGGTCACGGATGGCGGCCTGCGCTATCGCGGGCATGGCGTGGCGGAATCGCGTGGCTCGCGCAAAGGCGTAATTGTTGACCTGGACAAGGCGGTCGCGGCCATTCAGAAAGCGGTAGAAGCGGCTGAAGATAAAGCTGGGGCGGCGGTGGAGCACGCAATTGTGGGGGTTGGCGGAGCTCACATTCGCGGGGTAAACAGTCACGGAGGCATCACGCTGGGCACGCGTCCGCGAGAAATTGGGCGCGATGAAATTAAAGGGGCGGTGGAGAAAGCGCGATCGATTCCGCTGCCGCCGGATCGCGAAGTGCTGCATTTGCTGCCGCAGGAATTTATTTTAGATGGTCAGGCGGGCGTGCACGATCCGCTGGGGATGATGGCGGCGAGGCTGGAGGTGCGGGTCCACCTGGTGACGGGAGCCTCGAGCGCGGCGCAGAACGTGATTACGGCGGTGAATCGCGCGGGAGTGCACGTGGATGACACAGTGTTCGAGCCGCTGGCGGCGGCGGATTCGGTGCTGCGGGCGGACGAACGGGAGTTGGGCGTGTGTCTGGCGGACATCGGAGCAGGATCGACGGAACTGGTTGTATTCCTCCAGGGCGCGGTGGCTTTTACCGGAGTGATCCCAGTGGGCGGTGATCATTTCACCAGCGATTTGTCTTTAGGAATGTGCACGCCTTTAGCGGAAGCGGAAAAAATCAAAAAAGTTTATGGCAATGCGATCGTGACTTTGATTCCAGAAGGGAATGAAGTGGAGGTGCCGTCCGTTGGGGACCGAGCCTCGCGCCTGCTGCCGCAGCGCTTGGTGGCGGAAATTCTGGAGCCGAGGGCGCGAGAACTTTTTGAGATGCTGCGCGAAACATTGCGGCAAGGCGGGATGTTTGACGCTTGTCTCGCGGGGATCGTGCTCAGTGGTGGAGGGTCGCGGCTGCCGGGGATTTTTGATGTGGCGGAATCGGTATTGCGGCGTCCAGTGCGGTTATCGTGGCCCACGCCGCTGGCGAAAATGCCGGTGTCGTTAGCAGAGCCGGAGTTCTCCACGGTGATCGGCATGGTGCATTACGGGCAACGGGCGCGTGTAGCGCGGGGGTTTCAGGGAGATCGGTGGGGATCAAGGCTGAAGGCGTTACTAGTGGGATGAGGCAGTGGTCAGATCAGTGGTCAGTGGTCAGTGATCAGTGGTCAGAAAAATCGAGCCAGATTTGACTGGACACTGGCCACTGAACACTGACCTCTGGCCACTGGTTGAATGCGAAACGGAAAGAGAAATCTAAATCAGGGTGGATACAAATGAAAAATGATTCGGCGAAAAACGATTCGAAGATTCGCATCAGCTTTAACGAAGAGCCGCTCAACGATGCCAAGATCAAGGTGATTGGTGTGGGCGGCGGTGGTGGCAACGCGGTAAACCGGATGATCGATGCCGGGGTGGAGGGCATTGAGTTCATCGTGGCCAATACAGACTTGCAGGCATTGCGGCTGTCGCGGGCGCCGGTGAAGCTGCAGCTTGGGGTCAAGCTGACGAACGGGCTGGGCGCGGGCGCGAATCCGGAAGTGGGGCGCAAGGCGGCGCTGGAGGATTCCGACAAAATTATCGAGGCGCTTGAAGGCGCGGACATGGTGTTCGTGACTACCGGCCTCGGCGGCGGCACAGGCACGGGGGCGGCACCGATCATTGCATCACTCGCAAGTGAGATGGGAGCGCTCACGGTTGCTGTCGTCACCAAGCCATTTTGCTTTGAAGGCAAACGGCGCATGACACAGGCGGAGAAGGGAATCGCGGAGCTGATGGAATCCGTGGACACGACCATTGTGATTCCGAATGAGAAGTTGCTGGCGGTGGCGGAGAATGCGGGATTCTTCGAGTCGTTCCGCGTGGCGGACGACATTCTGCGGCAGGGCGTGCAGGGAATTTCGGACATCATTACGATTCCCGGCATCATCAACCGCGACTTCGCCGATGTGAAGACGATCATGGCGCGCATGGGTTACGCGGTGATGGGCACGGCGACGGCGAGCGGCCAGAATCGCACGGCGGAAGCGGCGCAGCGGGCAATTGCTTCTCCGTTGCTGGAGGCGGGTGCGATTGACGGAGCGCGCGGCATCCTGATCAACATCACAGGTTCGGCTTCTCTGAAGCTGGCGGAGGTGCAGCAGGCTTGCACGATTATCCAAACCGCGGCGCATGAGGACGCCAATATTATTTTTGGCGCGGTGATGGACGAAAAGATGAAGGATGCGGTGAAGATCACCGTGATCGCCACCGGCTTCGGCGACAGCAGCCGGGTCCGGCTACGCCACACTGAGGTGCGAAACTCATTCGCGGCTTCGCATGATGATGCGATGGATTTTCCCGATCCCGTTGGTCCGTCTCAGCCGTCCGCATCGTCGTTTCCACCGACGGATTTCACGGTGGACGAACCGAGAATGGCGGAGTCGGCATCCGTTGGAATGGGTCATGCAACCGCCGAGGTGATTTCCCTCGACGCCATGCGCAATGCGATGGTGGCAAACTTCGAGCAGGAAGATCTGGATGTTCCGGCGTTTCTGCGCAAGCGAGGCGAAGTCATGTAAGAGGGTGAGACCGAGAACTAAGAAGTCTGGCGGTCAGCCTTTCCGCGTTGGGAGTAGCGCTAAGGAAAGAGATGAAAACATTTGCAGTAGAGTGCCGTATCTTTTCAGTAACTAGTCGATTCGTTACTGTGGGCTCTGGAACTAAAGTAATCCCGTTTAAGTCCTTGTTCCTTATTGGGTTAGATCGAAAGCACAGTTTTGATGGATAGAAACTTTTAAGTTGCGTGAAATGAAGTAAGTCCCGTACTATCGCGAAGTTGGGAGAACCTCCCGCTTCTTGGGCCGAAGCTGGCAAGCTTCGTGCATCGGAAAACATAAGAAAAGCCGATCAAGCAGGCGTTTTGATCGGAACCTGAGTCCGAAAAACCGGACCAGAGGAAGAGCCTAGAGATGTCCAAGTCGGGAGTGCGCTGTCTTCGTCTGGCGGTGGTGGTGGGAGGGTTTTTGTGGACGCCTGGAATTTGGGCTGCGCATGTCGACCCACACGCGCTGAATAACAGGAAACCGAAGCCCGCGAAGGTGAACGAGAGCCAGCATACCCGGCGCCGCATGCGGCATCTGGCGCATGGCCGAACGACTGCGGCCCACCGGGCGAGTGTGAGGCGGGCATCTGCGACCCCTGCGGGAGCGAGCAATCTTCGAGCGGCCGGTCCTCAAGGAACTAGCCTTCGAGGCACCAATCTTAGAGGGACCAGGCCACGGCACCGATATCACGAAAGGTTTTTCACGAGTTCGTTCGCCGCGGGAATTTCTGCCGGCGATATTACAGATGGCGAAGACGTAGTTGTGCGCCAGGCGGCGATGGACGCTCTGGGCAACATGAATGGGACAGTGGTTGCGATCGAACCGACCAGCGGACGCGTGCTAGCGATGGTCAACCAGAAGCTGGCGCTGTCGAGCGGCGCGCAACCTTGCTCGACCATCAAACTGTCAGTGGCCCTGGCGGCATTGAACGAGGGATTGATTTCCAAGGAAACGGAAGTTTCGCTTGGAGGGCGCAGCCGGATGAACCTAACCCAGGCTCTCGCCCATTCCAATAACGCGTATTTCGAGGCGCTCGGCCGCCAACTCGGATTTGAGAAAGTAGCGTACTACGCCCACCAGTATGGCTTAGGCGAACTGGCCGGCTACGATATTCCGGGCGAACAGGCAGGCACGTATCCGGAAGAAGTGATTTCGCAGAAGCTGGGCGGCGTGGGGAAGATGTGTTCTTTCGGGGAAGGCATCTCGATGACGCCGTTGCAGCTGGGTGCCATGGTTTCAGCCATCGCCAACGGCGGAACTCTTTATTATTTGCAGCATCCCACGACGGCGGAGGAGATTACGAATTTCCAGCCGCGCATCAAGCGGCAACTCGGTATCGCTCCGCTGATTCCAGAAATTTCGGTGGGTATGGCGGGCGCGGTGCAGTATGGGACGGCGCGGCGGCTAGGGCTGAATTTTAGCGAGGAAGAAATCCTGGGCAAGACCGGGACGTGTTCGCATGCGGGCACACGCTTCGGCTGGTTCGCTTCCTACGCTAACACCAGCAGGGGACGCGTGGTGGTGGTTGTTTTCCTCGAAGGTGGCCGACCGACGTTCGGGCCGAAGGCTGCTGAGATCGCCGGGGTCATGTACCGCAACCTTTACGATCACAACTTCTTTATCGCTGGCGCGCCGAAGATGGCAGAAAGCACCGCTTCAAGGCCGGCAGCCGCGGCGCAGTAGTCCAATAAACATTTTGATATTGGTTCTGACATGGCTTCTCGTTTGAGAGGCCTTTTGTTTTGCGCGTCTCTTTTTGCGCCTCTTCCTCACTGCTTTTCGGTCCTACTTCCATCCTCCACATGAATGCCGGCTCACGCATTAAGTTCTCCTAATACGAGAATGCCGAATGCTGCCGATATTCAATTTGGATCCTCCGCGGAGTTGTGAGCCGATGGAATGGAGATTGAACTGTTCCTAAGTCCTGGGAAATGTTGGAGGGGCATGGAACGATGCACATGCTACAAAGCAGCGATGGCTACGGGTTTCTGGCGCTTTTTGTGGGAGTGACGGCGGTCGCCTCCTGGATTGCTCCAATGCTTCTTGGCAAAGTCCGCCGCCATCGCAAAAACCATCTCGACGCTGCCCGGGAACGTGAGTTGTATTTCCAGACGATGGCGGAAGCGTTGCCGGAGATTATCTGGACAGCTGACCCTGACGGTGCGGACGACTATTTCAACAAGAAGTGTTTCGACTATACCGGGCTCACGCTCGAGCAGATGAAGGGAACGGGGTGGACCGTAATTGTCCATCCTGATGATTTGACCATGTGCGCGGAGAAGTGGAAGAACGCGCTGCGTACTGGAGACCCTTACGACGTGGAGTATCGCCTGCGCGCGAAAGACGGAAGCTACCGATGGTTCCTGGGCCGCGCGAATCCTATTCGCAATGCGGAGGGAGAAATCATCAAATGGTTTGGTACGTGCACGGACATCGAGAACCAGAAACAGAATCAACAGAATCTTGAGGACCAGATTCTCGAACGTACAGCCCAGTTGGCGGATGTGAATACACGCTTGCAGGAGGAAATGTTAGAGAAGGATTTCGCCCGTAAGGAACTCGATCAGCAGAACGAGAGAATGATGTCCGAACTCCGGGAGCGGACGCAACGCGCGACCATGCTGGCAAAGATGGGCGAGCTTCTACAGAGCTGCATCAGCCGCGACGAAGTGTTTGCCGGAGCTTTGGGCTTTGCTCCCAAAATATTTCCTGCGGCTCCCGGAGCCATCGCTCTGCTGGACGCTTCGCGAAGCGTGGCGGAAGTGATTGGATCGTGGAGCGATTGCCAGCTTCCGGCGGCGGTCTTCGAACCGGCAGCGTGTTGGGCTCTTCGTACCGGACATCCGCATCTGGTTGTGGCAGGGGATTCCACGGCACCGTGCACTCATGCGGTGGGAGTCAAAAACACTTACTTGTGCATTCCGATTCTTGCGCAGGGAGAAACTCTCGGCATCCTGCATATTCAGGCGACCGAAGGCGCGCCACATATAGAGTCCTCTGATCTTTCGCTGAAGACAACGTTCGCGGGACAAGTGGGCTTGTCCATTGCGAATATAAGATTGCGGGAAGCGCTGCGCACACAGTCGGTGCGCGACGCATTAACAGGGCTCTACAACCGGCGCTACTTGGAAGAAGTATTGGAGCGTGAAGTGCGACGCGCGGCGCGGGCGGCACAGTGTCTTGGGATCCTTATGATCGACCTTGACCATTTTAAGAACTTCAACGATACCTATGGCCATGATGCGGGGGACGCGGTGTTACGCGAGACTGCGATGTTTCTTTCCAAGGGAATTCGGGCGGAGGACTTTGTATGCCGATTCGGGGGAGAGGAATTTGTGGTTATCCTGCCGACGGCGGATATGGAAGCGTCGCGCGCGCGAGCCGAACGGCTGCGATTAAAAATGAGAGAGCTAACCGTCATGCATCTGGGCAAGTCGCTGGGGATGGTCACGATTTCCGTAGGAGTAGCTTCGTTCCCGCAGCATGGGATGTCGCCCAAGGAATTGATGGCATCGGCCGATGCCGCTTTGTATGAAGCCAAGCGGGGCGGACGGGACCAAGTGGCAGTGGCAAGCGCGAAAGCAAGCGAAGAAGTTGGAATTCCCGACGCCGCAAAATCGGCGGCCGGCTGGAGTTAGTCGGTGCTGATTAGTGGATCTCTCGCAAGGCGACGTCTGCAATCGGGCAGGTCTGAATTGACTGGAATTATTTTTTTCGTTCGTCGCGCTCGACAACTCCGTCCTTGATATTAACCACGCGGTGAGCGTACTCGGCGATGTCGTGCTCGTGAGTGACAAGAACGATAGTATTTCCCTCGCCGTGCAGACGATCGAACAAAGCCATGATTTCGTTGCCGGTCTGCGAATCCAGGTTGCCGGTGGGTTCGTCCGCCAAAATAATCGAAGGGCGATTGACCAGTGCTCGGGCCACGGCGACGCGCTGACGCTGGCCGCCGGAAAGCTCATTCGGCTTATGCGTCATGCGCGATTCCATGCCCACGGCCGTTAACGCTGCTTTGGCGCGTTCGATGCGCTCGCCGGTGGGAACTCCGGCGTAGATCAACGGTAATTCCACATTGTGCAGAGCGGTGGCTCGCGCCAGCAGATTGAAAGTCTGGAATACGAATCCAATTTCTTTGTTGCGAATGCGCGCCAGTTCATCGTCGTCGAGTTCGCTCACCAGTTGGCTATTCAGCCAGTATTCGCCTTTGGTCGGCGTGTCGAGACAGCCAATCAGGTTCATCAGCGTCGACTTGCCAGAGCCGGAAGGTCCCATGATGGCGACATACTCTCCCCGCTCGATGCGCAGGTTGACTCCGCGCAACGCGTGGACCTGTTGCTCGGATCCCATGTCGTAGGTTTTCCAAAGATCCTCAGCCGCGATCATGCAGGACTGAGGCGGCGCGGAAACGGCCTTAGAGGGCATGCTGATTACTTCTGCGGTTGCCATGTTTTTCTCCTGCTCCGGTGCCACTAGGTTCTCCGAGATTGAATTCGACTCCGAGAGCTTGCTAATCCTGTTCCAGGTAACGCTTGTTCCGGTTGCACCGTCTTCTCCGTTGGACGAGCGAAGGCGGCGAAGGTTATGTCTCGTCTTCCTTCTTAGGGGTGGAGTTATCTACTTTGACGCCACTCCCGGAACGGAGCGTACGCAAAATCTTGTAACTTCCGGTAATGACCTCGTCCCCTTCTTTTAGCCCATCCAGTACCTCGATGTCGCTGGTTCCAGCGATGCCGGTAGTGACGGGAACGAAGTCAGCTTTTTTGTTACGAATGACGAACACGCCCTGCACTTCCTGTTTCTGGTCTTTTCCCCTGTCCTTGGATGCGGTTTCCTTCGGCGGCGCCGCGGCATGCACAGAACCGGGGGTCGCCTTATCCTGCTCCAGTTGGGCTTTGCTGCGAACGGAGAGTGCCTGAATCGGAATGGACAGCACGTTGCTGCGAGCGGCCGTGGTGATTTTGGCGGTCGTGGAGAGTCCGGGACGAAGGTCCTGAGGAGGATCGGTGACGGTGACAACTACCTTGAAATCTTTTGCTTCTTCGCTGGCGGAGGTTTGCTGCGAAGTCGCGACGCCGGTGGAGCGGACGATCGCGTTGTCCCCGATTTCTGAAACCGTTCCATGAAAAATTTTTCTGGGAATGGCGTCGATGGTCACTTCTGCTGGCTGTCCAAGGTGCACGTTCACAATATCGGTTTCATCAACTTTTACTTCAGCTGTGATCACGGACATGTCGGCGAGTGTCATCAAGGTACTGCCTGGCGAGTTTTGAATACCGATCACCACCGTCTCGCCCTCACGCACCGGTAAGTTGGTGATGACGCCATCAAAAGGAGCTGCGTAAGAGGCCTTCTTCAAAACATCTGCGAAGCGAGTGAGCGTGGCGCGGTTCTGGTTGACATGCTTATCGGCGGAATCTTTTTGCGCTCGTGCCTGAGCGACGCGGGCTTGCGCCTGAACCAGGCCGGAGTCCGCGGTAGACCAGGCATTTCGGCGACTATCGAAATCGGACTTGGAGATCAGGCCGTCCTTATAGAGGCTCTGAGCGCGCTCCCAATCGAGCTTGTTGCGATCATAGTCCGCCTGAGCGCGGAGTAGGTCAGCCTGGGAGGTTTTATGCGCGGCATCGGCGGCCAGTGTGTCGGTTTCCGCGGCCTGCAGAGAAGCCTGATTGGCATTCACATCCGCCGACGACTGGACGTTTTCTAGTTGAGCCAGCAACTGACCCTTCCTTACGTGATCGCCTTCTCTGACAAATAAATGCGTAATCTTTCCAAATGCATTAGCGCCAATATTGACGTAGGTCTTCGGCTTGATTTCTCCCGATGCGCTGACAACTGCCGACAAATCCTGGCGTTGTACCGTTCCACTCTGCACCGTGACTATGTTCTTGCCGCTTTGATGGACCGTGATGCCGACGATAATTGCCAGTACGAGAGCAACGCCGACTCCGATCGTTATTTTTTTCCAAGTTTTCATTGTTCCCGTCGCCGTCCAAGGCTCTGCCGATCAAACCGCCGGATGCCAGACGTTTACTCCCAAGATTCCCTTTTCTTTGGCGACCGGCAAATCCGCGAACGTGAGGGACACAATTGGATACGATCCCAACGACAGGAAAGTTCCAATCTGTAATGGGAATGCCAAGCCCTGGGAATCCGGGAAGTAGCGCTGCCCGGTACTGCAAGGTTATAACAACGTAAAATTATAGCTTGGGTGGCGGCCCAGTCCCAAGAATTCTGGTGGCAAGTTGGGCAACTCCCGCGGGATATGGGCGCGTCCAACGAAACGGCTGTTCCGGACCTTCAATCCTGTTCTTTTAACATGAGTTACCTTGCTTTCGACGAACTGAGCGCCTAGAATAGCCCAAACGAAAGTTTGTCGTGGTAGGAGTTCCTCTCATGTTCCGGGTTCGATCACGGTACCTTTTCTCTTTTGCGTTTGCGATAGTCGCTACGAGCTTGGCCGTTACGGCCTCGGCTCAGAGCGACAAACCGGCTGCTGCGGGCGATGCCAAATCCAGCGCAACCGTAACCGGTTCCCAAGCGCAACCCACGGATGAGATCGATCCTCTGAAGCGCTCGCCTAACGATAAGCAGAAAAAGCAACAGAGGAAATCCCTGAAGATTGAGCTCAGCAAGACTTACAAGAAGTGGTTGAACGAGGACGTCGTGTGGATTATCACCGACGAAGAACGAGCCGCCTTTAAGCAACTCTCGAACGACGAAGAGCGCGATAATTTTATTGAAGCCTTCTGGCAACGTCGCGACCCCACGCCCGATACCGAAGAGAACGAGTACAAAGAGGAACATTACCGCCGCATCGCTTATACGAATGAGCATTTTGCAGCGGGAATTCCGGGTTGGAAGAGCGACCGCGGACGTATTTACATCATGTACGGCCCAGCGGACGAAGTCGAATCGCATCCTTCCGGTGGAACTTACGAGCGGCCTATGGATGAAGGCGGCGGCGAGACATCGACCTTCCCCTTTGAGGACTGGCGCTACCGCTATCTGGAAGGCATTGGGCAGGAAGTCATCATCGAGTTCGTCGACAATTGCATGTGCGGTGATTACCACATGACGATGGACCGCTCGGAGAAAGATGCGCTGCTTTACACGCCAAATGCCGGGCTCACGCTCTACGAGCAGATGGGCATGTCCAGCAAGGCTAGCCGCTTTACGGGCGGTGGTCTGGAAAGAATAGGAGCTGGTCCAAATAGCGCAAGCCAGTCAACCAAGCAGTTCGATCGGTTGGAGCAATTTGCCAAGCTGCAGGCACCGCCCCCGGTTAAGTTCAAAGATCTGGAAGAAATCGTCAACACGAAGCTGATTACCAATCTAATGCCGTTTGACGTGCGGTCAGATTTCGTGAAGGTAACTGGTGACACCGTGCTGGTGCCGATCACGATTCAGATGAAGTACCGGGATATCACGTTCTCGAACAAAGATGGAGTGCAGCGCGGGACGGTTAACATTTTTGGCCGCGTCACAACGTTGACCGGCAAAATTGTGCAGACGTTCGAAGATACGGCGCAGATCGACGTGCCGGCAGAACTGCTTCCGCGTACCGCGGAGAATTCTTCTGTGTACTGGAAGGCGCTGCCGCTGCGTCCCGGGCGTTACAAGGTCGAGATTGCGGTAAAGGACGTAAACGGGGATCGTAAAGGTCTGTGGAGCCGGGGAATCGTTGTACCAGAATTTTCCGACGATAAGCTTTCTACCTCATCTCTGATCGTCGCCGATCAGATGGAGCCTGTGCCAACTAAGGACGTGAGTACGGGAAATTTCGTGATCGGGCTGACCAAGGTTCGGCCACGAGTGGCTCCGGCTGATGGCAAGCCTGCTCTCTTCAAGCGCGCGAAAGACCAGAAGGTGAACTTCTGGATGCAAGTTTATAATCTGGGCGTGGACGACAAGACGCACAAGCCTTCGGCCACGTTCGAGTTCGACATCGTCAACATCGCGACCAACAAACCGGTGGTCCAGAAAACTGAATCCACCGACCAGATGGGTAACGTAGGCGAGCAGGTGACGCTGCAGAAATCGATTGCCTCAGCAAATCTGCCGCCAGGCGTGTACAAGATCAACATCAAAGTGAACGACAACATCTCCAAGCAGACGATTGATCCATCAGCGACATTCGCTGTGGAGTAACGGCCTGCCTGGTTTGCGGGGGTTGGATTGAAACTTCGCCAACTTGGATTTTGGGCGGTGATCATCGGATTGGCGGTTCCTGCGTGGGCCGCGGAGCGCCCCAGCGCGATCTCAGGATACGTGCGCGACGGCTCGGGCATACCCCAGATGGGCGCCGTGGTGGAAATTGCGGGCTCGGCGGCGCGGTCTATGACGGTGTTTACCGATGGCGCCGGTTTCTTTTCTGCAACTGACCTTCTGCCCGGATCGTATTCCGTCAAAGTCTCAGCGGCTTCGTTCCTGCCAGCGTTGAGAGAAAAAGTTGGCTTGCATCCCGGCACGAACGTTCACCTGAACATCACGTTAAATACCCTGCTGAATGCTATAAAAGTGGCGCCGCTGCAAGGCAAGGCCGATGACGATGGCTGGAAGTGGACTTTGCGTTCAGTGGCAAATCGTCCGGTTCTGCGCGTGTTCGGAGATCCCGCGAGCGCGGAACAGCAGGATCATGAACTGAAAGGGAGCCTCTCGTTTCTGGCTGGTTCGGCAGCCGGAGGTTATGGCAGCGGCTCCGACATGAGCACGGGCTTCTCCGTGGAACGCTCGATTTTTTCCGCGGATCGAGTCGGTTTGAGCGGAAATGTAGGTTACGGTGTCGGCCTGCCCGCAGCGGTTCTGCATGCGATGTACTCTCACCGTCTGCCTGACGGCTCGGGGCCATCGATGGGAATCACTGTACGTCGCTTCGCGCCCTCTGATCCCAATCTGCATAATGCCGCGCTACAGGCGCTCGCGCTTTCCACGGCAGACGATGTAATGATCGGCGACGTACTGGAGTTAAAGTTCGGCAGCGAACTTCAGACTATTCAGTTTTTGGGGCACGTGACCGCATTCCGTCCTTTTGGTTCGGTCGATCTTCACGTCTCGCCGAACACCCTTGTTGAGTATGCCTATTCGACCTCATTGCCGCATACGAGGGCTGAGAAGGGTTTTGATTCCGCACCGGCTGACTTGAGCGAAGCTGATCCTCGTGTCAGCATGGCTAACTTTTCGACGCGACTGGAAAGCGCGCATCACCAGGAAGCGAGCGTTTCCCGCCGGATGGGCAAGAACAAGATGCAAGTCGCGGTCTTCAGCGATCGCGTGGCCAATACGGCGTTAACGGGAACCGGGGACGTCACGGCAGCGGGTGGGTTTCTTCTACCAGACGTCTACTCCGGGACCTTCACTTATGCGGGAAATACGCTGGACACGCGCGGCATGCGTGTCGTGCTCGAGCGGAAGTTTGCGTCCGACCTGACCGCGACGCTGGATTACGCCTACGGCGGTGTACTGGATCTCACCAAGCCCGACGTCGAACTGCAGCAGGCGCGGCAGTTCATCACAACTCAACGCCGTCACGCTCTTGCCGCGAAACTCAGCGGAACGCTACCGGGTGCTCACACTCACTGGATCGCTTCCTATCGCTGGGTGAATGGTTCGGGATTAACTCCGGTGGATATGTTCAACGCGTCCCCGGGACAGAGCGATCCCTTTTTGAATGTTTTCATCCGCCAACCGATTCCGACGATGGGCTTTCTCCCAGCGCACATGGAAGCACTGGTTGACGTCCGCAATTTGCTGGCACAGGGGTACGTACCGGTGATGGGACAGGACGGCCAGACGGTGTATCTGGTTCAATCGGCCCGTTCGGTGCGGGGCGGCGTCTCGATCACGTTTTAACCGGTCACTTTCTAAGTAGCCTTCCAGTCCGTATCGAAAGTCCGCAAATCACTTAGGATCAATAAATTTGATCCTACCTATCTGATTCAAAGCGGTCTCCGAAGCTAAGCCATTCCTATTTTCATAGAGTCATCGCTTTGATATCCGCAATTTCATATCAAATTCCCGCCAGGTAAGTGTAAATTATTGAAAAATATGGGCTCTACGTGGTGTGAGGTTTGGCCAGAGACATGCCTTCTCAAGCCCACTTGCAGTGTTCGGGCTGAAGTGTTCCCAGATTACAGATATCTTGGAGGCTTAGATGCGACAACGAGGGGCGAGTGTTGTTGTTATTTTATTGCTTGCGGTTGCGGCTTATGGCCAAACCTTCCGCGGCGCGATTAACGGAAATGTGACTGATCCCTCGGGAGCTGTGGTGGCGAATGCCAACGTCACGGCCACGAATGTGGCCACTGATGTTGCGATCACGGCCACAACCACCAGCGATGGGGCGTTCTCGTTCCAGGATCTGCCTCTCGGCACGTATAAGATCTCAGTCTCCGCCTCCGGCTTCAAGCCAGTCACCGTCGACAATGTCAACGTGACGGCAGGAGGTGCCTATAACCTGCCCGTGAAACTTAGTATCGGCGGGACGGGCACTACCGCTATTGAAGTCTCCGCTGCAGCCCTGACCATCGATACGACCAGCGCAGCGCAGAACAATCTGATTCCCACCGAAGCAGTGCAGGACGTGCCCATGAACGGGCGCGACTACACGCAGTTCGCCGCGGTCCAGCCAGGCTACGGCGGCTACTCAGTTGGCGGCTTCGGCTCGCTGAACGGCACGCGCGCCAATCAAATGAACTGGCAGATTGACGGCGTGGACAATAATGACTTCTGGCACAACATTCCAGCCGTGAACCAGGGCGGCGTCTCAGGTATCGCCGGCGTCATTATGCCTTTGGATGCGATCGACGAATTTGCGGCCCAGACACAATCCTCTGCAGAAGGCGGACGCAACGCCGGCGGTATCGTGAACGTCGTGCTGAAGTCCGGATCAAACCAGATCCACGGATCCGCGTACTACTACAATCGGAATACTTCCTTTGGCGCAGCTACGCCCTTTTTTAATCCGAGCACGTTCCCGGCCGGGGTCCCCACAAAGAAGCCTCCGCTCCGCAACGAGAACTTTGGCTTCTCGTTAGGTGGCCCGATCATCAAGGACAGGACATTCTGGTTCATCACTTTTGAGAAGCAGAAGTACACGATTGGTCTCTCCGGCCTCAATACGGAGCCTTCACTGGCCTACCAGAATGATGCGCTGGCTTTGCTCGCAGCCAATGGAATCCCTGAGAGTTCGATATCGCAAAATTTGATGGCTAACCTCTGGCCAGGCTTGATCAACAACCTCCCGGCGCAGCCCTCGAATTATTTCGCTACCAATCCTTCGATTGGCTACAGCTACAACGGCTTGATCAAACTTGACCACAACTTTACGGAAAAACACCACTTCAACATCCGCTGGTTTGGCGGTCAGGGTGACCAGATCGCGCCACTAGGGGGAAGCGCAGCACTGGCGACCGCCAGTTCCAATCTTCCGTTTTACTTCGAGAAGGCTCCGCTTCACGTCTACAACTATGCAGCCACGCTAAATTCGGTCCTGACTTCGCGCATGACCAACCAGCTCCTTTTTGGCGTGAACTACTTTAACCAGACTTTCAACGACGCCAATCACAGCTTCGACACTGCTTCCTACGGGTTGGCTCTCAGTGACTCGGCGCTCATTAAAGGCAAACCGATCCTGGGTGCCCCAAATATCCAGATTGGCGGCTTCGAGCAAGTCGGACTCTCCCCGCCGCAAGGTCGTAACGACATCACCGGGATGTTGGCCGACATTGTGTCGTACAACGTAGGCAAGCACCAGTTCCGTTTCGGCGGCGAATTCCGCCAAGGGCGTGTGGACGAGTTCTACTTCCGGCACTCTCTCGGAAAGTTCGTGTTCGACGGGTCGCAGGGACCGTGGGCGACGTATTGCGCCGCGAATCCAACCGCTACCGGTTGTACGAATTCCCTGGGCAACCCAGATACGGCTATTTTTTCCTTGGCCGATTTTCTGGCCGGCAACGTTCAATCCTCATCGATTTCCGTAGGCAACGCAGAGCGGAAAGTTCTGGTCAACGGACTGGATTTCTTCGTGCAAGATGCATGGCAGGTCACGCGCAGACTCAATCTCAACTGGGGACTGCGTTGGGATTACTATGGTCCACTCCACAGCTCAGCCAAAGACCTGGCGGTATTTATTCCGTCCGCGGGAGGCCTCAAGATTCAGGGCAATGGTATCGGCTCCATCTTCCCGTCCGACAAGAACAATTTCGCTCCACGGATTGGCTTCGCTTATCAACCGACGAGCCGAGAAGACCTGGTCGTGCGCGGCGGAATCGGCGTGTTCTATGACCAGATCAACATGAATCCATTCCTGGACTTCCGTCCGCCGAACAATGCAGACGGTCTTGAGGACAATCCGGCTGGTCCATCCCCTGTTTCCAGCTACTCCACCGCGGGTATCAATTACGGAAATAAAAGCTTCTACACCTGGCAGCCGAACGTGAACATCTTCCCCGCCGTAACCACTTGCGTGACGGGCAACCAGGCCACTGACCCGAATTGCGCGGGATCTGTGTTCGATGTATTTGGAGTGAGCCAGAACTTCCGCACACCCTATTTCTTCAACTACAACCTGAATATCGAAAAGAGCTTTGGCAACGGTATGGCGGTCTGGCAGGTGGGATACGTGGGCAGCGAAGGGCGCAAGCTGTCTGTGATGTTGGATATTAATCAGATCCCTGGTACTCACACTGATGGATTTCTGACGGCGTTCCCCAACTATGGAGGCATTAACCAGCTCAACAGTATCGGCACCTCGAATTACAACGCACTGCAGACCACGTTACGACTCCGCGCCTGGCACGGCCTCAGCTCTCAGTTCGCCTACACTTGGGCGCACGCACTTGATGAAATTACCGCATACCGTGGCGTCCTTCCCTACGATAGTCATAACCTCAAGGGCGAGTACGGCAACGGCGACTTCGATACTCGCCACAACTTCTCCGCTACCATTACTTGGGATATCCCCGGGTCTTCACGCGGCCCGAGGTGGGTAACGCACGGTTGGTCGTTGAACAGCTTGATGACCTTCCATGGCGGGCAACCCATGGATCAGGTTCGAACAGGCTTCGACATCATCGCCAGTCCTTTCGCTGGCGTGTCGCATAGCTTCCAAAAAACGGCCAGTTTTACGGGCGTGACTTGGATCAACCCTGCCTCATTCTGTCTGCCTGCTCTTGACGGTGGGGACGGCAGCTGCCCGGGACCAAACGTTTTTGGTGGAACCTTGCGAAGGAACCAGATTTACGGTCCGGGTTACTCCTCCGTGGATATGTCAGTGCTCAAGAACATCCCGATTACCGAACGCGTCAAGGCTCAGTTCCGAGTCGAGTTCTTTAATCTATTCAACCGCATCAACCTGGCTTCGGGCGCAGGTGCTACGAATCCGGGCGGTGGTACCATCACCGACACTATCGGCGACTTCAACGGAGCTCCTGGTATCGGCCCCGGCGAAGCTTTCAACATGCAGCTAGGATTGAAGATCCTGTTCTAGTCGCACTGCTCCTTAGCCCCTGCCGTTCGCGGCGGGGGCTTTTCTTTTGTGGGAAGCCCTCCCGCTCTCTCGCCCGTCGTATGACTTCCGTCACTAGGTAAGCCGTTTCCGGCGATGCTACGCTGCAGTCATCGTCTTTCCCCCAAAGCATCTGTTCCGGAGATTTTAATGCGTCGCTCGATCTGCGTCCTTATTGTTGTTGCTGGCGTCTGCGCTGCGGCACCTCTTTATGCCCACCATCTGAAGCCGGCTACGACCAGTGCAATGCCGGTGACCACGTCGTCGGCGCAGGCTCGCTCCCTCTACGAGAAGGGCATGCAGGATTACGAGAACCTATACCTCGAGCGTTGCAACGACGACTGGCGCGGGGCTGTGAAGGCGGATCCGAATCTCGCCGTGGGCTGGGCCTGGATTGCTTTCAACAGCAGCGATCCCCGGGAAGTGAGTTCCGCCCGCGAAAAGGCCATTGCGCTGGCGACCAAGGCGACGCCGGGCGAGCAGTTAATGGTCAATTGGATCGTGAAAGTGCAGGAGGGCGACTTCATTGGCGGCATCGCCGCTATGAACGATCTGCTGGAGATGTATCCGAAGGATAAGCGTCTGCATTACCTCGCCGGCAATTGGCTGATGGGTGAAAACGGCGACGAGCAGGCTCGCAAGATCATGGAGAAGGCGCTGGCCCTGGATAAGAATTATCCGGCTGCGCTGAACGATCTAGCGTATCTCTATGCCCGGAACCGCGAATTTGCCAAGGCTTTTGCCGACATGGATCGCTATGTCGCGCTGCTGCCCACCGAACCAAATCCGCAGGATTCCTACGGCGAACTGCTGCGCATGGCGGGAAACTTTGAGGGATCGTTGCAGCACTACCGCGCCGCGCTGAAGATCGATCCGGATTTTGTTACTTCGCAGGTCGGCTTGGGAGACACGTATGCTCTGATGGGCGACCAGGAACAGGCGCGAATTGAGTACGACAAAGCTATTCGCTTTGCCCACAACGAGGCCGACCGCCTTACTTACGGGATGCAGAAGGCGACGACCTGGGTCCGCGATGGCAAGTTCGCCGAAGCCGACACGCTGTTGCTGGAGATTGCGCAGACAGCCCATGCCAAGGAACAGGATTTGCAGGAAGCGCAGTCCTACCGGCAGGCGGCCGAGTATCAAGCCGACGACAATGCGGCATTAAAATATCTGCGGAGCGCGGAAGAATCTCTGGGACACCGCAGCACAATTTCCAAAGGCGATAAGAATGAAGAACTATCCCGCATACTGCGCAATCGCGCCGTGCGGGCCGCGCATGCGGGCAACCCAGAGTTGGCCACCGCATCCTTGAAGGAACTGGAGACGATCTCGGTAGGAAGCCGCAACCGCGTTATTCAAAGTTCCTACAACGGGGCCGCGGGTACGCTGCTCATGGATCAGAAAAAGTTCGATGAAGCCATTGCGTATCTGGAAGAAGATCAGGAGAATCCTTTCACCATGGAACTGCTGGTTCAGGCTTACTACCAGACCAACCAACCCGAGAAGCTGCACGAGATCGAAGCCAAACTGCGCGGCACCAATGTTCCAACGATGGAGCAGGCGGTCGTAGTACCTGCTGTGCGGTTGCAGCGTCCGCAAATCTAAGGTCCTTCTAAGAGAAGCGTTCGTCTATACTGTCCAACGCCGGTGCGAAGAAGCAGCTCTCATACCGGTGTTGAACCGTTTTTGCCATCGAGATTGCGATGGATGTTTTCAATTCGGTGTTCCGAATGCTGTTTCGAATCGGTGTTTCGATTAATGAATTCCAAGATTAATCGGCGTTCCCGCGAAAGAGTTACGGCTAAGCTGCCGGTACGGGTCTGTGGCGCGGCGGCTGATTCAGAGTCGAGCGCACAGACTCGTGACGTAAGCACGAATGGCATCTTCCTCTATACCGAGTCCCGCATGGCTGAGGGGTCGGACGTGGAATTGATCCTTATTCTTCCTCCTGAGCTTACCTCGGGGGAGAAGTGCTGGGTGTGCTGCCACGCCCGCGTATTGCGGGTGGAACAAGGTCCCGGTAAGGACTTTGGGGTCGCTGCGGAGATCCGGCGGATGGACATATTGCCCGAGATTCCCGCATAAATGCGGTTGCATCGTTCCTAGTGCATGCTCCAATAATCCCTATGTACCGTTGGGATGGGCCTGCGACGACTGTTATTGCGAGAATTCTTTAGAAAACGCTTCCCTAGTAACCACCTTGGTGCAATAATGACGGCCCAAGAAGTGCTCTGGCCAAACTCAGAAACCCAGGTGGCCTAGTTATGTGGATTGAAAAACTCGCGGACGGTGTGGTGCAGGTGCAAACCCCTATCGGACCGCGCTATTTAATGCCCTCTTTTCTTCAGCGGGTCTATTTTGTGTGGATGTTCCGACATTTTCCTGTTCTTCCACATGCGGTGCTCAACAATGGACAAAAGCGGATGATCGATCGCTTGTGTTCCGAGCAGAGGTTTGTTTCGATGGCGTATGCCGACGGAATGGAAGATGCCCCAGTGATCGGTACCGTCGAACGTCGGCCGAAGATGGGGCCGGATTCGTTCGCGCAACGCCGCCCAGTGGTCAGCGAAACTGCGAGCGGACTAGCAGCGGAAGCTCGGCAGCGTTCCTAGCACTACGTTTCCAATAGAGAACCCGGGGCGAGGCGTGTATCACGCAAGCACCGAGGTATCTGTGTCTCTGGGCCGCGCGCGAACGGCTGCGTAATCGCAATTGTCAGGGACAACCGGGCGTCCGCGGAAATGTTACAATCACAAATTGTCCCGCCGGTTCGATTCCCACCGTGGGCGCGTAGCTCAATTGGCAGAGCAACTGACTCTTAATCAGTAGGTTGAAGGTTCGATTCCTTCCGCGCTCACCATCGTTCTCAACGACATCCAAAGACTCTGGCTCATCCCGCAAAACCTCCGGTTGCGCGGGAGTTGCATTTTGTTGCGAACTTGTTTTGCGATCGAGCCCGTCGATCCAGTTGATGTCTGCTCCTGGAATGAGGTGACCGTAGGTGTCGACAGTGATTTGAATCGAGCTGTGACCCATCTGCTCTTTCACGTATGCCAGCGATGCACCGTCTTGGATCAGCAGGCTCCCGAAAGTGTGACGGAGGTCGTGAAAGCGAAATCGGCGCAGGCCCGCGTGCTCCAGGCAGGGGAGAAATTGGTAGTGAACGAGGTTGTTCGGATCGATCACGGTCCCCGCCTTCGAAGGGAATACAAGATCCTCCGCGATGCTGGGACGACCCGCCATCATTGCTTCGAGCATCCGCTTGTCCCGCAGTTCCAGCAGAGTCCGCCGTAGCTCGCGAGAGAGGTCTACGCGACGCGATTTCTTACTCTTCGGCGTCGTAAATTTGCCTTGGACGAAGTTGCGCTGCACGAAAATATACCGATTTGAATCGTCTTCGTTGACGCCGAACTGAATGTCGCCCCATCGGACCGCGAGCAACTCTCCTTTGCGCAAGCCGGTGCGGAATGCCAGCAGGAACAGCGGATGATAGTCAGGGCACAATTCCGCGGCCGACATCAGGAAAGCCTCCACCTCACTGCGGGTCATCGCTTCCGCCTGGTGACTCGGCTTCACCGTCTTGGTGAACCTGCCTAGCTTCTCGGCGGGATTGTGTTCGATGATCCCGTCCTCTACCGCGTGGTTCAGTACGACCCTCAAGGTGCAAAGCATCAGCCGCAGCGTGTTGCGCGACAGCTCGCCCTTCGCTGACCACTCTCCGAGGAACGCTTTGACCCCGCCGCGGTCGATTGCAGTCACCTGGAGGGCGCCGAACTCCGGCAGGACGTAAAGACGAAGTAGTTGAGCGTAGCTTGCAACGGTTGATGGCTTCAATTCCACTTCAGCGTGCTGTTTTAGCCAGCGTTGAGAATATTGCTCGAAGGTAAGTCCGGAAGCTTCGACCAAGAATCCAAGGTCTCCAAGCGCAAGTTTCGCTTCGAGCTGACGGCGCACCTGTTCGGCAACCTCTCGGCTTGTGCCGACACACTTTGCCTTTCGGCGCCCGTGGTAGTTCACGAACACATACCACTTGCCGCCGCGCTTTCGAATCTTAACGCCCATCAGTTTGATCCCGTCAGTCCCGCAACCATCTCGTCCACAATACAACCCACGTCAACTACCTTCAGTTTATGGTTTTCTAGCCAGTGATCAAACGTGCTTCGACGAACAAGGATTTTTACTCCGACACGCGCCGCGGGCAGGGCATCGATCGGGCGATGTACCCACTCCCGCAGCGTGCGTTCTGATACGCACGCATATCGCTGCAGTGCTTTTAGATCCAGCCACTCGGGTTGTGGGTGTTCCGAAATCATCTGTTTCTCGAACGCTCTTTCTGCCGCTTACCAAGCCCGTGGGCTGAACAACTTACAAGTGCCGCTCAAGCGGAGTTATTGGAACACTACCTCTGTACCCGACTCCTTTGCGTCGTTTGCTCGCCAGCGTCAGAAGTGAGTAGATCGTCCGCCATCTTCGAAATAACCCAATCGACACAGAGTTCCTCGAACATCGGTTCTGCGTCATCCTCCATCATCTCTAGCTTTCCCTCTATTCCGGAAGTTTCAAACGTCACCAATGCCGGACCCTTTTGGTTGCAGAGTACGCGGTTATAGCGTTCCGGGACAACAGGGACTCGGCAAGTTTGACCATAGGAGTCAAACAAAAATAAACTTTGCTGGCGGCCCACAATGCGGCCGCGGAGGACTAGGTAAAACAAAGGCGTGCTAATCTGCAGGATCAGCCTCGTCTTGTGTTGCATCCAGTGGTCCATCGTTTTGATCACATTCGCTAATTCTTGCGCACGAGATTTTGGACTGCCAGAGTTCTTTGTCATTAAACCCTTCCGTTCAGTCGAGAAATTGATTTTTCCAGCGATGTCAACACGGTCAGTGCGCCACCCAAGAATATTTGCTCGCGCGCTGTAGCCTTTGAGAACAGCCGTCTGTATGTGCCCCAGTGCATTCCCTTCGGTTTCCCCGGCAGCGGCTCTGTTAGATTGGCGGAACCACCAAGCCGCATGCGCGTTGCCCGGGCCCGGCGCAGGGATCGATGCCACCCGGAATCGTGCTGGCTCTCGTAGGAGAGTTGGCGACAGTGTCGACAGGAAGGACTACTGTCCCCATAGTAGAGAATCGCCGCACGGTGCCCACAACCTCTCGGGCAGATGAACCAAGCTCGCTTTCCGCCATAGTTGCAGGGTGTCCATGAAAGCCTGACTGGATGCGGTTCGCCGTGCTGGTCCGATTGGTTACAGTGATACAAGCGGATCATGTTAGGTTCATCACGGTTCGGGGACATAATTACTTCGACGTTCCACGGCCAACAAACAAATCGACCCACTGCCAGAAGCCCCTGTCGCTGCCAGCTCCGGACATCCAACCGACCATAATCAGAGGTCGTCGCTTTACTGTTCGAGCGCCGCCCGCTACCCAAGCCACCCATTTTTAGCTCCGTAAGATTTACCGAAATCATTAGGCAATTTAACTTGAGCCGTTTCCGGCCGCATAAGTGCTGCCGGGTTGTTGGAACGTGAGTTCGTCTTTGAGGTCAACACCAGGTACGACTCGAAACTCCAGCTTTCCGTGCACAGTCCCACTTTCCCATTGGCAGATTGTGATTGCCGTTGATGAAACACTGATGGCTGCGCCTGCTGTTAGAGCACCTTGAAGAAAGCAGCGGTAATGCCAGCCCTCGCCAGACGATTCCTCGGCAGAAGCTTTGGGTACAAATCCAGCCGAAAGGTCAATATCTCCGAAATCTATAGGCATTACCCACCTGTGGTTCATACGTCACGTTCCGCAGTTCGCGGATAGAACCGTAGCTTGTGCGGGCTGAATGTCACTGTCACCGGACCTTTGGCGCCGTTGCGGTTCTTCGCCACAATGATGGTGTCTTCTCCTTTTGTTTTCCCGTCCTCGGCAATCGGCACGTGGAGTAATAAGACAACGTGCGCATGAGCTTCAATGTCGCCAGATTCTTTGAGGTCGATGATGGTCGGTGCGTCGTTCACGTTCTGCGGTCGTCGCAGTTGCGAAAGCAAGACAACTGGGATGCGCTCTGCCTTTGCTAACTGTCGAAGTGCGTCCGCGACCTTGCCTACCCGTTCGCGAATGTCCCGAGCATCTGCCCGCACCAACTGTAGGTAGTCCACGACAATGAGCTTCGCCTTCATGCGCGTGATGAATAGGCGAGCCCGTGCAAGAAGCTCCGGGACACTAATCGTTCCGCTGTCATCGAACCAGACTGGCCATTCAGCGATCACGGCGGCCCCTGTGGCCAGTTCCGACCATTCGTCTTTCTTGATGTGACTTGGGTGTCGGATCTTGCTCGCGCTGACGGCAGTCACTGCGGACAGAAACCGCTTGCCGAGATCCCATCGGCTCATTTCCAGTGAGAACACACCGACCGCATTTCCAGCCTCTGCGTTTGCCGCAACGATTTGACACGCAAGCGCCGTCTTGCCTGCCCCTGGCAATGCTCCGATTACGATCAGTTCGCCTTTCCGCAAGCCCCCGGTCACCGTGTCGAGCGGATCCAGCCCGGTTGGTGATCCGACCAGGCCGCCGGCTTGTGCCTGCAGTTCCAATTCCCGTAAGACTTCCGGCATGAAATCTCGACCAGTTAGGGCGTGATTCATTTGCGCTTGGGCTTCTACGTCGAGAACAGTCTGCAGTAAGCCCCCGGCGATTTCTGAGGGTGTTTCGCCATCAAGAGCTTGAGCGATAGCTACCTGAGCGGCGAATATCAACCCGCGCAATTGCCCTTTCTCTTTCACGATCCGAACATAGTGCGCGATTGACGGGCGATCCGGTACACCGTCCAACAGCCCCGCGACGTACTCAGCACCACCGATGGCTTCCAGATCTTTGTGTCGCTCCAACTCCTCAACCAGCAGTACGAGGTCGATTGGCCGAGAGGATTGCGCCAGTTCAACCATCCGCCCGTAGATACGGCGATGCGCGTCGAGCGAAAAATCCTCGACGCGCAGGTGCTCAGCGGCTTCGCTATAGGCAGAGTTATCGAGCAGGATGGCACCCAGAATTGAACGTTCGACTTCTACACTGGCCGGTAGGCCGCGGCTCAGATCGATGTCCAGAATTGGCGTTGTCGTCATTGGGCACCAGCTTCCAGCAGTGCCAGAGTATTATCGACAGCACTGCCACTGATGACGGGAGCCTTTCGCAGAGGGTGGCCGTTGCCGTTCGAGTTCCTTCGTTTCATATCTAACTGGTCAAACTTCTCGCGCAGAGTGTCCATCGAGAGAACATTGGCCATCCAGAAGTCATCCCGCTGTGCCCACCGAATGATGCCCTCGACCTGTTCCGGGGTACGATTGTCCAGCCGAAGCATTCGGTCGGCTGTGATTTCCCATTGACGACTCTGAGTCGGCGTTATCCGGTAATCGACCTTGTTGCGGAGGATCTCCGCTTTGAGCAGGGCAGCCAGTTTGCAGGCTTCTCGGGATGGTGTTGTGGTCATTTTCATGGGAACTGAAGCGACTCCCTGGTCCGAACACGTTTTTTGTTCGGACGAAGAGTTCTTAGAAGATGAAGATGAAGATGAAGAGCATACTTTCGGCATACCGTCCGGTATTACTCCGGCATCGGTTTGGCATGACTCCGGCACTGTGGCGGCATCTCCTTTACCCCATTTCTGGTTGGCTTTTTCCCGCTGCTTGTCGCTGAACTCCTTTTGTTTCTGAAACGTGCGCTCAAGGCCGCTCTGAATCCACCACTTACCGTCAGAACTTACCTTCCACGCACCGGCCATAAGCTGTTTCTTGATGCGTTGCCAGGCCTCATCGGAAGGATTACGCAGCCGCATCCGAATGGCATACTCGTCGGCATCGATTCGGCATCGTTCCGGCGAGGCTGCGGCAGCACACATGAGAAGAATGTGGGCACCGATAGCCTCGAGGTCCATACCCATGACGCGATCGTCGCCGGCGAACTGACGAGGGTAAAACTGGAA
The DNA here is from genome assembly GCA_025462865.1 of Candidatus Sulfotelmatobacter sp. Classification (GTDB taxonomy): domain Bacteria; phylum Acidobacteriota; class Terriglobia; order Terriglobales; family Acidobacteriaceae; genus Sulfotelmatobacter. The sequence goes on along the minus strand of JAOAPI010000128.1, from coordinate 336 downwards.
AGCGGGGGCGCGCTCTTTCATCAGTCCACCCCGTAGCTTTCTGGAGCCAAGCTGCCGAACTCGGGAAATGAACTAGCAGTGCTGACTATTGAGTCTTGGGGCTGTGGAGGAGTGCTGGCATCAGTTGGCGCTGACTCCAGACGAAACCAGGAGTGGCGCCGTCCATTCACTTCCCGAGTTCGATTCGTGATTCGGAAACCGAGACGCCGGAGTTCGAAGATTCGGGCGTTATACTGCGCTGCACATTCGGTGATCTTGGTCAGTGAAACCCAGCCACCGCGGGCCGCATCCAGCACACTGAGGATTTGATTGCGTTGACTGGCGCGAGAGTTCACA
>JAOAPI010000077.1 GCA_025462865.1 Candidatus Sulfotelmatobacter sp. | reverse complement strand
GGGACTATCTTTATCGACGACGTGACCAAGGGCGATCTGTGGTACTTCCCGGCCGGCTTTCCTCATTCTATCCAGGGCCTGGGGCCAGACGGATGCGAGTTTCTCCTGGTCTTCGATCAAGGTATGTTTTCGGAAGACGGTACATTTCTTCTCTCGGAATGGGTCGCGCATACGCCTCCTGACGTGTTGTCGAAGAACTTTGGACTACCGCAGAGTGCTCTCACCAATCTGCCTACTGGTTCTCTTTACATTTTTCCGGCAGACTTGCCGAAGTCATTGGCGGAAGACAAGGCAGCAGTTGGCGGGGAGAAAGTACAGTCTTCCATCCAGTACACCTTCAAAATGGAAGGGATGGCGCCGACCAGGCGAACGACCGGGGGCGAAATACGCATCATCGACTCGCATAACTTTCCTGTCTCGAAGAATGTTGCGGCTGCGTTGAACACCATCAAGCCCGGGGGTATGCGCGAAATGCATTGGCATCCCAATGCCTCGGAGTGGCAGTTCTGGATGGCCGGGAAGGGTCGAATGACTGTGTTTATGCCCGTTGGGTCCGCACGTACCATGGACTTCAATGCCAATGACGTCGGCTTCGTTCCATTTAATGCTGGTCACTACGTGGAAAACACTGGCGATACTGACTTGGTGTTTCTGGAGCTGTTCAAGGCGAGCGAAGTCGTGGACGTTTCTCTCAACCAGTGGATACGGCGGCTCCCTCCCGAAATGATCTATTCGCATTTGAAGCTTGATAAGAATGCGATTCAAACCATTCCGGCAGAAAAGATGGAGATCCTGCCGCGATAGTTCAGCTTGAACAAACGCAGCGATTTGAGAGGCGCTGCTCTGCGAGCACGAAGCCGACGCCTGAAAGTCTCTTACTGCGACGTTTTGTAACTCTTAATCAACCTGAGATATCAGGTGAAAGCTTACTTATGGACTGGAGTAAGAACGGAGTCAAAATCGTACATGCCAACGAACTGGACATGAATACGCCACAGACGGCGGGCATGACGCGGGCTGCCGCAATTACCCACGCGAAAGCTGGAGCGGCCACGTTGTGGGCAGGTACCATGGTCGTCCAACCGGATGCGAAGACGGGACCGCACCACCATGGCGAACTGGAAACCGTCCTCTACGTGGTGAAAGGACGAGTGCGTATGCGCTGGGGTGATCGATTGGAACTGAGTGACGAAGCAGGAGCCGGAGATTTTATTTACGTTCCCCCATATGTGCCGCACCAGGAGATTAATGCTGATCCAAATAACACGTGCGAAGCGGTAGTGGTCAGAAATGGCCAGGAGCCGGTCGTCGTGAATCTTGAGTTGCAGACGCCAGAACCAGCCAGCGCTGGCCACGAAGGAATGCCCTTTCACCCTGATCGATGAAAGGCCTAACCACGAACTTTCGTGAAAGAACGCAAACTGCGAGAGTGAATTCCGAAGGTACAAGCGTTAGAAAATGTTTCACGACTGATGTCGCTATCGATTCGTGCCCTCACTTAGGCTGGTGAATACCATTCTTACAAAAACATCTGGAGATACGTAACCCTGGCCCCACTCGGCGTCAAAATCTTTAGTCGGAACGGCGGCCACTGCTTCATCTATGGTTTTTCCCGCCGCAACCAGAACCTTGATGCGCTGCCGCAGCTGCGCCAGCATGTCCCGGTAGTTCTGCAGATCTGAACGCGTAGCGACTGGTCCATGGCCTGGGACGATCTTTGTCTGCTCGTCAGTTTGCGCCAGAATTTGATCGAGGGAATGGATCATCCCATCGATGGACCCTCCCGACGATAAATCTATAATTGGATAGAAGTGATTCGAGAAAATATCCCCAACCACAGCAACATTCGCTGGAGAGATGTAGACAATTGTGTCTCCATCTGTATGCGCAGGACCGTAATTGACCAAGGTCAGCTTCTGGTCCTCCTGACGCAAAGTCATGCTGTTGGAGTAAGTCACCGTGGGCAGCGCCTGGATTGGATAACGGCCATCGCGAAAACCTACGAAAGGCACGTTCTGCACCGACGATAGCCACTTCTTTACGTTTTCCTGGGCAATGATCGTCACGCCTGCGGAGCCGAAGTACACATTCCCCCCTATGTGGTCGAAATGGCCATGAGTATTCACTAGCCGTGTGACGGGGCGCCACGTGGCTTTGAAGATGGCAGTGTTCAGTTCGGAAACTCGCGAGTCCACTCCGCTATCGATCAGCAGGGTGCTGCCTTCAGCCACGATTGCCGTCACGTTTCCTCCGTCCCCAGAAAACATCCATATGCCTTTGTCCAGAGACGTAGTTTTCAATGGGCTGCTTTCAAACTGTTCAGTGGCTTTCTGAATGACGGTCTCGCTTGTTACCGCTTGTGCCGCCACTCGCGAAGCCGTTCCCGATATCAGTGCCGCGCAAACAACTGTCTGAATAAGAACAAGTAAGGACCTCACACTCCGAAAACTTTGCATTTGTTGCTCCTGTTTCCAGGGCCTTCATAAGCAGTTGAAGGTCCATTGGAGACCCCTTGCTGGCACCTCGCATACTGCGACTTGTCAGTTACTTAATGCACACGGGCCGCTCTCAACGGCGATTGCGAACCATATAAGACCGTCCGAATGCCGACGCGACTATCAGTCTGTCGACACGGAACCGAGAGCGAAGTACGGGTTGTCGATCGAGGCAACATCTATGCTGGATAAAAGAGTCAGTCGCGCACTACACAAAAACTATTAGGCGTAATTGTCCCGAGAAGTGGCGTATGAATTTCCCAATCCTGTGCTTTAGAGTGGCGGGTACGAATTTTCGGGAGGTTGGGAACTCCGCCAGCGGCCGCGGGGACGGAGACTACTCGGCAGGGTCATAGTTCAGATTTTGCCCGAGCCATCGCTCGATTTCTTTCACGCTCATTTTCTTGCGCTCGCTATAGTCGGCGACCTGGTCGCGATCGATCTTTCCAAGGCTGAAATATCGCGATTGCGGGTGGGCAAAGTAGAGCCCACTCACGCTCGATCCGGGCCACATTGCAAATGACTCCGTAATCAGCATCCCAGTGTTCGCCTCCACATCGAGCAACCGCCACAGGGGTCCCTTTTCCGTGTGGTCCGGGCAAGCGGGGTAACCCGCAGCGGGCCTGATCCCCCGATACTTCTCTTGGATGAGGTCCGCGTTGCTCAGGCCTTCTGCACAACCGTAACCCCATTCACATCGCACGCGCTTGTGCAGGCATTCCGCGAAAGCTTCGGCCAGCCGATCTGCAATCGCTTCCGCCATGATCGCGTTGTAGTCGTCGTTCTTAGCTCTGAATCCGTCGCACAGTTCTTTCAATCCGATCCCGCTGGTTACCGCGAACGCACCGATATGATCAAGCAGCCCCGTCTCCCTGGGAGCGATAAAGTCCGCGAGCGACCGGCACGGCTCATTGCCTTCCTTATTCGATTGCTGGCGGAGGAAGCGAAATCGTTCGAGCACCCGTCCGCGTGTATCGTCCGCGTACAACTCGACATCGTCGCCCACGGCGCTGGCGGGAAAAAGGCCGTACACACCTCGCGCGGTGATCAAGTTTTTCTCAATGATGACATCCAGAAGACCATTAGCTTCGGTGAAGATCTGACGCGCCTGAGCGCCTTGTCGCTTGTCTTCGAGAATGCGGGGATAGACGCCCTTCAGTTCCCACGTGTGGAAGAACGGCGTCCAGTCGATGAAATCGCGCAGCGTCGCCAGCGGAAAGTTGTCGAGCACGCGGACGCCGGTGAACGAAGGCTTGGGCAGGTCTTCGGCACGCCACTCGATAGGAGTTCGTCTCTTTCGCGCAGTCTCAAGGGAGACGACGGTCAAGCGCGGTGCAGAGTGAGCTTTGCGAAGCGCTTCGTAATCGGCGCGATGCTTTACCACGAACGCCGGCTTACCCTCGTCGCTCAGAAGACTGGTCGTCACAGGCACCGCCCGGCTGGCATCCAGTACGTGAACCACTGGCTCGCTGTAATGCGGCGCAATCTTGACGGCGGTGTGCGCGCGGCTCGTGGTTGCGCCGCCAATCAGCAACGGCAACTTGAAGTCCTGACGCTCCATCTCGCGGGCCACGTGCACCATTTCGTCCAGCGACGGAGTGATCAAACCGCTGAGTCCGATCATGTCCGCCTTTTCCGCCTTGGCGCGTTCGAGGATTTTTTCGCATGGAACCATTACTCCCATGTCGATCACCTCGTAGTTATTGCAGGCGAGGACGACACCGACGATATTCTTGCCAATGTCGTGAACGTCACCTTTAACCGTCGCCAGCACGATTTTCCCTTGTGCCTTGACCGCCTGCCCAGATGCGGCCATCGCTTCTTTCTCGGCCTCCATGAACGGCGTAAGATGCGCGACAGCCTTCTTCATCACGCGGGCAGACTTGACCACTTGGGGCAAAAACATTTTCCCGGCCCCGAAAAGATCACCAACCACACTCATGCCCGCCATAAGTGGGCCCTCGATAACTAATAGTGGCCGGCCCAGTTTGACGCGAGCTTCCTCGGCATCGAGCTCGATGTATGCATCGATCCCCTTGACCAATGCGTGCGAAAGACGCTCCTCAACCGTGCCGTTGCGCCATTCTTCGGCCTTTTTTTCACTCACTACTGCGCCCTCGCCCTTGAGCGATTCGCCGTGCTCCACCAAACGCTCGGTCGCATCGGGACGGCGGTTTAGCAGCACGTCCTCGACCAGCACCTTCAGCTCAGGCTCAATCTCCTCATATACCTCGAGCATCCCGGCATTCACGATGCCCATATCCATGCCCGCGGTAATGGCGTGATAAAGAAATGCGGAGTGCATTGCCTCGCGCACCTTGTTATTGCCCCGGAAGCTGAATGAGATGTTCGAGACGCCACCGCTAACCTTCGCGTGCGGCAGATTGGCTTTGATCCAACGCGTGGCGTTAATGAAGTCAACCGCGTAGTTGTTGTGTTCCTCCATGCCAGTGGCAACGGTCAGGATATTCGGATCGAAAATGATGTCTTCGGGCGGAAAACCAACCTCGTCAACCAGTATCCGGTATGCGCGTTCGCAGACGCGGATCTTGTCCTCGTAAGTCGCAGCCTGTCCCTTTTCGTCGAAGGCCATTACCACCACCGCCGCGCCATATTTAAGGACGGTGGCGGCGTTCTTGCGAAACTTATCTTCGCCTTCTTTCAGCGAAATCGAATTGACAATGCCCTTACCCTGCAGGCATTTCAGCCCAGCCTCGATGACCTCCCATTTCGAAGAGTCCACCATAAAGGGCACCTTGGCAACTTCCGGCTCGCTCGCCAGCAACAGCAAGTAGCGGGTCATTGCCGTGACGCCGTCGATCATGCCCTCATCCATGCAGATATCGAGGACATTGGCTCCGTTCTCGACTTGCTGCCGGGCTACGCTTACCGCTTCTTCATATTTTCCTTGCTTGACCAGCTTCGCGAACTTGGGTGAACCGGCCACATTGGTCCGCTCACCGATCATGATGAAGACGCCGGACTGTTGGGTGAATGGCTGCGATCCTGAGAGACGGAGTGGCTTCGTCGTCCTGGGCTCGGCCGTGATCGCGCCATCAGACACGCTCACGCTGGACTCTCAATCTCATGGGAGAAGGATTCCTCAGCGGGCCGCGTCCCCCACTTTCGCGGAGGCTGGCCTTCGAGCGCTTGGGCGATAGCTGCGATGTGCTCGGGCGTGTTGCCGCAACAACCACCGGCAATATTGATCAGCCCGGCTCGTGCAAAGTCGCCCAGATAACGCGCCATGTCCTGAGGTCCCAGGTCGAACCCGGTTTTCGAAAGGGGATTCGGCAACCCGGCATTCGGGTAGCAGGAGATCGCCACATCTGCCTTCTCCGAGAGTTCCTCCAGGAACGGATACATGAGATCGGGCCCAAGAGAGCAGTTGAGTCCCACCGACAACGGTTTCACATGGTGCACGGCGTTCCAGAACGCCTCAGTGGTCTGCGCCGAGATCATCGTCTCGCCGCCACGTCCTACCGCTGCCGAGATCATTATCGGCAACTTCTTGCCGTCTTCATCAAATACTTCCCGGATGGCGACAAGAGCCGCCTTCGCGTTCAGAGAGTCAAAGATTGTCTCCACCAGGAGCAGGTCTACGCCTCCGGCGATTAAGGCGCGCACCTGCTGAATGTAGGCGGTCTTAACCTGATCGAAGGTGACCACCCGGAAGCCTGGATCATCGGCATCGGGCGAGTTCGAAAGAGATACGGTCAGCGGCCCAATCGCGCCCGCCACGAACCGTTGACGCGAAGTTGCGGTGCCAACACGATCGGCCCATTCACGGCACTGCCGCGCCGATTGCTCATTGATATCCGAAGCCAGGCTGCCGAGGAACGGATCGTCGATGATCTTTTGATAGAAGGCGGGATCCTTCCGGCCACCGTGCTCCCGCGGATCGTCGACAAAGAATTCGCTCTGAGTGATGCTGGTTGCGCCGAAGGTATTCGTCTCGATGATGTCGGCTCCTGCCTCCAGAAACCGGCGATGGATGTCACCAATCATCTCTGGTTTGGTCAGCGAGAAGAGATCACCGTTGTTCAGCAGGCCCTTCGTCGAATTCTTGAAACGGTCTCCGCGAATGTCCGATTCCGTCATTCCATAGCTGCGGATCGTCGTGCCCATCGCTCCGTCAATGATGGCAATTCGATTCTCGAGAATCTTTTCAAGAGGATGTTGATGAGCTCTCTTCATTTTCTTCTTCTTCCTGTTGGCCTTTAGCGTGGCGATTCCGGCGACATTCTTGGCGAAGCCACCCACGCTTGGCCGAAACTGACTCTTTAGAACTCACCTGCGCGCTTTCGTCCACTCCAGCTCCGGCACATTTCAGCCCCAAAGCACGCGTCCTTATTATAGCGATTGGCAGGCCCCGGCCTGGCGCGCGAGCTCACTCAACGTGATCGTGATACGGTTGAAGGTGCGAAAGCAGCGTTGATCGTGCAAATCTTCTGCCGGCTGAAAGTTGTATTAGAAGCAACGTAATCAGACGTGATCGACCTCCGTAGACGCTCAAGTCGTTCCACTTTCGCGGCCTGCTTGATAAATTCCAGGCAGGACTGCAGGAATTACAGGCTGGCCGCTCGATGTAGCGCCGTTCCCGGCTCAGAACGAATCGGGGTCGAACTTGGCCAGCTTTATCCTCTAGAAAGCCGGGCGGCTGTCATTTACTATGGGCGACCAGTTCAGGATTCGTGAATTGAGCGCAACCCCACAAATCGATCTACCCAGTGACACCGAGCACCCTGGAAGGGTTGCGGGGCCTTGCGTGTTCGTGCTTTTTGGCGCGGCTGGGGACTTAACCAAGCGCAAATTGGCGCCTGCTCTCTTCAATTTGGCGAAGGCGAGGCTGCTGTCCGACAACTTCGCGGTGATCGGTGTTTCTGTCGACGACTTGAGTCTGGAAGACTTTCGCCGCCAAGTCAGCAGTTTTCTCCCGGCGGGACCTGACTCAACCCGGGCGCTGGAGTGGTTCCAGACGCGGCTGTTCTACGAGCGCGGCGACTTTGCCGATCCAAATACGTTTGCGAAACTTCGTGAACGGCTTGCCGCGATCGACACGGAACAACATACGGAAGGCAATTATCTTTTTTATCTGGCGACGGCACCCAGGTTTTTTTCGCAGATAGTACAGCAGTTAGGAGCGGCCGCGCTCTCGCGGCAGGAGAATGGACGCTGGCGACGGGTGGTAATCGAAAAGCCGTTTGGACACGATCTGGAGTCGGCGCAGGCTCTGAACCGCGACATCAAGAGTGTGCTGCAGGAAAATCAGATCTATCGCATCGACCATTATCTGGGCAAAGAAACTGTGCAGAACATCATGGTCTTCCGCTTCGACAATGCTATTTTCGAGCCCATCTGGAACCGGCGCTACATTGACCATGTGCAAATCACCAATGCCGAGACCGTTGGCGTGGAGCAGCGCGGCGGCTACTTCGACACGGCAGGGACATTGCGCGACATGGTGCCCAATCACGTGATGCAATTGCTCAGCTTGACCGCGATGGAGTCACCCGTATCTTTTCAGGCTGACGCGGTTCGGAATGAGCAGGCAAAGGTTTTGCACTCGATTCAACCGCTAAGCTCGGACGACGTTTTGCAGCGCAGCGTACGCGGGCAATATGGTCCCGGAGTGATGGATGGGAAAAACGTTTCGGCATATCGGGCGGAGCCGGGAGTTGCGGCGGAATCGCGCACTGAGACTTTCGTTGCTCTGAAACTCAACATCGACAATTGGCGGTGGGCGGGAGTTCCGTTCTATTTCCGCACGGGGAAGCGGCTGACGCAGCGTCACACGGAGATCGCCATCCAGTTCAAACGCACTCCGTTCGAGCTGTTTCGCAACGCTCCATTGCATAAGTTGCATACGAACACGTTGGTGATCCAGGTTCAGCCAGTGGAAGCGATCTCGCTCAGCTTTGGGGCGAAGATCCCGGGGCCGTTGCTGCGGGTGGGATCGGTGGACATGAGTTTCGAATACTCCAGGTATTTCGGAGCCGACGCCTATACCGGCTACGAGGTTTTGCTATATGACTGCATGATTGGAGACGCAACCCTGTTCCAGCGCGCCGATATGGTCGAAGCTGGCTGGAGGGTGGTGGATCCAGTCATGGACGTGTGGAGAGTGCTGCCGCCGCGCAAATTTCCGAATTATGCGTCCGGCAGCTGGGGACCAGTGGAAGCCGATCAACTGCTGCAACTTGACGGCCGACAATGGAGGAGAATCGAGCCATGATTCTTATTGAACAATGATTCTTGCCGGTGAGATTGGCGCGACTCGCACCCGCCTGGCGGCTTTCGAAACCGAAGGCAACCGGCTGCAACGGGTGGTGGAAAAAAACTATATAAGCCAGCAGCATGACGGGTTATCCGGCATTCTTGCTGACTTCATAAAAACCGAAGGCATTCCCGTTCATAGCGCATGCTTTGGCGTTGCGGGGCCGGTGCGGGCGGGACGAAGCAAGATTTCCAACCTGCCCTGGGTCATCGATGCGCGGGAAGTCGCTCAACAGCTTAAGCTGAATTCGGTTGGCCTGCTTAATGATCTGGAAGCTTACGCTTATGGAATCGATGGGCTGGAATCGAAAGACTTCATCGCGTTGAGCGAGGGCGCGGAGGATGCTGAGGGTAACCGCGCCGTCATTTCGGCCAAAACTGGTCTGGGCATGGCGGGCCTTTACTGGGATGGTTTCCGGCATCACCCTTTTGCTTGTGAAGGAGGACACGCCGACTTCGCTCCCCGGAATGATCTGCAAATGGAATTGTTGGCCTATCTGCAGAAAAAATATGGCCGCATCAGCTGTGAGCGAATTCTCTCTGGGCCCGGGATCAAGAATATTTACGACTTTCTGCGAGATACGCACAAAGCCGAGGAACCGGAATGGCTGCGAACGCAATTGAGTGTTGCGCCCGATCCTCCGGCTCTGATCTCTCACATGGCGTTGGAGGGTAAGGCCGCGATCTGCGACAGGACCTTGTCGATTTTCGTCAGTGTGTTCGGTGCGGAAGCAGGAAACTGCGCGTTGAATTTCATGTCCACCGGAGGGATTTTCATCGGGGGCAGCATTGCGGCAAAGATAGTACCGAAGATGAAAGACCCGTTGTTCCTGGAGTCTTTCCTTGATAAAGGACGCATGGAAACAATCCTGATGGAGATGCCTGTGAAGATCGTCGCGAATGACGACTCCGGCATGATCGGGGCGGCACGATACACGCTGATCCAAAAAGCGTTCCGCACCGCGATCTGAACGGCGAAGAAGGTATTCGCCTTACAGAGTCGAACGAACTTCCCGGCGCGCGATTGGGCAATTATTCGAGATCGATTCCCCGAGCCAACTGATCATGCCAGAAGGAATGCATGCCTCCGTCGGTTGCTGTCGCCGACCAGCGAATTAATGCAAAGCCGAGAATGAGGCCAAGAGCTCAGAAGAAGAACAGCAGTCGGAGTGAAAGCGGACCGTAAATTCAGCTTTTCACAGCAACTGATCTGCATAGAATACCTGTAAGCTCTGGATATAATTGCGAGCAGATCTTTGAGCGACCCAACAGAGATGGTGCCGACAAAACTGGTCTCCAGTGGCCTTGACCTGGGGACTAGTCCGATCGACTGCAGGCGGCCCTTGTCACGCGTGTTTCTACTCTCTCCTGCCAATACCTCGGCCATTCGCGGACAGCTGCTGTTGAACCGAAATTCCGAATTCGAACTCGCCCGGCGCATGCGTCGGCAAGGCGCTCCGCTCGGCGAACTCTTCAGTTTTATCAGCAGCCTATATTTTCGTGGCAAGCTCGCCTATATGGAAGCTTTTTCGAATTCGCCGGCTGGCCTACCTGCTGGGCTCGTGATGACGACATCGCGCGGTCTTCTGCCACCCGAGACCATCATTACATTGGAGGATCTTCTGGAAATGTCCACGGTTCCGATCGATCCAGCCGATGCTCGATATCGGGAACCCCTTAGCCACGATGCGCGCGCGTTGGCTCGAACGTTACAGACTAATTCCCAGGTTGTGCTGCTGGGCAGCATCGCTAGCGGTAAGTACGTCGATCCCTTGGTCGACATTTTTGGGCCAAATCTCTTATTTCCTCAACAGTTCGTTGGACGAGGTGATATGAGTCGCGGCGGCCTGATGCTACGTTGCGCTCAAGCGCGGCTCGAATTGGATTATGTACCAGTCAACTCTGCCGTTCGCCGCGGCTCCAGACCTCCGAAGCTCTGCCCCCGACAGAAGGCGTGTTAGCAACCGTTGACCGCAAGAGATTTCCCGGCCATTCTTCAACTTCGGTGCTTTGCACGCGAGTTGCTTAGCCCGCCCAAACCTAACGTCATGCAGTATCGAGACTTCTTCTACTAAAACGCAAGTGCGGCAGAATGGACCGCAACAGGCGACGCGCATCGACAGTTTGGCCGGCAAACACTCTAGAAACGCGTCGCGTACTCGTCGAGCGTTGTACCAAATAGATTTCGGATCGGAATGATGCAATCCGTTTTTCATGGAACTCGGTCCGAAAACGTCCAGGTTACATTGGGAAGTCGACTATCATTGTCGCCAGATGAATTTTGACTGGCAGGCTCGCCGGCGCGCGAGGGTGGCGCGCGATGTGCGATTCGACGGGAAGTTCTTTGTTGGCATACTCACTACGAAAATCTATTGTCGTCCCAGTTGTCCTGTACCGACAGTCAAAGACAAGAACGTCCGTTACTTCCCCAATGCTGCCGCGGCCGCCGAAGCAGGATTTCGCCCCTGTCTGCGTTGTCGTCCGGAGTGCTCCCCTGGGACCCCAGCTTGGCTAGGCACTCCGGCCATAGTTTCGAGAGCATTGCGGCTGATCGCGGAAGCTGGCCTGGAAGACGGTGGAGTGGAAAAGCTCGCTTGCCGATTGGGAATTGGCGCGCGCCATCTTCGCCGCCTCTTTATGAACCACCTGGGAGCAACACCCAGTACTGTCGCTCAGACTCGTCGGCTCCATTTTGCGAAAAGGCTGATTGACGAGACAACCTTGCCAATGATCCAAGTCGCCGTCGCCTCCGGCTTTGGCTGCGTCCGGCGATTCAATGCCGCGATTTCAAAAACCTATCATCGAACTCCAACTCAAATTCGGCGACTGGTGCGAATACAAGAAATCCAGCCAAGCAACCAATACTTATTTCGGCTTCGCTTCCGTCCTCCTTATAACTGGAAAGGGATGCTCGCATTCCTTGGTGCTCGCGCCATCCCTGGCGTGGAGTTAGTTGATCATCGTTGTTATCGCCGCTCGATTTCGTTAAATGGCCGCCACGGTCATATTGAAGTTTTCCTTGACGAGAGCGTTCCGGCGCTTGTCGCAAGGGTTGAGTTTTCAGATGCGCGTGACCTGTTCCTTATTATTGAAAAAATACGTCGGATGTTCGACGTGAACGCAGACTGGGAGGCGATCGGTGAGACTCTAAAAACCGATCCCCTGTTGGCTGACTTGGTCGAGACTAATCCGGGGATGCGACTGCCGGGTTCCTGGAACGGGTTTGAACTCGCGGTTCGGGCGATTCTCGGCCAGCAGATAACGGTCAAAGGCGCGTCGACACTTGCGGGTCGGCTTGTAAAGGCTTTTGGGCAGCCATTCTCCGGCGGTCACGGTCTTACCCATCTTTTTCCGACTCCGGAAGTTCTTGCTGATGCCAGTCTCGCCGGCATCGGATTGACGAAGCCACGAGCGCTCAGCATTCGCAGTTTAGCGCGATCGGTTTCTCGAGGTGAAATCTGTTTTGAGGGTGTAATCGATCCCGACATTTTTCTGGCTCGCTTGTGTGAGGTTCCCGGGATTGGGAAGTGGACAGCTCAATATATAGCGATGCGGGCGCTCGGAGAGCCCGATGCATTTCCCTCAGGCGACATTGGCCTATTGAGCGCCGTAGGCGCTGCAAGTCATCGGGAACTGGAAGAACGTGCTGAAACTTGGCGACCTTGGCGAGCCTACGCGGCAATCTATGTCTGGAGTGGCATCAGCAAGGCCCGAGCACGTGGACACCACAGCACTGCTGCTGAAACCGACATTTCGCGCGCAAGGAGCAATATGCAAGAGCACCTGACGACGGCCATCTGAAGAACTCCTTCAGACGTCGCCACTTAACCAGCGCGACTCCCCTTTGCCTGCAAGCAGTATCCGCCAGGTCCAGCGTTTCTAGCCTAGCTCGTCCATCTTGATCACCACGAATGTCACCACTCGGGAGTCATGTCCGGAAACATCCAACCATCCTGGAACAAAGTCCGTAAATGTCCAACGCAATGCCCCGCTTCGATCTAGTTTTGGAGTCGCGACGCGAGCCGGGCTGAGCTGATTCTCAGTGATTGATTGACTGTCTTGGGATGGGAGAGCGAGATGCGGAGGGCGTTCCAGGAATCCCCGATAGCCGGTCGTACAACCCCGGATCCGAGGTTGGCTTTGCTCTCCTCGATTACTTCCGGCAATGGTGGGGATAACGCCAGCCATTCTGCAAAACGGCAGGATGGATTAGAGAACCTAATGAAAACGGACGATTAAGATGCCCTTTGTTCGCCACTGCGTAGAGTGTCCCAAGTGCCTCACGCGATACCTGATTGGATTCAGCCCCTACCGCAATCGATCTTATCTGGTGCGAAACGCACGCAACTCCCGTGCCGAATATGTGCTGAACTGCTCTTGTAAAATCCCGTTTGTGCTTAGCCTGTGGAACGAGGACGAGCTAAAGTCCTATGAGGTCTGTAAGACGGCTCATGATCGTGGCTATGGGACGCCGGAGGAGATTGTGCGAACCGGGTATTATGACTCACCGGACTTCGTGCCGCTCGACACGGCGGAATTAGTCCGCTCAATTCTTGCCGATAAGAGCAAACACTTGAGATGAATCCCCGTTGACGGTCGCCGTTTAATCCCGCCAATATCAGCGAAAGGGCCGATTTATTGCATCAAGCGTAATACCCCTTGCAGATCGATATCGGCGACCGACTCTCCGACCATCACTCCAAACTCTCCTGGGCTTGCTGTCCACTTGCGGATCTTTGGATCGTAGTAAGAGAACGCACGAGAATCCAGTGTGATCGAGACTTTCTGAGTTTCGCCTGGCTTAAGGTTCACCTTGGCAAATCCCTTGAGTTCCTTTACTGGGCGGGACACATTTGCGTTGTGGTCGCTGACATAGAGTTCGGCAACTTCGGCGCCCTCGCGATTTCCGGTGTTGGTCACATTAAAGGATACCGTTACAGGCTGATCGCCGGTGGTTGACGAAGGTGTAATCGCGAGGTCGCTGAACTTGAAGGTGGTGTAAGAGAGTCCAAAGCCGAAAGGAAACAGAAGTTTTACACCCGTTTTGTCATAGCGCCGGTAACCCACGAAGATTCCCTCGTTGTATTTCACCCGCTTGTCACCATCATTGGGATAGTAGTTCGGATAAGCAGGATTGTCCTCGAGGCGACTCTCGAAACTAATTGGCAGTCTGCCTGAAGGGCTGAAGTCTCCGAAAAGAATCTGCGCCAGGGCTGCTCCGCCCTCCTGTCCCGGATACCAGGCCTGCAGTAATGCGGGCGTTCGATTCACCCAGGTACTCATGTCCACGACGCCGCCGGCGTTGACTACAACGATCACATTCTTGTTTGCAGCGAGCATAGCTTCGATCAGTTCGTTCTGTCCTGTGGGCAACTGGAAGCTGCGATCGGAACCTTCACTTTCGCTGTAACGATCAAATCCCACGGCCACGACAACTGCATCGGAACTGGAGGCAATTGCGCGAGCTTCGGGATTCACCATCGATGCGGTGGCAACGATTCCCAGGCGCAGATGGGGATTATTCCAGGAATCGGTCCGGTACGCTTCAATACGAACCTTGTGCGACCCTGTCGTGAGATGCAGTGGGACGTCGTAGACCAGCGCCGTGTGCCGCTCCCAGTCGTCCACCAGCAATTTTTCGTCGAGGTAGAGGCGGACTCCGCCTTGCTCACCCATGGACTGAACAAAAACGTGATAAGGCGCGGCCTCCCTGGCAACGTAATAGCCCGTCCAACGGCCCGAGTTGAAGCTTGCGGGAAGAGGATTCTCGTCGCCGTAGTCCAGGCTCTTATCCGTGCTCTTCAGGTGGGCCGCACCACTCAGATCAGTGGAGGCAAAATATTCGACCTTCAGACCGGGCGCGCCCCCGGAGGACTCAGTAACGAAGCGTGTCTGCTTGGCCATTTCCGAGAGCGAGGGATTGCCCGAATCGTATGAGACTTTGACGTTTGCGGAATAGTTGGCGAGACCCTCCAAATAACTCACGGCGTTGAACGGACGCACGGCTGCGCTACCGCCACCAACTGGCGCGGCAGGATAGGCATCAGGACCAACGACAGCGATCCTCTTGATCCTTGCTCTATCCAGCGGCAGAAGGTTGCTTTCGTTCTTGAGCAGTACGATGCTGGCGCGGGCAGCCTCGAGCGCGACGGCGCGGCCCTCGAGATTGTAACGGGAAATAGAAAGTTCGCTCTGATCGCGATCGAGCCAGCCCATTTGGATGGCGGTGCGCAGAATGCGCCTCACGTGGTCATCCAATGTCGCTTCGCTGACCTTACCTGCTTTGACGGCCGGCAACAACGTGGCCCGGTTCATGACTTTGCCGAATGGCATTTCCAGATCGAGGCCCCCGTTCACCGCGGCAACTCCGTCGTAGGTGGACGTCCAATCCGACATAATTATTCCCTTAAAGCCCCATTCTTTCTTGACGACCTCATTATTGAGATAGCCGTTCTGAGTCATGTGTTCGCCATTCGTGAGATTGTAGGAATCCATGATGGAACAAACATGGGCTTCTTTGACAGCCGCTTCAAAGGAGGGTAAATAAATTTCGCGCAACGTGCGCTCGTCGATGATGGAATCCACTTTGTGGCGATCGTACTCCGAGTTATTCCCAACGAAATGCTTGATTGTCGCGCAAACCCCTCGCGACTGAACGCCATTGATGTAAGCGACCGCGGTCCGCGCCGCAAGAAAAGGATCTTCGCCAAAATATTCGAAGTTGCGTCCATTCATCGGAGCGCGATAGATGTTGACTCCCGGACCCAGAAGAAAGTGGACGCCACGGGCGCGCGCATCATCGCCCAGCACAATGCCGGCCCGGTGAATCAGGTCCAGATCCCATGTAGCCGCCAGCGCGATTCCACCTGCCAGAGCAGTGGATGCGCCGTAGTTGCGGATTCCGACTGGCCCGTCGGCCATTTTCAACCGGGGCAGACCGATCTGTTGATTGGCGCGAATATAAAAATCGTCCTGGCCACCGATGAGATCGATTTTCTCCTCCAGCGTGAGGTGCTTGAGCATGGAATCGATGCGCGCCTCCACGTCGGCTGTTGGGGCCGCTGTCTGCTGGCAGACTGCTGGAAGAATCGGGAGGAGAAGGAGAAAAAAGAGGGGTTGAATTTTGCGCAACATTGGGAACCTCGGAGCCAATCTCTTCGTAAAGCGATTCGACACAGAAAGTTCTTCCTACCCTACGCGCAGATCATAGATGCTATAACGCAGCGATCAACTCCACGCCTATCTTCGCCAACGCAATGTCTTCATCGGAGGATAGGCCACTGACCGCAACCGCTCCCACCACCTCGCCATTCTTCCACACCGGAATGCCGCCACCCCATCCGACATATTTAGGATCGCCGTAATAGGCTATGTCGTGGCCCTTCTCGGGGTTCTTCACCTTCTCGCCAATCTCTTTGGTTGGTTTGCGCTCGCGCGCCGCGGTCCAAGCCTTGTTCATGGCGATGTGGATGGAAGAGATAGGAGCGCCGTCCATGCGGGCAAGGCAGATGAGGTCGCCGTGGGCATCGGCAACCGCCACCGCCGCGGACTTCTGCATGTGCTGCGCTTTTTCAATGATCAACTCGACAGCCCGTTTCGCCTCGAGGTAGTCGATGGTGTGAATTGTTCTCATGCCTGGGAAGGATACAACGCTTGGACGGGATGAAGGCTGGGAACAATCAAAGAAGTTATCCGGAAGAATTTGCGCGGAAACGAGTATTCGGGCCAGGAACGAATCCTGGCCCGAATAGTTAAGGTTTCTAAAGATTTCTAGAACACCACCTTCAGTGCGAACTGAATCAAGCGTTCGGGTGAAGCCACACCGCCTTGAACGGTTGAATTGATCACGCCAAATCCGGCGGTGCCGAAACCTGTGGCCGGCATGGAGAAATATGGATGGTTGAACAGGTTAAAGAACTCGGTCCGGAACTCAACACCCAGTCTTTCGCCTATATTCGTTCTCTTAAAGACGGCGAAGTCAAAGTTATTGATCCCAGGCCCTCGAAGAACGGGGTCGACCCGTGCTTCGGTCCCCGGTCCATAATCAGGCGCCGGCGCGAAGCAACCGGTGTTAAACCACTGGCTGAGGTGGCCGCCGCCAGCTTTCCTATCGCACCCCGGAACCACATCCGGACGGATGTTGGCAACTCCAAGGTTTGCGGCTTCCAATGCGGTCTGACCGGGCTGAGTAATCTTCAGTGGAAAGCCGCGCTGGAAGGTAGTAATGCCATCGACGCCCCAGCCGGAAACCATCTTGTCGGCCACGCCGGTTAGATTTGCGGCGTAGGCCCGGCCGTGGCCAAATGGAAGATCAAGGACATAACTGATCACCAGGCGTTGCGAGACATCTTGCGAAGAGAGAGATCGTTCACCCTTCAAATTGTTCCAATCCTGCACACCCCCGACGCCGCCGGTGGGCCCTTCAAGCCAACTGGTTAAGGTATCAGTGTTACTCAGGAGCTTCGCATTCGTATAGGCAACCAACAGTGTTCCACCGCCCTTGAAGCGGCGAGTCACAGTCGCCTGTAGAGAGTTGTAACTACTCTCACAACAACCGTAGCCAGCCAACGACAACCCGTTGTATTGCGGATAAGGGCGCTCCAACTGGCCTGCCGCAACTGTAGCCCCGTTCAGAGACGGATTGGGATTCGTTCCCACCATTGGATTTGCGACCTGTACGGTTAGTGCTGCGGCCTGAGACCAGAGGGTGTCAGGAAGCTGATCGACATTGGTTGAGTACTGCTGCAGGTGAACGCCGTGAGAGCCCGCGTAGGCAACATCCGCAAAGAAACCGGCAGGAAGCTGGCGCTGGATGTCGAAGTTCCATTGCTCGACGTATCCCCATTTCGGATTGCTACGCCCGTTGATCCCGTAATACGGAGCCAATGTGGGGCTGCCGTTAAAGAGCGCGAAACTCGATATGTCGGCAGGAAATGGAGCCAGAGTGCCGGCCAGGGGGGCAAAGTTTCGTCCGGGCGGGGGTAGAATGCCCGAATTTCCGAAGGGGCCGGTCTGAGTGCAGCCAAATCCGTTTGGTCCCCTTACCGCAAACACGGAGCCGGTCGCTCCGAAGGAGCAGCCAGCCCCATCCAACATAGCGGCCGGAGTAATGAACGAGTCGTTAGTAGCGTGGAGAGGAGTGCTCGCGAGATTCACCACATCGTTGTCAGGGTTCAGCCCGAACGACACGTAGTTCGGAATGTAGAAGGTGCCGAAGCCTCCTCGGATCACCGTCTTCGAATCCAAGGCGTAGGCGAAGCCCAGCCGCGGAGAGAACGCCTTCTTATCCATCGGGATGTTGTTCTTGCTGGAGTTGCGGCCAGTTCCCACGAGGAAGGCATCGCCCGGGCAAGTTGTGCCTGCTCCGAAACAGCCGGACGCAGTAGCATTGGTCGCCGTCGGATCCCAATAGGAAAGCCGCCCGAAAGAGTCAGACCATGTGCCTTGCAGTTCATAGCGAAGCCCCAAATTGACGGTCAACTTAGGGGTAATGTGCCAGGTATCGTCCGCGTATAAGGCACGGTACACTTGCAAGCCTTTCGTCTGAGCGGGAACCTGAGCAACGCCTTCGGTCTGATTGACGAAACTTCCTTGATTTTGCGACAAGCCGAGCAGGAAGTCGGCAAATGCAAAGTTGGGATTCGTGACGAGACCCGCGCCTCCCTGCGATGTTGTCCAGTTTCCGCCGAAGGCAAAAGCGCCGCTGGCGATGTTGGTCTGGAAGTAGTTATCGTATCCAAATTCAAACTGAGCGCCGGTTTGAATCGTGTGCTTGCCCCGGATCAAGGTGAACGCGGGTGTGATGTTGTACTGAGTGTTGTGATCGCCAATGGCGCTATTGCCTTGCGACTTTCCGACATCGTTGTTGAAGGGGAACGCCGGAGTAGGAGGTGTTCGCATCGTGCTGGGTGGAGTGTTGTAAGTTGCCGGCCAGCCTAGGGTCGTGAGGTCGAATCCCGAGAGAAGTGGCTGACGTCCGTAGACAAAACGACTGGCTGACAGGTTCACATCGAGAATCGTGGTTGGGGTGAAGACGTGGTTCACTCCCACTACGATCATTTTCGTGTGATACTTTTCCGCGCAGCGATCAAGGCAGAGGCCCGTTCCCAGCGGATTCGATGGCAAGTCGGTTAATCCAAAGTACGCGAATCTTCCGAAAAGGTGCGTGTTGCTTCCGAGGCTCTGATCTCCTCGCGCCACAAACTGGTTGGTATTGCCGCCCGACGGCGCCGCGCTCAGATAATTTTGTACATCGCCAGGAAGGTTCGGCGCTGGAAAATATTTATTCCAGAGGACAGTTGTAGCTGTGCTGAATTCCGAAGCTGGAATTTGATTGTTTGCGTAAGCAGTGGTGCGCAGGCCAGTGGCGTTCGCGCTGTACGGGTCATAAAGCTGCCCGGCTGGGTTGCTGCATATGCCGGCACCGTTGAAGGTGCCGCCTGCTCCGCCCTGGGCAACCGGCAGCGTGCAGAGAGAAGAGAAATCCCCAGTCAGCATGGCGGGCTGAGGGACGGAAGTAGTAAAGGGAGAACCCGTGCGCTGCCGATATTGCTCCCAGCTCACGTAGAAGAATGTTTTATCCTTAATTACCGGTCCGCCAACCTGGAACCCATACTGGTTCTGCGTCCATGGAGGAGCGGTATTTTTCCCGCCGCTCGCCAACTCCGTCTGCTTATTGAAATATTCATTGGCATTCAGCACCTTGTTGCGGAAGTACTCATAGGCGGAGCCATGCCAGGCGTTGGTGCCGGACTTGGTGCTGAGGTTCGTAACGCCACCGGAGAACTTGCCCCACTCGGCCCCGAGATTGCTGTATTGGACTTTGAACTCGCCAACGGAATCCTGTGTCGGAATGATAATCGGCAAGTTGATGTAGCCGATGTTTAGAGGCTGACCGTCCAGATACTCAGCGCCCTGGTTAGCGAACGAACCTCCAATCTGGTAATTGCCCCAACTGAACGGATTCTGTCCTACAGGAGAACCGCCGGATCCTCCCTGGGCAACGGCTGCCGGGGAAATTATGATCAGATTGAAGATATTCCGGCCGTTTAGCGGCAGCTCGTCCGCTTTGCGCTGCTCCACGACTTGGCCTAATGAAGCAGATTCCGTTTGCAGCAATGGAGTTTCCGATGTGACCTCCACTATCTGGCTGACCTGACCCACTTGCAGCGGCACGTCCACGCGAGTGCTCTGCTGTACTTCTACCGTCACATCAGTGCGGGCGAAGTGCTTGAATCCCGTCTTCTCCACGTCAATTCGATACTGACCGGGGAATAGGTTCACAAAGGTGAAGAGTCCATCGTTGCCGCTGGATTGGCTGCGCTTCTCCCCCGTTCCCACATTGGTCAGGGTGACGTTCGCGTCCGAGATGGCCGCGCCAGAGGTGTCGGTTACCGCGCCGGCGATCGAGCCATACGTGGACTGTGCGTACAGGGAGAAATTTGTTCCCAGCACGAGAAGACTCAGCGACAGAACGATGGTCCAGAACCTGCGAGAATCCATGTTTCCCCCTAGCAGATGTGTTCTGCAAAAACAAGTTGATGAAAAGCGGAGACTTGACGCGCACCAATCCCTCCGCTGAGGTCATTAGGCTTGTGTGTGCTCTATGACTATTACGTTGGTACGAACGCTTATGTACCAGTTAGCTGTTTGACATCAAGGTAACTGGAGGGTCGGAATCCTGTAGGGCAAGCCACCACGGGAAGAAAGAATGTAACCAATGAAGGCGCTCTTGACCGCTATGGGTGATTCGCTTCTTTTCGCAGCAGGGCGTAGAGCAACGGCTTGCCCGTGGGCTTGGGGCTGCCGCCGTGCGGCTCTACCGTGACGAAGACAGCGTCAATTTCCGCGAGTTGCTTGGGATCATCCAGGCGCAACACCCAGCGGCGGTTTGACTCGCCGTCCGCATACAGAATTCCGAGGTTTGTGGCCCGAGCATTTTTAGTAAGTTCGGCGTCTTTCTGACCCCAGACCTGGAAAATGCTAGTGTTCCTCACCCCGGGCTGCCGGTCCAGGTCGAAAGCATAGAAGATCAATGACTTTTTCTGGGTGTAAAAGATGCGGCCAAACGGCTTGCGCGTGCGGCTGCCGCTATCCACGTCGAAAACGTCAGCGATGTAAAGCTTGCGTGCGCCCATGAGCTCGCGAATGTCGCGGTCGGAAGCCAGAAGGCGGTCAGTATCGGCGATTTTTTGCTCCAGGCCGCGATTGCTGGCGGCAAGGTCGTCGTTTTTCGACTCAAGAGCCGTTACATGGAGAAGTTCGCGGTCATGTTCGACGCGAAGGCTCGCAAGCTCCACCTGCGCGGATCGGTAAGCCTGCTCTGCCTGTTGCAGTTGCGCCGTCAGACTATCTCGCTGCCGCGAAATCGAGAGGACCTTCTGTTCGGATTCGCTCTTGGCTGCCAACAGTTCAGCGGAACGTTGCTCGAGGGCGTGCAGCGCCGTTTGCACGCGGCTTACTTCCTGCTGCTGTCTGGTGCTTCGCTCCTCAACCTGAATGATTCTCGCGGACTGCTTCTGCAGCAAATCGTCAGCGAAACTATTCTGTGCCGCGAGCTCTTGCACCTTTTTTTGGATCGAGGGCAACGCGTGTTTTGCGTTGTCTTGTCTAGCACGGCCCAGATGATAGGAGGCTAACGATACTGTAACGAATAGACACGCGGAAAGCGCCGCAGTGATCCACTGTCGGGCGGGAGAGCCGAAAAGGTACGGGTAAAGACCCTTCTTGTGAAAAACGGAGTCTTCAAGGGAACTGTCTCCGCTTTGTCGTTTACTTACACGAATCAACAGTTGCTGCCGCACTCGCGAATCATCCCAGTCTGCATCTTCCTCCAGACTAGGATGAGCGCTGGCCAGAAACGGCATCCCCGTTGTGGTCAAGAGCTCGTACTCGCGGTGGATTTCAGCGCACTGGTAACAGGCGCTCAGGTGAGCTTCCAGTTCCAGCAATTCGAAAGGGCTGAGCGTGCCGGAGTTTGCCAGCGCACTCAGCTTCCTGAATTTTTCATGGCCATCGGGATCATGGTCGTAGAGGCTTCCGCGATCGCGAATCATCTTTCGTTTCCCCGTAGCCTCTGCACAGACGGGCTCTTGCGCAGCCGTTCCAAACCGCGATAGAAGTGATGGCGCACGTTGCCAAAAGGTTCGTGAAGTCTTTCGCTGATTTCTTTCAGCTCGAATCCTTCGAAATAGAATAATTCCAGCGTGCGGCGCTGCATCAGCGTCAAATCCTCGAAGGCGATTTGCAGGTGTGCAAAATCCAGCTTGGCCCCGATCTCACGCTCCACGTCTGACTTTCCCACTAAAGTATCATCCAAAGATTCGATTTCTGTACCATCATAGAAGCCGCGTCTTGATAGGTGAGCTTTCCTATCGAGCGCTCGGCTGAATGCAACTTGGACGATCCAGGCTTTCGCTCCGCCCTTCGCGGAGTCAAATAGCGACGCCTTTCGATACACGTAGAAGAAGGTCTCTTGGACCACTTCCTCGGCCTCACTGTAGTCGCGCAGGATGCGGGAGGCGATTCCAAACACCAGCCGGGAGTACCGGCGGAATAGCACGTCCAACGCTTTAGCGTCAGAGGTTTGCAAGTCCATTAATAATTCTTCATCGCTGGGCGACGGAATCGCGGACGGGCCCGGAAGTGCAACAACTTCTCCCTGGCCTCTCCTCCATACCAGGGGCAATGCAAGGGCGCGTCCATTCGGCGGAGAACTCATAAGATTCTGCGTCTTAAGTCGTTACACGGCAGTGTCAGCCGGCACTGCTTGCTTCGCGCACCATACAACACGCGGTAATCGTTTTTCCAGATAAAAACGATCACAAAATATGTGGCGGGAAATCGACGCTGGATTGGTACACCTCCAGCCCGGATGCCGTATACATCGGCACGCCGTTGTATCTTGCCTGGCTTGGACGCATGGACGAATCCGGAGTCGCCTGGTGAGGTAAAGTAAGACCCCTATGCGTCGGAGGATCCGAGACTTCTTGTTGAGCGTTTGTCTCTGCGGCATTGCCCACGCGCAGTCGGCCAGCGCCTCTTTGGCCGGACGAATCACGGACCCCAACAAGGCCGTGGTCAAGGATGCGACGGTCACTGTTATTAACACGGAAACAGGAGTGCAATTCCAAGGGCTTACGAATGAGACCGGCACTTATTACGTTTCCGACCTGCTGCCCGGGAGGTACCGGATCGAAGTCGAAAAACTTGGATTCAAGGCAGTGATTCAGTCGGGAGTCATTCTCCATGTGCAAGACGCTGTGGAGATTAATTTTGAAATGACCTTGGGGTCAGCTTTAGAAAGTGTGACAGTCGAAGGCACCCAGCCTCCGCTTGATACCGAATCGGCGACCGTCGGCACAGTTGTGGAACGGCGCAAAGCCAATGAGTTGCCGCTCAACGGGCGAAATGTTTTCAATTTGATCGTTCTCGCGCCGTCAGTGATTCCGCAGGGCAGTTCCACGGGTACCCCCGTTGGGGTCAACCCCTTTGGCTGGAACAATTATCAAGTGAACGGCTCGTTCGGAAATCAGAGTGCGGAGTACCTGGACGGCCAGCCGCTCAATATCGGCTATATCAACTTGCCCGTGCTCATTCCCACCCAGGATTCCATCCAGGAATTCAAAGTACAAACCAGCAACCTGGGGCCGGAGTGGGGGAGATTTGCCGGCGGAGTCACTAATCTCAGCACGAAAAGCGGAACTAACTCCGTTCACGGTGAGGTCTATGAATATCTCCGTAACCGGATTTTCAACGCCAATGATTATTTTCTCAATGCAACGGGCAAGCCACGACCACCCTGGGTGCAGAATCAGTTTGGCGCGAATATAGGGGGGCCCGTTTTCCTTCCGCGCTATGACGGGCGTAACCGGGCGTTTTGGTTTCTAAGCTGGGAGGGATTCCGTCTTCGCACTGGAGAGCCGTTCACCGCCAGCGTCCCCACTGCTGCTGAACGGAACGGAGATTTTTCGACCGTTGCCGTGGCGATTATGGACCCCTGCGCCGGACAAGTAAATGCTCAGGGAGCTTGTCCGGGCAGTAATGTAACTCCGACCGCCTTTCCGGGAAACAAAGTCCCTGCCAACCGGATCAATACTACGTCGCAAGCGCTGCTACCTCTTTGGCCTTTTCCGAACCGTCCTGGCGTAGTAACTCCTTCGGGCACTATCAACAATTTCAGTACCGTCGCAAGGACCGGCGGGGACCACGATCAGTTCGTCGCGCGCCTGGACCAGAATCTTACGGACAAGCAGAGGCTGTTTGTCCGTTTCAATCACTGGTCTGTGCTGGACCTGCCCATCGATCCTTTGAACGACGGTCTGTGCGCGGATCGGTGCTCAGAAAAGTATTTCACGAACGCACTCGCGCTCGGCTACAACTACAACATCAATTCGAACACGATTTTCGACTTCAATGCCAGCGTGAGCCGCTTCAAATACAACCGCACGCCGAAAAATGCGGGGTTTGATCTGACATCGATCGGTTGGCCCGCGAGCTATAACGCAAGCGTTCCCTCGCTGATGCGTACGCCCCCCACGCCCTGTGTAGCCAATACCACGGACGCAATTATGTGTTCACAGGGGCAAAGCTTTATTCAAGATCGCAACACGCAATACAACCTCGGTCCAAACATTACTCTGATGCGCGGACATCATCGGTATCGATTCGGCTTTCAATTCGAAGTCGGCTACGATAATTATGCTCAGACCAACGTGGCGAGTGGAGCTTTCGATTTCTGCGCTCCCAGTCAAGCCTGTTTCAGTGGCTTCCCGTTTGCTGACTTTCTGCTGGGCTATGCGGATAACTTCAGCAATTTTGAGAATCATTTCTTTGCTCAGGCGGTGGTCCCCGGCTTTACCGCAGGCAAGCAACTGTATCGGGCGCCTTTTTTCGATGACACCTGGCGCGTGAGTAATCACCTTACGCTGAATCTGGGGCTGAGATATGAACTTCAGGGTCCGTGGTCGGAACGTTTGAATCGACTCTCATATTTCGATCCGAACGCGGCCAGCTATCTCAACGCGTTTCTTCCTGCGGGCTCACCGACGGTGAAGGGCGATGCGTTTCTGATTCCACAGGGCACGCGGAATAATATTTCAATGGCGAAAGATAACTTCGCTCCGCGGATCGGTTTTGCCTACGGGATTGGCCAGCAAACAGTTGTTCGGAGCGGATACGGAATTCTCTGGATCCCGAACTATGTCTCGTTTGCCGTGAATCCCCTCAACGACATGGTGAACGCAGCGGGCACGACATACACGGGAACGGTCGACGGCACGCATCCGTTCAACTCAATTTCGATTCCCTTCCCTAATGGCATTTCGCCGCCGCCCGGGCGCAGCCTGGGAAATGCGGGAACACAACAGTTCCTTACGCAGGTCGTGCAATCGATTACGGAGGTCGATCGCGCGCGCCATCCCGCAGGGTACGTGCAGCAGTGGAACTTGAATATCGAGAGACAGCTTCCCGCTGGATTTCTCCTTTCAATTGCCTATGTAGGATCGAAAGGCACCCATCTCGCGCAATATGCGCAACAAATCAATCAAATTTCTGATGCCTTACTGTCGCAAGCCGCCGCGCAGTACGCCGCGGGTGGACGGTCTGCGGTAACCTTGCTCGACTCCGTGCCCAACCCATTCTTTGTGAATGGTCAAGCCCTCGCGCTCGCTGCCCCCACTACCACCGAAGGGCAACTTCTGCGACCATACCCGCAATACACCAGCGTTGAACTCGCTGGCCAGGGATCCTTCGATAGCACCTATCACTCATTACAGATCACGGCGCAACGGCGATTCACTGGCGCCGGATCGCTGCTGGTGGCTTACACCAATGCCAAGCTCATCAGTAACACCGACACGCTTACCTCCTGGCTGGAAACCAGCGTCGGAGGCCTTCAGGACAACAACAACCTGCGCGGTGAACGCTCATTATCTTCGCAGGACGTCCCTCAGCGTCTGGTCGTCAGTTACGTTCTCGACTTGCCGTTCGGACAAGGCAAAAGATTTCTTGGCGGTGTGGGGGACCGGCGTAATCTTATCGTCGGAGGATGGGGAGTTGATGGCGTGATCACCTTCCAGAGAGGATTCCCTCTCGTCTTCCGCAATGGTCAAGCTAACGACTCTACCTTATTTGGCACCGGATCACGTCCGAATGTAGTCCAAGGGTGCGAGAGATCAATCGCGGGTCAATCGAGGTTGAATCAATGGTTCAATACCTCTTGCTTCACTGCGCCCTCTGACTTCACTTTCGGCAATGAGCCGCGAGTCGATCCCACGTTGCGCGCCGATGGAGTGAACAACTTCGACTTTGCTCTGTTCAAGAAAATTTCGACGGATCCGTATGAACGCTTCGGTTTCGAATTCCGAGTGGAGGTTTTCAATCTCTTCAACCGAACTCAGTTTGCTCCGCCCAATACGACGTGCTGCATCGCGAACAATGTAAACTTTGGCTCGGTAACGGCCACCGCCCAGGGGACCAACCCGCGGTTAGTTCAGTTCGCGATGAAATTTTTGTTCTAGGGCAAATGGTCGGTAATCGTCCGTGACGCCGACCTGGATTTTACGAACCGCCCACGAGTAGACAACGGGATGTTAAGCCGTCTTTCCCAAATCGCTGTTGTGTCGGTTTTCATCGGCTCCCTTGCCGCAACCAGCGCGCCAATTTTCGTAATGGATCTGCCGCGTGGTGTGGACTTCACGCTGCAAAATTCTCCCACGCCGCAGAAGTATTTAATTGAAACCATGCCCGGCGGCGTCGCTCTTCTCGACTACAACAACGACGGATTGCTCGACATATTCTTTGTAAACGGCGGTCGCATCAATAGTCCCATGCACGCGCCGGAAGACTTCGAGCGACATGATCTGCGCTACTGGAATCGGCTCTACCGGCAGAACCGCGATGGCACCTTCACCGACGTAACCGAACAGGCCGGCTTGGCCAACGCCGGAGACGGAAACTACGGCATGGGAGTAGCTGTGGGCGACTACGACAATGACGGCTATCCCGATCTCTACGTTACCAGCTACGGCAAGAATGTCCTGTACCACAACAACGGCGACGGCACTTTCACCGATGTGACGGCGAAGGCAGGCGTCGCGGGCGGT
This sequence comes from Candidatus Sulfotelmatobacter sp., assembly GCA_025462865.1. GTDB lineage: Bacteria > Acidobacteriota > Terriglobia > Terriglobales > Acidobacteriaceae > Sulfotelmatobacter. The sequence continues at coordinate 8,793 of JAOAPI010000077.1, read as the reverse complement.
GGCTGGTCGGTGTCGGCTGGATTTTTCGACTACGACAACGACGGAAAACTGGACTTGTTTGTCACCCGCTATATGGAGTGGGACACCGCACACAGCAAAGACTGCGGCGGCAATTTTCACACCTATTGTCCCCCTGGAGAATTTCCCCGCACTACCAACATTCTTTACCACAATCGCGGGGATGGGACCTTTGAGGATGTGAGCCAGCGCTCAGGGATTGCCGCCAAGAAAGGGCATGGCTTGGGCGTGGCGTTCGCGGATTATGACAGCGATGGATTGACCGATATCTTCGTCGCCAACGATGGCATGCAGCAGTATCTGTTCCACAATAACGGCAACGGCACGTTCAACGAAGTCGGTTTGGAAGCAGGCGCCGCGCTATCCTTGGACGGTGGGCCGCTCTCCGGCATGGGCGTTGTGTTTCAAGATTACGATAATGACGGCCGGCCCGATGTCATCGTGACCACGCTGCCGCGTCAAACCTATGCGGTCTTTCACAACGATGGCAACGGCTCGTTCAGCGACCGCGGCTTGCAAACAGGAGTCACGATGCTCTCCGGTGTAACTTCGGGATGGGGCGTGGGGCTGGAAGATTTCGACAATAACGGACTAAAGGATCTGTTTGTAATTCAAGGACACGTCCTCGATAACGTAGAAAAAATTGATCCTTCGCTGCACTACCTCGAACCAACATTGTTGGCGTTGAATCACAATGGAAGATTCGAGCGAGTTGATTCGGGAAGCGATACGCTGGTTTCGGGACGCGGAGCCGCTTTCGGCGATCTCAACAACGATGGCTGGATTGATGTTGTGACCACTGTTCCGGGCGCGCGTCCGCAGATCTTTCGCAATCGCGGCGGAAGCGCCAGCTGGCTGACCATCACGTTGCGCGGAACCCGCAGTAACCGCGACGGCCTCGGAGCTCGCGTGCAAGTAAACGGACAAACGCGTTTCGCGACCACTGCCGGCAGTTACGAATCCGCCAACGACAAACGCCTGCATTTCGGCTTGGGCGTCGGCAAGACTGTAAAGGTCGAAGTGTTCTGGCCCTCGGGAACGCATCAGGTTTTAAATAATGTTTCCGTGAATCAATTTCTTGAAATCCGTGAACCGGAGCGGCCGTGATCCGATCTATTTTGATCCTGTGGCTGGCATTGCAGATGACTTCGCAGGAAGCCACTCAACATATGGAAGCTGGGCGTCAGGCCGAAAGCCAACATCGCTTCGATGCTGCAGCAGCTGAATTTCGTCAGGTGACCGAACTTGAGCCGAAATTTGCCGGCGGTTTTGTCAGTCTCGGACAGGCTTATCTCGAGCAGCGCAACTATGTAGCCGCGGCTGCATCCTTGAAACGTGCTGTGGAACTGGACTCCACTCTGGTTCCCGCGCATCAGTTGCTAGGCTATGCGCTGCTAGCACAGGGTTACGCGGCTGAGGCGATTCCGCAACTAAAGCAAGCCCAGGACCAGGCCGCGCTCGGAATCGCCCAAGTAGAAGCTGGACAATTCAGCGAAGCTATTATCAATCTGCAAGCCGCATTGCAGAAGCGACCGAATGATCCAGACCTGCTGTACTATCTGGGTCACGCCAGCGGTTTGCTTTCGAAACAGTCAATTGACACTTTGCTGGCCGGCTATCCTGATTCCGCCCGAGCCCATCAATCGCTGGCTGAGAATTATTTTGTTCTCCGGCAAATGGCTGAAGCGGAAAAACAATATCTTGAGGCGATCCGGCTTCGCCCTGATACTCCCAATCTTCACCTCGAACTGGGGCAAGTTTTTGCCATGACTTCGCGCTGGCCGCAGGCGGAAGAACATTTTCGTGCCGAGACCAAACTGCAGCCTGGAAATGCGGAAGCCGCCTATCGATTAGGAGACGCCTTGCTCCAGCAGGGTAAGGCGCGCGAGGCACGCGGTGAGTTGGAGCGCGCAAACCATCTGCAGCCGCAAATGCCCGAAACTCTTTATGCTCTTGGCAAGGCGGCCGCTCTAGAAGGGGATGCCGTCTCCGCTGAGAAGTCCTGGGCGGAATTATTGAGTATCGAAAAGGAAGGCTCACTTGCGGCTCAGGCGCATTTTGGCTTGGCGGGTCTTTATCGCAAACAAGGAAAAACCGCCGCGGCTGAGCAGCACATGCGCGAGTTCCAATCTCTGCAAGGGTCATCTTCAGCTGCCGAAGAACACTAGACAGCTATCGTGCCCACTATGCGACGCTGACTGTCCAGTGGACGCGGAAAACTTTTGAATGAGAGTTCACTACGTTGTTATCGCGACGACGCCAGACCTTGTCGGGCGCATCAGATTGCACTCCCGGTATGCTCAGGTCCTGTAACCTCCGCCGAACGTGGCCGTGACCGGTCGCGTCAGGATTACGCGTCAGGATTAAACTTTCTATCTTTCCGTCTGTTGTCGATATTTGTTTTAGGAATGAGATTCAAACAATAGTTCCGCGCAGCCACGAGATTTAGTTTTGGACTTTTTATGTTATGGAAAAAGTGATATTGCGGTAACGGATATTGTCTTTGCGCGCATATTCGTCCATGGGAAACTCAGCGCTGAATTAGCCCGTTCAAAGGTGGCATCGTACGCCTGCAGGTCGAGTGCTTGCACACTAGTATCCGTCGCTTGTCCGCATGTCATACATGTACCTACATTTCCCTGGGCGTCGGTTTTCAGGATGAAAAACCCCGGACCTCCGAGAGTTCCTGGCCTCTAAAGAGGGTACGGTTATGGCACGCGTCCTTACCGGCATTCATGAGGACCAGCGACTCCGACGGATGTTTTTAGAGAGATATGTCAACCAAAGGCGTCAGATCCAACGTGCCATCATTGAAGACTCTATCGCCTTAGGAGAACTGAAGCCGACGACCGATCCAGAATTGTTGATCGATATGCTTAGTGGTCCCCTGTTCTTCCGATGGTTGCAGGGTCACGCTCCTCTTGATAAAGGCTTTGCTAAAAGGGTTTTCGACAACGTGATTCACGCGTTTCAGACACAGTGATTCGGTCCGACCGATACCGAGAACGCGCCCTTGCTTCCGGAAACTCCGCCAGTTCGCTGATTGTCGGCCATACGGAAACTATCCCGAATCCTCATCGCCGTGGGAAGCTCACACGGTGTAATGAACCAATTCGCTGCGGAACGGAATACTCAAGAATTGTCTATTCGGTACGTATCCGGCTCCGCACCATGAACGCCACTGCAGGAACGCATGGCGCTCGCCCGAGTTCCTATCTCTTTCTCCTCAAGGGTTACCCATGGTGCCTTGAGGCTTCATCTTTTTCGGGTCGCTTTCGTCCAAACCCGACATCCGCCATTCTCCCTGACGACCGAGAATTTCTCCTACTTGTTGCCTTTGAGGCGGCCGCCTTTTCGGGTGAATCTACCGAGAAGGAACTCCTGGGCCACGTTTGCGCCAATCCGTTCCGCGGTGCCGATCGCAAAATTTCCGAACACCACCCCGGCGCCTCGATCGGATCTCGGATAGTAGAGATTCGCGAGGGCCGAGGCCGCCAAGTCGCCGCCGAGGCTTGAATAGTTCGGCTGCCACTTTCCATTGTCGCCGCGGGCGACGAAAGGACTAAACATTGAGTGACGAACTCGAGAGCCGGTCGTGCCAGTCCCTTGATAAAAGTAGCGCGGGTCCTGATGCAATAATGATGGCAGGATGGCGCCACCGATCATGATGTCCGAGAAGCCATCGGCAGCGGTTACGCCTAGCCGTTTTCCATACGCTCCCCAACCTTGCCCAAAATTCGGAGTGTCTCCTGCCTGCTTGGCGCTGGCCACAATGAACACTCCCACAGCAGTAACTGGATCGGTTGACACTTTGAGGGCCAGCTTGAATTTCATCTTCGCTGTGAGCGGAGCAGGATCCTTCTCATAGGAGACATAAAAATTCGGAATGATTCCAAAGACGCGTTGCTTTTCCTCGGCCTTGAACTGCTCAGTCGCCACCTCGACAGGGTCGTAATGCACATCCACAGTGGTGCTCTCGGTTGCAATTCGCAGTTGGATGCCGCTCACAATTTTGAACTGTTCCGGATTCAGTGTGATCGGAGTAGATGTCCAGTCTCCAAAATCATTGGCGCTAATGCTGAGCTGATAGGTAATGCCCGGTGTCACATCACGAAACTCGAACATCCCGTGTTCGCTTGTCACGATCGTACGAGGGTCATTGCCTTCAACTTCTTTAAGGACGACCGTCGCGTGCGGGATCACATCGCCGTTGGTATCGGTGACGGTGCCCATGATGGTTGCTGTCCGAAGCGCAGCTTCAGGGATCTGGCTTAACGCCGGAAGGGAAAGAACTACCGCCGTGCAGAATGCGGCAACGAGATTGAGATATGAGCGTTTCAACAAAAACCTCTATGCGGGTCATAAGAGCAACAGAGATGCCAAACCAAAAAGTTCGCAACTTGATGAATGTTCAACGCCGTGAGGCGACGAATCTGTGTCAAGTGTGTTGACAGTGATCGATGACAACTCGACGCGCGACACCGTTGAGGAGTGGGCGCGCCCTATTCTGTGAAGGTCGCTGTCTGTGCTGGACGCGTCGTAGGGTGCGGGTTGTCCGTTAACATCAGCGAGGTCGAACTACTTGTGCCGCCGCTAAGATCTACGACGACGTGGTGCAAGCACTGGCCGCATGTGCCGCGCAATTTTTGCTCGCGCGCGCGACAGTTGCGCCTTGACCGTTCCGTGTGGCAATCCCAGGATTTGGGCTGTGTCAAAGGTTGAGAGACCATCCACGACACGCAGCTGAAATGTTCTTCGTAAGGTAGGTGACAGCAGTTTTGTGCATTGTCGCAAATGCGCCGTTAGTTCGGACTTCCGAAACTCCTCTTCCGGACTGGGCCGCTGGTCCGCGAGTGCTTCCCATAGAGAGCGCGGTTGTTTCTCTCCGAACGGTTCGTCCAACGAGAAATGAATGTGGCGTGGTCGTTTGCGCAATTGCATCAGAGCGCAGTTGCGGACAATCGCCGTCAACCAAGTGGAGATCTGAGACTGCCCCCTAAACTGGTCTATATGTTTGTAAGCGGATACGAGGGCCTCCTGCACTGCATCCTCTGCGTCAGCCGCATTCCCCAACAGTCGGAAGGCACAACGATAAAAAGACGGTAAGCGGAGTGACAGAACGTCCTGCAATTTCCGAGGTGCGCTTTGGTGGTCGACCACCTCACGGCATTTATTCTTCTCTACGGCCGCTTCCAGTGTCCTGTTTCTCATTCCACAAGAGCAAAAGCACGTAGCCTGCCAAAACGCATATCGCCGGACTCTCCGTCATTTACGCGCAAACAGGACGACACAAGTGGTGCAAGGCTCCTCAAGTGACTTGCCCGCCCGAAAATCGCTTTGGAATCCCGCGTGCTTCTTCTCCGGTTGCACCAATCAAAGGAATTCTTCGGAGGATGTATGGCAAAAGTGATCGAATTCTATATTCCGCAAAGTTTTCGCAAGGTTGCAAAGTGGCTGCCGCCAGACAAACGCGGCAAGCTGCTGGAGTTTCCATTGGCGGTTCGAAAATCCGCGTGACAGGGCGCGGAAATCCCATGGCAAAGACGTATCGCTGGGCCGAGGCGCGGCGAAATCCAGGAGCTTACTGCATCGCTGGTGCCATGGCGAGACTGGAATCGAGTTCTGCAGCCTAGTCGTAAAAGCCTGAAGAAATTCCTTCAGCGAACCGCGAGCCCGGTAGGCGATAGGCGCCATCGCATGGGAAACGAGCGAAACTCAACATTGCCGAGAGTCATTACCCTGACACGAGAGCCGAAGTCATCGGAATGACTCGAACTGAGCGATCTGGGCTTGCGTTTCCTGATGTTCAGCGTTTTAAGAACTAATTCTTAGATCTGTGTTCCGGAGGGCGACCCACGCCTCTCCAAATCCGCTCCTGTTCCCGCTTTGTTCGCTGTGGGCTTGGACGCATTCTCAAGAGTTGAATTTAACTTCAGCAAAGCAATTGCGGGTGACAGGAAGACCAAGGAATTCGAAAAGGTCGCCACGTGGCCGGTATACCGCTGCTTCTGTACATCGAACTCTTTCAATTGGAATTGCAGCAGGCCCATATTGAAGACATCACCGGTAACGCCGGAGACCTGTACTCGGTCACCGATTCTGATTCCGCGCTTCCCAACCAGGAGGAGAGCGCCGAGACTGGCGGGGATGACGTTTTGCAATGCGAGCAAGAGCCCGGCGCTGAGAAGTCCAAGGTAGGTTGCGACAGATTTCAGGTCAGAAGCAAGGACGAACAATATGACGACTGCAATGGCCAATAGAGTAAGAAATTGGTGGATCATGCCTATGAGTCGTTGCCGATTTGGATCTTGAACACGTCGCAGTGCGAGCCGGCGCGAAACGTTGCCGATCGCAAGTAGCAAACCTATGATCAACGCAACGATGAAAAGTCGGATCATCAACTCTTTCCACGCCTGCCTGTACTGGCCAGCTACGTCCGTTCGCAAGCGCAACACATTTGATTTGTACTCGGCAAGCAAAACCTTTTGTTTATCGAGCGCCACGATTGCCGGGGATAGCCCCTTGAGTTCGAGAGTAACTGCGTCGAGGTGCGACTTCTGTTCGCGCAAGGATGGAAGATCGTTGCTCTGCAAGTCGATTATCGCAACACTCTGAATAAGCCGAGTGACGAAAGCGGCCAGGGGGATCCGCAGATTCTCCGCGGACAATGTCAAGTTGTTACTGAGACGCATCTTTTCATCAACCACATGAAGCTTACGGCTCATCGCTGATACATTCGACACAAGAACGAGGATGCCTGCGTCACTACCCGCGATTCTGGGGTTTGCCTCCTGCAGGCGTGCTGTCGCGGAGGGAACTGACTCGCCGTTCATTTCCGGTATCGATTGTGCGAGATCGTCGATGATGGAATCCAAATGTCCGCTTTGGGCGCGTGCTTCAGTGGGATTCTGAACAAACTCGACTAGATCATTGAGGCCTTGCGTAACTGCATCCAGGAGATGCAATCGAGTTTGAGCGTCTTCCTCAGCAGCTTTCAACTTCCCACGATCCGCCCGGCTAGCGGCGTTCAGCTTTTTGTCGAGATTTTTGATCTCCTCCGTCGCTTGCTGACTTAGTTCATCAATTCGCTTCTTTAGTTCGATAAAGTGGGCAAGGTCAGCAGGAGGAGGATCTGTGGATGTAGTTCCGCCGTGTGGGGAAGCGGCGCTCGTTCCCACCACCACATCCGCCTTGGCGAACTCGAACGAAAGCTTCACAATCTGCCGTTCGATCGCTTGATTGTCATCGAGAAACATGAAGTCCGCCGGTTCGTTGGCGACCTGCCGTTCGGCGTACATATGGCGATACCAGTTCACCGATTGAAGAAGGTAGCCAATGACTGCTGAGTTCGAGGGGAGCTGATATGTAGTTGGCGGGGTATCGGCGGAGAGTTCGCCGACTATCGAGGCTGCGACAATCCCACAACAGATGGCTACCTGCGCACGCCGCTTCACGTTTCTTGTCCTTCCTTGATGAAGCTTGCCAGAGCATTGGCCTCGCCAATGCCGGCGCGTTCAAGTACGAGGTCAGCCGAGACAACAGTGCCGTGGGCGCGAGCCGGTTTGTCTACAGTCGATGCTTTGCGCACGATTTCCCAGAACGAGGTCTTTCACTCTTCGATCCAGCGCAGATCGCCCGCTCCCAGTCCTGACGCCAGTCGCTGCGACAGTATCCGAGACAACGAAATCCCATCATGCTTGCTCCGCAAAGCGGGCAGATCAGGTTACGTATAGCGGAGATCAAGCTCGAGTTGGTGTTTGTAATTACAGCAAGCGAAGCCATAATGCCTCTCCCTGTTGTGGCGGTTCTTTACCGCCGAATGCACAAAACCGTAAGCGCGGGGCCGCAGGCGCGTTTTGGGGAGGGCGCCCGATGGACAAGGGCTGCAGCCCCTCGCTTTCGGATTCAAACGTAAGAGCAACCGAGTCGCCAAATGTTTTTGCACGGAACGAAACGCTACGGTCTCACGGTAAATATCCAGCCGCCATGTGGTCAGTCCTCTCAACTTGAGGGTCGGACTGACTAAATGGGTGTTTTATTTGAACGAAGCATCCGTTCCGACTTCGTGCTGGAAAAGATCGAATGGAAGTTCGAGTGCAGAGGAGAAGGGTGTGGTCAACGTCAGAGAGATCACGAAGTGACTGTCTGGCAAAGTGTCACGGTATTGACACTTCGGAAGAACGAGCGTTGCAAGTACTACTCTTCTTAAGGAAGGTAAGCTTTCATGGAAATCGTATGGCGCAATCCAAACCTGATCAATCGTACGTCATTTTCGATAGTGAAGACGTCGGCTGAAGAGCAACCCGACGAATTGCGGGTGTTCTATCGCAGCTCCAGGGGACCGGGGGCCCTTGGCACCATATTTGAACTACTGGTCAATCGCGGCGCGGTCTCTCGCGCGGCATAATCCAAGCGTCAACCGTTTCGAAAGCGTAGTTCGTGAAGACGTTTGCTTCGCCGCCATGGAAGTCGCCGTGGAGAGCTCTCCGGTTCCGGCGTGACTTCCTCAACTCCCAACCGTGCGGGTCCGAGCGCACAAGAGACCCGGCCGGAACCATCCTCATCCTCCCAACTCGCCCGTGCCGACGGAACCGGTAGCGTGCTCGGACAGGTTCTATCCAGTCAGCATGAAGGAGATAGGGTAGTGGTCCGATGCTTTGACCCGGCGATGCACTTGGCCGGAGGACGCCCGCACGCGTCCTCGGACAAATGCCCAATCAATCTGGCGTCCCGCTTCAAACAGTCCGTGTGGTGGAGTGGTAGGGGTGCGAGGGG
>JAOAPI010000068.1 GCA_025462865.1 Candidatus Sulfotelmatobacter sp. | reverse complement strand
CCGCGCTCGCCAACGTTCAGCTGCAAAACGGCGAGACCGATCTCGCTCTCGCCAATGCGCGCAAAGTGCCTTCTCTTCCCAACCACAAGCAGTTCGCCATTTCACACTTGATCGTGGCCCAGGCGCTTACCGGAAAAGGCCAGGACGGGGAAATAGCTAAGGAATATGAAGAGTACTTGAAGGAAGCGCCTGACTCTCCCTTGGCGCCTCGGGTGAAGGATACATTGGCGAAGCTGAAGTCCAAGTAAGAGCGGGAGGGGCCTCCAATTCCGCAATTGGCTAGCAGTGCATTGTCTGAGATGACAGGTGAATGAGTGAAATGGAGATTTATCATTCACTCCTGCATAACTCTCGTTGCTCCCGCATCGCATGACTGTTGAGCAATCCCAGGACCTAGGGAGTGAATTCTCCTTGCGCCTGCCTCAGAACCAGTGCACAATTGCATTGCTTCCCTTCGCGTTAGGAGGCTTTTTGCGTCGATACAACCGAGCCCTTCCGTTCGTCGCTGCAGTTTGCATAGCTTTTGGTGTTGGAGATTGGGCCAAAGGCCAACAAGCTCCTGCGGCTTCAGCTTCACCCAGCCATGAGAGTGAGCCGATCACCACTTTCAAAGTTGCAACACGCATGGTTACGATTGACGTGGTCGCGAAAGGTGGCAAAGGCAACAGCTTGCGCGATCTGAAACCCGATAACTTCGAAGTCTTTGAGCAAATCAAGCCGCGGCGAGAAAAGTACCTCCAAAAAATCGGTGCGTTTCGCGCCACGAGTGTTGCAGAACTTGCTGCTCTAGATCCAGGCAAACCAAAGACGGCGCCGGGGGTGTACACGAACCTAATAACGATGAACAGGGTGCCGGTACCCCCGACAATTATCTTGCTGGACGCGCTGAACACCGATCGAACGTCGCTCATGCAAGTTCGGCAGCAACTGGTCAAAATGCTTTCTTCGATACCAGACGATGTTCCAACGGCTGTGTACCTGCTGGGCAGGCGCCTGGAAATGCTTCAGAGTTTCACCACGGATCCAAAGCTCTTACGAGCCACTCTGGAGAAAATTCCTGTCGCTTCTCAGGCGACCGGACCGGAGTCCTCGCCTGGCGATCCGGATGCTGCCTCGATGTTTTCCGAGCAAAGCGCACTCGATCGCAGTCCTGACTCCCTGATGGATACGGTTCGGAACTTTCAGCGTGATACTTTTTTCCTAGTCGGGTGGACACGCACTCAGAACACAATAGAAGCGGTGCGCGCAATCGCTCGCCATGCTGCGGGTTATCCCGGTCGCAAGAACCTATTGTGGGTGGCTTCGAGTTTTCCTACGTGGTTCAATCGAGACGCTGCTACGAGCGACATTCGATTCTCGTCACCCGGCATTGATTGGAAGGACGTCAATGACTTGGCTAGCGCATTAGCAGACGCAAGGATTGCGGTTTATCCGACGGATCCTGGCGGGTTGCAGGACATTAATTTCACCAACCAAGTAGCTATGCAGTTGCTAGCCGACCAAACGGGTGGTGAAATTTGTATCTACGATAATTTTTTGAGCGATTGCGTGAAAAAGATGGTCGACGACAGCAGCTTTTTTTATGAAATTGCCTATTATCCGAACTCGGGCGCATGGCAAGGAGAATTTCATAAGGTCATAATAAAAAGTAAGCAACCTGGCATTCATCTCGAATATCGACAAGGCTACTTTGCTCATAGCTCCGACGAGAAGGTAGATCCGAAATACACCGAGAAGCAATTTGAACAGGCTGCTTGCCAGGATGTTCTGAGCTCCACGTCCGTACTGATGGTTGCCAAGGCATTCCAGGAACCCGAGAAGGTGAGGTATTTCGTCGCCGTCGAACCTGGCACGATAACGTTCACGCCGGAAGCCGATGGCACTGAGCACGTTAGGCTGAAGGTTGGCTTATGCTCGTTCGACAAATCAGGTAAACCGCTACGCTTGTTGCAAGACACGATCGACGAAAAGCTCACCCAGAAGCAGTTCGCCGAAGTCCAAGCAGAACACGGTTTCGCGCGCGTGGTTTCGCTCGTCCCAACACCAGGGATGAGTCTCGTACGGGTGCTGATCAAAGATCTTCCCACAGGATTAATGGGCTCTGTGAATATTCCGTACACTGAAGCTTCCACAGCTTCAGTAAAAGGTCCTCAATAGCCTGGTCCAGGGAACAAATCCTGAGCCTTTTCCTTGAGCTGTGGACAGAAGGGAACAGACGGGACGTACCCCACTTCCCGAGAACAAACAAACCTCAGAACGTCCCGTCCGTCCCCGCATTCCACCAGATATTTCTTCCCCCAAATGAACCCTTGGATTCCTCGCAAAAGCCTCGAACTAGTTGGAGGACGCGAGCACGTCGTCGTAGTAGTTGACTATGGCACGGCGCGGTATGTCTTTAAGTCCTTTGAGTGGAATTTTACCTTCCTGCGACGTGTTCCCGACCATAGTCACACGCCCGAAATTAGCAATACGCCCGTCGGCGAATTCGAGATAAAGAGGGACCAGCATCCGAAACCGCTCGTCCACGCCAAACTGTGTTAATTTCATCGAAAGGACAACATCTCCCTCGCTATCCTTACCAAAGCTGGAGTCCAGTTTGTAAGTTGGCAGAGCTGTCCCGTAAACATATTCGTCAAAGAACCAGTCCATCTTGCCCTTGCCAATGCGCTGCATATCCGGCGTCATGTGTTTTTCGACGATGGCTTTGAAGTCTTCGGTCGTGGCGGCATGCCCGGCGTAGCTCTGCACGAAATCGTGCATCATGTCCTTGAAGTTCTGGTCGCCGCTCTGAGCGGTCCACATCATCATGCGAAGCATGTGCAGGATGTACGCGCCTTTGGGATAGATCAGCTTGCGAGAGACGTCAAACCCGGTCCTGTCGTTACTCACACGATAGCCCATAGTTAGGGGCCCGGCATCGTTAGCGCGAAACCCCATATTGTTCCGCTCGAGGAGAAGCGTGCGCTCGTCATCCCAGAATTCGATAAACCTTTTCGGGTTCTTTTCGATCAACTGGATGTACAGGGACGCCGACATGTCGGCAAACCCTTCGCCCATCCACCTGTCGCGGTATGAATCCAAGCCCACTGTATAGGCCCACCACTGATGCGCCACCTCGTGTGGGGCAACAACCTTCCAATAGCCGAAATCACGATAATCCATATGAAACTGGTGGCGCACTCCGGGGTCGTAATAGTAGCAGAGCGGGAGATACACCAATCCGGGCAGGGCCTCTCCGTAATTGCACGCCCACTGCTGCGTGACCGCCAATTGCTTGAAAGGCGCGGGGCCAAAATAGTCTGAATAAAGCTGCACGGCAAGCTGGGCCTCAGCCAAAGCCTTCTGCAGAAGAGGCGTTGTGGACATGTTACCCAGCGCAACCGCATATTGGGAGCCGTGGTGACCCATCCCGGGCACCATCTGGGGTGCACCCACGCCTGCGGGGTTATCCCTATCACGCCGGTTACCGCTGTCCTGATTGACTTTCTCGAGCAGGTACTTGATGTCGTCCGGCGGTTCTTCATTGACGTAAGCTTGCACGAGATATTCAGGCGAGTTGAGTTTGGCCTCTTCCATCTTGAAACGGCCAAAGTTGAAGCCCGCAAACGCTTGCGGAACCGCACTCTTCCAAACTGTCACACTCTGCCCACCATCGCTGCTCTCACTGACCTGGATACCAGTGGCCGCCATCTTCATGCCTTTCGGAATCCTGAACGTCATGTCATAGGGCACATACTGCGCCCAACCCCCGGCCACGTTATTCGGATACCAGTCTCCGCGCGCCACAGGATAGTAATTTCCACTACCCTTATTCTCGACTGCGTCCTTGCCGTCGTAAGTGGTGGTAATCGAGTACTTCTCTCCCAATCCGAGAGCCCGGGGCAGGATCACCCAGAAATTCGCATCGTCATTTTTATCCTCCTGAATGAAAGAAAGCGGCTGCTGCTTCTCATCAGTCACACTCTGGACACGCAGTGTCCGATACAAATCCAATGGGATAACCCGCAATCCACCCACAAGGGAAACCAGCGTGGTCGTTGCCTTGCCGTTCAGATGCGCATTCTTCTCAATCGTGGTGTCCAGCTGCTGATGGGTGATTTGATACGAGTAGTTCTGCTGCTTGCCGGTGGCGCTTCCGTTTTTGTATTCCCCCGAGAAATGAAATGCTGCCCAGGTGCCCAACCTGTTTTCGTCATAGGTAAGAAACTCGATCTCTTCGGGATCGACTGGGTGGATAAGCTCTGGTGCGCCGTGCGGATCAACGAAGTAGAGCTCTTTGCCGTTGTATTTCTTCCCGTGAACGAAAGCTACAAACAGCCCGCCCGGATCTGTGCTAAGTACGTCCTGGAGGATGCGAGCGTCAAGGTTGTACTTCATAAAATGACTGTGCCGCATCGCATTCTGGGAATCGTGCAGCAAGCCCGTGTCGCAGCTTCCGCCTGGCGTTCCTGCCTTCTTGATTTCTTCGTAGGTCGAATCCGTGAAGCGCAACACCAGATGTTCGTATTGCTCGACGAATTTATCCGATTTCGTAAGCAGCTTCAGCGAGGACTTCTCGATTGGAATGGGCGGCTCGAGCACCATGTTCCCGTCACCCACGAACACGCCGCCAGTGACCTTGCCATTCACCGGAGCGACGAAGCACACGTACCCGTTCAGGTGAAAGGTCGCGGCATCGCGCTTGAGTTCAAAATCTTTGACCGTTACGGTTTCGCTGCCCAGGCCGATGTTTCGCAGCTGGTGGTAAGTCGTGTCTGAATTTGGCCCAGGAGGCGGAGCGGTTTGAGCTTCTGCAGTTTGAGCAACAGCGAGCAGAGACACTACCGCCAGTACGTGATGAAGATCGAATTGTCGACGCAAAGGAGCCCTCCGGCGGGGAAGCAGGGCAATTCTGCACTAGAAACGGGGCAGGAGCAAGCGGAATTTGGGCCAGTAGGTTTAGAGGTCTTCGCCGGCATAGTGTAGCCGTAGCAGGCTAGTTAACTCTTCATAAATTGCGGACTGCTGCGCGATGTCGACGCCGATTTCATCTACACGATCACGGAGGGCAAGGGGATCACTGCTCGCGTCCCGCTGCCTCCGCCGCTCAAGCCGCACCCTTTCGCCTCCCCAGCGACCGCGAACCGCTGATTTCCCTCCAACTGTAGCTTGAGTTGCTAGCCGCCGTTGAGGTAATCAGACTAAAATAGATGATCCCAAATATGTTGAGGTCTGTCTCGGTTCTAGGCGTCCTGCTTTTGATCATTTTAGTGACGCCTCGCGCCTTCCGAATATCCGCAGAGTCGGCGTCGAGTAAGAGCCACGAAGTCAGTACTGCAACTGAAATTCGGCTGATCGATCCCGGTTGGTGGCCGACCAAGGGAACTCCCGCGCGCGATCAGTATGTAGGCTCGGAAACTTGTGCACGCTGCCATCAGCATATAGTTGAGACGCAGAAGAATACGCCTATGGCCCATGCCGTGAAACCGGCAACGGCAGATGCGTTCACAAATATTCCCCACACACTGCACTTTCGCACCGGGTCCTACGATTACTTACTCTCCCAGACGGCGACCGGGGCAGAGTATTCGACCACCAACGGCCAAAAGTCCGCCTCAGCGGCCGTAAGCTGGGTATTCGGGGACCGACAATTCGGGGATACTTTTCTGTATCAGCAGAACGGAATCTATTTTGAGAGCCGGGTGAGCTACTACAGGCAACTAAACGGATTGGACTTGACTACGGGAAGGACTCAGTTTGCGCCTAGCCGCATCGAGACTGCGCTCGGCCGGCGCATGTCCCCGGATGAGCCTCCATTGTGCTTTGGCTGCCA
>JAOAPI010000062.1 GCA_025462865.1 Candidatus Sulfotelmatobacter sp. | reverse complement strand
TTAAAGCCGTCGAGAATGTGAATGGAGAAATTGCGGATGCGTTGGCGAACTGGGACGCCTCCGATCAGCGCGCGCTCGATCAAAAGATGATTGAGTTAGATGGCACCGAAACTAAGGGCCGGCTGGGAGCGAATGCGATACTCGCCGTCTCAATGGCGGCCGCACGCGCGGCCGCGGCGGAATATGGCTTGCCACTCTACCGCTACTTGGGCGGCGCCGGCGCAAACACTCTCCCCACGCCGATGATGAATATTCTCAACGGCGGCGCCCACGCCGACAACAATGTCGACTTCCAGGAATTTATGGTCATGCCCGTGGGAGCGCCTTCATTTTCTGAGGCGCTTCGCTGGGGCGTTGAAGTTTTTCACACGCTCAAAGGAGTGCTGAAGAAGCGAGGCTACAACACGGCTGTCGGCGACGAAGGAGGATTTGCGCCTTCGGTCAAGTCGAACGTCGAAGCGATTGAAGTTGTGCTGGAGGCGATTCAACAGGCCGGATACAAGCCAGGGGAAGAGATCGCGATCGCGCTCGATCCCGCGGCCAGCGAGTTCTATCAGGATGGCAAGTACGTTTTCAAAAAATCAGACAAGTCAGCCAAGAGTTCCGATGAAATGGTGAGATTCTGGGCGAAGTGGGCGAAAGATTATCCGATCGTTTCGCTCGAAGATGGACTCGCCGAAGGCGATTGGGATGGCTGGCAGAACCTGACCAAAGAATTGGGCGGCAAGATTCAACTCGTGGGCGACGACCTGTTCGTCACGAATGTTCAATTTCTCCAGGAAGGGATTGATAAAGTTGTCGCCAACTCGATTCTGATCAAAGTAAATCAGATTGGGACCGTCAGCGAAACCTTGGATGCAATCGACCTTGCGCGACGCAACGGATACACTTCCATCATCTCGCATCGCTCGGGCGAAACTGAAGACACATTCATCGCCGACCTTGCCGTCGCAACGGGAGCCGGCCAGATCAAGACGGGCTCGGCCTCGCGCACCGACCGCATCGCAAAGTACAACCAATTGCTGCGGATCGAAGAAGAGTTAGGAGATGCCGCAAGATTCCTGGGCATCAAGTCGCTGAATTACAAAGGATGATTGTCGGTCGGCTGCGAAGAGGAAAACGGAAACGAGCAGGATCGTTATTAACTCGCTTTGCAGGACGGACGTCGTCTCTTCAAAATCCCATGGTATCGTCCGCCGACGGCCCATAGGTCGCAGGTACCGGTTTCTCGTTCAGCCGCAGATACACCCCGAGCTGGGCGCGGTGATGCACAAGGTGATTCAGAAACATTTGCCGGTAAGCCAGAAATCGCTGCCCGTCGAAAATGGCCTTGCCCTGAAAGCTCAGCTTCCAGTTTTGTTTCCACGCTTCATCTGGAGTAGCCTGTAGGGCGTCGCGAACTTTTCCCGCACCCTCATCGAAAGCCCGCACCAGCTGTTCCGTAGATTCGAACGTCAGTCGCGGGACGCTAGTCTTGGAGAAATCCAACTCCGGTGTCGTCAAAATCGTCAGCCCAAATCCGGAGAGCTGTGCAACGTGCGTAGCCAGCTTGCCCAATGGCATCGACTTGGAATGAGGCGCAAAGTCCTTCTTGTCGGCGGGAACCCGCTCCAGAGTCGTACGCGTCTTTTTTATTTCTTCATTCAACTCAGGAACGAGTAATTCACTGATAACCATAAGTGTCTCCCGTCGCTAGAAATGTATCGCAGTTAATTAGGAGACTCGGCGCAGGGCCTGCGCAAACGCGCCCCACTTCTCTACGAACTTCAGAAACGGGGCGCGCTCCGCGCATGGATTCTAGTTGATAGAGAACGACAGCGTGCCCGAGGCTCCTCCGCCAGGCGCAGGATTATTAACGACAATTTTCGCAGTCCCTGACGACCCGATGTCCGTCGCAGGCACATACGCGTTCAGTTGAGTTGGGCTCACATAATCGGCCGCGAGCGAAGTCCCGTTCCAGGTCACTTGCGAGCCAGGCACGAAGCCTGTCCCTTGAACTGTAAGGACGAAATTCCAGCCTCCGTGAGTCGCGCTGCCGGGCGACAGAGATTTGGCAACCGGAGTTGGATTCGTGGTTCCGGTGGAAGTAAGCAGCATCGCGGGACTCTGCACCAGCGCCACCTGAGTGGTGTTGTTACCGCAGCACCCAGACTGAATGATGAAAGCCAAGCCGCTGTTCCCCCAACGGACAAATGACAGCACGGTCCCCCCGCTAAGTTGTGAGAGGTTGGTTGCAGCCACCGGCGTGAACTTTGAGAGATCGTAGCTAGTGATACCGAATGAACTTAAAAATGGCGTGTTGCCGACAGCGAACACGCGATCGACCGCCGAGTCAGGCAGAAGTGGGCCAGACGCATTGCAGCAGTTGCTCCCGGTCACGTCGTACGAGCCGACGAGCAGACCCGTTGCCGGATTGAGAACCTGACCGTTGCTTCCGTAAATCAGGCCGGCATCATACTGAATCGTATTACCTTGCACCAGGCCATTCCATTGCTGGCCTAATGTACCTCCGCTGGAGTTGACGGCTACATCGCTGACCGTTCCGCTTCCGTAGCCGTAAAGCGTAGCGGCATTGGCGAAAACGATGTCGGTGAACGTCGGATAGGTAATGAAGTCCGGGAGTTGGGTCGCGTCCTTATAGAAATAAAGCCCGGAAGAACCGCAGCATCCTATCGTGCCCTCTGCTACGGCTAAGGTATGAGGGTCTCCGGGATGCGCCAGGAGGCTGAGAGCAGTGTTCAGCCCTCC
>JAOAPI010000054.1 GCA_025462865.1 Candidatus Sulfotelmatobacter sp. | reverse complement strand
GTGACGTATATGTACATGGACCGGCTGCGGCTGTGGTCGGAGCGGACCTTCCGACGGAGATCAGCGCAGCCAACGCCCGCGGAGGTTTAGGGGCTGGTGGGTTGCGTCGGGGGTTGCGGGTATGGCTCCGGTTTTGGGGGGTTTCGACTGGGATTGCGCAGGGTTTGCCGGGGTTTCGTTTTTGGTTCATTTTTGTTTGTTATCAGTCAGTTGCCCGGGTTCGCTCCGTCGGATTCGCTCGTAAAGACGACAGGCCACGAAAAACGATGGCCTGTCCTACGCTTGCTATTATGCGCGGCGCGCGAACGGAGTTTCGGTGGGTGAGGAGGTAAGGGGTTTGTTTTCAGCGGAAGTTTGCGTGATATCGGTGTGAATCGGCCGCGGCCGTAGCCGCAAGATGTGCGACAACGCGTTCAGCCGACGCAGTCAGTGGCCGCTCGCGTTCGCTAAACTCGACGGGATCGGAGAAAGGACTCAGCGAATCAGCGCAAACACGGCGTCGAGTTTGCCGAGGCGAGCACCGTCTTCGATGACCCGCTATCGATCACGATTTCGGACCCGATCACGCAGTGGACGAAGAGCGCTTCGTGATCATCGGGATGTCCGGCAGGGGAAGTCTGCTGGTTGTGGTTCATACTATTAAAGGATCGCGAATGCGTCTGATCAGCGCTCGTTCGGCGACGAAGCATGAGAGACGCAATTATGAAGAAACCTCCCTCTAACCGACGTACACGTGAGATGAGAGCGGAATACGACTTTTCCGGCGGCGTCAGGGGCAAGTATTCAGAAAGATACCGCCGTGGAATCAACGTGGTCCTTCTTGACCCGGAACTGGCCGAGGCTTTTCCAGATTCGAAGTCGGTCAACGATGCGCTTCGGGCGCTCGTCGCGATCGCAACGCGGGCCGAACCTCGCAACCGCGCGTGATATGGAGGGGGACGCAGCGCCCTCGCCGGCCATGCGCTCGATTTGCTTCAATGAGGCCGGAGCCTATCGACTCCGGAAATGAGGTGAGGGAGAAGGCTATCAATCTCGCGCTCAAGCTTCAGGAACTTTAGTCCCGCCGTTTGCTGTCGGAGAACTGCTCTTCGCGAACACCACACTCTACCTCAACGCGATCTGGTAATTGCTAACTACTACTAAAGCGAGCGGGGGGGACGAAAGCTGACCTTAAAGTTGGCCCCGGACCCTATCCTGACTCGTTGAGCCCTGTATGTTTCCGTAATTCCTGTCGCAGTGAGAAATTCGCGGGACGGTTCCTTGCAGAGTTCTTTTAAGCCAACCAACGACCGCACGGAATCGCAAGAGAGCGGAGTTTCCCAGATTGGCCATGTAAATTCCAGGAAAGGTTTGCTATAGCGAAATCCAGTTGTCTCTAATTTGCCTTGGACAGGGTAGGTTGGAAATAGAGGAAGACCTTCGAAGGCGAGCGAGTTGGCGCCCCACTGCGACCATACTCCTTCTGGTCCAGGATCGTTCCAGCGCAACGCATATTCACGGGCTTCGAAAGGATCCCAACGAAAAGACTGGCCTTTGTCCCGGTAGGTCCACTGCTGGAAGAGGGTTTCCTTCAAGTGCGCCGCCACCACGACAGAGCGCAACGTTTTCACTGTCTCCAGGAAATTCTGATGCCCGCTGCCGGTGATGAAGCAAAAAGATGTGTATTGAATGCGGTCCAACTTCTCCTGCTTGCAGACCTCGCTTCCGAACGCGCTTGCGAAATCCGGAGCGGAGCGCGCTCTTGCAGAGGAGTTCTCCAAGGATTGTTCAGCAAAAGATTGAAAGACCTTCTGGGAAACCGTGATGTTCTTGTCGAGGAGTTCGAAAAGATCGAGAGGCGCCGAAAAGAGGTTGATCAGTCTCTCTGGGAGCGAGTTTCCATCGAGATCCATTCCGCCCGTGATTACCGGCGTCCATTGATCGCTTCGCGTCCAGCTCAGGCGAACATCCGGGTACGCATTGCTGAGAAGCCGCAAAACGCCCAAAGCGGAAAGGTAGGCAAGTGGATTTGCGCCGTTGAGGCCGGTGAGATGGATTCCGTTCACAGTTCGCCACCCATCTTCATTTCCGACGCGCTGGCGTTCCAGTCCGCCAGCCGAAAGACGGCTTCGTAGTAGGCCAGGCCCCACCACCCGAAACGCCGGTTGAGGCTCCAGAACCTTTCGGACAAACCGCTTGCCAAATGATGAGCAGGGCTCTGCTTGCGCTGCTCTCCGCTTACGTTCAAGCCACGAAATCCGGCCGGCGGTGGCTCAGGATCCTTCACCACGGGAGCGAAAGGCCGGCAATATCCGTGGTGAGACGCAATCAGGTAACGAGTCAGATCGGTCGCGTCTTCCGGCAGAAAAAGGAGAGACAACAACTCATGCCGGAAGCCATCCGGCAGACCACTTTGCCTACGTTGCTGGGTTCGCTGCGCAATAGAAATTGATAGGGACCCGCTCTTGGCCAACGCCGGCGCAATGCGCGCGACTTGAGAGTTTCCGCCCCGAAGAAGCGCTTGGAAGCGGAAATCCGATTTGCCATGATCATGAAAGTCGGCCGCCTGAGAGAAGTCTTGATAGTTATTCTCGATTAGCGTTCGGGAGGCAGCAACGGAATGGGCAACGTGCTTGATGTGATTTTCGAGAAGCACTGCCTCAGTGTTGGAAGTTTCATCCTGGCCATCGTCGGACTCGGGTTGGAGCAAGCGGCTCAACACCACGCCGGTGCGATCGGGGTACAACTCGATGCGGGGTCTCTTCGCTTCAAGAATTTCCGACAACCCCCGATGAGCCAATCCTTCCTTGCTTGCGTGCAGCGTTTGCAGGAAATCCTTCGCATCAAGATCCAGTTCCCCGGACTTGATGACTTGCAGGGTCTTGAGCAGTTCCTCTTTTTCGGGTGAACCGGGCAAGTCTTGAAGCAGTGATGGATGCAAACGGACCACGAGCCGCCGTCTCGCGATCTTTTGCGATTCCTCCGCCTTATCGATTGACCAATCCCTCTCAGGGATTCCGGGGACATGGCCCAATTCGTTCCACCCGCCGGCAGACGCGGGTAAGATCAGGGTGTCAGAGGGTCGGATGTTGTCGGCGCCCGAAATGGGAGCAGTTTCCCGGGACCGAACCACAAGAACTCTGCGGTTGGCTTCTGAGGATTGTTTTTCCGGTGCGTCCGGAGTCGCGTTCCTTTCCAGCTCGGACGCAGTCGGGTTCGCTTGTGCTCCGCTGAACCACCTGCGAAAGGCGGTGATAGGAACCGACATAGCTTCGGCAGCAACGGGGGGACAGAGGTCGACGATTTCCCCCCAACTCTGAGGTGACGCTTGGTCGAGGTCGGCTCGCCAGATTACCTGGACATCCGGCTCGCCGGATTCCGGACCATGTAGAAAAACATCCACGGAGGGCTCATAGGCAGGCGTTGGGCTGGTTTGTGAGAGTGCATCCAGGTGCGCCGGAAGAAGGACGGGCGCGCACTTCGGGTCAAGACTCAGCATTGCACGTTCCTCCCTGGGAAGTTCCGCGAGCCGCGCTCTTAGGGATCGCGCTTCACCTTCGGGCTCGATCACGAAGTTCAAGGGACCGGCTGCCCCCTGAGCCTCCAGCCACTTCCACGTAGCGGCGAGAGAAGGTCCGTATACAGGATCGGGCTGTTTCGGATCGATCTGTCCTTCGCCGACGACGATGCTGCCGTGTGCGCTAGGATACAAGCCGATTCGGTTCAGTCTTCCGAAACGCTGAAGGAGGGAATCGATCGAAGCGCATTCCGAGATCAAGACATCGAAATCGAGGTCAGCACCCACTTCAAGGGTTTGGGTGGCCACGACAAAGCGTTGCGGATCGTCTTCGCGCCGCTCCTTACCGGACTTGATGGGTTCCAGTTGTTGCGCTACCTGGTCGCGATCAACGGGCCGCATGCGCCCGATCAGCAGATGGACATGCTCGGGGCCTTTCGCAGCGGCGAGCGCTTCGTATACGAACCGGGCGGTAGCAATTCGATTCACCATTACGGCGATGCGTTTTGCGTTCGGATCTCGTGCAGACAGGAGTGCCTGTTGGGCGAGAGTGTCCGCGAGTTTCTTCAGATCCTTAGGCTTGTTCTTAGAAACGATCAACTCGGTTGGTTTCGAGGCCGTAAGCCGCCTGCGAAGAAATTCGTTTTCGTAGTCGGCCTGGTTCAACTGGAAAGTACATTCTGTTTCGGGTTTGCGTACGGGAGTAGCCGTCATCTCAATGAACTGCAGAGACCGCCCCGTAGGTTCCGCTGCCCACTGGATTCCGCTATATCGCTGGATCGATTCCAGGGTCTGGGCGAACGGCCTGGAGCAATGGGCTTCGTCGAGGAAGATCAGGGAGTCCTTTGCGATTAGTCCGGCGTGGATGGGGCGAGCGGAATCCGAGACGCCGTAGCCCCGGAACAGAACGCGGGAGCCGACCTGATCGACCGTGCTGGTAACGATTGCCGTTTGCAGGGGATTCCTCACCCATGACTCGTCACGATAGATGCCGCCCCGGAGTTCGTAAACTTCGAGTGGCGACTCACATTCAGGGCCGCCCTTCTTACGAAGAGCATCGGCCACGGCCAAGAGGATTCCCTCCTTTGCCGATTCTAATTTGGTCTTAACGGCTTTGGTTCGATGGAATGCTTCATTCACGACAACGCGCCGGTCCACCACGAAGAAGATGCGCCGCGGCGATTCGGCCAGGACTGCCGAGAGAAACACGGCGATATCCAGGCACGCTGTTTTGCCGCTAGCCGTAGGAAGGTCGATCACATCGGGCCAGCCCCTTTCAAAAACCTGAGCGGCGAGACGGGCCTGCCATGGGAACGGCGCATGACCATGAAGGCTGAGGAAAAATTCGGAAAAATCGGAAGGTTGCATTGGCATCGAAAGTGGTCCTAGCCAAGCACGGGACGAAAGAGACCGTAGCCCCGGAAACGCCCCCTGCCGACAAGGACCGGTCCCTTTACGGGCGCTGCAAATCTGGCAATTACGTGGGTTTGATACGTGGATAGGTGAGCGCCGCCGGCGTCGAAATTCGGAAGCGTGCGAATATCTCCAGCGCCTTCAAAGTGGGAAGCCGAGCTGATGGTTACCTCTTCCGGTTCGGGGAGAAGAGCGGAGGAGAACGCCTCACGTAGAATACGCTCCACGTCGCCAGGGCGATTCTTCTTCGGATGGTGATGAAGGACGACCGGCGTAACGCTTGCCCATTTGTAACTTGGCTTCACCCAAGCGTCAACCTTGAGGGTTTCCGACGGGCTTATGGAGGATTCGCGTCGCAGGCACCAATCCCAGTAAGGCGTCCAAATGTGAATCTGCCTTTCTTCGCCTGTTTTGCTATCGAACAAAAAGGGGCCGAGCGCCGCGTGCTGAACCGCTGGAGAGGCTTGCGGCATGGCGATCCCTAAGCCCATGATGTGACCGTCAGCGTGCCGCCGGCCAACAAACGGTAAGGGAAAGAGCGCGAGATGCGTGTTTTTTGTCGGGCTTCCATCGGGAGCGTGGCCGCTGACCCAATCGGGGGCTTCTCCGTCCGGCGCAACGGCTTTGAGGACGGCATTGCGGAGGGCACCTGTTAAGGCGAGGGTTGCCTCCAGACCCAGATTGGCACCCTCGCGTTTCGTGAGGATGAAGATATCGGGATCAAAAGGCCCGGTAAGCGCGGGATTGGATTCTTCAGGGGCGGTTCTCTGCGCGTACCCCTGCCATCGCGAGAGTGTTGGGCGGCGGTATTCAGGCTTACCCGACGGGAACTCCATATGCCACTGAGCCTTCAAAGACTGTTTTTGCTTTCCTTTGGCAGATTCCAATTGCGCAGTCAACTCGTCGAACCGCTGGAATCCGGCGGCATTGAAGGCCAGATCGCAGTTGGCCAGAGTGCCCGGTTCGGCAACCCGAAGGCGCACTTTTGCGGCATCGTCAGGTATCCAATTACAGGCGGGGACCCGGGATTTTTCCAGCCACATCTGAACCATTGAGGTGGAATGGCCGATCCGGGTAACTTTTCGGCAGAGAATGTCCAGGGCCTTGCGAACGGCTTCCGGCGGGTCACTTGGCCACAGCAGATACGTTGTGTCGTTTTCCAGCCAAGTCTTGGGGAAACTGCGTTCCTGACGGGACCGTTCCAGAGCAGCATTGAGACCGTCGTTTACCGGCACAAACGTCTTATAAATACTCCGTTCGCACCCGCCTGCGGCATAGAGCGACGGAACCGGCTGGGATTCCAACCATTGCAGTGCGGCGCGTTCTTGGGGCTCCGTGCCAGTCTCATAGTGGGCGGCAACCATCGCCAAGAAGACGCGGCCCGGATGTACCGGCCATTCTGGCCGTTGGAGGGGTAGGTCCATCGCCGCGGCATAGCCGCTCAAATAGCGAATGCCAAAGGCGATCATGCAGCGTCCGGGGTTGGCTCGGGCGCAATAACCTCGGTCGCGGCGATCTCCTGGCTACGTCGCGTGAGCGCTACCAATTCCGGAGTTGGCTTGAGAACCAGGGCTTCCTTATTCCAAGTGAGGCCGAGCTTCTCGGCCCGATCGATGGCAGCAGTGAGAATTTGGGCCGCTTGTTCACCGGATAGCGTAAAGGATTCAGGCGTAGCTCCCGGCGCTGCGATCAACTCCCAAGTCCGTTCGGCTTCCGGAAACAAATGACAGCGTGACCGCAACGAGGTCCCGCGTTCCGCGGCGAAGACAGCAGCGCAAAGAGCGATCGAGGCTAAGACCGCGCGGCCCGCGTCGTCCCTATCCGGGGATGCCTTTCCATTAACTGGGAACTTCAATTTGCGAAGCGCACCGAAGGAGACGACCGTTACCTGCTCAGCGTATTGAAAACGAACGCCGCAATTCGCAGACTCAATGAGGATGTTGCCATGGTTCAGTTCCGAAGCCTTCAGAGGGGAATTCTTCTTGGATTCGCTGAGCACTTCGAACCCGTTTCCTGTTATGCGCAGCGGAACCTTGCTGTTCGCGTTTAGGGGATCGATGCGAAAGCCGGGACGCTTCGGCACCATGGTCTTTCCGGCCTTGTCCAGAATGCCGATCGGATCCACATCGATGGCCATGACTTCGGAGACAAATGCGCGTTCGAATTTTGCACCCAAGCCTCCCGGCTTTTCGGGGGAGCCCCACATACCGAAAACCAAAGCCGTGGGGCAGAGCCGGTAAACGGGAGTGGCGTTCCAAAGGTTAGCCGCCCGCCAACTTGCCGCATAGGAGGACTTCGAGAATCGTGTGCCGTCCGGGAGATTCGAGTCGCGGAGTATTGCGTCCGCCAAGCGGTGAGGCACTTCGAGGCTGGTCAAGTTTTGCAGTGGCTTCAATAGGGTTTCGTTAGCCGACTCGAAATTGACCTCGATCAAAGGTAACCGGATTATCTCTCTACGGACCGCTTCCAGGAGAGCTAATTCGGCATGATTTGCTTCGGAAGCGTTCGAGTTGAGCAAGACGCAATCGACCTCGATCTTGGCCTCAGGCGTGGCGGCGCTCGCGGGAGAAATTCGCCTTTTCTCGATCGCATAGGTTCCCCCAGAGAAAGTGGCCGGGAAAACACGGTCTCCCTGGCCTCCGACCGGTTGCAATCTCGTAATGGAGCGAAGGGCGGCGCCATTTTGGGAAATGGATTTCAATAGAAGTTCGAAGGTCAATTCTGTCGTCATGATGTTTATAGACCACTACCTAAATTGCAGGGACCTGAATTGGTGCTGCGGTTGTATTGCCGATTAAAGCCGGGCTGGCTCGACGTGGAACCAGCGCGCTCAGGTGCTAGGGGGTTAGCGCTTTTGGTAGTACGGCCTGCGGCGCCGATAGGGCTGCAGAAGCGGGGCGCTCACAACGTGTCGTATGGTCCTCATATTCTCCTTTCTCTGGGAGCGAAATGAGGTATAGTGTGTTTGTCTGTAGCATCGTCATTGGCATGTAACGGGGCGGCTGGCTTTAACCCGGTCGCACCGTCCCAGTCGTTCAACTGTACGGCAACTCACTAGGCGTTTACAGCCCGCGCTCGCAGTTCGCGACCGCCTGGTCGCTTCAATGGGGCCGGAGTCGGTTGACTCCGGAAA
>JAOAPI010000078.1 GCA_025462865.1 Candidatus Sulfotelmatobacter sp. | reverse complement strand
TCGTGGATGCGTGGTCCATGCGCAATTGGGAACGGGGCAGCGATTCCGGGCACGATCATTTTTTCGCGACATTCGATAAGTTTCTGCTCGCAACTTTAAATCACGCAGGCGATTCCATTGCGGACGCAGCATCGCAGGCTGCCCACGACCATCTTCAATACGTTGAACTAATGTACACCGCAGATGGAATGCAATCTGCGGGATTAGGTGCGAAGACTGGCTGGGATGCCGATTTTCCAAAATTCCGGGAGAAGCTGCTTGCCGGCGGGTTGAAAGAAATCGTAGCGTCGACACGGACAGATCTCGACATTAGCGAAACTCGAATGCACTCGCGACTAAAGTGCGGAACGGCGCAGGCTAATCCCGCGTGCAATGTAACTGTCCGTTATTTGTACCAGGTACTTCGCGGCCTTCCTCCCGAGCAAGTGTTTGCGCAGATCGTTACTGGGTTCGAATTAGCCCAATCCGATCCTCGTGTTGTCGGACTCAATCTCGTGATGCCAGAGGATTGGTACGTGCCGATGCACGATTTCGATTTGCATATGCGCATGCTGGACTATCTGCATGGTGTTTATCCGAGAGTCCACATCAGTTTGCATGCTGGCGAACTAGCAATGGGATTGGTGCCCCCGGACGGATTGCGCTTTCATATTCGCGAATCAATCGAGCGTGGACATGCCGAACGGATTGGACACGGCGCGAGCGTCATGAACGAAGATCGTGCCATTGATCTGCTGCACGAGATGGCTTCGAAGAACATCCTGGTAGAAATTTGCCTGACTTCCAACGATTCGATTCTGGGTGTAAAGGACAACGATCATCCCTTTCCGGTTTACCTTCATTATGGCGTACCAGTGACACTTGCGACCGACGACGAGGGTGTATCACGCTCTGATCTGACGCGCGACTACGTACGAGCCGTTGAAAGCTACGGACTCTCATACTTCGAATTAAAGCGTCTGGCGCGTCAAAGCCTGGAACACAGTTTTCTGCCCGGTGCAAGTCTTTGGGCGGATGGACAACACTTTCGTCCGGTTGCAGACTGCGCCTCGGGCAATTCGGACGTAACTGTACCGGCAATCTGCCAGAAATTTCTTGATAGCAGTGATCGTGCGCGTCTTCAGCGACAGTTAGAACAAGAGTTTGCCAGCTTTGAAAAGAAATTCTAGAGCGCGTATATCGTTCCACATGGTGCCTTAAGGATGGCTTTTTGATGACGGACGATTTTACCCAAGCCGAAGCAGCTTCAAAATTTCTTCTTCCGCGGACTCCGCTGCGCCCGAAGGTTGGACTTATCTTGGGATCAGGTCTCGGCGCCCTTGCCGACGAACTCTCCGACGCAACTCGCACGCCTTACGCGCAAATTCCGTCCTTTCCGCAATCGACGGCGATTGGTCATGCCGGGCAGATGGTCATAGGAAAGGCTGCCGAAATCCCCGTCGCAGTCATGCAAGGCCGAGTGCATCTTTATGAGGGCTATTCGCCGCAACAAGTCGCCTTTCCTGTACGCGTGCTCGGACGGATGGGCGTTCGTGCATTAGTCATAACCAATGCCGCGGGCGGGATCAATCTGGAATACAAGCAGGGCGCTCTGGTTGTGATTACAGATCACATCAATTTGCAGGGCAACAATCCACTTGTCGGACCGAATGATGAACGATTTGGCTTGCGTTTCCCTGATATGACCGAAGCCTACTCGAAAGCGTATCGGGAGCTTACGCTCGTGGCCAGCCGCAAGCTCGGTAAGGCAATATATCAGGGCGTTTATGCTGGATTGCTTGGCCCGAATTATGAAACTCCCGCCGAAATTCGTTACTTGAGAACGATTGGCGCTGACTTAGTAGGCATGTCCACCATTCCCGAGGTGATTGCAGCCCGGCATATGGGAATAAAGGTTTTGGCGATTTCGTGCGTAACCAACATGGCGGCGGGAATCTTGGATCAGCCCATCAACCACGAAGAAGTACTTGCGACCGGAGAGCGCGTGCGCGGAGACTTCGTGGCTTTGCTAAAAGCGGCCTTGCCAGAAATGGCAAAGGACGTTGCAGGTTGCTTAGAGACAAAGCCGTGAACTATCCGCCGATGTGTACCATGGTTCTGGACGCGGGCACGAAATCGGGCTCGCCGATGTGATGGCGTTCTTCCTTCTTCTCGACCACGCCTCGGATGAAGTCTGCCAAGTCTTCATCGGATGCTCCACGCCGCATCAACTCATGCAAGTCGTGGTCCCACACAGAGAATAAGCAGGTGCGGATTTTGCCGTCTGAGGTGACGCGGATGCGGCTGCAGTGTCCACAGAACGGATGCGACACTGGCGCGATGATGCCGATTTCTCCTATGCCGTCGTCGAAACAATATCGTCTCGCAGTCTCGCTGCGCTGGTGCGGAATCTCCACCAACGGGCGATATTCCGCCATGCGCTGGAGAATTTCATCGAGCGCGATCACCGTGTTCGGCGACCACTTGCGGTCTTCTTCGAGCGGCATGAATTCTATGAAACGCACTGTCACAGCCTCTTCCCGGGCAAACATGCCAAAGGGAATAATCTGATCTTCATTAAAGCCGCGCATCAAAACGCAGTTGACTTTCACGGGCCACAGGCCAGCCTGACGCGAAGCTCGAATTCCAGCCAGTACGTTGTCGTATCCGTTGGGCACGCGTGTGATGCGGGCGAAGCGCTCGGGATCGACAGCATCCATGCTGACGGTGACACGCCGCAGTCCAGCATCCTTAAGCGGCTTCGCCATATCAGCTAGAAGATGCCCGTTAGTCGTAAGTGCTATCTCGATCGGCTCGCCGTCAATATCTCTGAGCTTAGACAATTCACGTACGAATTCGATGACGCCATTGCGAAGCAGCGGCTCGCCACCGGTGATGCGGACTTTCTTAATTCCCAAGCTGACAAAAACTCGCGCCATTCGGAGATAGTCCGCGAATGGCAAATCACCATAGAGTGCGCCTTCGTTGCCTGTACGGCAATAGACACAACGATAATTGCAGCGGTCGGTGATGGAGATCCGCAGATCAGTGATGGGACGTCGGAATTTGTCGGTGAGGGGCACGGGCATTTAGTCGTTGGTCGTTCGTCGATGGCCGTTGGCGTCTTGCCGCTGGATTAGCTAACGACTAACGGCCAGGGGCCAACGACTTGTTCTAGAAAAGAGACGAACGGCAGGAATACTCCAGCGGCCGTTTCCTTTCCAATGGCTTTTTTAAAGCCGGGAGGCACGGGCGTTTCCACCCGTACCCTCGGGATGCTTTTCTAATTAAGAAAATCACCCTCGCTGCCTCAGCCATGTATCCCGAAGGCTGAAGCGGTCGGAAACTCACTGTCATTATAGATGCGATGCCCAATAAAAGGACTAAGGTTTGTTTTGATCGGCTAGAGTTTTTTCGATGGCCGCCTCCGCCAATGGAGCCATAATCTTGTAGCCCGTTGCGTTCGGATGCAGCCCATCTTCAGCGAGATCGCGTTTGAGCAAGCCTTTCTCGTCCACCATGGGAGTGAAATAATCGAGGTATACCAAACCGTTCGCCGTACAATAATTTTTCAGCCAGCGATTCAGCTCCAGGATTTTTTCCGGCGAACGTTGCGCAAAAAATTCCTGCCCCTTGGGTGTGTATTTATGCACAGGAAGAACCGAAGAAAAGATCACGCGGATGTTATGCACGCGCGCCAGTTCCGCCATCGTTGAGTAGTTCGCTTCAATATCTTCTAACCTCATAGGGCCAGTATTCCCTGCGATATCATTCGTGCCGGCAAGAATCACGACCACTTTTGGCTGCAAATCGATCACGTCCTGACGGAAGCGGATTAACATCTGCGGCGTAGTCTGTCCGCCGATACCCCGGTTGATGTAAGGCTTGCCGGGAAAATATTCCTCAAGGTGCCAGATATCAGTAATTGAGTCGCCGAAAAAGACGACTCGATTCTCGTCTGGAGCAGTAGGCTTGAGAGCAGCATTCGCATCGCGATAGCGTACCAGTTGACCAAAGTCATCGGTGAAAACCGCAATACGCGAGGCCCGATATTGATCAAGGCCTGGGTGTCCAGTCGACGGCGGAGTCACTTGTTGAGCCAAACCGCAAGCGCACAAAAATAAAATTCCAAGACTTATCTGGATTTTCTCCTTCATGCTGTCTCCTCCATTGGTGTCGTTCTCTGGTCACCGCTTTGTTGATTTACATTCCATCGTAATTCGGTCCGCCTCCACCCTCAGGCGGTACCCACGTAATGATCTGATACGGATCATGAATGTCACACGCCTTGCAATGCACGCAGTTCGATGGATTCAGGCTGATGCGCTTTCCGTTCGGCTGTTCAGCATCGTCGACCATTTCATACACGTTTGCCGGACAGAAATTCTGGCACGGGCTGCCGTATTCCTTTACGCATCGCGTGTTGCAGATATTCGTGTCGTGAATTACCAGAT
>JAOAPI010000020.1 GCA_025462865.1 Candidatus Sulfotelmatobacter sp. | reverse complement strand
TCACTTTGCAGTTCTCACTGAATGTTGTTCAGAAAATCAATGATGAAGGCACCGTCTACAAATTCGACACCATCGATGTAGACGGAAAACCACAAGTGCAGTTCAAGTGCTTGAAAAGATTGGTCGGGGAGAGAGGATTTGAACCTCCGACCCCCTGGTCCCGAACCAGGTGCTCTACCAGGCTGAGCCACTCCCCGACGGAGGTTGCGATGACGGCGACGAAGGCTGTCCGCCCGCGCAGTTTATTTTCGGTAGGCAGCAACGATTATAACATCCGGGCTTACCTCTGGTTCTCTCGGATTGTCCGAAAGGACGTTTCGCGTACACTGATGACGCACGGGACGGATCGCACTGCGATCTCGCAACGAACTGGTCCCGCGCGAACGCGATATGATCGTTCTCCGCGCCAAACGCCTATATACGCCGCAGGAAGAAATACAGAATCCGCTCGTATTTATCGAGGACGGCCTGATCACTGAAGTTTCCTCGCGAGGTCAACGGGAAATTCCAAAGGGTGCCACCGAAATCGATCTGACTCGTGATCATGACGATGCGATTCTCGTCCCTGGCTTTGTTGATCTTCATATGCACGGCGGCGCGGGAGTCGATGTCATGCGGGCGTCGGCTGCCGATTTGCGGCATCTGAACACATTTCTAACGAAGCATGGCGTCACTGGATATTTTCCCACGACGGTGGCGGCACCACTCGACCAGACTTGCGCGGCTCTGGGACGACTGGCCGACGCGATCGAAGCGGGACAGGCTTTGGCGAATGGCGAGCCGCAGGCGCGGCCTCTTGGTATTCATCTGGAAGGTCCATTTCTAAGTCACAAGCGGCGGGGCGTGCATCCACCAGAAAACCTTGTGGAGCCCACGCTGGAGATTTTTGAACGTCTCTGGCAGGCTGCGCGCGGGCATGTGCGGATGATGACGATCGCGCCGGAACTTCCTGGGGCAATCGACGTCATCGCGGAGGCGGCACGCCGGAAGGTTTGCGTGAGCATCGGGCATTCCGACGCTGTCGTGGAAGCGGCCCGCGCTGGCGTGCAGGCAGGTGCCCGCCATGCCACGCACGTATTCAACGCGATGCGGCCTCTGGATCATCGCGATCCCGGGATTCTGGTCGAAGTGCTCACCGACCGGCAAGTCACTGCCGACATTATCGCGGATGGAATTCACGTGGCACCCGAGGTCGTACAGCTTTTTCTGAACGCGAAAGGGAAAGACAATTCCATTCTTATTACAGACGCTACGGCCGCGACTGGCATGCCCGACGGCAAATACCAACTCGGCCCCATACAAGTCGAGGTCAAAGATGGTCGCTGTATGAAGGATGGAAAGCTCGCCGGGAGCGTCCTAACCATGGATCGGGCGGTCCGCAACATCACTCAATTCACCGACTGGAACCTGCGGGATGCGGTGCACGCGGCGACGTTGAATCCTGCGCGGGTTGGGGGATTGGGGCAGAGCGGGGTTATCGTCGCCGGAGCGGAAGCGAGTTTTGTCGTAATGAGCGGGGCGGGAGAGGTGATGAAGACCATGGTTCGCGGTCAAGGATTTTAGGCAAATGGAAACTATTACGGCGCCGGTGGCCCGCGCGCGAGAGACGTAGCAAGCTACGTCTCTACAGAAGCATAGGTGACGATTTCGGCTTGCTAGTTTGGTTTGCGTTCTTTGGATTCCACGAGGTAGCGCAACAGCAACGCCTCATCGGAGCGGGTGAGCTGATCGAGGAATGAAGTGTCGATCTTGCGGTCTTCAATGGTCTTCGAGGCATTCGACTGTCGGAGTTTGTCTCCGAGCTCTGGGTCGTTGCTCATTACCTGGGTATAGAACCACAGGAAGTGCCGCATCTGGTCGAGCGACTTGCAGAGAACCTGGATCGCTTCGGTCTCGGGCAGTGTGCTCAGCGCTTCCATCAACTCCGGATCGCTGGGCGCCTGCATGGCGGCGCAGTTCAACTCGCGCTGAATCGCGCGCAGGTCTTCGGTAACTCGCACCATCCGCGTGTGTAAATCGTCCATCTGCGTGTCGTTCCCCATGGGCTAGCACGATGATGATTGAAATTGATACTCAACGATCAGCGTTCCTTGAACATCTCATCGGCGGTGGCAAGCGGATAGATGTCCCACGATCATGCGCTTTGGTAATTCAGACGATTACTTTGGTCTGGAGAGTAACCACAGCGCGGCAAGACGCTGAACCCCGCTGCTGGCAAGGGTTTTAGAGAGTATAGAAAAACAGTGGGAGATTTTTTAACTGCGAATGGCCGCGCCAGATCGTGCGCCGCACCGACAGTGCAGTCGGGTTGTGTTCCAAGGTCACTAATCGCGCTTGGAATTTGTCTTGCATTGCAGGACCGCGTGAAGCCTATGGGAAATCCCCGCGGACTAGTCCGGTTAAGGCAGGGCCTGCCGGTATATAGAGGAAGCCGCTGCCTACAATATCTTCTATTTGTGTATTTGTGATACAAACGCGCGGTAATGGAACAGTCGGCGCCAAGCCTGCCCCGTCACGAACTAGTCCGCGCCATTGGGCGCTGGAGCCTGGTCGCACTGGTGGTGAACTCAATCATCGGTAGCGGCGTGTTTGGATTACCCTCTGTCGTCGCAGGCCTGGTGGGGCGAGCCAGCGTGTTGGCGGTACTACTGGCGGGCGCCGCGATCGCGATCATCATGGCGTGCTTCGCCGAAGTGGCTTCGCAGTTTACCGAGACCGGCGGTCCTTATCTATATGTTCGGGCTGCTTTCGGACGTCTCTTGGGCATAGAGGTAGGTTGGCTCGCATGGCTGGTTCGCCTGACAGCGTGCGCCGCGAATGCCAACCTGTTTGTTATCTACCTGGGAGAATTCTGGCAGGGCGCCCGCCAACCGTTACCGAGATTTTTGATTTTGACTTTTCTAATCGCGATACTCGGGGCCATCAACTATCGCGGCGTGCGCGTTGGCACTTACGTAAGCAACGGCTTTACCGTGGCCAAACTTGTGCCGCTCGGGCTGGTCTGTCTGGTGGGAGTGTTCTATCTGATCACTCACGGCGAACTGGCCGCAATGAAGGTTTCTTCCGACGCCAATGCATGGCTGCACGCTCTAGTGCTGCTGGTTTTTGCTTATGGAGGTTTCGAAACAGCATTGATGCCGATGGGTGAAGCCAAAGACCCCCGCCGCGACGCCGCTTTTAGTCTGTTCGCGGCGCTGATCAGTTGCACGGTGATTTATGTGTTGATTCAGTGGGTCGTGGTGGGATTGTTGTCCGATCCCGGCCACAGCGACCGTCCGCTGGCAGATGTGGCTCGCACCGTGATGGGACATGGCGGCGCGGCTCTGGTCGCCGTAGGGGCATTGGTTTCGGTGTATGGATATCTAAGCGCCAATATTCTGGCGATCCCGCGAATGACATTCGCGCTGGCCGAGCGCGGAGATTTCCCACATCAGTTTGCCGCAATCCATCCCAAGTTCCACACGCCTTATTTCTCGATTCTGGTATTTACGCTCTTGCTCTGGCTGCTGGCGCTGTTCGGAAGTTTTGCCGGTAATGCGACACTATCCGCGGTGGCGAGATTGTCTTATTACGGACTGGTATGCGCCGCCCTTCCGGTCCTGCGAAAAAAACAGCCGGGGGCGGCCGCCTTCCGGCTGCCTGGCGGGACAGTGTTCGCAACGCTTGGCGTTCTACTATGTTTGGCTCTGCTTATCCGCACCGATCTGAGTAAGTCACTGATTCTCGTGGCAACGGTGATGGTGGGATTTTTAAATTGGCTGGTGGTGCGGAAGCGGGAAGGCGCGGGTGGGTCTAGGGGGGCAGCATGATGCGAGAGAGACGTAGTAAGCTACGTCCCTGCGCAGGCTACGATTGCTCCAACTCCAGCAATGTCTTCTTGCGCTCCACGCCCCAGCGATAGCCGCTGATGTTGCCATCTTCCCGCACCACGCGATGGCACGGAATCGCCACCGCGACCGGATTTGTAGCGCAGGCGCGAGCGACGGCGCGGCTGGCGGTGGGCTGTCCGATACCCTGGGCCACCTGGCTGTAAGAACGGGTCGCGCCGAACGGGATTGATTGTAAGTAGGTCCACACCCGCCGCTGAAACGCGGTGGCGCGGATATCCAGAGGCAGTGCGGCATTCGACTCTTTTCCAGTGATTTTCGAGAGCAAAGCTGCGACCCAAGCTTCCAATCCGCCCTCATCGGGCTTGCGCACGGCAAATGGAAATTCACGCTTCAGGCCTTCGAGCAACTCGCCGTCAGATCGCGCGAACTGGATGGAGCAAACGCCACGTTCGGTGGCCGCGATCAGCATTCGTCCGAGAGGCGAATCGGCGCAGGTGTAGCGAATGGAGGCGGCGATGGCTCCCCGGCGATACTTGTCTGGCGTCATACCGAGTTGCGACGAAGTTTTCTCGTAGAGACGGCTGCTGGAGCCGTATCCGGCGTCATACATTGCCCGGGTCACATTGTCGCCAGCCTGCAAATTGCGCTTAAGCAGGCGCATGCGGCAAGAGTCCGCGTACTCACGCGGAGTGATTCCGAGCACGGCCTTGAAGCGGCGCTGCAGATGGAAGGGGCTTTGCAGGAATGCCTTGCCGAGGTGTTCGAGCGTGATCGGTTCGTCGAGATGCTGCTCGATATAGCGGCAAATCTCTTTTGCCAAATCAGACTGCGGATTGCCGCTGAACGATCGCGGGCGGCAACGCAGGCAGGCGCGGAAGCCGGCTTTCTCGGCCTTTTCGGGACGCGCATAAAACGAGACGTTCTCCCGCCGCGGTCGCCGCGCCGGACATGACGGTCTGCAATAGACGCCGGTGGTGGCGACGGCAAAGACGAACTCCCCATCGCGGGCACGGTCACGCGCGACTACCGCGTCCCAGCGGCGGTCGTCGCTGATCGGTCCTGGGATGGGTTCTTTCGATTTCGAAGACGCCGGTAGCATATCGGAATGTTCCTCCGCGAGTATGGCACTGCCGGCCATCGTTGGGAAAGTCATGTTGGTTTGCATCATGATAAGAAGCGTACGGCGAAGACGCACGAGCGGAATATCCGAATCTTGCGAGCAAACTAAATCTTCTGGAAAACTAAGTCTCGAAAGCGACCAGGGCCCTCTCCGATTTGCGCCGGCTGCGGGAAACAGTTAGATTTCCATGAACTATCTTTACCTTTGACCTTTACATCTATCGATTCGAGGGCAAAAACCAATGCAGAAGATGCGTGTTGCTACCGCGGGAATGATTGTATTCGTGTTCTTGACTGCAGCTTTGGCGCAAAAAGCTTCGCAACATTTGCTGAGCGCCGATGAACTCAAAACTTTGGTCCCGACGGATTTTTTCTTTCGCGGACAGAAGGCGCCAACGCAGTTAAGAAATTCAGCCGGATTTGAGCTCGCCGATGGCAAAGTGACGCTTGCCGCACTGGTAGATGTATCAGGCTACTCGACGGCGATCCAGCAGAAATACCAGGGGCTGCTCATCACTGAGGTCAAGCTGAACATTGGAGGATCGGCGTTGCCGCCGGGAGAATACGGCTTCGGGTTTGCCGCCGACAAGTTTGTGGTAATGAATGTGGCGAGTGAAGATGTGCTGAGCACGGGATATCAAACAGATGCGGAGATGAAGCGACCTGTCCCTCTCAAGTTGGAGCAGGATGGGGCCGGCTACAAGCTATATGCTGGAAAAAAGTGGGTAGCACTGAAGCCGGAATAAGTTCGCCGCTTTAGTTGCCCAGTGGATGAAACGGTCCCAACATCGAGGAAACGCCGGAGCGCCTGCGCAATTCGGTGATGAGTGCGCTGGCCGCATTGGTATAGGTCTTGCTGGGATCGGACGGATCGGCCCAGACGGCGTCGTAGACAATTTGCGCCGCTTCTTTCAAGTCAATGTGGAGGGCGGCTTCGAACACGTCCACTCGCTCCTGGAGGCGTTCGTAACAAGGCTTGCAGATCGAGGCTGATTCCGGCTCTTCGCCGTGTTCTCCCAGAGAACAGACCGTCGGGGAATTGGAGGCCTCAGAGTGCGCCGCGACCAGTTGAGACTTAAACTGCTTCAGAAATTCCTCGCGTTCGAGTTCCACTCTGTCCTGCTCGACAGCGTTCTCCGGCAGGATTTCCGTTGCGGCCTGCACCGGCGGAATAATCGGTACGATGCTGGCGGAAACCCGCTCTTTGCTATTGCAGGCAGGGCACGAGTCCAGATTGGCGGGATAATAGAGGCGGCAGTTGGCGCAAGGCAACCCATACCCGGAAAACTGGCGCGGGGACTCGACATCATTCCGCACCGCGTTTCGTAAATCATTCCGCACGTCATTCCGCACACTGCTGCGAACAGCATTTTCAGGCTGAATGACGGGCGGTGTGAGTTTTCCGGTTGCGGCGGCTGTGGTTCGCGTTGAGTCCATAATCAGTTCTCCAGAAATGCCTGGCGTGCCAGTCTTCTTACTCGCACAGTATTCACGTTCCAGTGTAAGCAGCGTCACGGCCCGCTCTAAATGACTGGAGTACAGTGCGTGATACTGTCCCTGCGGACTTAAATTACCGCGAATTCACCTACTTGGTTTCCATCAGTTTCAGGAGTTCGTCGCGCCGGGCGCGATAGAGTTTGCGCTCCGGATCGAGCCTGGCGGCGGTCTCCAATTCTTGCAAAGCTTCCTCATATCGATCCATGGTCATCAGGCAGGCCGCCAGAGAATAGTGGTTGTCAGGGCTGGCATTCAGGCGGAGCGATTCGCGAAACTCTTTTTCCGCCGCCTGCAAGTGCCGTTGCCGGAAAAGCGCAGTTCCCAGAGCCCGGTGGGCGACATCGGAATCAGGATTCAGCGCTACTGCGAGACGCAATTCGCGCACACCCTCTTCCAGCTTGTCGTCCATCAACATGGCTTCCCCGAGGGCGCGGTGCTCGGAGGCGCTGGTAGGATTTTGGCGAACCGCGGCTTGCAGTTCCCCGACGGCATTGCCGTAATCCTTCTTCGACATGTAGGCCCGGGCGAGGCAGGTGTGTCCCTGCTGCCACTCCGGATGCAGGCGATAAAGTTCGCGCAACTCAGCCACGGCAGCATCGAATTTGCCTTGATCGCAATAAGTGTTGCCCAGGTTATTGCGGATTGAGGCTTCCTGCGGCGCCAGCCGTTTCGCCTCACGATATTCGACAACGGCTTCGTCCAGCCTGTTCTGTTCGTGCAAAACCAGCGCCAGATTAGAGTGGGCTTGCCAGAATGCAGGATTGAGATGAATGGCCTCGCGATAGGCGCTCATGGCAGCGGTGTGGTTTCCATCCGCGTGCAGGGTGATTCCCAGGTCGTAATAAGTGTCCGGATTATTGGCGTCGCGGGCCAGCGATTCCATGAAGGCATGAACCGCCGCCGCGTATTGGCCGTTGGAATATAGACCGAGAGCAAGGAATTGGTAAGCCTCGGCATTCTGAGGATCCATACTCAGTGCAGTGCGGGCCTCCGCAATCGCATTGGGGCCGTCATCCAGGCGATAGAAAATGTAGGCCATACTGCTGTGGTTCTCGGGAAAATCCGGCATGAGTTCTGCGGCGACTGTGATTTCGTCGAAAGCATCATCCCAACGATCCTGTTGCCGAAGCACCGCGCTCAACGCAAAATGCAGCGCGGCATTTTGCGGATCGGAGGTTATAGCCTGATGCAGGACAAGCTCGGCTTCGTGGAAACGTTGATTGCGAGCGTAGACGCTAGCTTGTATAAGAGGTGCTGGGATCTCGGAGGCTGAAGAAGCCGAAGCTGATGGCTTCATATTCGAGAGCGCTTTCACCAGTTTGGCATCGGCTCCGGCAGATTCAAGCTGCTGAATCTGCTCCTTAGACGGAATGTTGGAGACGCCGCGCTCTTGAATGACGCGGATAAGGCGATTGCAGGGCACTCCGCCCGTCAGCCATGCCATCAATTGGACGGGATTTACCGGCTGAGTGTCGCTGGAATGGGCGGCCAAAGTTACAACGAGAAAAAATAGGAAGACTGATAGACTGCTGCGCTTCACTCGAAAATCTCCGGGCAATGGGTTGGCTTGCTGGGATTGCTGGCCCCACACTATCCTCGGGACGTCACGAGGGTAAGATCACGGAAGTAATAGGCCGCCCAAAGTTAAAAGCGGAAGTGCGGGGGCCACTGAGGCTTGTAGAGCAGCCAACCCGTTTGAATGGCAGGCTATAACGAGAGGTGAGTTTGACTTCCCCCTACCCGTCCAGTACCGTATATAAAGAGGTTGTGGTGTCGCCTTGGAGGTATCCCCGTGTTCGATGGCCTATTTCAACCGACGCATCTGATCATCATCTTTGCGATCGCCCTGCTGGTTTTCGGCCCCAAGAAATTGCCCGAATTGGGTAAAGGGCTAGGCGAGGGAATTCGTGCTC
Organism: Candidatus Sulfotelmatobacter sp.; assembly: GCA_025462865.1. Lineage (GTDB taxonomy): Bacteria > Acidobacteriota > Terriglobia > Terriglobales > Acidobacteriaceae > Sulfotelmatobacter. The sequence goes on along the minus strand of JAOAPI010000020.1, from coordinate 5,104 downwards.
TGAAAGAGGGCATGAAGGACCATACGCCGACCACGGCCGAGCAGCCCAAGCCTGTTGACTCCAAAGAAGTCAAAAGCTGATCGAGTTCCCCTCCGCAGAGACCTGCCTGCTGTGACCTAGCCGCGTCCTCGTTTGCGTTTCCCATCCTTTCGAAGTAATCCCGCATCTGACCTGTTCCAAAACTCTGGCTCTTTGGAGGTAGGCAGTGGCGCGTGAGATCAGGTTTATCACCTTCGTCGTGTTGTTAGGATTAGCGCCGGCGGTCTTCGCCGATCAGATCACTTTGAAAAATGGCGACCGCCTTAGCGGGGAAATACTGAAGTCGGACGGCAAAACGCTAGTGCTGCACACTGAATTTGCGGGAGACGTCGCGATTGATTTTACTGCGGTCAGTCAGATCAACAGTGACAAGGCATTACGCGTCAGCACGTCCGACAAAAAGACTCTGGTTGGTCCAGTAGTCACGCGTGAGGGAAGAGTCGAAGTTGCCACCAAGTCTGATGGTACGGTGGATGTGCCTCTCGCAAACGTCGTGGCTATTGGTGACCAGGCGGAGTATGAGAAGCTGCAGCACCCCGGCTTGCTGCATGGCTGGAACGGCGGTGTCAATCTAGGCTTTTCTCTTGCCCGCGGAAACAGTCAAACCAGCAATCTGGCGTTGGCCATCAACGCTGTCCATCCCACGTTGAACGATAAGACCACCATCTACCTGAGCTCGATCGATACCAAGAACGATCTGGCAACTCCCAGCACAGTGGCTAATTTGATCACGGGAGGGATTCGCTACGATCACGACATCTATCCGCGATTGTTCGCCTTCGTGGGCGCCGACTTCATGAGCAACGCGCTGCAGAACCTTGATCTCCGAAGTGTCTACGGCGGAGGCCTGGGATATCACGCGATCAAGTCTGACGGTACCCTTTTGGATTTTCTAGCAGGCCTTAACTACACACACGAAACTTATTCGAACGGAGCACTAGTCACTCCGGTTACGGTTCCGCCGACATTCGTATCTTACGGAGTAACCCACAGATTTATCGGAATCACCCTGGGAGAGGAATTGTTGCACAAGTTCGGGAAGAGCACCGTCATTACGGAAAAGTTGTATTTTTATCCCGACTTGTCGGACACCGGCCAGTATCGGGCGACATTCGATTTGGGTACGGTGACGAAGATCAGCAAGTGGCTGGGCTGGCAGAATCAGTTCAGTGACATCTACGTCACTAACCCCCCGGTTGGCGCCAAGAAAAACGACCTGATCCTTACCACGGGTTTGAACTTTTCATTTACACACTGAAGGATTCGAAGCTGGAATGTGAGAATCGACAAGCGGTCTGACGCGCACTTCGTTACTCCGGAGGAGAATTTCCTTCTTCGCCCCGGCGATTCACGGGAGGAGCGAGGGGCAACCTTGAGGCTCCTCGCATGATGTCCCGCTCTTCGGGCGAGAACATATTTCTGAAGCGATCAGAATTGATAATTCGATCCCGCTGCTCTGGCGGCATGGCGCTGAGGTGGTCGACAGCGGTTCCGACCATACGCCGGCGCTCTGGCGGAAGTTGTTGCATCTGGCCGTGAAGCTGACGCGCCTGCTGCTTTTGTTCCGGGGTCAAATGCTCCCAGGTTTCCATGCGGTTCAGCATGCGCTGCTGCTGTTGCGGCGGAAGTTCTGAGAAATGTTGCAGCCGCTGGCGTAGCTGTTGCTGGCGGTCCGGGGGCAAGCGGCGGAATGCGGGATCGCTCTCCAAAGCACGTTGCTGTTCGCCCGGGGGCATGTTCTTGTATCGGCGAAGCCAATCGCCGGCATGTCCGGGACCTTGAGGCGGACGCGGATGATACTGATTTTGCGGAGGCGGAGGCGGCGGTGGACGATAGTTGTTATTGTGCTGGGCCAGGCACGGAGATGCCAGGATGCATACCCCAGCCAGCACAGTCGTCGGCACCCATCCCCTCATGAAATTTGACCGCTGCATTTGTGTTCCCAGATTCTTCACGCCCGCATTTACAAGCTGTAGTCACTCCTACGGATTTGCCGTCACATCCTGCTGCACTGCCAGGTCATCCAGCAACTCGAAATCGGAATAAAGGTCGTGATTCTTTTCAAGAGATTGAAGATCACTTACCGCGGTGCCGGGCTCCGCAGACTGATTTGCCTGAGTTTCGACCACCGCTAATTGTTGACGACCTTGCTTGTACAGACGGCTGTTCTGAGTGAAGAAGAGACCCAGGCCGAGCCCCATGAGCAGCATTAGCGCCACAGCGAGCGCTGGACGCCGTACCCATGCCAGCCAGCCGGATTCCGGCTTAGCCATCTCTTCGCGTAGACGCGCTTGCAGACGCACATCAAAGTAGGGCGACGGCTCGGGAGCCTGCCACTGGTCGAGCAACGCCATCGTCTTCCGGAACTCCTGCAGCTTTCCGGCACACGCGCCGCAGCCTGCGAGATGCTCGCGGATCTCCGAAGGCGTTTCCACCAGCCCGGACGCCAGGTCCGGCATCATTCCATAAATTTCATCGCACTTCATAAACCCTGTTCCCCTTAGTGTCTTCGCCACTGCCACTCGCCAAAGAAATGCTTTCTAAACAAATTCTTTTAACTGGACCCGCAAGGACTCGTATGCCCGAAACAACAATGATTTGGTCGCCGACTCACTCAACTTCAGGACATCTGCAATCTGTTTGTAATCCATCTGCTGATACTTGTGCATGATCACCGCCAGCTTCTGCCGTTCGGGCAGAGCCTCAACCTTGCTGCGGATCGCCGCTAATCTTTCCTGCCGCAACAAAGTTTCTTCGGCCGACATGGTTGAATCGGCCACGTCCATCGTCGTACCTGTTTCTTCATCGGGCTCATCGAGGCTTAGCGTCACCTCCGGGCGCTCTTTGCGTGTGTCGCGCGCGTGATTGACGGCTAAGTTGGTGGCGATGCGGTACAACCATGTCGTGAACTTCGCGCTGGCTTCATAAGTCTGACGCGAGCGATACACTCGCAGAAAAACTTCCTGCGCCAGTTCTTCCGCTGATGCCGTGTTGCGCGCCATGCGGTACATGAAACTCACCAACGGACGCCGATATTTCTGTACCAGGAAATCGAAAGCGGCCTGATCTCCCGCTTTCACCCGCAACATCACTTCAGCGTCGGTATAGCTTTCGGCGCCCGCCATCGCGGAAGGAACCCTGCTCGCAGGAGCCGGGTGCAAGCCAGCCAGTAGAACGGTGCGGTCCATGGCGGCAATGCCCACAGTCGATTGAACCCCGTCGCGGCGAGAAAGTTGCTCCTCTTCCTGTTCGGTTGAACCCTTGGAAGGCCCCGAAGATGAAGGGGATAGCGCGGGTCGCGGGGGCCTGGATTCGTCCGGCATGGAAGGTTACTTTAGGCATAGGGCATCAGCGACCCGAACTCGCCTTCGCCCCTGCCGCCGATAGGCTACCACGCTCCGTTCTGCCTATCCAAACTCCAGAGTGAATCTCCGACAGAAGACTTATAATGGTTTTGGCTGGCTGAACTACGGGGTTGGACTGTCGCTAATCAACCTTAGACGTGATTTTGGCATCTTTCGTGCGAGCCATCTTGGGATAGTGAGGGCGACACTGTCAGATTCGGCACACCTGCGGCGATTCTCTGCCCCGGTGCCGGCCTCGCCGCCGTCGGAGAGATGGTTAGGAACCAAGCATGGCCGAACAGGCAAGTTACTGGTCAGGTTGGCACGAGCGAATTTCCGCTCTCGGTAACGTTCCGGCCGTGCTCAAAATTGTATGGGACTCCGGTCCCGCCGTTGTAATTTTCGGTCTGGTTTCGCGCCTCTTCTCATCGCTCCTGCCGGTTGTGCTTCTGTGGATCACGAAGCTGATTGTGGACCGCATTGTACACGCGGTCTCCACTCATCAGCCGGTTCAACCAGGATTCTGGTGGCTGGTTGCAGCGGAATTTTTCCTGGCGGTCCTCAACAGCATTCTCCTTCGCAGCATCGACTACTCGGACTCATTGCTGGCCGATAAGTACACGCGGCACGTCAGCATTCGAGTCATGAATCACGCGGCAAGCCTGGATCTTATCGCCTATGAAGACCCGGTCTTTTATGACCGTCTGGAACGGGCGCGAGTGCAGGCCACCGATCGGCTGGTCATGATCCAGGCCATTGGACGGCTGGTGCAGCAGGGGATCACCACGATCACGCTGTCTGTGTCGATCATGTTGTTCTCTCCGTGGCTGATGCTGTTGCTGATTGCGGGTGTGCTCCCGGCGTTCCTTGGGGAGAGCCACTTCGCGTTTCTGGGATATGCCAAGAATTTCCGCCAGACCCCAATGCGGCGGCAGTTGGATTACTTGCGAGTTCTGGGTGGTAGCAAGGAAGCTGCGAAAGAACTGAAACTGTTTGGGCTGAGAAACTTTCTGTCGGAGAGGTTTACTCGCCTCTCTGACGAGATCTACCAGCAGAATGTCGCACTGAACCGGCGGAAACTTCTCGCGGGCACGCTGCTATCGATGATCGGAACCGCTGGGTATTATTCGGCGTATGTTTTTGTAATTTGGCGAACTGCTTCCGGCGCGTTGAGCATTGGCTCGATGACTTTTCTGACCCTGGCGATTCAGCAGGCCAGCAGCAATATTGAACAAATTTTCTCGACGATTGCCGGCATCGGTGACCAGGCATTGTTCCTTACGGATCTTTTGGCATTTTTCGAAATGAAGCCGACCATCCAATCGAAGCCCAATGCGCTGCCGGCGCCTCGACCGATCGTCAGGGGAGTTGAATTCAGGAACGTGTCTTTCAGTTATCCGGGAAACTCACGCCGCGTTCTGGACAACATTAATTTCCAGCTTCATACGGGGGAGCGACTGGCTCTGATTGGCGAAAACGGCCAGGGGAAAACCACCATCGTGAAGCTGATCACACGGCTCTATGACCCTACAGAAGGCCAAATCCTATTGGATGGCGTTGATTTGCGCGAGTATGACCTGGAAGATCTGCATCGTGAGATCGGCGTAATTTTCCAAGACTTCATGCGCTACGAGATGACCGCGCTGGAAAACATTGCAGTCGGCCGGGTTGAAGCTCTGGGTGATCTGGAGCTATTGAAGAGCGCGGCCCGGAAGAGCATG
>JAOAPI010000151.1 GCA_025462865.1 Candidatus Sulfotelmatobacter sp. | reverse complement strand
GCGCCCGTAGCTCAGATGGATAGAGCGATTGCCTCCGGAGCAATAGGTCGGGAGTTCGAATCTCTCCGGGCGCACCAGAACTTCCAGATCCTTCGCCTACCCCAATCCTCTTTCATCGGCGCCCCTTCACAATTCACAAGGCCGCGAGACGCCGTTGCACAAACAGGAAGTAAACAGCCAGTAGAACCAGCAACAGACCGTTCACGCCGAGCACGACTGGCGCGGTAAAAACTGGAACCAGCCACCCTGACAACAAATTCCCCATAGGCATGCCGCCGCGAAAGGCAAAGTTGTACACACTCATCACGCGGCCGCGCATTTCGTTGGTGGTGATTAACTGCACCAGGGAATTGACGGTCGCGAAAACGGCCATCATAGAGGCCCCGACCAGGACCAGGATGACGCTGCTTACGGGCACGGATTTCGAAACAGCGAATGCGGCGATTCCCGCGCCCAGAACGAGAAGCGCTCCCAAAGCAACAGTTCCTTTTCTTCGCATATTGCCTGCGCTGGCAATGGTGAGGGAACCGAGAATGGAGCCCAGTCCCATCAGCGAGAGCAGGTTGCCGTAAGTCTCCGGGCCGCGATGGAAAATATCCTTCACGAAGACGGGGATGTAGGTGCGCATGGGCATGCTCAAGGCAGTCATGCAGAAGGCAAGCACAATCAGCGCTTCCATGGAATTCTGTTTGCGGGCGAATTGAATTCCCTGCTTCAGGCTGCTGAACATCGACTCCGTGGTCTTCACCGGCAGGAACCGCGCGGTGATAATCGACAGCGAAATAATAGGCGCCAGGAAAGAAATCGCGTTTAAGCCAAAGCACCATTTCTCTCCCAGTTTCGCCAAGGCCTGCCCTGCGAGAGCCGGACCTACCATGACCGCGACATTGAACTGGATCGAATTCAGCGCAATGGCATTCGGCATGTCCTCTTTTTCAACCAGCGTGGGAATCAGCGCCTGGTAGGCCGGACCGCCGAAGGCCTGGGCTAAGCCGGAGACAAACGAAAGGCAAAGAATGTGCCAGACGTGGACCAGGTTGGTGGTGACAAGAATGGTGAGAATGGCGGCGGTAGCCATTTGTACATATTGGGAGCTAAGCAAAATCTTTCGGCGCTCCACGCGATCGGCCACAACCCCGCCGATCAGCGAAAAAAGAAATATCGGAATGCCTCCCAGAAACTGATCCAGGGCCAGCAAGAATGCGGAATGGCTAAGCCGGTAAATCAGCCAGCCTTGCGCCACAATCTGCATCCACGTTCCGATACTGGATGTGCAAGCGCCGAACCACATCAGACGGAAATCGCGATAATGAAAAGCCTTAAAGACCCGGTGAACTACGTTAGCTTGCATAGTCTCCGCAAAAGCGTAACATGCGGCGATTCTATTGCGAGCGGACAGCCCTCCCTGGTGCGCATTGCGCCATTGCCCGATCGTACTCATTGTGTTTGCAATCTGGGCCGGTAAACTCGGTAATCAGGGCCTTTCCATCCTTTTGACGAATTGGCGACGCTTCCGTTAGTGCTAAACTGGCTTTTCCTAGTGCGGACTCCGTCCTCAACCTAGATAATGGATCTTCCCCCTTAGTAAGGCATGAGCCACGAAGAGTGCATCCCTGCGGCGATCTGGAGTTGAATATGAGCGGTAGAAGATTTTCGAGAACGGCTTGCAGCATCATTCTGGCCATGATCTCGGCGAGTTCCGCAATTTATTGCGCCGCGGGCGAACTGCCGCCCTCGGCCCCGTCTTCGAATTCGAGTGCTTACGTTAAGGTGCAGCTTGATCATTCGTTGAAGCTTTCGAAGCTGAAGCAGGGAGATCTCGTCGAGGGCAAGCTGGCCCGTCCTATTTATTCCGGAGAACGCGAAATTTTTCTCGCAGGGAGTTCCATTCGCCTGACCGTGGACCACTTGGAAAAAAGACGCAGGGCTGCAGACGATCATTGGCCCTGGGTTGTGAAGGCTTTCACGCCTCGCCATGAAAAGTATCCAGTATTCGCGACCGCTTCGGTATCGGCGTTAGGAAGTGACAACACGCTGCACGTCTCACTGGTCTCGATCAGTCGAAGGCGCGAGGTCCACGCCCAGAGCAAGCGAAAAAAAGCCGGAGCACAAGCGGAAGAAAACGGAGCCATCGAAGCGAGCACCTCGGCGCGGGGGTATGGATCGAAGAATTCAGCAGCGCCAGTCCTGGTGCTGGAGGCCTCTAACATAGAAGACAAAGACAAAGAGGATTCCGGCGACAAATCGACGAGCTCGGCCTCCGCCGGACCCGATCTGTCGGCGCTCGAAACTCTTCCGGCGGGCACCGCTTTCAAGATCCTCTTATTACAGGATGTCAGTGCTTCGAAGAGCAAGCCCGGTGATATAGTTTCGGCGCGTTTGCTCGAACCTGTGTATTTGAATTCGCGACTCGCTTTGCCGGCAGGAACTTTGGTTGAAGGCAGCGTGGTCAAACGGACCCCGCCGCGCTGGGGAAGCCGTGCGGGATCGCTATATCTGGCGTTCACTGGCGTCACTCTTCCAGACGGAAACTTCCTGCCAATTGCTGCCTCACTCGCCGGAGCGGAATTGGATCGCAGTTCGCACACAAGAATTGATGCAGAAGGTCGGCTGCACGGCGAACGCCCGGGAAAGGCCTGGATGGCGATTAACCTGGGCATGACGGCAGGACTTGCCAAAGAAGTGGACGATGCAACGCAGTTGATTGTAGAAGCTCTCATCTCGACTGCCACAGATGCTTCCACCGCGGGTACCGCGAGAATCCTTTCAAGTTGCATTTCGGGGATCTACATGGTGACGCGTCACGGGCGCGATGTAGTGCTGCCTCGGTTCACCGAAATGGATATCGCGTTAGATCGACCCCTAGCAGTAACCAAGAACGCGGAGTCGGCTCCGTCCTCCGGGGTGGTGCGCGGTAACTGATTTGACGGGTAACTTTTCAAACGCTGTAATCAACGTTCCTCGCGAATACCTGAGATGAATTACGACGCCGTTCTGGTGGTTTCTTTTGGTGGTCCGGAATCGAAAGAAGAAGTGATTCCCTTCCTCGAGAACGTTCTTCGCGGAAGGAACGTTCCACGCGAGCGCATGCTCGCGGTAGCCGAGCACTATTACCACTTTGAGGGCAGAAGCCCGATCAACCAGCAAACGCGCGAACTGATCGCTGCCCTGGAAGGGGAATTGGGACGCAACGGGCCGAAGCTTCCAATTTATTGGGGAAATCGGAACTGGCATCCTCTATTGCCGGATACTCTTCAGAAAATGAAGCAGGATGGGATTCGGCGGGCAGTGGCCTTCGTAACTTCGGCCTACAGCTCGTATTCTGGTTGCCGGCAGTACCGCGAAGACATAGCGCGGGCTCAAAGTGAAGTTGGGACAGACGCGCCGGAAGTAGATAAGCTGCGGGCTTTCTTCAACCATCCGGGATTTATTGAGGCGACGATCGAACGCGTTGACGAAGCGATTCGAGCCATTCCACCGGAAGCCACCGAAAATGTGCAGGTCGTTTACACGGCGCACAGCATTCCGTTGTCCATGGCGAACGCCAGCGATTATGTGAAGCAGTTGGAAGAAGTACGGCGACTGGTGTCAAGTTCGCTAAAACACACAAACGATGCTTTGGTTTACCAGAGCCGCAGCGGGGCTCCGGGACAGCCGTGGCTGGAACCAGATGTTCTGGATCACCTGCGCAAGGTGAAGGCAAAAAATCTTGCTTCGGCAGTGGTGGTGGCGCCGATTGGTTTTATCTCCGATCACTTGGAAGTCTTGTACGACCTCGATGTAGAAGCGAAGGAGCTTTGTGATTCGTTGTCCTTGCCGATGGCGCGAGCCAAGACCGTTGGCGTGCATCCGAAATTCATTGGCATGATTCGCGAGTTGATTCTGGAGAGGATGAATCCGCAACTTGAACGGCGCGCGTTGGGATTACTTGGTCCGCGAACGGATATTTGTGCGGAAGACTGTTGTCCGCCGCCGCAACGGCCTGGGCGACCGTTATGAATTAGACGGCATTTGGAACCTTCGGACGTTCGTAGCCTGTGGCTTTGGGATGGCCTTCAACCATTTGCATGGTGTGCAGGATCGTCTCGATGACTTCCTCATTCCCTACTGCTGTGTTGATCATCACGTGATACAAGGAACGAGTCGGCCAATCGGCGTCAAAATAGTGCTTTACGAAGGCGATGCGCTCGCGGTCGATGGTGTCGACCAGATCCTCGGCGTCTGACTTGGTAGCTCCGTCCTGCAACAAGCGGCGTATTTTTTCCGCTCTCGGGGCATATAGAAAGACATGAAAAGCGTCAGGCTGCTCACGCAGAAAGAAAGGGGCGCCCCGGCCCACGACCACCGCGTTCCCTTCCTGAGCAATTCGAGGGGCAATCTGCTCCATCATCGAGACCATGCAGTCGGCATCGAAGACTTGATTTTCCAATCGAGAGCCGCGCTCGTAGCTGCCGCGCCAAAAAGCTTTCGCCAGACGGTGAAAGCGACTGTCCACGCGCTCGTCGCAGCGCATAACGGCGGAACAATCAACGTTGGCCATGCGGGCGATTTCCTCCGTGAGGCGACGATCCCATAGCTGCCATCCCAGGCGCTCGGCCAATTGAGCGGCAATGGCGCCCCCACCACAGCCGTACTCGCGTTCGATGGTAATGATCCGAAGCATGGCAACCTTCATTTTACCGCGAATTAGTGTACCGCGATTCCGCCTCCGGGCTTGCCCTTTTTCATCAGAAATACAATGGGAATCATTGCCATGATGGCCCAACCCAAGAGCCGAAAATTGTCAATATAGGCCAGCATCGTGGCTTGCCGCTGCAGGGTGCCTTCGATCAGAGCGTACGCCTGACGGGTGGCGAATGCCGAACTTGCGCCGTGCGACTGCATCGCCTGCGTGGCGCCCCGCACCATGGATCGGAACGCGGGATTTGCAGAACTGATATTGCGCGACAGATCGTTCAAGTGAACCTGAGTACGTCTATCCAACAAGGTGGTCACAAGCGAAATTCCGACGCTCCCCCCAATGTTACGAGCCAGATTCATCAGGCCGGACGCGGCATTGTTTTTGTCACGCGGTAGAAATGCATAGGCCGCCGTATTGATTGGCACAAAAAGAAAAGCCATCCCTACGGCCTGAAATACGCGCGCAATAGCGGCGGTGCGGAAATCGATTTCCAGGTCAAATCCGGCCATATGAAACAACGACCCGGAAAGCACGACTAATCCGAAAACCAGCAGCCAGCGCGGACTGTAACGCGAAAGCAAGAATCCCACCAGAGGCAGCAGCAGCATGATGGTGAACCCGCCGGGCATCAGGGCCAGACCGGATTGCTCCGCGCTGTATCCCAGCAAAGTCTGCATGAACAGAGGTAATAGCAGGGTGCTGCCTAGCAGAGCAAAGCCCAGCATGAACATCAACAGGTTGGATATTCCGAACGTGCGATCACGGAACAAGTGCAGATCGATGATGGGATCTTTGTGCTTCCACTCCCATATCACCACGAAGATCAATGACGCAACGCAGATCAACGAAAGGATCAAAATGAAGTGCGATTCAAACCAGTCGTCGCGTTGCCCTTTATCAAGAACAATCTGCAAAGTCCCCAGGCCCAGCGCTACAAATCCGAGGCCGATGTAATCGATCTTCGTTTCGCTCAGCTTGCGGCGCCTTAAATAGGGCGGGTCTTGGATGAGCCGCGAGGTAAGCAGCATGGAAATAATACCGACTGGAATATTGATGAAAAAAATCCAGCGCCAGGTGAAGTTGTCGGTGATCCATCCACCCAGCGTGGGTCCGATCGCGGGCGCGGTGACAACGGCGACGCCGTAAACAGCGAAAGCCATGCCTCGCTTGGCGGGTTCAAAAGTATCCGCAAGTATGGCTTGTTCGCTGGGCTGCAACCCTCCGCCGCCGGCGCCTTGTAGAACGCGGCAAATAATAAGAGTCGCCAGGTTCGGAGCCAGACCGCATAAGAAAGAGCTGATGGTAAACAGCGCCACACAGCTCATGTAGAAATTCTTGCGTCCCATGATTGAAGACAACCATCCGCTCAGAGGCAGGACGATGGCATTCGATACAAGATAGGAAGTCAGTACCCAGGTGCTTTCGTCCTGCCCCGCGGAGAGACTGCCGGCAATGTGCGGGAGAGCGACATTGGCGATGGAAGTGTCGAGCACTTCCATGAAAGTAGCCAACGTAACCGTGACCGCGATAATCCACGGATTGACCGCCGGACGCCAAATGTCGGCGTTTTCCAGTGGCGGCGCAGCAGCGCTCATTGCCGGATCCAGACCTTCGGAGTGACCGACATGCCAGGCCGCAGCGACTGATCTTTGTTTTCCCCGGGGTCGAGGACGATCTTCACCGGAATTCGCTGCACCACCTTCACATAGTTGCCAGTGGCATTCTCGGGTGGCAGCAGGCTGAAGCGCGCGCCGCTGGCGCCAGCAATGCTATCTACCTTGCCGTGATATTTTCTGCCGTTGGCATCAACTTCGAGCGTGACCGGCTGGCCTACCTTCATCTCCCGGAGCTGAGTTTCTTTGAGATTTGCCGTGATCCAAACGTCGTTGAGGGGAATGATCTTCATTAACTCCTGTCCGGGAGCCACGTTTTGTCCAACCTCGACTGTGCGGTCGCTAACCACTCCGGCAACAGGAGAGACGACTTTGGTATATCCCAGATTGAGTTGCGCCTGATCAAGATCGGCCTTCTTGCGCTGGACCTCTGCCTCGGCCGACGCTGCCCTCGAGCGCATCACCTGCATTTGTTTGGGAGCTGTCTGGGCGTTGCGCCAATTGGCTTCGGCCTGTGCCAGTTTTCCCTGAGCCTGGGTCACTTGAGACTGCGCTGCATCCGCCATGGCACGAGCCGCCTGCACGGCAGCGTCGCTGGCCCTGGCTGCCGCCACTGCTTGATCGTATTGCTGCTGCGAGATTTCCTGCTTATCTACAAGTTGTTTGTAGCGGCCTAAATCATTTTGCGCCTTGACGTTGTTGGCTTCGGCCTGGTCTCGCTGCGCTTTTGCCGCCTCAAACTGCTGCCTCGCTGCGGAAATTCCAGCCCGGGCGCTGGCTACGTCAGCTTCAGAAGAAGACACTTGGCTCGTGGTGCTCACGGAAGTAATCGGGATATTGACGCCCGCTGCCACAGCGGCGGCCTGGGCATCGTCAAAATCTGCTTTCGCACGCTCGTAGGCAACCCGGTAATCTGCGGGATCAATCTCAAAAAGCACGGTTCCTGGCTGCACGTATTGATTGTCCTGCACATTCAGTTTCACGACATTGCCAGCAATTCGCGTGCTGATGGAGTTAATGTGGCCGTCAACTTGAGCGTCGTCAGTCGACTCATAGCTGGAGACGTAGCGGTATACAAAAAATGCCGCCAGCAGCAACACGACTACACCGATGATGATGGCAATGCGGAAGCCGGGACTGGCCGTCCGCGAAGGCCGGTTGCGGAAATCACGTTCCGTCGAAGGCAACGGCTTGGTGCGGCTTTCCTGCTGATCCGGCGGAGCAGCTGGAGGAGTTTGCGTCGTCGGTTCCATAAATTGAACTTAGTGTTCGCCTTTCAAAAATCTTTTAACATCCTGTTCCGCATCTCCAATGGCATGCGCCAATTCCACCTTCGCCAGGTTGTGCGCGTACAGGCTTTGGATGTAACTCTCATGAGCACTGGCAACCGATTCCTGCGCCTGCACAACTTCGAGGTTGTCGGTAACGCCGGCGGCAAAACGGTCCCTGGACTGATTGAAGGCCTGTTCCGCCAAATCGACCGAACTGCGCGCGACCTCGACCTGCTCAGCCGCGGCAGTCAGATCCAGCAGTGCCGTTCGCACTTCGTAGTCGATGCGGCCGCGCAGATCACCCAATTGAGATCGAGCCTGCTTCAACTGCGAGTCCGCTTCAAGCAGGTCGCTGTGGACTTTTCCTCCCGCGAAAATGGGAATACTGATGCCGCCATTCACTTGCCAGGTTCCGTTGGAGTGAGCCGGCGTTACCCCAATATCTCCGAAGTTTGCGTTGAGATCGACCGATGGATAGCGGCCGGCAGCCGCGGCGCGATGTGTTAGCTCCGCAAAACGAACTTGCGACTGCGCCGCCTTATAGTCGGGCCGCGACGTGTAAGCCCGCTGCAAATACAGCTCCAGCGGCAGAGGGGCCAGAGTTTGGTAGGGGGCTTTTTCGGTCAGCTGAAATTCCTGACCCGGCGGTAATCCGATGATTCGAGCCAATGACAACTTCTGCTTTGCATAATCGTTGCGCGCGACGATCAGTTGTTGCTGCCGGGTTTGAAATTCGACTTGCGAACGCAGAGTATCAATCGCCGGGCTCACCCCGGCTTTTTGCTGGTCGACCGCCTTGTTGTATAAGGCTTGCGCACTGGTTACCTGAGCCTCTGTGGTTTCAATGCGGGCAGCGGTCGCAATAGCCATCAGATAGGCATTGCCTACCGCCAGCACCACGAGTTCCCTCGCGTCTTTATAGCTGTATTGCGCACCCTTCAGGCTCTCGGATGCAGCACGTTCTTTTTCGAGATCTCTGAAATTGAAAACAGATTGAGTGAGCGAGGCGCGAGCGTCGAAATAATTAAATGGACCAATAACCCGCGGAATCGGAAACGGAAAAACATTGCTCTTGAGACCGAGCGCGGTCAGGCTCTGGGTCTGTACGTCTTCCTGGATTCTGGCTGTAAGGTTCGGCAGGAGATTGCTGAGTTCTTTCCATTTCTCCCCACGCGCCATAATCGTCTGATCCCCGGCAAGTAGGAGGCCGAGATTGTTGCGCAGTCCCCGCTCAATCGCGTCCTGAAATCCAATTTGCAACACTTCGGGAACAGCTTTGCCTTCGGGCTCGCTGCCGGTGAAGGGGCTTTGCGATCCGGGCAAAGTGATGGCAGGTACAGGCGTGGAGGTCTGAGCGAGAATGCCTGTGACACTGGATAACAGCAGCAGCGTCACGGCGGGAATTCGGCGTTTTGCGCAAGGCAAATAGCGTGGCATTTTCTTTGGTGAAAAACTCCCGTTGGAAAGAAAGTCTTCGGGCAAACCTTTCTCATTCATAACACATCGTCAGACTATTGATTCGAAAGGCGCACCGCGCGATGCAAAAACGGAACGCTCTTCGATTGGGTCTTGGATGCATCGGAAGCTCTTTGCGCACATAAATTTTGCCAAAAGCCCACAGGCCGTCCAGCCCAAAAGCAGGCTCCTGATTTCGCGATTTACAAGCCAGATTGGACCGCAGTCGTTACTTAAGATACCTTCCCTGCCAGCAGAGACTGCCGATACAGTGAAGAAGGAATGGTCTATCCCCTCATCCGTCGAGTAGTCGTCCTTATCGTGGTGTTATCAACGTGTACCGCTGTGTTTTCTCAGGCGGTTAGCGGTCAGAAGCCAAACCATCCGGAACGAAGGATAGTCACAAGAATTGATCCAGTTTATCCGGACATCGCGAGGCGAATGCACGTAGGGGGAGTCGTCAAGCTGGAAGTCGTGGTTGGAGGAAACGGTGCGGTCAAGTCCGCGCGGGCGTTAGGAGGAAATCCGGTATTGATTGAATCGGCTACTGACGCCGTTCGCAAGTGGAAATTTGAAACAACGTCGGCTCCAACTACGGAGGTTCTTCAGCTCATCTTTGAGGCTCACTAGCAGCATTGGTCAAGCCAATTGGAACGTCCACCCATGCCCGCCTCAACTCCAAAAACCGCAACCAACCAAGCCGAGCGGCGCCGAAGGCGGCATCCGCGTTTCCGAGGCGACTTCCACGTCGCCGTCACAATCCTTCTAGGTAATCGATATCAGGAAGTTGAGGGACATTGCAGGGATCTGTCCGAAGCTGGAATCGGTATTGTGCTTGCGACGGAGTTAAATGTGGGAGAAGTGGCGAGCTTAGGCTTCACACTTCCGGGGATGTCTGCGTGGGAACTGCGAGCAGTTCTCCGCTTTCGTCGCGGATACCACTATGGCTTTGAATTCCTGTCGCTTCCAGTCGAAAAGCAAGAAACGCTGCGAGCCTACCTCAAGAACCTGCAGAGGATAG
Organism: Candidatus Sulfotelmatobacter sp.; assembly: GCA_025462865.1. Classification (GTDB taxonomy): domain Bacteria; phylum Acidobacteriota; class Terriglobia; order Terriglobales; family Acidobacteriaceae; genus Sulfotelmatobacter. Next base: position 150,389 of record JAOAPI010000151.1, on the reverse strand, counting down.
ACTGAAGTCGTACGAAGACGTAGCTCACATACTGGAGATGCTGCTGGAACACATAAGGAAATGACTTCAGTCATCTTGTGAGCCGGTTACCCATACTTCAAGCTGACGCCGGGGAGTTGTTCGCAAAATGAACCACATACCAGTTAATGAGTAACGCCAAGCCCATCGCGGGAACAGACTGGACGGGTTTGCTGGCCGATCCGGACCTGGCACGCAACATTGGAACACTCCTGCAAACTTATCGCGATGCTCCTCCAGAGCGCCGGGAAGAAGCGCTGCTGGCTGCCATGCGCGAGATCAAACATAAGGCTTCCAGAAATCCGGATAAGGGCGGCCTTACGAAAGAGACAATCGTGCCGGGACCGCAGGCCACGTTGCCCTCGGCGACTCCTCCTTTCGAGCCGGATATTTTTAGCACAACTTGGGCACAGGATCGACGGCAGCATCCTAGAATTAAGTGTTTTGTGGCCGTCGAGCTGCACGTTAACGATGCCGCAGCTCCGCTCTGGGGAAATCTGTCTAACACCAGCCTGGGCGGATGCCAGGTAGAAACTGCCGCCCACATAAGCAGCGGCTCGAAGGTCGAAATCGGACTTTGGATCGCCAGCGGCAAGATTTGGGTGAAGGGCCTTGCACTGAACGGGGTGGTCACTCGCAGCGCGCCTGCTCTGGGAGTACGTATTCGGTTCTCCACTCTGGTCTCCGCCGAAAAAGAGAATCTCCGCCAATTTCTTCGCTACGTTCAGGACACCACCAAAGCCGCAAAAAGCGAGAACAGTTATCTCCAGCTGTTGAAGTAAGTCCTTCTTTGGCCTCCCTCGCTTCCCTAAAGAACTCTTTCAATTTTCACAGGTCCCGCGACATGGGCGCGCGCGAAAATTGATACACTCGGGGCGTGCCTGAAACCCTTTCTGTCCTGGGAACTCTAATAAACTGAGGCCAGCGGAAAGACTAAGTTTTTCTCGAAGGAGCGCTCATCGCATGGTAGCGAGTGAACAGGCGTTGGTAACCGGCAAGCAACTGGACACGCTGTCCATCAACACGATCAGGACCCTGGCGATCGACGCGGTACAGCAGGCCAATAGCGGGCATCCGGGCGCGCCCATGGGCTTGGCGCCGGTCACATATTGCCTGTGGCAGGAATTTCTGCGTTACGACCCCGAAGATCCAAAGTGGCTGAACCGCGACCGTTTTGTGCTGTCAAACGGCCATGCCTCGATGCTGCTGTACGCGATGCTGCATCTTTCAGGCGTTCGTGAAGTCGCTGAGAATGGCGAAGTTCTGAAAGAGCTTGCAGTACCGATGGAGGAGATCAAGCGCTTCCGGCAATTGGGGAGCCGCACTCCGGGGCATCCCGAATCGTACGTCACTACTGGCGTAGAGACTACAACCGGACCCCTCGGCCAAGGGGTGGGAAATAGTTTGGGAATGGCCATCGGGAGCAAATGGCTGGCAGCAAATTTCAACCGGCCCAATTTTGAAGTCTTCAGCTACAACATTTATGCAATGTGCTCCGATGGCGACCTGATGGAAGGGATTGGAGGCGAAGCCGCGTCCCTTGCCGGACATCTCAAGCTTTCAAATCTCTGCTGGATCTACGACCACAACAACATCACCTTGGATGGCCCGGCCAATTGGTCTTTCAGCGAAGACGTCGCGACGCGCTTTATCGGCTACGGATGGAATGTAACTCGCGTAGCCGATGCCAACGATCTCGAGATGCTGGGCCGAGCCTTTGAAGTCTTTCAGAAAACTACTGATCGTCCCACGTTGATTATCGTGGACACCCACATCGGCTATGGATCGCCGAATAAGCAAGACACGAATGCAGCGCACGGAGAACCTCTCGGCGAAGAGGAAGTGCGGCTGGTAAAGAAATTTTACGGCTGGCCGGAAGATGCGAAGTTTCTGGTGCCCGAGGGTGTGCGCGAACACTTCCATGATGGAATTGGAAAGCGCGGGCATGACGCGCGCGCGCAGTGGGTGAAAATGTTTGCAGAGTACTCGCAAAAATACCCGGAACTAGCCGACCGGCTGCACCGCATGGAGCGCCGGCAACTTCCGGATGCCTGGGATAAGAAGCTGCCTACGTTTCCTGCAGACGCCAAGGGAGTGGCTACGCGTGAGAGTTCAGGAAAAGTATTGAATGCGCTGGCGGAAAATATTCCGTGGCTCATCGGTGGATCGGCTGACCTGGCTACATCCAATAAAACGACTTTGAAATTTCAAGGTGCGGGAGATTTTCAAGCGGGCAGTTATGCTGGACGCAATCTGCACTTTGGGGTGCGCGAGCACGTAATGGGCGCCAGTGTGAATGGGCTCACCGTGTCAGGGATTCGCGCGTTCGGTGCCACATTCTTTAATTTCAGCGACTACATGCGGGCCAGCATCCGGCTTGCTGCCCTCATGGAAGCTCCCTCCATTTTTATTTATACCCATGATTCAATCGGCGTGGGAGAAGATGGGCCAACCCATCAGCCGATTGAGCAGTTGGCGTCGTTACGTGCCATGCCGAATCTGATTGTCCTTCGTCCCGGTGACGCTAATGAAGTGGTGGAAGCGTGGAAGATTATTGCGCAGTTGCAACATCAGCCCGTGGTGTTGGTTCTGACAAGGCAAGCGCTGCCGACTTTTGATCGCACGAAGTTCGGCGCAGCCTCGGGCACAGCGAAGGGGGCGTACATTCTCGCCGACGCTCCCGGAGGCAAGCCTGATGTCATCTTGATGGGGACAGGCAGCGAGGTTTCGCTTTGTGTTGAAGCCTACGAAAAGCTCAAGGCGGAAGGAATTCAGGCCCGAGTGGTCAGCATGCCATCGTGGGAAATTTTTGAGCGCCAGGATGCGGCTTATAAAGAGAGCGTCTTCCCGCCGGCAGTGACGGCAAGAGTTTCAGTGGAAATGGCTTCCACTTTCGGCTGGGAGCGGTATGTGGGCCTCAAGGGACGAAAAATTGGGATGCACCGCTTCGGGGCGTCGGCTCCGCTAAAAGACTTGCTGAAGTTTTTCGGATTCACCGCAGATGCGGTTGTTGCAGAAGCGCGTAAAGCAATCGCGGATAAGTAACAGCGATTTATTTCCTTCTCTAGGAAATCAGGAAGGGTCGCTCAACGTCAGAAAAAACGACGTCCGCCGTCGATTCATCAGGGAGAAATCATTATGCAGCCAACTGGAATATTGGAAACCTCAAAAGCCACAAATCCCCTAAAAGCATTGCTCAGTTACGGCCAGTCGATGTGGCTGGATTACATCCGGCGCGATCTCCTCACAGGCGGCGGCCTGAAGAAACTGATTGAGGAGGACGGGCTTCGCGGGATGACGTCGAATCCGTCTATTTTTGAGAAGGCAATCGCTGACAGTTCGCTCTACGACGACATGTTGAAGTCGCTGGCTTCGCGGCAGGACCTGGATGCGACCGCACGCTATGAACAAATCGCCATCCGCGACATTCAAGGCGCTGCCGACATTCTGCGGCCGGTGTATGAACAGTCGAAGTTTCGCGATGGTTACGTCAGCCTGGAAGTTTCTCCGCTGCTCGCGCTGAAAACGCAAGAAACCATCGACGAAGCCCACCGCTTGTGGAAGGCCGTGAATCGCGAGAATGTGATGATCAAAGTTCCTGGCACCGCGGAAGGGCTGCCCGCCATTCGACAGTTGATTGGCGAAGGAATCAACATCAATGTGACTTTGCTTTTCGCGCAGGAAGTTTATGAGAAGGTTGCCGAAGCATACATCGCCGGACTGGAAGATCTGGCGAAGCGTGGTGGCGATCTCAATAAAATGGCAAGCGTAGCCAGTTTCTTCATCAGCCGCATCGACACGCTGGTGGATTCCATGATCGACGATAAGCTGAAGACAGAAACCGATACGCAAAAGCAGGCGCTGCTAAAAAATCTGAAGGGCAAAGTTGCAATCGCGAATGGGAAGCTGACCTACCAGCGATATCAGGGCATTTTCAGCGGATCGCGCTGGGACGCGCTCGCGGCGAAAGGAGCCCAGACTCAGCGTGTGCTATGGGCGAGCACCAGCACGAAGAATCCTGCTTATCGTGACGTCATGTATGTGGAGGAACTGATCGGCCCTGACACGGTCGACACCATGCCACCGGCAACGGTCGATGCATTTCGCGATCATGGACGGGTTCGGAATAGTCTTACCGAAAATGTGCCGGCCGCGCAGAAGGTTATGGACGATCTGGCGAAAGCCGGTATCTCGATCAAAGAAGTTACGGCCAAGTTGACCACCGACGGGGTGAAGCTGTTTGCCGATGCCTTCCAAAAGCTGCTGGCGGCGGTCGAGAAAAGTATTCAGCAAAAAGGACAGAAAGCGTGAGCCGTTTGAAATCTTCGCTGCCGGAAACGCTGGCCGCCGCGGTAAAAGCAACCGTCGGAGAGTGGCAGTCCGGCGGCAAGATGCAGCGACTTTGGCAGCGCGATGCATCGCTTTGGACCAACGATGACGAGGACAAATGGCTGGGCTGGTTAGATATTACCGATGAACAAATCGCCCATCCGATCGAGTTGCGAAATCTTGCCAAAGAAGTTTGGAGCGCGGGTTTCAAGGATGTTCTTCTCCTCGGGATGGGCGGCTCAAGCTTGTGTCCTGAAGTCCTGCGTATAACTTTCGGAAAGACTGCCGGCTATCCCGATCTTCACGTGCTTGATTCCACGGATCCCGCGCAGGTGAAGGCCTTCGAGAATAAAATCGATATCAACCGCACACTCTTCATTGTTTCCAGCAAGTCGGGCAGCACGCTCGAACCCAACATTTTCAAGCAATATTTTTTTGAACGCACAAAGCAGGCGGTGGGTGCAGATAAGGCCGGCAGCCACTTCATTGCAATCACCGATCCCGGCTCGAAGATGCAAAAGGTGGCGGAAGCTGATCATTTCCGTCATATTTTCTTTGGACGGGCCTCCATCGGCGGGCGCTATTCAGCGCTCTCAAATTTCGGCATGGTGCCTGCGGCCATTATCGGCATCGACACAAAGAAGTTTCTCGACCGCACGCAGGAAATGGTTCGTGCCTGCGGCGCTTCGGCGCCGGTCGCGGAAAATCCCGGAGCCGTTCTGGGGATTATTCTCGGCACAGCCGCGCAGAGCGGCCGCGACAAGGTGACCATCATTACTTCTCCCGATATTTCAGACCTGGGCGCATGGCTCGAGCAGTTGCTGGCGGAGTCTACGGGAAAACTTGGAAAGGGCATCATTCCGGTGGACCGCGAGGAGCTTGCCGCTCCTGAAATATACGGCAGCGATCGCCTGTTCGCTTACATTCACACTGAGCACGGAAGTGATGTTGCAATCGACGCAAAAGTAACGGCGCTCGAACAGGCCGGGCATCCTGTTGTGCGCATCTCCATGGCCGATGTGTACGACCTGGGCGCAGAATTTTTTCGCTGGGAAATTGCCACCGCGGTTGCGGGTTCTATTCTTGGAATTAACGCTTTCAACCAGCCAGACGTGGAAGCGAGCAAAATCGCCACCCGGAACCTTACGTCGGAGTACGAAAAAACCGGTTCCCTCCCACCGGAAAAGCCAGTGTTGGAAACCAGCGGAGTCAAGCTCTTCACGGATGAAAAGAATGCAGCCGCGCTGGCAACGGCCGCAGCCGGAGATAAATCTCTCACTGGATATCTTAAGGCGCACCTGAATCGCATTCATGCGGGAGATTACTTTGCCGTACTCGGCTATATCCAGATGAACCCTGAGCACGAAAAGAGCTTGCAGGCGATACGGCACGCGGTTCGGGGAAAAAAGCACGTAGCGACCTGCCTCGGATTTGGTCCGCGGTTTCTCCACTCGACCGGACAAGCGTATAAAGGTGGCCCGAATTCTGGAGTTTTTCTGCAGGTCACCTGTGACGATGCGGTGGACTTGCCGATGCCGGGGCAGAAATTCACGTTCGGCGTGGTGAAAGCAGCGCAGGCGCGCGGCGATTTCCAGGTACTAGCTGAGCGCGGGCGGCGAGCGTTGCGCGTGCATCTGGGTCCCGATGTAAGAGCGGGACTGGCAATGCTGACCACAGCTCTACAAAAGGCACTCGAATAAGTACCTGCGCGACGCCTGCACTAAATTAAGCGCTGCATTGTGGGCGCTGCCGTTAAGGAGCAAGAGAATGCAATTAGGGATGGTAGGTCTGGGCCGCATGGGCGCGAATATGACGCGCCGCCTCATGCGCGGAGGACATCAACTTGTGGTTGCGGACCGAAGCACCGATCCGGTGAAGCAGCTGGTTGGCGAAGGGGCTGGCGGATCGTCTTCGCTGGAAGATCTGGTTAGCAAATTGAAGACGCCGAGGGCCGTGTGGGTCATGGTTCCAGCGGGCGACCCGACCGAGCAGACAGTACAGAAGCTTGCAGACTCTATGCAGGCCGGCGATACCATCATTGATGGCGGCAATTCCTATTTCAAGGATGACGTTCGCCGCGCGGGGCAACTCAAGAGCAAAGGCATTCAGTATATCGACGTAGGAACCAGCGGCGGGGTCTGGGGTCTGGAGCGCGGTTACTGCATGATGATTGGCGGTCCGGACGAAGCAGTGCGGCGGCTCGATCCAATTTTCAAGACGCTGGCTCCGGGCGTTGGCGACATCCCGCGCACTCCCGGCCGGGAAAAACTTGGCGGCTCCGCGGAAGAAGGCTATATCCATTGCGGCCCGTCCGGCGCCGGACATTTTGTGAAGATGGTGCATAACGGAATTGAATACGGAATCATGCAGGCATATGCCGAGGGTTTCGACATTTTCAAGAACGCCACCAGCAAGGATTTGCCGGAAAATATCCGCTACGATTTAAATTTGCCGGATATAGCCGAGGTCTGGCGGCGCGGCAGCGTGGTCAGTTCGTGGTTGCTGGACCTGACGGCGATGGCTTTGACGGAAAATCCAACACTCTCCGAGTACGAAGGCTTTGTGCAGGATTCGGGCGAAGGGCGCTGGACGATTCAAGCTGCGCTCGACGAAGCGGTACCCGCGGATGTATTGACTGCGGCTTTGTACGTGCGCTTCCGTTCACGGCAACAACACACTTTTGCCGAGAAGATGCTTTCCGCGATGCGCCAGAAATTTGGCGGACACGTTGAAGCCGGCGCGACAAAGAAAAAGAGCGCATAGCGTCTCATCGAAATTTAAGGACTTGAATCATGGCTCAATTGGCGGAAAAACCTGCTCCGGCTACCCTTCGTGTCGGTAAGCAGGGCGACCCCTGCATCATGGTGATTTTCGGTGCTGCCGGGGATCTCACGGCACGCATGCTGATTCCCGCCCTGTACAACCTGGCCCGGGCGGATTTGCTCTCGAAAGAGTTCGCCGTGCTGGGCGTAGCCCGCGCGCAGATGACGGACGAGGATTTTCGAAAGAGGATTCTGGAAGACGTCAGACAATACTGCGGCGATTGCATCGAGGATGCTACATGGGACAGTTTTTCCCGCCGCTTCTACTACTTGGCCGGCGACTTCAACGACGACCAGGTCTTTCTTAAGATCAAGGACCGCCTGGCACAGATCGACCGCGACCACGCGACTCACCAAAACGTTTTCTATTACCTGGCAACGGCTCCCAGTTACTTTGGCAAGATAGTTGAGAAACTTGCTGCCAATGGTCTGATGGAACAAACCGGTGACCATTGGCGCCGGGTGATCATCGAAAAGCCCTTCGGTCACGATCTTGAATCCGCCAAGATACTCAACCAGCAACTCCTCAAGGTGGCGGACGAAAAGCAGATCTACCGCATCGACCATTACCTGGGCAAAGAAACCGTTCAGAACATCATGGCATTCCGCTTTGCCAACGGAATCTTTGAGCCCATCTGGAACCGGCGTTACATTGACCACGTACAGATTTCCGTGTGCGAGACCGTGGGCGTGGAAGGCCGCGGCAGTTATTTTGATCATGCAGGCTCGATGCGGGACATGGTCCCGAATCACATCATGCAGCTCATCAGCCTGACCGCGATGGAGCCTCCGATCTCATTTGACGCGAACGCCGTGCGCGATGAACAGGCGAAGATTCTGCATGCGATTCAGCCCCTGGGTGACGAGGAGGTTCTGACCCGCTCGGTGCGCGGCCAATATGGGGAGGGGACCATCGGCGGCCAGCATGTCCCGGCATACCGTGCCGAACCGGACGTAGCGCCGGATTCCCGCACCGAGACTTTTGTCGCCATGAAAGTGATGATCGACAACTGGCGGTGGGCTGACGTTCCCTTCTATCTGCGTACGGGAAAGCGCATGGCGGCGCGCAACACAAACATCGTGATCCAGTTCCGCCGGGCTCCGTTCGTGCTGTTCCGCGACACGTCAGTCGAGCATCTGATGCCGAACCAGTTAGTGCTCCACATACAGCCGGAAGAAGGCATCTCTTTGCAATTCGCGGCCAAGGTTCCCGGCCCTGTGATGCGCCTCGGCACGGTAGACATGAACTTTGAATATCAGGAATACTTCGGAAAGCAGCCCAGCACCGGCTACGAGCGGCTGCTGCACGATTGCATGATTGGCGACCAAACTTTGTTTCAGCGCGCGGACATGGTGGAGGCGGGCTGGAACGTGGTCAATCCCGTGCTCGATCTGTGGAAGGCGCTACCCCCCAGAAATTTTCCTAACTACGCTTCGGGCACGTGGGGACCGAAAGAGGCTGACGAACTGCTGGATCGGGACGGCCGGCGCTGGAGGAACTTCGAAAAATGATTCTGGCCGGCGATATCGGAGGAACCAACGCTCGGCTGGCGTACTTTCAGCCCCAGAATGGCCATCTCCGGCTCATTTCAGAGCGCATTTTCCCCAGCCGCGATTACAGCGAACTCGGCGAAATTGTGTCGACGTTTTTGCAGGATGCTGCCATCCCTCCCGACATCGCCTGTTTCGGAATTGCCGGTCCGGTACAGAACGGACGCGTCGAAACTTCCAATCTTCCCTGGATCATCGAACAGTCCAGCTTGGCAAAGCAGATTCACTTGCCCGCGACTTTGTTGATCAATGATCTGGAAGCGAACGCGTGGGGTATCGGCGGACTCGGCCAGCAAGACCTGGTTTCGTTGAACCAGGTGCCGCCTTCCACCGGAAATCAGGCGGTCATCGCTCCGGGAACGGGATTGGGCCAGGCAGGTTTGTATTGGAATGGAAGCCAGCATCTGGTTTTCGCCTGCGAAGGCGGGCACGCTGATTTCGCGCCCCGCGGCAATCTACAAGTGGAGCTGTTGCAGTATCTGGAGAGCCGCTACGGGCACGTCAGCTACGAACGTGTGCTGTCGGGACCGGGTCTTGTCAGCGTCTACGAATTTTTGCGTGGAAAAGGATATGGAGACGAGCCTGTCGAATTTGCGGCGCAACTGGAACACGAAAATGCTGCCGCAGCCATATCTTGTGCTGCGCTGGATGGCAGCAACCGGTTGGCGGAACAAGCGCTCGATCTCTGGATCTCGGTCTACGGCGCGGAAGCCGGCAACCTGGCTCTTAAAACAATGGCCACCGGCGGAATCTTTCTCAGCGGCGGAATCTCGCCCAAGATTCTGCCCAAGCTCACCGGGCCTTTATTTATGCGGGCTTTTTTGGAGAAAGGCCGATTGCGTTCTCTCCTGGAAACGATTCCCGTGAAAGTGATTACCAACGAGAAAGCTGGTCTGCTGGGGGCGGCCCGGTGCGCGGCGGCAAAGTACCGCAATGGCGCGACAGGACCGCTGTGAGCGCGGCCGTCGATCTGCGCCGGCTTACTACTCCGCAGGATCTTTTTCAGGCGGCCGCCGAGGAAGTAATACGCACCGCTACCACTGCGGTCGCGCAACGCGGTCGCTTCACAATTGCTCTTTCGGGCGGATCGACTCCCAAAAACCTGTACACGCTGATCGCGGCCAATGCCAGCGCCATGCCCTGGGCGCAAATGTTTTTTTTCTGGGGCGATGAGCGGCATGTTGCCCCGGAAGATCCGGAAAGCAACTATCGCATGGCCAAAGAAGCGCTGCTGTCCAAGGTTCCCATTCCACCGGCCAACGTCTTTCCCGTTCCAACCGAGAACCCAGATGCCGATGCGGCAGCGGCAGCTTACGAGCAAACTCTGCGGAAATTTTTCGCTTTGGAACCAGGCCAATTTCCGCGCTTCGATCTGATCCTGCTAGGCATGGGGCCTGACGGACATACCGCGTCATTGTTCCCCGAGACAGCGGCATTACATGAGAAATCGCGGCTCGTTGTAGCAAACTGGGTGGAGAAGATGAAGACACACCGGATTACTTTCACTCTGCCGGTATTGAACGCAGCCCGTTGTGTCGCGTTCCTGGTTAGTGGCGCCGATAAGGCTGCGGTTCTGCGCGAAGTTCTCGAAGGCGCCGCGCCACCCGAGAAATACCCTTCGAAACTGGTTCAACCCACTAACGGCAAACTGATCTGGTTTTTGGATCGGGCGGCGGCCAGCCAATTAACAACGCCTGGGTGACGTTACGAGTGCGTGAAGATTATGCGCGCCAGCCGGCGATTTCCTTCAGCCCCTTGCCGCGGGCATGCTCGAAGAGCCGCACCCGATGGCGGGAATGTTCAAATTCGTGGATGTCGGCCCACACCTCAGCCTGCCAGGACTTGTCGTGCGTAGAGGATTCTCCGCAGGTGGCACACCGGGTATGCAGGCTGACCGTGAAACCCTCAGAAGAAAAAGTCGCGCCGGGCAATTCCAGGAAGATGCAGCGGACCTCCTGAATCTCTTCGTTTTCATCCAACAGGTGTTCGTATCGCAGCAGGTAGCCGAATTCCAGCTTGCGGGCCTCGGCCTCAGCCTCAGCGCGGGTGTGAAACGGGCCGTACTCGGCCCGCAACTGCTCGGTCGAATCACAGGCCATCCAGAAGATTTCTCGGTAGTCCATACCATCCGTCCGGAGACTGCTAAGCCATAGCAGCTTCGCTAAGTCCCAGTAATCCAAGCCCCATATTGCAATTTGCGGGCCCACAATCGGGATCAAGCAAGTCCTTTATGTTCCTTGTTTTAGCGGATGTCCACGTCAGCCCCTAAGCCGCAGAGTGCAAACCTTTTGCTATAGCTGACCTTTTCTCCAGAGCTCGAAACTGCTGCTGGCGATCGGCATCGGTCCAAGCCACAGAATGTAGCCTGAGAAAATCCGCTGCTCAGCTTTTTCTCTTCGCCACTTCTAGCTGGCTGCCTGATCCGCGTGACTGTAGAGCAGCCTGCCCGATTCGCCCAGCCACTTCTTGCCCCCGTGACTGGCTACGTACATTGCCAGTTCCAGCCGGCTCCAGACTCCGAGTTTGTCAAAAGCGCTACGCAGGTGATTTTTGATGACCTGTTCGGTGGTGCCCAGAAGCTTGCCAATCTCCCGATTGGTAAGCCCCTCCCAGACCAGGGTAGCGACCTGCGCCTCTTTCGAGGTCAACCGTTCACGCGGCATCATGATTTCACCTCCGCCCTCTCAAATACCGCCGTGGCCAGCCTGACCCGCTTGCGCCCCTCCCTGATTCCCGCCCGCAGAAACAATGTGCGCAAATGCTGCTTCACCGTGCGCGGGCTGATGCTCAGCTGCCCGGCGATTTCCTTGTTGCTGCAACCTTGGACCAGCAGATCAAGCACTTGCTGATCCCGCGGCGTCACTTTAATCAGGTCAATGTTCATCACAGTCGTTGCCTCCAGTAGTGATTTTTTTCGATTCTCGATCCGGCGTACATTTCTGATTAAGCACATCCTTCGCCAAACCTTCACTCTCACGAAGCGCGGTTCTAAGGCCAGCATGTGCGGGCACTTAGGGATAAGTCCTAGAGATTTCAGAAGAAGTTCAGAAACTCCGTGCTAGGCTAGACCGTCCCAAATTGGGCTTGGGGCTGAGACTTCGATGGCCTACCCGCTATTTACGGGCGTCCCGTCGAGTTTTCGAGAGGCCAGTTTACTTGCGGTTCTCGACTTCACCAGTTCGTGACCGGTAAGACGAAACCTTTTGCCCTCATAATTTTGAGTGCGGTCTCGATCGCGGAATTGATTTGCGAGGGATGCTATGAGATCTGAAAAGCTTAGGCATTACAGTCAGAAATTTCCAATGTCCCGAAATGAACCGCGAACAATATGGCTGGTGTTCGTTTTGGTCCTTGCTGCCGCAAATTCATCGCTTTTTGCACAGGCTCCTGCCGCGACATTGGAACTCTCTCATCCGGCACAAGCCGCCGACGGTGCAGCCGCCAACAACACTCCCTTAACGATCACGCTGCAAGATGCTCTGGAGCGGGCGCGTGCCAATGATCCTCAGTACCATTCGGCGATCACCGACCTGGGGGTGGCGCGTGAGGATCGTGTACAGGCGAGGGCAGCCTTGCTGCCTGGCGTAACTTACAACAATTCGTACATTTACACCGAAGGCACAGGACAGCCGCCCGCCTGTGCGCTCAGTTCCACCTGTCCGGCCAGTCGCTTCATTGCCAACAACGGCGTGCACGAATACATCAGCCAGGGGAACGCTCACGAGGCCGTTTCACTGACCAATTTTGCGGACTACCGCCGCTCCTCGGCCGCACTGGCGCAGGCACGGGCCAAGGCTGAGATCGCCGCTCGCGGTCTGGTCGTTACTGTTACGCAGACGTATTATGCACTGGTCATAGCGCAGCGCAAATATTCAACTTCGCAGCGGGCGGCGACTGAAGCACAACGCTTCTTAAAGATCAGCCAGCAATTGCAGAACGGCGGCGAGGTTGCCCGTGCCGATGTGGTCAAAGCCAGCATTCAATCGCAACAGCAGCAACGCGATCTGCAGGAAACTCAACTGGCCATGCAACGCAGCCGTCTGGATCTCGCAGTCCTTATCTTTCCCAGCTGGAACCAGAATTTCAATGTGGTCGATGACCTTCAAACCCCGGAACCCTTGCCTCCGTTCACCGATGTGCAAGTCGCAGGCAAGAAAAATAATCCCGACTTGCGCGCCGCTCTGGCAGCGCTTGCAGTGGCGAACCATCAGGTCAGCGCAGCCTGGGGAGGTCTACTGCCATCCTTGAGCGTCGACTACTTCTATGGCATCGATTCAAACAAGTTTGCCACTCGCGTCAATGGCGTACGTGCTCTCGGCTACTCAGCGGTCGCCACTTTGCAGATTCCGATTTTCAATTGGGGAGCGGATCGCAGCAAACTGAAGCAAGCCGAATTGCGCCGCGATCAGGCCCGCCTGGAGTTGACTCACGAACAGCGCCAGCTTCTCAGCCACTTGCAGCAGTTTTACGAGGAGGCGAGCGTGGCGCGGGCGGAAATGGAATCGCTGGCCAGCTCTGCCGAACTTGCAGCGGAGAGCCTGAGGCTGACCAATCTTCGCTATCAGGCCGGCGAGTCGACTGTTCTCGAGATCGTGGACGCTCAGAATACTCTTACGCAAGCGCGCAATGCCTACGACGACGGACAAGTGCGCTACCGGGTGGCAGTCGCCAATTTGCAAACTCTGACGGGGAGCTTCTAGGCAGATGAACCATCGCCCACACGCTGACGTTCCCCGAGCGCAACTCCCGCGAAGTTTCCGTCAATTGCGGGGCTGGCTCACCCTTGCCGCTACACTCAGTGTTTTGTTTGTTCCTGCCTGTTCCAAGGATAAGGCTGACAAGGAGCCTACGGTAAGTGTGCAGGTCGCGCCTGTCGAAAAAACAACCATTCAACATGTGATTAAGACCCAGGCCATCCTGTTTCCCCGCCAGCAGGCAGCCATTGTTTCAAAGATCAGCGCTCCCGTTCAAAAATTTCTGATCAAACGCGGCAGTCCGGTACACAAGGGGCAATTGCTGGCCATTCTTGAAAATCGCGACCTGAACGCGGCTGCGCAGGATACCCAAGGCGCATTCAGCCAGGCGCAGGCTACGTACGAAACCACAACCGCCGCCGGAGTACCGGAAGAGATGCAGAAGGCGGAAGCGGACGCGCAGCAAGCTCAAAAAGCGCTCGACGCACAGGAGAAGGTTTACCAGAGCCGACAGCAACTTTATGAGCAAGGGGCTTTGCCGCGGAAGGAACTCGACCAGTCCGGGGTGGAAGTCACCCAGGCTCGCAATCAGTACTCAATCGCGAAGCGGCATCTCGATACGCTACAGGCAGTCGGAAAACAGCAGGAACTCAAGGCTGCAGCCGGGCAACTTGAATCAGCCAAAGGAAAATATCTGGGAGCGGAGGCGCAACTCAGCTACTCGGAAATTCGCAGTCCGATTGATGGCGTGGTTACGGACCGCCCACTGTATCCCGGTGAGATGGCGGCCGCGGGCACAGCCATTGTCACCGTTATGGATATTTCCGCCGTCATCGCCAAGGCGCACATTCCGCAAGCCGATGCCGCACTGCTCAAGGTTGGCGATAAAGGAACATTGACAGTCCCGGGATTGGACGATCCTGTCGAAGGAAAAATTACAGTAGTCAGTCCGGCACTCGACCCCAACAGCACAACCGTGGAAGTCTGGCTGGAAGCGAAGAATCCGAAACAGCAACTGAAGCCCGGCACCAGCGTTCAACTGTCTCTCACGGCGAAGACGGTGAAAGACGCTTTGGTGGTTCCCGCGTCCGCTGTAATCAGCGCGCCGGACGGAAGTTCCGCGGTGATGATTGCGGGCGCCGACGGCAAAGCGCATCAGAAGCCGGTCAAGCTTGGCATTCGCCAGGACGATGATGTGCAGATTCTCGAAGGCGTCAGCGAGAATGACAAGGTTGTTACCACCGGCGCCTACGGATTGCCCGACAATACCAAGATCAAAGTGGAAGCGCCTGCCGAGGCTCCCAAAGACGCACCCAAGGAATCCTCCAAGGAGTCCTCCAGTGAGAAATAATCGTCACGGGGCCGCCGCGTGAATCAGAAGCAATCCGAACACTGGGTCGCACGCCATTCTCGGCCGATGATTTTCCTGATCCTCACCCTGGCGCTGCTGGGTGGATATCTGGCGTTCACTATTCCGGTGTCGGTATTCCCCAATACAAATTTTCCGCGCGTGCTGATTGCCGTGGATAACGGCGTCATGCCCATCGATCAGATGATGGTAACGGTGACGCGGCCAATCGAAGAGGCGGTAAACAGCGTCCCCGGACTTCTGACGGTGCGTTCCATCACCAGCCGGGGCTCCGCGGAAGTGGATCTTTACTTCCGCTGGGATCTGGATATGTTCCAGACCTTGCAGTATGTAAATGCCGCGCTGTCGCGGGTGCAGCCCGAACTGCCGCCCACCGCCAAGGTGGAAGCGCACCGCATGACCTTTGCGAGTTTTCCCATTGTCGGCTACAGCATCACGTCGCCGACGGTGCCGCAAACCCGTCTATGGGAAATGGCGACTTACGAGATGAAGCCGCGATTGAATCGTCTCGAGGGAGTCGCAACAGTCATCGTCCAGGGAGGACAGGAACCAGAATTTCAAATCACTCCCGATCCCGCCAAACTGCTCACCGCCAGCGTGACGGTCAACGACATTCTTGATGCCGTCCGCCGCACCAATCTGGTGGACTCACCCGGTTTGCTGGAACGCAATCACCAATTATTTCTCGGTCTGGTCAATGGCCAGGTGCAGACTCCGGAGCAAATTGCCAACACGGTAATCAAGAGCACGCCCGCGGGAATTCCAGTTCGCATTCGAGATGTGGCCGCGGTCGCTCCCGATGTGAAACCGATTTACACCGTCGTTACCGCCAACGGCAAGCCCGCCGTCCTGCTCAACATTAATCGCCAGCCCGATGGCAACACCGTGCAGGTTGCGGACGAGGTCCACGCCGAAATCGACCGTATTCGCAAGTCTCTGCCACCGGGCGTGGAAATTCAGCCGTTCTACGATCAGTCGGTCATTGTGAGCGAATCCATCAAGAGTGTGCGCGATGCGATTCTTCTCGGTCTGGTACTAGCTTCGATCATTCTTGTGGTGTTCTTGCGGGATTGGGGAACTTCCCTCGTGGCCGGTTTGGTGATCCCGGTCACGGTTATGGTCACGTTCATTGCCCTGAAGGTGATGGGACAGACTTTTGACTTGATGACCCTGGGAGGATTGGCAGCCGCAGTCGGGCTGGTCATTGACGATGCCATCGTCGTGGTGGAAAACATTGTGCTGCATCGCGATGCCGGCCAGGGCCGCATGGAAGCCATCCAAAGCGCGCTGCGGGAAATCACCGTTCCCCTGATCGGCTCGACCATCACTCCGGTTGTAGTTTTTATTCCTCTCATCGTAATCACTGGCGTCACGGGTGTATTTTTTCGCGCGCTGGCTGTAACGATGAGCGTTGCGCTGCTGACCTCCCTCGCTCTCGCCGTTACGTGGACGCCGAACCTGAGCCAGTACTTTATCCGCGGCCGGCATGAAAAAGGAGCCGGTGAATCGCCTGCAACCGAGGGCGAAACGCCGGCCTCGACTCCGCCAGCGCCCGGCTCAGAGAATCAGTCCGAGGCCGCCGAGGTGCAGCGATTGCTCGCAGCTGAGGAAGCCCAACTCAGCGGCTTTTTCCTTCGGGTCGTGAACTTTCACGAACATTGGCTGCGCCGGGCGCTGCAACGTCACTTATTGCTGGTTATTTTTAGTCTGGCGCTGGTTGTGGTTTCTTACGTCTGCTACCACTTTTCTGGCTCCGACCTGCTGCCTGCAATGGATGAAGGCGGATTTGTTCTCGACTACATCATGCCAGCAGGCAGTTCGCTGGCTGAGACCAATCGGGTGGTTGGTCACGTGGAACAGATTCTCCGTGAAACTCCCGAGGTGGAAAGTACTTCGCGGCGCACCGGCTTGCAATTAGGACTGGCTGCGGTCACCGAAGCGAATACCGGCGACGTCCTGGTGAAGTTGAAATCCAAGCGGGATCGCGACGTGGAAGAAATCATGGCCGAGCTCCGCGAGAAAATTAAGCAACAGGAACCTGCGCTTGACCTCGACTTCATCCAAGTTCTGCAGGATATGATTGGCGATCTCACTTCCGCGCCGGAGCCGGTGCAGATCAAATTGTTTTCAGAAGATCCTAAACAACTGGAGGAGTGGGCTCCGAAGGTCGCGGAAGCGATTCAAAAAGTCAACGGTGTGGTCGACATCTTGAATGGCATCGAGAACACCATCAGCGGCCCGGCGGTAACTTTTCAGGTGGATACAAGCGTGGCTGCGCGCGCCGGATTCACTGCGGAGGAAATTGCGATCGACGCCGCGGCCATCCTTGAAGGCGAACCCGCGCCAACGCCGGTGATAACCAATGGCCGCGCCTACACCTTGCGAGTGCGATTCCCCGCCGCAAATCGCGCTTCTCTCGAGGCCATGCGGGATACGCTTTTGGTGAGCAGCAGCGGACATACCGCCACGCTCGGCGCTTTGTCTACGGTAGTGGAAACTCCCGGGCAGACTGAAATCCGGCGCGAAAATCTGCAGCGCCAGGTCGCCGTAACCGCCCGCCTCGAGGGAACGAACCTGGGCAGCGGAATTGCCGCCGTGCAAAAGGCGGTGACCGCCCTGCACATACCGTCAAACATTCGCGTAGAATATGGCGGGACTTACCAAGAACAACAGCGTTCGTTCCACGATCTGGTGGTAGTGCTGATTCTCGCCGTCCTGCTGCTCTTCATCGTGCTCTTGTTTGAGTTCGGCACCTTCGCAGCGCCAGTGGCAATTCTTTCCTCGGCGTTGCTTTCAACTTCCGGCGTGTTCATCGCGCTGCTGATCACGCGCACTACATTCAACATTTCGTCATTCATGGGCATGATCATGGTAATCGGCATCGTGGCTAAGAACGGCATCCTGCTGCTCGATTCCGATCAGCGGATGCGCGCTGCAGGCAGCAGTGCGGAAGACGCGATTTTACAGGCGGGACGCCGCCGCCTGCGGCCCATTGTGATGACGGCGTTGGCGACGGTCGCCGGAATGTTGCCACTGGCTTTTGCAATCGGCGCCGGATCCCAGATGCTACAACCGTTGGCAATCGCGGTGATCGGCGGAGTTTTGATTTCGATGGTGCTTTCCCTGATCATTACGCCGGCTGTGCATTTCTATCTCGCCGGCAAAAAGCATGTGTAGGGAGACTGCGTTGCTGCTTGGAGGTATCTGAAGTTAATAGAAAGTCCTTCGTGACTCGGCTGCGACACCTTTGCACGGTTACAAGAGTAACCTGCCCCTGACTTGCCGGGTGGTATTCAAGTTCATACAGATAGTTTCTCTGCGATTCCCGTAACATCCTAAGTTCAAGAAGCTTGTGCGCATTATTGCTACGCCAAATCTTGATGATCCCGACCATCTCCTCAGATGCTCATTGCGGTATCCTCTCTCATAAAAGAATTTCTTGGCGGAGCAATTGCACTAAAATAGGGGTAACCGGCGTTTGGCCCAAACGTCAGCAGGCCACAAGCGGGCGGCATTAGATGGCGACCGATCAGAACAATAAACCAGTTCTCGACGAGCAGACTTTCGAAAAGCTGCTGGAGGCCGCCTATGTAATGCAAGAGCACAACCGCAAGATGCGGGAATTGGAAGAGAGTCTCGAATCGCAGAGTGAACAACTTCGCGAGCAAGAATTAGCCCACCAGGTTTTGCTGCAAAGAACAAAACCAAAATCCGAAGATGATCTGCGATCCGATGTGGACTACACGCTCACACTGGCGCAGATTGTTGAAGCGCAACATCAGATTCAGATTCGCCATCTTGAATTGGATAAGGCCATGGAGGTGGTCGCTGAAAGGGTCGCGCGAATTACGAACGCGAGCGGAGCGGCGATCGGAATTCTCGACGGAAAAAACATACGGTATCGCGCTGGGGCAGGTGCTTCGGCCTTACCTGTGGGCAGCGAAGTTCCATTGCGCACGTCAATTTGCCAGGCCAATGTGCGTACCGGGCAGGTGATCCGCTCGGAGGACGTGAATATCGAGATCTTATTCGATCCTGAACCGTGCCTTCAGCGGGGAATCTTGTCACTGGTAGCAGTCCCCATCTACCACGACGGCGACATCGTAGGAGCGCTGGAACTTTATTTCGATCGGCCTCACGGCTTCGCCGAACAGGACATTCACACCTGTCAACTGATGGGAGGCCTGGTAACCGAAGCAATCGGTCGGGACTCGCAGTCGACCCTGAAGAAGTCCATGGCCACGGAACGCTCTACGATGTTGGCGGCGCTCGAACAGCTCAAGCCGGATCTAGAGGCGAAGGCCAAGGATCGTCCCGGCACGGCCTCGAATCCTGAAATTGGCACTGGTCCTGCCTCTGAAGAAACGATCCCTTGCTGGAAATGTGGAAGCAGTCTGTTGGCGGAAGAACAGTTTTGCGGTAAGTGTGGCGTAGCGCGAGCTGGTGACACTGCCCCCATCGGCATGCAGAGCAAGTTTGCTTCAGCGTTGCAGATGCGGCAAACGAACCAGGGTAAAACAGGTTTTTCCGACGAAGAACTGGCGGCTGGCCCGCCCGAACCGAATTCAGCGGAGGGCGGCCCGACGGCTTCGTTCTTTGCCGACTCCGACCAGAATGCCCTATCCCTCGTGGCATACGAATCAGCCAATCAAAGCAGTGTGGGAGTTCACTCACCTGCACTCTTCGTCCCACAAGACGAAGATATTGTGTGGAGTTCCGCGGCCAAGGCACGGGATTTTCTGGAATCTGTTTCCGGCACGCAAGCATCCGGCGCGCTGGCGCGCTTTTGGCGATCCCGCCGCGGCGATTTCTATCTCGCCCTTGCACTTATTCTAGTGGCGCTTGTTATTCGCTGGGGAATCTGGTCCGAAAGTTCCGTCGGAGCCACTGGAAAAGGCTCAACGATTTCCGGGAGTGCAAGTCGGCGAAAACAAATTTCTCCCGATGCGGACCTGTCGGCGTTCGACAAAATGCTGATCAGCTTCGGCCTGGCGGAAGCTCCAGAAGCCTCCGAATACAAAGGAAACCCGGACACCCAGGTATGGGTCGATTTGCATACCGCGCTCTATTACTGCCCCGGCGCCGACCTCTACGGCAAGACGCCTAAAGGCAAAGTCACCAGCCAGCGCGATGCCCAACTAGACCAGTTCGAACCCGCATCGCGCAAAGCCTGCAACTGACTTCGCCTGACTTTCGCGGGACTTTCGCGGGACTTTCGCCTTCGATTCGGTTTTGCCCTAAACCGGTTTGACAACCTTCCATGCTGGTAGTGCAATCATAGGTAATTCCAGATTCTCAGGAGTTGCCGTGGGCGGTGCGGAAAAATTCGAATCCGAGATATTGCCGGATGCAGAGTTGAATCCCCTGCTGAACCCGCTTCTGGCGGCGCATATGGGACGCTGGGCGGAAGTCTACTTCACCAGTCCCCCCGAGAAGCGCGCCCAGGCTGTCTCTGATTTAATTCACGAGCTTAAGAGCGCCCCGCCGAAGGAAGCTGCATCGGTCCATCCGATTACTGAAGCCAGACGAGCAAGAGAGATTACGTCGCTGGAAAAGCCACTGCCGACCGAAGAATTACAGCGAACTTGCAGCGCCTGTTCGGCGGAAAATCCAGCCGACCAGAAATTCTGCGGAATGTGCGGCGTGCCATTGCAATCAGCGTCGCAACGGGAAGAATCGAAACTGCATGCGGCTCCGCCGGCTCCCGAAGCGAATTGGCGCGAACCTCTATCTTCAGGCGAAAACGACAGCGTTGACTATTCAGACGAGCGCGCCTCGGATTACGAACTGGACGCCCGCTCTGAGCACGATAACTCTGAGCAGTATGTTTCCGAGCGCCCTTGGCGTCTCCCCGAAAGCGAGCTTCCGCATTTTGCCGTCGAATCTGAGTCGGTTCCGTATAGTTATCGTCTTTACATCGGCATCGCAGTGGCGATCCTTCTCGGCGGACTGCTTTACATGGCGTGGCATTCGACACCAGGATCTCTTAGCGACACGTCGGAATCCAGAGCCTCTCGCGTCATTCCGTCTGCTCCCCCAGCGTCACCAGCACCCGCGCCGCAGGAGCCCGCAGCCACGCGAAATGTCTTGCCAACAGATCGTCCTGCTGCAGCCCCTCATGCAGCGCCTGCTGCGGCACCACCCGCAAGCCGAGATCAACCCGAAACCGCATCAGAACCCCGACCACGCCAGGATCGGGCGCCACGGGTACCGGCGCCATCGTCCCGGGTGGAACCTGCGGCGGCGAATTCTGCGACGGTCGCTCCCGGACAAAGCGGCGCGGAAGAGCTGGCTAACGCGCAGAGATACTTGAATGGCGGTAGTGCAGGCACGGCTCGTGATAACCGACAGGCCGCGGAGTGGTTGTGGAAGGCGGTCGGCAAAGGAAATCTTTCGGCAACTCTAGTGCTATCTGATTTGTATCTTCGCGGAGATGGAATTCCCAAAAGCTGCGATCAGGCTCGCTTGCTGCTGGATGCGGCTGCTAAAAAGGGAAAATCTGCGGCTGCGGACCGCCTTCGTAACTTACGAGCTTTTGGTTGTCAATGAAAAGAGGCTGCGGGAAAAGATCCCGCAGCCTCAATTGAATTATCTAGTTCTGAACGGCTTTGCTTCTACGCCGACCGTCAGGCTGGAAGTTGGGGTTCCCTGCGCGATTCATACCAAAGGGCAAGCTCCACCCGATTCCACAGACCAAGCTTGTCATAGATGACGCGAAGATAATTCTTTACCACGTGTTCTGTCGTGCCGATGGCATCGGCTACGTCGCGGTTCTTCAAGCCCTGGGCGACAAGCTCGATGACTCGGTTTTCACGCTGGCTGGGGACACGGGTACCGTAACGTTCGTTTGCAAACACGATTGCCTCCTATATAAAAGAGTCGCGAGTTTTACTCGTTTAATTCCGCCGGTAATTCCGAAGCGGAGAAACAGCCGGTTAAAATGTGCCTTTACGGTTCTGCGAGCCATTTTGAGTTGGCTGGCAATTTCGGCGTTGTCACAGCCTTGTAAAAGCAGCTCGACGATCTGCTGTTCGCGCGGTCCTAGCCGGACGGACGGCTCCATCGCAACCCCCTGGGTTAAATTTTTGCTCTACACACTGTGCTCAACTGGGATGTTTCAACTTGTGTAGCATCCACAATGCCACTTGCGTCGGAAAATAGCTGTGACGTAAGAACAGCCATTTCCACAGGCACTTGCAGCCAGGAAAGCTTGTTTCCCTATTAGGGATTTAATTCTGTAATTTTGCGATTCCGGGGTGCCAGAGGTGCTAAAAGTAGGCCTTCTGAGATGTCTTGGTACGGTGGTATTAAAACCGTACCGCCTTCTGCGAACACAATTTGTCGCAACTTCAAGCTAAGCGACCGACGTCAGAAGCACCTTTGCAGTGGCAGGCTCAGGTGAACACCCTAGGTTAAAATTGCTGTACCTACGGGTAAGTCCTGAACAATTTACATAATGCACCTGAGCAGGGACCCCAGCTTAACCGGCTGATGCACGTTTTCAGCCAATTTTCGAAATGCGGGAACTAGCGAGTTTGCGGACTCATCAGGATGAGACAAGCTCAACGGGCTCTACACTATTACTGATCATGAATCTTTCCCTGCTTCAGGCTCTACGCTGCATTTTTCCAGGCAGAGGCCCCGCACCCCGCGGTGAGCTCTTTACTTTCGAGATCATGTCGTTAGGATTTTCGCAATGATCAGGCTTCTGAGCGTGGTCGGCGCGCGACCGAACTTCATGAAAATCGCGCCGATCGTTGACGAGCTTAAGAAGGCGCCCGACATCGAGCACTGTCTGGTGCACTCGGGCCAGCATTACGACGATCAACTGTCGGGAAACTTCTTCGCCGATTTAGGTTTGCCGATACCTGACGTGAATCTTCAAACCGGTTCTGGAAGCCACGCAGTTCAGACCGCCGAAATCATGAAGCGCATCGAGCCAGTCCTCGTCGACTACAAGCCCCAGATGCTGCTGGTTGTGGGAGACGTAAACTCCACAATTGCCGCGGCCCTTACTGCCGTCAAATTGGGCATCGGTGTGGCGCACATCGAGGCCGGACTCCGCAGCTTCGACATGACCATGCCGGAAGAGATCAACCGTAAACTCACGGACGCAATCTGCACTCTACTTTTTGTCACAGAGCAAAGCGGCGTCGATAATCTGAGACGCGAGGGCGTGCCTGCGGAGAGAATTTTTCTTGTCGGTAACGTCATGATCGATTGCCTTCTCCGGCACCGGGAGTTGGCTGCAAGATCGTCGATCCTCGACCGGTTAGGCCTGCGTCAAAATGGCTCTGGCTGCCGGCCCTACGCGGTCCTCACGCTGCATCGGCCCTCGAACGTTGACGACGTCAAAACGCTAGAAGGTATTCTCAGCGCAGTCAGCGCTCTGGCCACCGATCTTCCAGTGTTTTTCCCCATCCATCCTCGAACCCGCAAGAACATTGAGACTTTCGGCCTGGGGCGATATCTGGCAAATGCAGGCACGACGAGCAAAGTTGGAATCGTGCCGCTCGATCCGCTCGGATATCTCGACTTCCTTTCGCTAAACGATCGAGCTCGGCTTGTCCTCACCGATTCCGGCGGGATACAGGAGGAAACAACAGTCCTCGGAGTGCCGTGCCTTACGCTCCGAGAAAACACGGAACGGCCTGCAACCGTGGATCACGGATCAAACCGAGTAATCGGAGTGAACGCAGAACGCATTCTCGCCGCCGCTCGCTCCATTCTGCAGAAACCCACCCGTGCATTCGAGCGCCCTCCTCTTTGGGATGGCAAAGCGGCTCCAAGGATCGTGACCGTACTGCGCGAGTATTTGGAGAAAGGATAGTCGCCTACTTTTCACCCGCTCCCGTCAATTTATTGTCCGCGCTGATTATTTCTATTGCATTCTGCGACGATGCCTCGGACGATTCCCGAGCGCCCGACTCCAGATTTGGATTTCCATTACACTGGTCGGCTACACTGGGACTGAGAGCCAAGACTAAGAGCAATGAAACTTTCCGTCATCATGCCGGTCTATAACGAGCGTGCCACTCTGGGGCAAGTCGTCGACAGAGTGCTCGCCGTTCCTTTGGAAATTGAATTGATTTGCATCGATGATGGATCTACAGACGGCTCTCGCGAAATTCTTGCGCAACTGCAGGCTGAGCGGGCACAGATCAGGGTGCTTCTTCAGCCCAATAATATGGGCAAGGGCGCGGCTCTGCATCGCGGCATCCGAGAAGCCACCGGCGATTTCGTAATCATTCAGGACGCCGATCTCGAATATGACCCGGCGGAGTACACGGTGCTGCTGGAGCCGCTGATCGAAGGCCGCGCTGACGTCGTCTATGGTTCGCGCTTTCTTTCCGCCCGCCCACACCGCGTACTCTATTTCTGGCATTCGGTGGGCAACTGGATTCTTACATTACTTTCCAACGCGCTCACCAACATCAACCTTAGCGATATGGAGACTTGCTACAAAGCTTTTCGACGAGAAATTATTCAATCTATTCCGCTGGAGGAAAAGCGTTTCGGATTCGAACCCGAAGTCACGGTGAAAATCGCCAAGCGAAAACTTCGGATATACGAAGTTGGCATCAGTTACTGGGGCCGTACATACGAAGAGGGCAAGAAGATCCAATGGAAGGATGGAGTGCGGGCCCTCTGGTGTCTGCTGAAGTACTGCATTACCGAACCGGCAGTTGCGCCGAAAACAAATGCAGTGTCGGTTGATTCCTCAGCGCTCGGGGCTCGGACAACTCACGGCGAAATCCCTCCCGCGAAATAGGGATCAGCTGGTCAAGAGCCAAGACGCGAGCTGAGAAGAAGAGCAGCGATCGTGGGCCGCCAAAAGCCGGTATTCAACCGCAGTCATGAATCAGACCATGAATATCGCCGATCCGGACTTCCAGATCGAGGAGCCTCTCACGCTCGCCGAGGAAGAAGTGCAACTCTGGCGTGTCGATCTCGAGGCGATTCGCGACAACGAATCCCGTTGGCAAGAAATACTCTCACCGGACGAATCGACCCGCGCTTCCCGCTTTCATTTTCCCACCGACCGTCAGCGCTTCGCGGCGGCGCGGGCCCTGTTGAGAATAATTCTGGCGGGTTACCTGGCAGAGAATCCAAAGCATTTGAGCTTCTCCTATTCGAAAAAAGAAAAGCCTTCTCTGGGACCGGATTATGCAGCCAGCGGCATGACTTTCAATATTTCGCATTCCGGAGGAGTCGCGCTACTCGCTTTCGCGCGGCGACGAGAGATCGGTGTCGATGTGGAACAAGTGCGACAGGATTTTGACGTCGAGGCCATTGCCCGCCGCTTCTTTTCAGCACACGAACGTGAACATCTTGCGGCTCTGCCGGACGGGGAAAAGTTTGAGGCCTTCTTCCGCTGCTGGACCCGCAAGGAGGCCTACATCAAGGCGACCGGCGACGGGTTGTCGCTGCCCTTGCATCAGTTCGATGTATCCGTTGCAGCCGAGGACAGAGACGCCTTGCTTGCGACCCGGCCTGACGCTTCCGAAGCTACGCTCTGGTCTCTCCGGGAAATACCTGTGGGTCCAGGTTATGCGGCTGCTTTGTGCGCGCACGGGCGCGGCTGGCACTTAAAGGACTGGTCGCGCGCTCAGGGCTGACCGCTTCGGTTTCACGCCTGACCCCGTTAAGGTGAAAAGGCTCTACCAATCCAGCGGATTCGAACCTCGGCTGTAAAGTTCCAATACTGCTCTACGACATTGGTTTCATATACTTAGCCAGCTGAAGGTTGCATGCGAAGGCCTGTCGGGTGTCCATCTTCACGGCGACCGCAGAGAGTAAAGTGAGCTTTCTCAGCGCTGGCCGGAAGTGTTAATCTGTCCTGTAACGTTTCGGGATTGTCCTCCCTTAAGAATCTGCAACCTGACATCGTTCGAACCCAGTTGAAACCTGGGAAGCAATCCAGTCAAAGACAATAAACGTAGTAGACATCACAATCATCGTACGCAGGAGGCGTAGCACTTGACAGCTTCGACCAGCCATCTCATTCCGCCCCATGGCGGAGAACTTATCCAACTTATCGCTCAGCCAGAAAAAACTGCCGAATTGAAAGCTCACTCCAAAGAGTGGCCCTCCTGGGACCTGACAGGCCGCCAGCTTTGCGATCTTGAGTTGCTGCTCAGTGGCGGCTTTTCTCCGCTGCGCGGATTCATGACGCGCGCCGACTACGACGGCGTTTGCCACAACATGCGTTTAGCCGACGGAACACTTTGGCCCATGCCGGTCACACTCGACGTGACCGAGGAATTTGCCAAAAAACTTTCGCCAGGCACCAGCAAGATCGCCCTCCGCGATCCCGAAGGCGTGATGTTAGCCGTGTTGAATGTGGAAGAAGTCTGGCTGCCCGACCGCAAAGCGGAAGCCAAGGCAGTTTTCGGCAGCACCAGCGCCGCGCATCCCGGTTCGGATTACGCCATGAACAAGGCGAATCCCTGGTACGTCGGAGGCAAGCTGGAAGGTCTCCAGATTCCATCCCATTACGATTTTCGCAATCTTCGTTTGACTCCGAGTGAGTTGCGCGCCGAATTTGCCCGCGTCGGCTGGCGGCGAGTGGTCGCATTCCAGACTCGCAACCCCATGCACCGCGCCCATGTCGAGTTGGCTTTCCGCGCTGCGAAGCAAGTCGAAGCCAACCTGCTGATACATCCCGTGGTCGGCATGACCAAGCCCGGCGATGTTGACTACTACACGCGCGTGCGCTGCTATCAACTGCTGCTTTCCAAGTTTCCGCAGTCAACCGCGAAGCTTTCCCTGCTGCCTCTCGCCATGCGCATGGGCGGACCACGGGAGGCTATCTGGCACGCTCTCATCCGCAAGAATCACGGCTGCACCCATTTCATCGTGGGCCGCGACCACGCGGGTCCGGGCAAAGACACGGACGGCAGGCCCTTCTACGGTCCCTACGAAGCGCAAGAAGTTTTCAAAAAGCACGAAGCCGACATCGGCGTCACCATGGTTCCTTTCAACATGATGGTCTATCTCGAAGACCAGGACAAATATGTTCCTGACGACGAAGTGAAGAAGGGCGACCGTGTACTGAATATTTCCGGCACGGAGCTTCGGCAGCGTCTGAACGAGGGCCGCGATATTCCCGCATGGTTTACTTATCCCGAAGTTGTGGCCGAGTTGCGCCGCAGCTTCCCGCCTCGTCATAAGCAAGGCGTGACCATCTTCTTTACCGGACTATCCGGTTCCGGCAAGTCGACGATTGCGAATGTGCTGCTCACGAAATTCCTGGAAACTGGCGGGCGTCCGGTCACGCTGCTGGATGGCGACCTGGTTCGCAAAAATTTATCTTCCGAACTCGGATTCTCCAAGGAGCATCGTGACATCAACATCCGCCGCATCGGCTACGTTGCGTCGGAAATTACCAAGAACGGCGGTATCGCCATTTGCGCGCCAATCGCGCCCTATGACGCCACCCGCAAATATGTTCGCCAGTTAATTGAGCCGTACGGAGGATTCATTCTGGTGCACATCGCAACCTCCGTCGAAGTCTGCGAACAACGAGATCGCAAAGGCTTGTACGCGAAGGCCCGCGCCGGAATTCTCAAAGAGTTCACCGGCATCTCCGATCCATACGAAGCGCCGGCCGACGCCGAAGTCACCATCAACACCGGCGAACTGTCTCCCGAGGAAGCAGCTCAGGAAATCATTCTGCATCTGGAGAGGGAGGGTTTCATCGGAACGGCGGCGGAGTCTGTCTAGTTCTCCGGCTGAGGCCAGTAACTCAGGAGGCTGAAGCCAATACTGGCATGGATTTACTGATCAAGATCCTGGTAGGTTTTGGAGTCGGGACCCTTATTGGAATGACGGGACTCGGGGGCGGCGTTTTGCTGCTTCCGATCCTGATTTTCGGTTTGCACGTGCCCGCAATTCGCGCCGTCGGTTCCGACGCGCTATTCAATTTTGTTACCAAGATCGGCGCCAGTTGGGTGCACTTGCGCAAGGGCACCGTTCGCCGCAAAGTTGTTTTGGCATTGGCGGCCGGCAG
The DNA here is from genome assembly GCA_025462865.1 of Candidatus Sulfotelmatobacter sp. Classification (GTDB taxonomy): domain Bacteria; phylum Acidobacteriota; class Terriglobia; order Terriglobales; family Acidobacteriaceae; genus Sulfotelmatobacter. The sequence continues at coordinate 122,594 of JAOAPI010000151.1, read as the reverse complement.
CGCTCCCGGATCTTATCTCGGCGTAAGCTACCTGATCCACCTGCGGAATCTTTACGGCAACGGCGTCAATCACTTCATTACCGTCGCGGTTGGGGTGCTTCTGATTTGCATTCCGACTTTCCTTTTCTTTCAAAAGAAAATCGAGGACCGGGCAGCAGTGCGTCCGCCGACGATGAAATCATTCGCCTGGATGTGGCTCATCGGCCTGGTGGCGGGATTTCTGGTCGGCATCACTTCGGTAGGCTCGGGCAGTATCGTGATGATGATGCTTTTGCTCTTTTACAGCTTCCAGCCAAAGGTCATGGTGGGAACCGATATTGTGCACGCATTGATCTTGACCGGCGTTACTAGTCTTCTGCATTTCCGAATGCATAATGTAGACATGAACCTGGTCGGTGCCTTATTAATCGGCTCGATTCCAGGAGGACTGATGGGTTCTTACCTGAGCACGAGGGTTCCGGTCCCCTGGTTGAGACGTATCCTGTGCGCAGTTTTGCTGACGACGGGCGCGCGCATGTTAATGGCTTGATTTGGGAATGATTTGAAGTGGGTCCGAACCCTGCTGTTCGATCAACTTAAAATACTGAAAGAGTATGCACTCAAATTCTTACGGCCCTATACTCGAACGCATTCACGCTGCGCTGGAAGCGTCTCGCGCGGTATTTGCCCGGTTCACCCCAGGAGCGATTGAGACCGAATACAAGGTAGGACACGATCCAGTTACGGAAGCAGATCGCGCGCTCGACGCCGTGCTTCGCCAGGAACTCTTGCGCGAAGGAGAAGGTTGGCTTTCCGAAGAAAGCGTTGACGATCCTGTCCGCCTGCAGCGCTCGCGGGTTTGGGTGGTCGATCCTCTCGACGGCACCCGTGAATTCGTGAAGGGCATTCCCGAATTTTGCGTTTCGATCGGATACGTCGAAGACGGCCGTCCCGTAGCTGGCGGAATTTACAATCCAGCAACAGGCGAAACCTTTCTGGGATCAATCGGCGCCGGCGTCACTTATAACGGAAAGCCTTCCCAGCCTAGCCAGCGAAAGAGCCTCGACGGTGCCTTGGTATTGGCCAGCCGCAGCGAGGTGAAGCGGGGCGAATGGAAGCCTTTCGAGAATGCTGGGTTCAAGATCCGCCCGATGGGTTCAGTAGCATACAAACTCGCCCTGGTCTCGGCTGGGCTGGCAGACGTTACTTTCACTCTCACTCCTAAAAATGAGTGGGACGTAGTGGGAGGAGCCGCCCTGGTGCAAAGTTCCGGCGGATTTGTCAGCACGCTGGAGAAAACGAATTTGACAGCCAACCGACGCGATCCGCTTTTGTCGGGATTGCTGGCTTGCGGGCCGTTTTTGAGAGAACTATTGCTTGCTCTGGTGGAACCGCACACGCAGATGGCTGCGAACAAAATATAGGCCTGTCAAGATTACTTGCTTGCAGCTTGAACCCGAGTGTGCTGGTCAAAGATGTTCGTTATCCAATACGATAAATCTTCGTGTTCGCGTTACCCTTTGCACAAGTTTTGGGTGCGAACCATGAATAATTTTCCAGCGAATGAATAGATTTCAGGAAGGGTATTCCTCTGATGAGTTCCCTTTACCTCCTCGGAGGACGGCAGCGCAAATCACTTTTCAAGAATGAAGAAGAGCAGCGCCTCTACGAAGCTGCCATCATTCTGATTCTCAGCCCTTCGACCGGTGATGCCACTGTTGAGCTTGAATATAAAACCCCTCCTGAGGCGCGCGCCAGCGACGAATCATCGCATTCGTTCAAATCGGCATCGCTGGTCGGAAACAAGCTCTATGCGTGCACCTCGACCGAGGTTCTGATCTTTGAATTACCGGGATTCAAACGCATTGGCTACATTTCACTCCCATGTTTTAACGATCTGCATCATGTGACTCCTACCGCGGACGGAAATCTGCTGGCGGCCAATACAGGACTGGATATGGTGGTATTGTTTACGCCCGAGGGACGAATCCTGTCCGAATGGGATGTGTTAGGGGGCGATCCATGGTCTCGTTTTTCGAGGCACGTGGACTATCGCCGGGTGGAAAGCACGAAGCCGCACCTCGCTCACCCGAACGGGGTGTTTCAACTGGGCGAAGAAGTATGGGTGACTCGGCTCACACAGAAGGACGCGATTTGCCTGAGCACCCCCGGTAAGCGGATTAACATAGAAGTGCAACGTCCTCACGATGGGCTGGTTTGGGGTGACAGAATCTATTTCACTACTGTCGACGGTAGAGTGGTTATCGCGAACCGCCACTCGCTCGCAATCGACCAGATCATCGATCTTAACGAGATTCACCGGTCTGAGCATCAACAGGAGGTTTTGCTGGGTTGGTGCCGCGGAATTCTTCCTGTCGATGACCGCAGGGTCTGGGTAGGTTTCACAAGAGTTCGCAAAACCAAGTTCACCGAAAATGTTTTATGGATCAAGCACGCTTTCCGGGAGAAAGAAAGCCCCACGCATATCGCACTGTACGATATCGAAAAGAAAGTATGTTTGCGGGAGATTGATCTTGAAGGCTTTGGGATGAATGTAATTTTTGGCATTTACCCCGCCATTCCTTAGCGGGCGACATCTACTTTGCGGATTCACTGGCCATTTCTAATGAAGAAGCTGGATCAGCTATCGCTCTTCAAGAATGTCGGCTCCAGTTGGTTTGCCCTGGGAGTCAATATTCTGGTGGGAATTTTTCTCTCCCCGTACATCCTTCATCATTTGGGGGACAGCGCCTTCGGACTGTGGGTCTTGATCTTTTCCATCACCGGATATTACGGGCTGTTCGATCTGGGAATACGGTCTTCCATCATTCGTTATGTCGCTAAATACTCAGCCAACGCCGAGAGCGGCGAGATGGACCGGCTTATCAGTACAGCGTTACTCACTTACAGCGGCATCGGTTTGATGGCCATCCTGCTGACTTGGCTCGGAAGTTATTATCTGGGTACGATTGCGAAAATCGAGCCCGATTTTCTTTCGACCGCGCGCTGGCTTTTCTTGATCGTCGGCTTCGCGGTGGCTCTGGCCTTTCCGTTGGGAGTTTTTGGAGGTGTGCTTGAAGGGTTGCAGCGTTTCTATCTGCTGAACTTTACCAGCATCGGAGCAACGCTGCTACGGGCGGGTGCAATCGTTTTTGCTTTGCGGCATGGCAGGGGCCTTCTGACGGTCGCCGCGATTACAGTAGGGATGCCGCTTCTATCCGGCCTGATCAATGCCGCCGCGGTTCTGCGAATCCTGCCTTTGCGGCTGCGCATTAACAATTTCAATCGTGACAGCATTCGCAGTATCGCAACCTACAGCAGTTCGACCTTTATCATCATCGTTGCGAGCCGTCTGCGCTTTAAGACTGATGCCATGATCATTGGCAGATTTCTTTCCGCGGCGGCAATTACCTACTTCACCATTGGATCGCGGCTGGTGGACTACGCGGGAGAAGTGGTCAGTGGGTTGGCTCAAGTCTTCGTTCCCATGTCGAGCAAATCGGATGCGACCGGGGATTTGGCTGGATTGAGAAAAATCTATTTGGCGGGAAACCGAGCCTGTGCTTTCATCATTTTTCCCATGGCCGCGATCCTCATCATCTTGGGTAAGTCAGTGATTGAAGCATGGGTAGGCGTGCGTTACGTAGCCGCTAGCTATCCCATCCTGCTGGTTTTAGTGGTTCCATCCACGTTGATGCTGGCGCAATCCGCTTCCAATCGAGTGCTTTTCGGAATGGCTAAACATAAATCACTCGCAATTGTGACACTGCTGGAGGGTGGAGCGAATGTGTTCTTGAGTATATTTCTCGTCAAGCGTTTTGGTATTTTAGGAGATGCTGCGGGAACTGCCATACCACTGCTGTGTACGACTCTCTTTTTTCTGCCGCGGCACCTTTGCCGAGTTCTTAACCTCAGCCTGGGGATTTACCTGCGTGAGGCATTCTTGCTGCCAACCTTACTTTGTGCGCCGCTGGTTGCGGTCTTGCTGCTGATGCGCAGTTGGTTTGTACCGCATAATTATCTCCAACTAACAATTCACCTCTTGGTAGGGTCGGCCGTGTATGGCGCAGGGCTTCTGTGGGCGACTTGGACGCGCAAGGCGTGGCAGGTCGAAGGAATCCATGACCAGGATGCAGCCAATCAGGTTGCAGTGGGACTGATCGATACTTATCAGCAGGAACAAACGTAGGCAAATCCGCAACAGCGGAAATTTCAAGTCTGTTGCACTGTTCTCCGGGCACACAACCGCCTGTATCAAACCCGGAAGTGCATTGCACATTAGTGATGTACTAGTGTGCTCTTGTTGGACGTGTCCCTGAGTAATCTCGTCGTTAAGGCTTCCCTTCTCTAGAGTGCTATCAGAGGGCTCGAACACGGTCCCCCCCCAACTCTGTTACGAGGTTATCCCAAATGCAGAAGTTCGCGAGCTTGGATGTGGTGAAACACACCCGCGATGATAAATTTCTAATTTCGATTGTTATCTTCGTGTCGACCTTACTCTGCCTTACCGGGCTGACGGTTGGATGCGGTTCCTTATCGTCCTCGCAGAATGCGGCGTCCAGCTCGGCAAACGGGTCCTCGCCTAGGCTCACTCTCTCACCCGACACAGCGACTGTCGCGTCCTTGGACAAGCTACAGTTTGTCGCCCGCGTCAGCGGAAGTTCGAACACGACGGTCACCTGGTCAACCACCGCAGGAACCATTTCGAGCGACGGAATTTTCACGGCACCCAATGTCGCCAGCAACACGCCGGTTACCGTTACCGTCACAAGTCCTTCGCAGCCTGTGCCGACTAGAGTTGGGGATGGGAACCATTCTACCGACAATCCAACCACCGGAAAAAACACGCCAACCAGTGGCGGATCTTCGTCCGCATCGTCTACGGTGATCGTAACCGCTCCCACCACGTTCGCAGTCTCAACCTCTGCCCTGCCGGCAGCCGAAACCACAGTCTCTTATAGCGCCACACTCGCTGCAACCGGGGGCGTGAAGCCGTATCGCTGGAATCTCGCGAATGGGGCATTGCCATCAGGAATTCAGCTGGAAGGCAGCAGCGGCGTGATTTCGGGAACCACCGCGTTTTCCGGATCTTATCCTATTACGGCCAAAGTGACCGATGCCGCGGGACACACCGCGACCGCCGGACTGAGCTTGACGGTGTCGCCTGTTTCGGCCAGCGGATTTGACGGTCCGGCCGAATTACCTCGCATTCTGATTCAGACTGGGATGTCAAACACCCCGGCTGCCGGCAACATAGTCACGGTGAACGCCGGCGGGAATTTCCAGTCCGCACTCAACAGCGCCCAGTGTGGTGACACCATTCACCTGCAAGCCGGCGCAACTTTTACGGGCGTGTTCACTTTTCCAGCGAAAAATTGCGACGAAAATCATTGGATTGTTGTGCGTACCAGCGCCGACGATTCCTTGTTGCCTCCGGAGGGCAGCCGTCTTACGCCCTGTTACGCGGGAGTTTCTTCGCTGCCCGGCCGTCCATCCTTTCACTGCGCTTCCGTGACCAACGTCCTGGCGAAACTGATGTTGACCGCGACCAATAATGGTCCCGTCACGTTCGCCGCGGGGGCGAACTACTACCGCCTTGTCGGTCTCGAAATCACTCGTCCCGCGGGAACGGGTGCGGTCAATGCACTCGCCTTTATCGCGAGTGGCGGTACTGCCAATAACCTGATCTTTGATCGGGTTTGGCTGCATGGAACCGCCCAGGACGAGACTACCCGCGGCGTAGCCCTTGCGGGCGGAACTTACATCTCAATCGTGGATTCTTTCTTTACGGACTTCCACTGCATTTCAGTCTCGGGTTCCTGCACCGATGCGCAGGCAATTTCCGGCGGCATCGGTACCAGTCCCGGTGGACCTTACAAGATTGCGGGTAACTTCCTCGAGGCTTCCGGAGAAAACATAATCTTCGGAGGAGACTCCGGCACAACCACCCCGGCTGATATTCAGATCAGCCAGAACCACATGTTCAAACCCTTGACCTGGATGAAGGGGCAGCCCGGATACGTCGGCGGCGCGAACGGAAATCCGTTCAGCGTGAAGAACCTCCTCGAACTGAAGAACGCTCAGCGCGTCTTAATCGAAGGCAACATTATGGAAGACACCTGGGGTGGCTTCTCTCAAGTCGGATTTGGCATTGTGCTCACTCCAAAGAATCCCGGTGGCACAAGCCCCTGCCCAGTCTGCCAGGTTTCCGACGTGACCATACGGTATAACACCATCAGCCATGTCGGCTCAGGACTGCAAATCGCTAACGCCTTGTCGGACAATGGAACCGGCGCACTCGACGGCCAGCGTTACAGCATTCATGACATCACTGTTGACGACATCGATGGAGTGAAATACAACGGCCCCAGCGAATTCGCACAGGTTTCTGTAAGCGCAGGCGCCCCGCTCCTTCAGAATGTGACCATTAACCACATTACCGCCTTCCCGGCGAACGATCTATTTATTATTGGTGACATGGTCGCAACCAGTGGGCCGATGAAGAATTTTGTCTTCACCAACAGCATCTCGTATGCCGGAATTTACCCGATCTGGTCCACTGGTGGAACTGGCAATTGCGCCATTGCTGATTTACCTTTGACCACCGTGACCGGTTGTTTCAGCAATTACAGCTTCATAAACAACGCGATCATGGCGCCAGGCTCCAACTATCCTGTTTCCGCGTGGCCTAAAAATAATTTCTTTCCCGCTTCGGCCGACGTCGTGCAATTCGTCAACTACAAGGGCGGAAATGGCGGGAACTACCAACTGCAATCCTCCAGTCCCTATCGAGGGAAAGGAACCGACGGCAAGGATCTGGGAGCGGACTTGAACGCAATTCTCGCTGCTACCGCCGGCGTCCAGTAGAGATAAGCCTTTTTCTTGCGGCCGCCGGTGTTCCGGCGGCCGCGAACTTTCAAACCCTTCCAAGACTGCTTGCTCTTCAGCCCCAGCACGGTCTATCGTAACTCCAACAACCACTTCTCCCGTGAAGATCATCCTTGAGAGAACAACACTGACGGCCAAGCTTTTCACCATTTGCACGGCCGTTATCCAAGTTGTTGTTTTGTTCTTTATTCTGCCCGCTCTTCACGCTTTAGATCACTCTTCCTCACCACCGAATACGAACAATTTCGATGGTCCGGCAGAGCTGCCGCGCGAATATGTGAAAAGCTCTATTCGAGACACTCCCGCGGCAGGTAAAACTTGGACAGTACAATCCGCAAAGGCTCTCGAGAAAAGCCTGGCTGACGCGGCATGCGGCGATATTCTTCAATTACAGGCTGGGGCCACCTTTGCAGGTAAGTTCGTGCTTCCCGCCAAGAATTGCGATGACTCGCATTGGATCATTCTTCGTACGAGCGCACCCGATTCCGCTTTGCCGAAGGAAGGGTTGCGGCTGACACCCTGTTACGCAGGAGTGTCATCTCTGCCTGGCCGACCTCCGTGGGTTTGCGCGTCTGCCACGAATGTTATGGCAAAGATAGAAGGTACGGGCAGTATAGGGCCCCTGCTGTTCGCCCCGGGAGCCAATCATTACAGGCTGATTGGGCTGGAACTCACTCGGAACGAAACCGCGGGCGCTGTGTACGATCTGGTCCAGTTCATGGGAAAAGCGGATCACCTGATATTCGATCGGTTGTGGTTTCACGGAACCGCACACTCAGAGACGGTCAGGGGCATCCTGTTGGGCGCGACCCGTTATGTCGCTGTTGTGGATTCGTTTTTCACGGACTTCCATTGCGTCAGCAGAACAGGCTCGTGCGGGGACGCGCAAGCAATCGCCGGGGGCCTTGGCGATGATCCGATGGGCCCTTACAAGATCGTAAACAATTTTCTCGAAGCTTCCGGAGAGAACTTTATGCTCGGAGGTGGCGGGGCCGGTGCGACCCCGGCCGATATTCAAATCAGCCGAAATCATATGTTCAAGCCCTTGAGCTGGCTGAAGGGTCAGCCGGGTTACGTGGGCGGCGCGGACGGAAATCCGTTTATCGTCAAGAATCTCCTGGAACTTAAGAATGCCCAGCGGATCTTAGTCGAAGGCAACATCATGGAAAATACGTGGGGCGGTTTCTCGCAGGTGGGCTTTGCGATCGTGCTTACCCCGAAAAATCCCGGAAGGACAAGCCAATGCTCAGTTTGCCAGGTTACTGATGTGACCATCCGGTATAACAGCATCCTCCACGTTGGCGCCGGATTGCAGATTGCCAATGCATTGTCGGACTATGGCGCGGCCGCGCGCGGCGGTCAGCGCTACAGCATCCATGACATCACCATCGATGATATGGATTCGGTCAAATATATCGGCGATGGTGAATTCGCACAATTGTCGGTAACCGCAGGAGCCCCGCTCCTGCAAAATGTAACCATCAATCACGTCACGGCATTCCCGACGAAGCATTTGCTGATTGTCGGGGATGTGGTTGCAACGAGTCAGCAGATGAAGAATGTGGTCTTCACGAACAATATTTTTAGCGTGGGGACCTATCCTGTATGGTCCACCGGCGGCGGCCCAGCGAATTGCGCCTTTCACGATTCGCCTCTGACCACATGGACCGCTTGTTTCGTCAATTCTAACTTTTCAACGAACGTCATTATTGGCGCGCCTGCCGGCCCGTGGCCGCCCAACAATTTCTTTCCCGCCTCGGCCGCCGCGGTTAAATTCGTGAATTACAACGGCGGGAAAAATGGTGATTATCGCCTGCAACCGTCGAGTCCCTACCGAGGCAAAGGAACGGATGGCAAAGACCTGGGAGCAGACGTGAACGCGATTCTGGGAGCTACTGCCGGCGTGGATTAGAGGCGGATAAGCCTCGATGGGGTATTTCGCGCAACTGGTAGCGTTTCCTGCGTGTTAATTAACCTTCTTTTTACCTTCTGTTCATCTCCCGTAAACCCTCATCGGCCAAGCTCATCGGGTAATGAAAGTCGGGCTTTCCCCTGCTTTGAAGCCCTTTTCTCGTCTTCGGTCAGGTTCCCCATGCCGGTCAAAATTTTGGATAACAAGATTTCAGATAACAAGCTGAGTGCGATTACCTCTGCCGGATATAACAGAGGAAAGGCACCCGTCTTCGTGCTGGGATGTCCGCGATCGGGAACCACTCTTCTGTACCACATGCTGCTATCGGCGGGAGGATTCGCGGTATACCGCACCGAATCGAACGTTTTCAATCTACTCGCGCCGCGTTTTGGTGGAATGCGTTCGGAAAGCGATCGACGACAGCTGATGCAATATTGGCTCGGAAGCATGCTATTTCGGAGATCGGGACTTGATGCCCGGCAAATCGAGCAATCAATCATCGAAGAGTGTCGTGGCCCGGGAGATTTCTTGCGCCTTGTGATGGAAGCGATCGCCGGGACGCAGAATGTCCCGCGCTGGGCAGATTGTACGCCGGAACATTTGCTGTACATGGAAGAGATCAAACAACAACTGCCGGACGCACTATTCATTCACATTATTCGCGACGCTCGCGACGTTGCCCTTTCCTATGTTAAGCAAGGTTGGTCGCACCCGCTCCCATGGGACCGACAGGAGCATCTGGCGGTTGCAGGATTGTACTGGGAATGGATGGTCCGCCAAGGGCGAGAACAAGGGAAAGCTTTAGGTTTGGACTATCAGGAAGTCCGCTTCGAAGACTTAGTAGATCATCCCCAGGGAACATTGTCGCAGCTTAGCGAATTTATTGAGCAGGACCTCGATCCGGATCGCATTCGAAATGTTGCAATTGGTTCAGTCAGCCAACCCAACTCTTCCTTCAAAGACGAACCGGTCAAAGGGTTTAATCCGGTGGGAAGATGGAAGACCAAGTTGTCTTCTGAAGAGGCTGCCGATTTCGAACTCGTTGTTGGCGATTTCCTGAGGGAACTGCAATATCCGGTGGAATCCCCAAAACGATGGAGCCTGCGTGCGCTGCGTCTTCGGGGCACCTATTTTTCGTTGTTTGAATCGAAGCGATGGGCAAGGCAGAACACCCCGCTCAGAAAGTTGATTCAACTGGGGCACATTGAGATTAGAACGGATCCTCCACCGACAGAGAAGCTGCAACAACATCAGAACACCACCGACCTCCGGCAGGCCTAGGACCTCGGAGAGCTGTTGTGCCATCTGTAAGAGACGCAGCGTAGAATGTAAGATCGTCTGTTTTGACGATCTGGATGCAACCACGAGCGGAATTAACACTCTGCCTTGAAATCGAGAGAGAAATTCTGTCACAGCCCGCTTTCGCGGGTGGTACTCTGACGTTTTCCAGAAAAGTTTCCGCTCGGCACTCTCATTTACTCGAATATGAGTTCGGTTCCAGCGAGGTGCGGAAGTCGATCATTATCAAGCGACAGTTCGCGGGTCCCTGGGCCGAGCGAGCGACGCTTAGCGAATATTCCAACTTAAAGCGCCTCAAAGAGATTCTGGAACCCCCTTTGGCGCAAACCATTCCGGAACCTTTGTTGGCCATTCCAAAATCAGGACTTCTCGTCACCAGCAAAGTTGATGGAGACCCGCTTACAAACGTCCTGAAAAAATATGCAAATCGCCTTGCCGGTCCATTTCGCACAAGCCGGCTTCGTGGACCGGCTCAACGCGTTGGAGATTGGTTGCGGAACTTTCAAAGTGCAACCAGAGCAGAACCCGTTGCATTCAGTATCGAGGCTTTTCTCGCCGATCTCGAATTTCGGCTGGCGAAATTGCAACAAAAAGGATTTACGGCCGCTGTCACGCGCGACATACTGCAGAGCGCGTCGCAAGGCTCTGCCGGTTTCGATGGTAAGTTCGTACCAGCAGCAGCCAAACACGGTGACTTTATACCTCAGAACATCCTGGTGGAGAGGGCTGGGGTGGGGGTTGTGGATTTCGAGGGGTTCACGGAACGAGAGCCTGTCTACGAAGACTTGGGGATGTTTCTTGGCTATCTCTTGGTCCTGGGGGCACGAGTTCCCTACTCACCACGGGCGCTGAACGCTGCTCGCGACGGTTTTCTTGCCGGATACGTGGGCGACTACACGATCGATCAGGCCCTTCTGAGCGCATTCACGCTAAAAGGTGCTGTGCGCATCCTTTCTGACGGGGTATCCTTTTCAAAGCACTGGAGTCGGGTGGGCAACATTTGGATGCTAAGCACTCGTCTAAAGCAGTTGGTTGGATCGAGTTCAGTTTGATATCGTCAAGATCAGCCGTCATTCCCCAAACAGTTCAATTAGGTTCCGGAGAAAAGAGCGCATGGTAGACGTCGGTGAAAAGCCGAATCTCGAGGTGGTGGATTACGAGGTTGGGGCGGAGGGATACCGTGACGTCGCCACCTACGATCACCGTTACACCGGTGCTCCAGCGGAATACCGGCAGACCGTAATGTCGAGGGCGTACCGAGATCTTATCGGTTCGCTGAAAGGCAAACGCATTCTCGACGTGGGTTGTGGCTCTGGCCGCGGCCTTGTCGAACTCGCACCGGAATCGAAATTTGCCGTTGGATGTGACGCCTCTAAGGACATGCTCGGCGTCACAGCGCGCAAGCTAAGCACGACCCCCAGTTGGTCGCTGGCTAATTCCTACGCTCAACAACTTCCGTTTGCCAGTAACTCTTTTGACGTCGTGATTACACTCAACTTCTTGCATCTATTTTCCCTCGAAACCCAACGTGAGATGATCGCGGAAATGAAACGCGTGACGAAGCCCGGCGGAACAATTGTGCTGGAGTTCGATAACGCACTCAACGGCCTTGGCGTGGTGGGCCTGTTCAAAAGGTTTTTTCGGGATGAACGAGGAACGTTACCGTGGGAAGCGCGGTATGTGATTGGTGATGGTTGCCGAATCGTGAAAGTGCGAAGCGCGGTGTTTCCAATCGTGTGGCGGGTATTTTATAAAGCGCCAAGCATTTTCATGCCACTGGAAAAAATTTCCTATACCCCCCTGCTCAATCGCATTCTGGGGCACCGCATTTATTATCAGATTACAAAATAAGTAAGCACACGATCATCGGCCGCTCCGGGGTCCGAATTTCAGTCGGCCACGTAGGCAAAGGCTCCGGGACTTCGCCTCGAAAGAAAATGGCCGACTCCGCTGAGCCAGCTTTCGAATTCGAGATCTGTCCGCATGCTGGTATCGATCAGCCGCGGCAACAGTAGAGGATTGCTGGCATGCGTCGCGAGCCCGGTGTCGCAAGTCGTAGCGGAAACGACTTTCTCCTTGGCCAGCCAGCTCAGAAATTCCGGCCGGTAGGCGCCGCTGGGATAGCAAAAATGCTCTCTTCCGCCTCCGATCAGGTTTATGATCCACTCCCGGTTATCCCGAATTTCCCGCCGGAATAGTTCTTCTGTCGCAGGGGTTCGGTGACGGTGAGTGTGTAGTTGAAAATCGACGCCCTCGGAGGTGAGTTGCTTCACCTCGTTTGAATTCATGATTTGCAGAATACGTTTCCGGCACAGTGTCTCGTAGTCGATTCCTAGTCTCGAGGCTAATGAGGCGGCAGTTTGATCTTTTTCTTTCCCGCTTAGACTTCGGCGCTCCGTCCATTCCAACATCCGGCTGACGATCTGCTCTCGAGACTCTCCGGAACGCAAGTCCGTTGGAAAATCAATTCCATACTCAGCTAGGTCAACTCTCGCCGCGTATTGCCCCTTCCACAGCAGGTAAGAGACAATCAAATTGAATATGGGACGTTGCGCCGCACTGTAATACGTAGTTAAGTAAACGGTCGCGGGAAAGTCATACTGCTTTAGCGCCGGCCAGGCTCGTTTATAAAAATCGTAACCGCCGTCGTCAAAGGTCAGGGCGACGCTCCGCGGCGGCAGGTCTTTCCGGTAAAGGCGTTGCAGGGCTTCCGCCAAAGGCAGGACCGCATAGCGGCCGTCTCTAAGAATGTTCAAACGCCGGTCCAGTTGCTCTGCGGTCATGTAGAGGTAAGGCCGCCACTGGTCTTCATCCTCCACAGAAACCCCGTGATAGCATAAAATCAATAGCTTTTGCTGGCGCCAGTTGCTGTTTTTAACCAGCTCAAACGAGCCGCTTCTCTTTAGAATAGTCAGGGCTGCGCGCCGCAATTGCCTCAACATTGAGTGAGTCTGCACCTTCTGTATGCTTCAACGGCAGCCATACGGGGACCATGTGATGATAGCAATTCCCTGCTGTTGTGGTGCATTTCAATGCAGTCTTCAGCGCTCCGAATACAATTCTGAGCTGGCCGAGCCGACACGGTCGTTTTTCCACCGAGGGCTATGCGGGTGAGGCCGGGTCCAGAGCAGGCGAATGCGACGTCGGCAAAGGAGATCCTGCGCAAATACGTCCCCGATTTTCTGCTAAAACAGCGCAGTCTGGTCTCAAATCTAGGAGTCCAAGCCGGTGGCACTTATGCGAAATTGTGTTTGCTCGATGCGCTCGGAATTCGCGAGCCTAACCAGCGCCGGGCGCCAGCTCCGGTGAGATCACTTCTCTTTGTATGCTTTGGCAATATCATGCGCAGCGCGATGGCGGAGTCCTTGATGAAGCGCGCGCTCACCGAAGCCGGGCGGCAAAATGAAGTTCAAGTTGTATCGGCAGGCCTGCACGCGAATCCCGGCCGCGAAGCCCATCCTTGGGCGCAAGAGGCGTCTGCGAATCTGGGTCTTTCGATGGCAGAGCATCGCGCCCGATTGCTGACGTCAGACATGGTCGCTTTGTCAGACTGCATCTTTGCCATGGACTTTCAAAATAAGGCCGAACTGCTCACGCTCTATCCAGAATCCCAGGAGAAAATCTTTATGCTCAGCGCGTATGGAGAGGCTCCCTGGATCGGCCGGGAGATTGCGGATCCCTATATGGCTGATCTTGAAACCACGGACGCATGTGCCCGGCAGCTGGAGATCTGCGTCAGAAATTTGATGACCTCGATGTTTCCGTCTCGTGCTTCCAGTGAGCAAACATTGCCGGCCAATCCTTGACGTTCCGGTTACACAGCGTGGCAATTGCCGGAAGTTGCACACTCGACTATCGTTGACTCTGGAACGCGGGGGAAGGGGAAAGACTGCGAAAATGAGCCGGGCAATCAGCATTTTTGGGTTGGGTTATGTAGGAACAGTGACGGCTGCGTGCCTGGCGCATCAAGGCAATCGCGTGATTGGGGTCGACCTTAGCGCTGCCAAGGTAGAGGCCCTAAAAACGGGTCGCAGCCCCATTGTTGAGCCTGGTGTTGCGGATTTGATCTCAGATTCGCGGCAGGCCTCCAGGCTGGATGCCACCAGCGACGCTAAAAAGGCTGTCCTCGATACTGAGATCTCATTTCTCTGCGTGGGAACTCCAAGCATGCGTAACGGCAAGCTGGATTTAGGCCATATTGGACCCGTCTGCCAGGAAATTGGTGAAGCCCTCCGAAAAAAAGACAGCTTTCATCTGGTGGTATTGCGCAGCACGGTGCTTCCGGGTACCGCCGAGACTCTTGTCGTTCCAACTTTGGAAAAAGCTAGCGGCAAAAAGATGGGCAAAGATTTTGGGGTCTGCGTAAACCCGGAATTCATGCGCGAAGGTACGGCGGTGGCGGACTTTCTACAGCCCGCAATTACTGTCATCGGCGCGGCGGATTCGGAACACAGTCACATGCTCCGGCAGGTGTATGCCAACCTGCCGGGGCAAGTTTTCGAAACCTCATTCCGCTCCGCCGAAATGGTGAAGTACGTCTGCAACGCGTGGCATGCAGTGAAGATCTCATTTGCCAACGAAGTCGGCACGATGGCGAAGGAACTGGGGGTAGACGCAGAAGCGGTAATCGAAATTTTCTCCGCCGACACCAAGTTGAACATCTCGCCGAGCTATCTTAAGCCGGGTTTTGCATTCGGTGGTTCGTGCCTGCCGAAAGACGTTCGCGCCCTGAACTACCGCACCAGAGAACTCGATCTCGAATTACCTCTTTTTCAATCCATTCTGCCCAGCAACGAAGCGCATTTAGATCGTGCGCTCGAACTTGTCCTCAACACTGGCAAGAAAAAGATCGCCATGCTGGGATTGAGTTTTAAGGCAGCCACCGACGATTTGCGCGAGAGTCCGCAAGTGCAACTGGTTAAGCGCTTAATCGGCGAAGGTTGTTCGCTGAAAATTTGGGATGATAACGTGTCTTTGGGACGACTGATCGGGTCGAACCGGCAATACATTGAAGAAGTGATTCCCCATATCGGCCAACTCCTCAGTTCCAGCCTGGAAGAAGTACTTGGGCAGGCGGAAGTGGTGGTAATCGGAACGCGCGGAATCAGCCGGGAAACCCTGATCTCGCATCTTCGTCCAAGTCACTTCGTGGTGGACCTGGTGAATCTTGAGAAATCGCGTCGTCCAGCCCCCAACATGCCGTATGAAGGGATGTGCTGGTAGTCAACTGGCATGAAAATACTCTGGGTCAAGGCGGGAAAAATCTTGCCGGTCGACACCGGGGGCAAGATTCGTTCCTTCAACATACTTCGACACCTCGCGCGAGAGCACGAGATCGTTTTTCTCTCCTACTACAGCGGCGCCCAGGATCCAATCTACGAAGCGGAGATCAAGCAGCAGTTTCCGGGAGCCCATCCCCTGCACATCAACGGGCCCAACGGCAGTTTGGCTCAATCTTTCGACTACGTGTTTCGGCTTCCTTCACCCGCTCCATATGCCGTAAAAAAGTTCTCTCATCACAAGATACGCACAGCCGTGAAACACTGGCTGAGCGCGGGCACTCTGGATGTGGCGGTATGCGATTTTCTCTCCGCGTCGTTGAATTTTCCCAGCCATTCGCCGATTCCTACAGTTCTCTTTCAGCAC
Source organism: Candidatus Sulfotelmatobacter sp. (assembly GCA_025462865.1). Taxonomy (GTDB): domain Bacteria; phylum Acidobacteriota; class Terriglobia; order Terriglobales; family Acidobacteriaceae; genus Sulfotelmatobacter. The sequence continues at coordinate 106,870 of JAOAPI010000151.1, read as the reverse complement.
AACGTGGAAACCATGCTGTGGCGGCGCATGGCCACCACGGAAACAAATCCTCTCCGAAAGCTTTCTTACGGAATCGAAGCTCGAAAGATGGAGCGCTACGAGGCCAGGTCGCTGCAGCGGTTTCAGCACATCATTGCGGTTTCTGAAAACGATCGCGAGATCATGGTCAAGTTGTCTCCCCACTGTCCAATCACAGTTGTCCCTACGGGTGTGGACACGGAGCAATATAAAGTAGAGCCGTCGGCCCCGGGTATCCCGCCCCTGGTTGTGTTCACGGGATCCATGGATTGGGAACCCAACATCGACGCCATGGAATATTTTTGCAACGAGATATGGCCGTTGGTTCTGGCGGACTACCCGGACGCCAGATTTCAAATCGTCGGTCGAAATCCGAACGCGCGAGTGCGGCGGCTGGCATCGGCCTCGGTCGACGTAACCGGAACGGTGCCTTCCGTCATCAATCACTTGCGCAGCGCCACGGTGGTCATCGTTCCTCTGCGCGCCGGGGGCGGCACTCGGCTCAAGATTTTCGAAGCGATGGCGCTGGGAAAGGCAATCGTTTCCACCTCCATTGGCGCGGAAGGGCTCGACGTCACGAACGGACGAGATTTGCTGATCGCCGACGATGCGCGACTATTTGCCGACAGCATCATACGACTGCTGCGTGACCCGGAGCTGCGCCGAAGCTACGAACAAGCGGCGGCAGCGCGAGCGGCACGCTACGATTGGTCGCAGATCGCACGCCGTTTTGCGGACGTGCTTCGTGAAGCCGCGGCGAACTTTCGCGACGGGCAGCGCCCCGAGAAAACTGCGGCGTTGCTGTCACAGCCATGAGAATCCTTGTACTCGATGGCAACCAGAATCAGGCGGTGGCCAGCGTGCGCTCACTGGCGAATGCGGGTCATCAGGTGCTGGTTGGCGAATCCAGCGCGTGGTCTAAGGCAGGCTGGTCCCGTTCTTGCGAGAGCACATTCCAATATCCCTCTCCGCAAGAAGACACAGCAGGCTTTCTCGCGAGAGTGGCCGAAGTCGCGGGACAGAAACCCGGCACGCTAATCCTACCCATGACAGAAGCGACGACCCTTCCGTTATCGGCGCAGCGGGATCAGATTTTTGCAACCGGCGCAAAACTGGTGTTGCCCTCGCACGCCAACGTGCTTCTGGCATTCAATAAAGAAGAAACGGTGCGCCTGGCTGCTTCGCTCGGCGTGCCGGTTCCAAAGACCTCGATTATCCGTGATGCGCAGCAAGCTCTCGAGACGAGCCGAAACACAAGGTTTCCGGCGGTTCTCAAGCCGCGAAATTCAGTGGAAACGGGCCCTGATGGCGCGGTGCGGGCAACGGGTAGGCCACTGTATGCCAAAAATGCCGAGGAACTGATGTCGGCGTTTCTGAAGATGAAAAATACATGCTCGCACGTTCTGGTGCAAGAGTTTGTGGAAGGCGAAGGCACGGGGTACTTCGCTCTGATGCGGCACGGTGAATTACGAGCGGAATTTGCGCACCGCCGCATTCGGGATGTACATCCCACCGGATCGGGCAGCGCGCTTCGTGTCAGCGTCGAACCGGACCCGCAGATACGCGGATATTCGCTCGCAATTCTACGAGCCCTGGATTGGCATGGCGCTGCCATGGTTGAGTTCAGGCAGGCGCCCGGAGGTTCGCCCATTTTCATGGAGGTGAACGGGCGTCTTTGGAATTCCCTGCCCCTCGCCTGTTACGCCGGTGCGGATTTTCCGGTCTGGTTGGCACAACTGGCGGAAAGAGGAGACGTGGACGCGGTGGGGCAGTTCAAAACCGGCGTTTTGTGCCGCTGGTTGCTGGGAGACTGTCGTCATCTGGCCGAAGTCTGGCGTGGCGCGCCCCCGGGCTATCCTAAAGCGTACCCCGGACGATTGAGTACATTGCTGGCCGTAATGACGCCGGTACCTGGAACTTTCCACGATAACTTTCAGTGGCGAGATCCGCTACCGGAACTGGGCGACTGGCTCAGCTTTCTCGAACGCATCTTCGAAGAGAACAAGAAAAAAAGAAGAAGAAGAGAAAATGACGGAATTGTTTAGGATTTTCTGATGGCAGAAGCCGGCACTGTTTTCCTGATGTATCACGAATTGGCCGATCCCGGGCGAGCTTTGTGCAACGCTGACGCAGGTTACACGCGCTACGTTGTGCCAGCCGCAGAGTTTGGGAAGCAGATGGAAAGGCTTGCCCGGCAGGGCTGGACGGGCAAAACCGTTTCCCAGGCAATGCAGTCTTTCGACGGTAAAAGCGTGTGCATCACGTTTGACGATGGCAGTGAGTCGGATCTTCTATACGCGGCGCCAGCTTTAGAACATGTGGACTTCAAGGCAACTTTTTACATCACTGCTGGTTTCGTCGGTAAACCCGGCTATCTATCTGAATCGCAACTTCGCGATCTGAATGCCCTCGGGTTTGAGATCGGATGCCATTCGATGACCCATCCTTATCTCACCGATATCAACCATCGCCAACTCCAGGAGGAGACTAAGGGAGCGAAAGACCGTCTGGAGCAGATCATTGGCGCCGGCGTTGGTCATTTTTCGTGCCCTGGCGGACGATGGAATCAGAGCGTCGTCGATGCAGTAAAAGCGTCCGGATTCAAAACGATGGCCACAAGCCGCACGGGCGTGAACTTAGCCGGAACAAATCCTTTCGCGCTCGCTCGCTTTGCAGTGCTCGAAAATACTTCGATGGACGTATTGATGCGCGCATGCCGCGGCCAAGGCTTGCTACGAACACAGTTGCAGGAAAAAGTCAGGGACGCAATCAAAAGCGTCGTCGGCAACTCGGCTTACGATTCGCTGCGCGCTTTGATGCTTGGCCGCAACCGCAAATCGAGCTCTGAATCGCACCACTTATGATTTGTTTTCGTGCCCTGTCGCAGGCGCCGCCGGCCGTTTATGCCCCACTCCGGCGTGCCCGGGCGATGGTAATCGAAATGCTAACAGTTCTTCTCCAAGGCTTCGTCCCGGCACGGTAACATGCATCTGTGGGATCCGTAAGGCAAAACAAATGGTCGCGCCTGCGCCGCATGGAGTGGCAAGAACTGCGCACCAGGCTCAGTCAGGAATTTTCAAAACGTGCCGATCTCTTGCGTTATCGTCTGGGCCTCGAACCCCGCACGGGGCGCATTCAGCCGCGGGAGGCTGCGAACGCGAGTTTCTTTTTCCCAACCGGTAAACACGAGACTGCACACCTCGCCTCACTCCTCCGCAGTCATCTGCCAGACGAAGCCGAGGCAATCCTTCAGGAGGCCGATAACATTTGCCGACACCAGTTTCATCTTCTGGGTTTCGGGAAGATCGACTATGGCGCAAATATCGACTGGCATTCCGATGCGGTCCATGGGAAGCGAAGCCCCTTGGCTCCCTGGTTCAAGCTTAGTTTTCTGGATTTCGCAACCGTTGGCGACCATAAAATCATCTGGGAACTCAACCGCCACCAACACCTGGTGACGCTCGCCAAAGCAGCGCTGTTGAGCGCGAATAGCGCCTATGTGACCGAAATTACGATGCAGCTCGATTCCTGGCGGAATGCCAATCCGCATCCGCTTGGCATCAACTGGGCAAGTTCTTTGGAAGTGGCATTCCGTAGTTTGTCCTGGATCTGGGTTGACCGTCTTTTAGCCGGATTTCCCGAGCTGCCCGCCAACTTTCACACCGATCTTCTTCTCGCTCTACAGACAAACGGCCGGTACATTGAACGCTATCTATCGACTTACTTTTCACCCAATACTCACCTCATCGGCGAAGCTGTCGCGCTTTTTTTCATCGGAACTTTATGCCCAGAGATTCCCGCAGGGCAGCGCTGGCAAGCAAAAGGCTGGACGATCATTCTGCAAGAATCGCAACGGCAGGTTCGTCCGGATGGAGTTTACTTCGAGCAATCGCTCTACTATCACGTATATGCACTCGACTTTTTTCTACATGCGCGAATTCTTGCGAGCAAGAATGGGGTCGCAATTCCGGAACAATTCGACAATGTGCTGAGAAAAATGCTGGACGTGGTGCAGCGGCTTTCTGAGGCCGGCGCGCCGGAAGGCTTCGGCGATGACGATGGAGGCCGGCTCTTCAATCCGCAGCGGAATCGCGTCGAGTGCATGCGCGATCCTTTGGCACTCGGCGCAATCCTCTACGATCCCGATCGGTACCCTTCCTCACGCCTGACCGAAGAAGCTCTTTGGATATTCGGCGATAAAGCCCTCCAGGTTCTCGACACGCAAGACACTCCAACAACGGCGTCGTCGAACTCTTTTCCAGACGGCGGCATCTTTCTTATGAACGATGATGCACCGAACCGGCAGCAGCTCATGATCGACGCTGGCCCGCAAGGCACAGGCAACTCGGGCCACGGCCATGCCGATGCGCTGAGTATCCACTTCTCGCTCGACAGAGAGCGCTTTCTCATCGATCCGGGAACTTACTGTTACATCTCCGCTGGAGACGAACGTAACCAGTTCCGCGGCACATCTGCTCACAACACTCTAAGAATCGACAGCCTTGATCAGGCTGTTCCCGATGGGCCATTTGCATGGCTTTCGATTCCCAACGTAGAAGCCGAGACTTGGTTGAATGGCGAGACTTTCGATTTTTTTGTAGGCAGCCACGACGGGTACCGACGGCTTCCTCAGCCTGTGCTGCATCGCCGATTTGTGTTTCACGTGAAGGGCGGGTTGTGGCTTATCCGCGACGTCGTGGAAGGTGAAGGCGACCACTTGCTCGAGACCTTCTGGCATTTCGCTCCAGGCATCGAAGTGAAAAGGGAGGGAGAAACTATTTTCGCTGAGTCTTCAACGCACTCGACAAAACCGCCTACCCGGATGGCTTTACTCATGGATCCCGCTTCCATGTGGACGTCAGAACTTACGGAAGGCCTGGTGGCACCCGCGTACGGCTTAAAACAAGCTGCGCCAGTTCTGCGGATCAGTGCGAAAGCCCCACAGGCGAAGGATTGCGGAGTTCTGCTATTGCCGATCACCGACTCTGCAAATGTCGGCGCTTTTTCTGCCCTGGGCGGCGAAGAATCTGACGCGAGAGTTCGAGGTTATCGGTACACGACGCTTCAAGCTGCGGAAATCATATTTTTCGCGACTGGAAACTCCTCCTGGACTTGCGGTTCGTGGCGCAGCGATGCAAATCTGCTCTTTTGCAAACTGGAAGGCGGGCGACTGCAGCACGTTATTATGGTTTCTGGCAGTTTCGGCGAGTGGCGCGGCAAACGTTTCGTTTCTAATCCGTCGCGTTCGCAAATATTCGAGTGGACAAGCGCCGCGAGATCGAAATCAGATTCCAGTGCCGGCGTCGATGATTCAGTGATCAAGGACTTCGCCGTCTTCGACCCAGTCTCCTGAGACGATGCCCGGTAGCGCAAGCAGATAAGAAAACAATATGTGTGGGATTGCGGGAATAGTAGAGTTCGGGAAAGACGCGCACATCGACTCCGCAGTTCTCCGGAGTATGTGCGACGTCATCACTCATCGGGGTCCGGACGACGACGGATTTTTTATTCAGGGTGGTGTCGGCCTCGGCATGCGCCGTCTCAGCATCATCGATCTATCCACTGGAAACCAGCCCATTAGCAACGAAGACGGTTCCATCTGGATCGTGTTCAATGGAGAAATTTACAATCACAAGGCGCTGCGCGAGCAACTGGTTAGCCGAGGCCATCGCTATCGCACTCAAAGCGATACCGAAACCATCGTTCACCTCTACGAAGAGTATGGAAGGGATTGCGTCCAGCATCTGCGCGGCATGTTTGCCTTCGCCATTTGGGATGACAAGCGGAAGTCTCTTTTCATTGCTCGCGACCGGCTTGGCATTAAACCCCTTTACTATCGGCTCACGGCGCAGAATTTTATCTTTGGTTCTGAGATCAAAGTTTTACTCACGTATCCGGGCATAAATCGCGAGTTCAATCGTGCCGCTCTACCTGAGTTCCTCGCCTTCGGCTACCTTTCAGGAGATGAAACGTTTTACAACGGCGTCCGTAAGTTGATGCCGGGGCACAGAATGGAAATAGATGAGCACGGCAACTTACAGGTAGACCAATATTGGGATTTGCCGCAGACTTCTGAAGACACGATTCAGGACGAGCATTACTACGTTGAGACCTACCGCGAACTGCTTGAAGAGGCCGTCAACAGTCACTTGATGAGTGATGTTCCTCTCGGCGTGTTTCTCAGCGGAGGACTCGATTCAAGCGCCGTCGCGGCCTTGATGACGAAAATCAGGCGCGAGCCCGTAGAAACTTTCTCAGTCGGCTACCCGGAAGCGACCTACAGCGAACTGCCCTATGCCCGAACTGTAGCACAGCATTTGAATTCGGTGCATCACGAAGTTTTCGTCAGCCGGCAGGATTTTTTTGGCGCGCTTCCGAAACTAATCTGGCATGAAGACGAACCGATCGTCTGGCCCTCCAGCGTATCGCTTTTTTTCGTGGCGCAACTCGCTCGCGAGCGCGTCAAAGTGGTTCTTACGGGCGAAGGAAGCGATGAAACTCTCGGCGGATATTCGCGTTATGCCTTCACACTGAAGAATTTGGCTTTCGACCGCGTTTACCGCGGGCTGGTTCCCAGCGGCATTCGCCGTCATCTACGTGATCTGATTGCAAATTCCACGGCGATCGGGGCCACGGCCCGCCGCAAGCTTTCGCACACTTTCCTTGGCCTTGACGGAGAATCGTGGGCTTCGTTTTATTTCGACAATTTCTTCTCTGCGTTCAATCAAAAAGATCAAGGCGATTTGCTGACCGATGAATTTCACGATGCAATCGCTTCCGGGTGCGCCTATCGCAGTGTGCTCGGATTCTGGAACCGGTCTTCGGGAGAACTTCTTCAGCGACTGCTTTACACCGACATCAAAACATATCTGGTCGAGCTTTTGATGAAGCAAGACAACATGAGCATGGCCGCCTCAATCGAAAGTCGCGTACCATTTCTCGATCATGCTCTCGTGGAGTGGGCGACCCGGGTTCCAGCCAGCATTCAAATCCGTCACGGCGCGGGCAAGCAGATACTGAAGAAAGCGATGGAGAATTTACTTCCGCACTCCATCATTTACCGGCCAAAGCTGGGATTTCCTACGCCTTGGAGTGGCTGGCTCGCGGGCGCCCAACTCGACTCCATCGAACAATTGTTGTTGGAACCCCGCAGCATGAACCGGGGATTTTTCAAACGCGCTGCGGTGGAAGAGCTCTTTCGCGAGCACCGCGCCAAATATCGCGACCACTACGACCGCATCTGGCGCTTGCTTAATCTGGAATTGTGGCACCGTGTATGTCTGGAAGGAGATTCTCGGGAATGGCCGGGCTCCTCTGATTAGCCTTGTGAGGTGGGATTCAGATCAGCAAAACCATGATTTTTGTGAACAGGCCACCGCCATTTTTCTTACCACTGTGAATTTGAAACTGCATCGGGCACGATTTCTTCCGTTTTTGCGAGGTGCGGGACGAGTCCTCGATAAACCTTCAGCCATTGTTCGCGGACAGATTCCCAGGTGTACCGGCTGGACTCCGCAAATGCGTTGCGAGCCAAGCGCGTGGCAAGCTCCGGGTCATTGAGCAAATTCTGGACACTCGCCGCCAATGCAGCGGGATCCCCGGGCTCGGAGAGCAATCCCGTGCGGCCATGGTCGACAATATGTGACATACCCTCCGGAGCAGTGGTCACCACCGGAGTGCCACAGGCAAACGCTTCCAACACTGAAACTGGCATGTTGTCGAGGTTGGAAGCGTTAATAAAAATGTCCGCTTGATCGTAAAATTTCCCGATTTCCAGGCGCGAGGCGACTCCCAGGAAATTAACTCTGGACAGACCTAACTGTCGGACCAGATTTTTCATTTCATGTTCCAATCCACCTCCTCCAACCAGATCGAGTTGTGCCCCGGGCCATGACTTTTGCACTTCCGCGAAGGCTCGAATGACTACATCGATTCCGTAGTAGGGATGGAAGCCGCGCGTGCAGATGAGATGCGGACGCAAGGGACTGCGCAGACGAAAGGAAAACTGGGAAAGATCCACAATATTCGGGACAATCTGCGCGTCCAGATCAAATTCGCGCATAACTTTGACCAAGTGCCCGGAAGGAACGATCAGGCGGTCCGCTTTTCTTAGCGCATTGCGCGCAATTGCCGATCGTTTTAAATGGTCGCGGCACTCTCCACTCCGATAATTAATCAACGCCGGCTTTCCCAACATGCGCGCCACCACCGAGGCCGGCAGTGGAGCCAGCAAGAATGAGGAATACGAAGCGGAAAAAATATGAGCAAGATCGACGTCTCTTAAATTCCAACAGAGCTTGAAAAGATAAAGCGGCTCGCGGACCGAAGTGCGCAGGAACGGAATCCATTCAATCCACCGGAGACCATACGGCAACCGTGGATCGACCGGAATAAAGCTTGCCAGGACGCTTTTATCCCATTTCCAATTACGCATCAACAAATCGGCCTGCACCGCCTGGCCTCCGACGTAGCGCAGACTGGGAGCAACAAAGGCAACGCGGATACGAGATTCCGCACCGCCAGATTCTGCGCCAGTTCCTTGGAGACCGCGCCTACGGCTCGCCAGTGCATCTGAGTACAACGAGCAATACTGGCTGCGAATGCGCTCTACACTAAAATTCGCCTGCGCAAACTCTCGCGCTTTGCTCGACATGGAAGATCGCAACTCTGGTTGCAGCAGCAGGCGCTCCATTCCTGACTCAAGGGCTTCCACATTATTAGGAGCCACCAGCACAGCTCTGCCGCCGCGCGCCAGTTCTGAATTTCCGCCGACGTCTGTGGCCACCACCGGAACCCCCGCAGCCATCGATTCCAGCATTACGTTGGAAAGGCTTTCCGAAGCCGAAGGAACTACGGATAGATCCATGTTTGCGAGCACAGTGGGGATGTCTTCCCGGTCCCCCAGAAACTGGATGCGATCCCGCAAGCCTAAATCGGCCGCCTGCCGCTCCAGTTGCGGGCGCAAAGGGCCATCGCCGATCAAGAGAAACTGGAGGCCGGGAAACTTGCTGCTCAACCGGGCCGCGGCAGCCATGAACAGGTGATGATTTTTGTACGCGGCGTTCATGCGGGCAATCATCCCGATTCGGAGAGTGGCGACCGAATCAGCCTTCATGGCGGGGCGTGCTGCAAACGCTTCTGCGGGCAAGGCATTGCCGATCACAACCACTTTGCTTTCGGAGAGTCCAGCCTGGAGCAGGCGGTCGGCTGCCGCGCGCGAATTGCAAACCACTCGATCACACCAGCGAAACATTGCCAACTGGGCGCGGAATTGTGCCGGAGTGAGCAAATCACCCAGCTGGCGATGGCTGCCTACAACTAATGGCGTTCGCGCCAGCCTGGCTGCGGGAATCAATGTCAAATTGCTGTAGAAATCGAATGCGTGGGCTACTTGGACGCGCGACTTCCGCAAGTATCTCGCGAGGGCCCAGCGGCTTCGCATCGATTGCACGCCGTACAAGCTTCCACCCAGCTCAAAAGCCTGCACATTCTCCAAACCTTCCGACAGCCGCCCCTTCTTTTGCAAGCAACCGAGATGAACCTCCAAGTGAGCGGATTGCAGGGAACGGGCCAGTTGAACGAACTGCCGCTCGGTCCCTCCGGTCTCGAAACTATTTATCAGTAAAAAAACAGGACTTATCGAAGCGGCCGGCGGCGAAAGAGGTGTGTGCGCCTGAAGGACAGCTTGATTCGCTTCTTCATCGGTATGCGATTGCTCGAACAAATTCATTCCAGATTCCCGGCAAGGCCGGGGACAGGTAGGTCCGTTTCAACACCAGACTCCGGAATTCTCTCGAGGTAATTGCGATGCCACATTTCGAACATCAGCAATCGCCAGATTCGCCCGGATTGATCGCGGCGGCCACGGAAGTGCTCATCCAGCAATTGATGCACGCCACGCGGATCAAAGTATCCACGCTGCATGGTCTTCGGCTCGAGAAGAACCGTCATGATCAGATCTTTCAATTCATTCCGCATCCAGTGGACCAGCGGCAGAGAAAATCCCCGCTTCGGGCGATAAATGGCTTCCCTCGGCACTCCGACTCGTTCGGCGAGTTTGCCTAGGAGATATTTTTGAGATCGGCCGCGAAGCTTCCACTCGGAAGGCAGACCCGTTGCCCACTCCACAAAAAGATGGTCGAGGATCGGTACGCGGACTTCGAGTGAGGTGGCCATACTCATTCGATCCACTTTCGTCAGAATATCAGCCACCATATAGGTTTTCGTGTCCACGTACAGCATTTGGCTGATAGGGTCGTCGGCCGGAGCACGATCAAAATATCCGTGCATGACATCTTCGGGTTTTGCGCTGCCCTTCAGAGTTTCGCGAAACTCGGTTGACCACAGAGGCATGTCTCTCTCGAAAGAAGGGACGAAAGAGATGCCGTCCACATATCGTTCCCGCCACGGCAAGGAAACGTTGTAAGAGAATTTTTTTCCTCGCAGATTATGCGGCAATCGAGAATAGATCCGCTCACGGTATAAGCGCCATACCCATTGTGGAATCAGCTCGAAGTTCTTCCGGCGGAGATGAACCCCATAGCGATCGTAACCCGCAAAAATCTCGTCTCCGCCATCTCCCGACAAGGCGACAGTCACGTACTTTCGCGCCATGCACGAGACATAATAGGTCGGAAGCATCGACGAGTCGCCGAACGGTTCTTCCAGCGAACTGGTCAGGGTCTCAATCGTCTCGACGACATTTGGTTCCAATACCAGTTCGTGATGATCGGTGCCAAAACGTTTTGCGACGATTCGGGCATAATGCGACTCGTTGAAATCGTCGTGGCTGAATCCAATTGAGAAAGTCTGCACCGGCTTCGAACTGGCGCGGGCCATCAAGGCGACCACCGTGGAAGAGTCGATCCCGCCGCTAAGCAAAGCGCCAAGGGGAACGTCGGAGATCAGGCGGATCTTGACCGCTTCGGCCAGCCTCCGCTCCAGTTCCTCCAGGCATTCTTCCTCGCTGCTGGGCTGATGCGTGCCGTACCGAGGCAGGTCCCAATACTGACGAACCTGGATGGCCCCATCCTGGAATTCGAGAAGATGGCCGGGCGGAAGTTTCTTGATGGGGACAAACGCTGTGAGCGGATCCGGAACATAACCGAAATACATGTATTGCAGAAGCGCTTCGTTGTTTACCTCGGCCAGTTCCGGCGCCACTGCGTGGATGGCTTTGATTTCAGACCCAAAATACAGTCGCTGATTCGCGAGGGCGTAGTGAAGCGGCTTTTTGCCAAATCGGTCGCGCGCAATCAGCAACTTCCGCCGGCGCTCATCGTACAAGGCGAAGGCAAACATGCCGCGCAGCTTATTGACGCAGTCCGCGCCCATTTCCTCGTAGAGGTGGACGATCACTTCCGTATCACTGTGCGTGGCCAGGCGATGGCCACGAGTCAGAAGCTCGGCGCGAAGTTCCGGAAAATTGTAAATCTCGCCATTGAAAACAACCCAGACCGACCGGTCTTCGTTAAAAACGGGTTGATGGCCACCCACCAGATCGATGATGCTGAGGCGGCGCATACCAAGCCCCGTACCATCTTTGACGAAAATTCCTTCGTCATCCGGGCCGCGATGCACGATCGCCTGGCACATGCGATGAATCGTGAAAACATCGATTCGATCACCCGGTGCGGCGCTGACAATGCCCGCAATTCCACACATCGCCTTATCCTCTCCCCCTCGCCGTTATGCGAGTGTCGCTCAAATCTATCTGCCGTTCTCGAGCCATTTCTTACAAATTACCTGTCGCCTGCCGCCGCAACTTTCTGCGCCGGTGTTCCCAGGTTCAATGACGAATGCGAAATCTCACCGATCTCGGTACGAATTTGGTTCGCAAGTCGAGTGGTGAAAATCTCTGAACCTTGGTCGTTCAAATGAAAACCGTCGCGATATAAATCGCGGGAAAATTCTCCGGGAGGCGAGGGTACCCATACCGGAATGCCCACTTTGTTGCCGATCTGCTGAATCTGCAATGAATAATCCTCACGCAGGTTCGGTGGCACAAGCACGACGATCTTGAGGCCATAGGAATGGGCTAGATCTCGTAGCTCCGGCAGCCTCTCCTGCGCCATCCCCAACAATATGGACGGATCAAAAACGCGCGCACCATGTGGGGCTACGCGGCCGGCCAGTTCGCGGAAATTCGGCACCGTCAGGATAAGAATATCCTGGCGGATGAAACGTTTATCGCCCAGCCAGTTGCTCCAGTGGGCAAAAAAGTATGAAGTCGCCTGGGTCTTGTCCAGTTTCGCCTCCCGAACCAACAGGGGCAAATCGCGGGCGCTCATCTGTCGATGAGCGAAGGCCTCTTCGAGGCTGTACTGGGACGCCAGTTGGTCAGTCGCCAGACTCAGGACGATCATACTGGGACGAGATCCCTGTTCTAAAAGGCTGCGCAATCCAAAATACCAATCAAGGTACCGCGTCTGGTCGATACCGAGCCGGCTGACGGCGCACTGAGGCGCTAGACGATTCTGCAGAGCATCCAGCTGAACGCCTTCGAGCAACAGTGAGTTTCCAACCAGAAGCACCGTAGGGCGGCCATCAGGAGTGAAGGAACGCAGCGCGAGTGCCTCCTTGGTTTCGCCCTCGATTCGCCGTTCAATCCGGCTGAAACGCTTCAGCATGATGGGGGCGCTCAGCTCCAATGCAATCCAGACTAGTGCAAGCACAACGCATAAAGCGATGATACCGGTTCGCGCGGTCACGCCGCGAGCGCCCGACTGAGAGGCCACTGCCCCCGCTCCTTCAGAATTGGAAGTAGATGAATGCATTTGCCTGATTCGCTCCCCACAACGCCACTATCAGCGCGCATGCCGCGCCAAAGACCACTCGCGCAGGCACGGTTGCCGATTCAAAGCAATATTCTTCGCCGGACTTTTCCAAATAAAGATCAATCATTAGAAGCGGTACAGAGAACATTGCGAGAAAAATAAGTGCCGCGGGAAATTCCGACCGCCAAGTCCAACTTCCAATCCCCTTCAACATAACCCACGCGGCCTGCATGGATTGCGCACGGAAGAAAATCCAAGTCAAACACACGAAGTGGAAGATGAGAATTCGTTTCAACCATCTGGGAAGTTGCCATTGAGGAGTGATTGTCGGGGGCGTGAGCTTCCGCTCGACGGCCAGTCCAGCGCCGTGGAGTCCGCCCCAAAATACGTAAGTCCAGTTTGCGCCGTGCCATAAACCACCCAGCAACATGGTCAGCAGCAGGTTGCGGTAAGTCTGCCGTTCACCATGGCGATTTCCACCCAGCGGGATATAAAGATAATCACGCAGCCATGTGCTTAAACTGATGTGCCAGCGCCGCCAGAAATCCTGGATGCTGTCCGCCAGGTACGGTTGGCGAAAGTTCACCATGAAATGAAATCCCATTAATTGCGCGCATCCTCGCGCGATGTTGCTGTACCCGCTGAAATCCCCGTAAATCTGCCAGGCGAAAGCATAGGTCCCTAAAAGCAATACCGGAATGCTCGGACGGCCGAACGACCCGGAAAAAGCAGCGTTCGCAATCAGGGCGCAATTATCGGCAATCACGCATTTGCGGAACAATCCTTCCAAGATCAGCAGCATCCCGTGGAACACTTTTTCGGAATCCGCTTTCCTGGGCGCTTGAACTTGGGGAAGCAGGTGACTGGGACGCTGAATCGGACCGGCAATCAAGTGCGGGAATAGTGTGATGAACAAACCGTAGTCGACAAACGACCGCGAAGCAGGCAGGCGTTTCTGATAGACATCGACGATGTAAGCCACTTCCTGGAAGGTATAGAACGAAATCCCCGGAGGCAGGATAATACGCAAGAAAGGCAGTGATGCGGGGACTTTTAAGACGGATAATGCGCTTGCAGCCGAATCTGCAAAGAAGTTGAAATATTTAAAGAATCCGAGGATTGAGAAATTGATTACGAGCGACAGCACAAGCAAGAATCGCCGGACCCCTGGATCGCTTGTGTCCTCGATCTTGATGGCAACAAAATAATCGATGACCGTGGATGCGATCATCAGGCAGAGAAAACGCCAATCCCACCATCCGTAAAAGAAATAACTTGCCACCAGAAGGAAGCGGTTCTGATTGCGGAAGTCGAGACACCAGTACGCAACGACCACCAAGCACAAAAAGCAGAAAAAGATCGGCGTATCGAAAAGCATAATAAAGTAATGACCGGACGAATACTCTCAGACGTCTCGTGATACTCATCAGCTACTGAAGCTTCGAATTCAATAACATGGTGCTTCGACTCAGGTGGAGCGTGTCACACGATTTCTTTTGGCCGGGAAGCCCGCGTCAAGCCGCAATCGCCACGGTCTTACCGAGAGGGAGGGTTCGGAGGCCGGTTCATTTTCCTGCGTCGTCGCCAGCAGAGCCGCCGTGTACGCGACGGTAAAGTAAGGAAAGAACTGATAAGCCACTGGTGCAAACATGGCCCCGACAACAAACCCAATCAAAGAGCTCTGCAACGCATCAACAAACAGTCGCGTGGAACCATCAAGGTCCTGCCTGCGTCGCAACTTCCGGAGATTACTGAATGCGCTGCCGAGGAACAGCAAATACAGGATTAAGGATGGGAGACCTCCTTCAACAGCGATCTGAAGGTAGGTTACATGCACGTCTTTCCAAACACCTGAGTAAGTTTCGAAATTACGCACCCCCACACCTAAGATCGGGTACCGCATGATACCTTCTATCGACTTGTCGATCAGGTATTTGCGCTCCTGATACGATCCGTACGCTCTCGCCTCCTCCTTAGTGCTCACATTCCCGCCAATGGCAAATATGCGATCGACCACTGGCCCCCCTGCAACGGCCAGCAATATAACCAGGACAAAAACGCTCGTCACAAGTAGATAGAGTCGGCGCCCTTTGACTCCGAAATACCATAAGCAGACGACCCCTGAAATCATCAGACTGATAAATCCAGCGCGCGACGCCGTCTTCAATAGGGTGAGAGTCATCATCAGGATGGTGGCGCTCCAGCACAGTCTGATGAATATTCTCTTCGTGGTCAAGAGAAACGCCAGTGCGAATGGCAACGTAAGCACGATCGCGAACGCCAGATCGTTGGAATTTGAATAGATGCCCCCGAGAAGACCCTCCAGCCTGGGCTGGTTGCGCGCGAAAACGAGCGATACTACGCTGATTACTGCCACAGAAACAGACTGGATGTAGATGACGCGTCGAAGCCTTACGAAATTAGTAACCAACATGAACGTCAGGATCCAGACAATCCAGACCTTCGCAAAATCCAGCGTACTGGTTAGGGCTCCTCCTTTCCAGACGGGTGACAGCAATGCCGATAAGAACAGCATCCCGATCATGGCCAGCAGGTAATTCGACTCCCGCGGGAGATCGCGGAATTTGCGCTGCGTCCTGCCGATACTGCTCAGCAATGCCAGGAGTGCAAATACGCCGGTAATCTTGGCAAGTGGAATGTAGGCGAGCCCGGGGATCCAGTCCTCTGGGCGAGTGCAGTAGACGATGTAAAAGGCGCTGAGCCAGAAAAAAGGACCATTCAAGGAAGGGCTTGCCTGTGGCAAATCAAGCGAACGCCGCGCGATTTTTTGATCCTCGTTAGTCAAAGGCACTAGAGTTCCATCCGCGGAATTGCGACCGCGTAATAACTTACCGATTAGCGAATCCAGGCCGCCTTACGGCCTGTCACGAAATTCACAAACGCCACGGCTGCGGCGCCGTTCAACATCACAAATGTGAGCGCCGCATCCGACATACGCGCCAATGGTCCGCGACTCACACGAAGTCCCGCCAGTAAACCCAAACCATAAAATGCCGTCTGCAACGCCAGCGCACTCCGGTAAACCGGACCAGTAAGAACGATCGATCCAACCAATAGGGCTGCCAAAGCAAACGGCACGACCAGTCTGAGCAACTTGTGGCTGATAAATTCAAAACGAAGCGGATTCTCACTCTTCAACAGCCACGGCGCCAGCTGCACCAGTTGGTAGTTACCGCTCAACGTCCGAACCTTCCGGGCGAACTCGCGCTCTGCTCCCAGGTCTGGATCATCCCAGACTCTGGCTCGGGGCTCAAAGACCACACGTTTTTTCTGCCGGGCCACCTGGAGTGGAATGTAAACGTCGTCGAGAATCGTTCCTTCCGGTACCGGAGTCAGCAATTCCTTCCGCACCGCGTACAACGCTCCCGTCGCTCCAACCACCGAACCCGACTCCGACTCCAATTCTCGAATCTTTTTCTCGATCCTCCAGTAGAGTCCCATTCCCTTAAGCGCTTCTCCTGATTCAGGATCTCCGAGCATCAGCGCCCCACTCACGCAACCGACTTGCGGATCGGCAAAATTTTCCACTAACAAACGTATCGCACCGCTCTCAATTTTTTGGCGGGCATCGGTAAGAATGACGATTTCTCCGGCAGCTAAGGAAATAGCATCGTTCACCCCCGCGGCCTTCCCTCTAGGCAACTGGTTCATCAATAACGTTACTCGCGGGTTGTCCGCATATTGACGGAGAATGACATCCGTGCGATCAGTCGATCCATCGGAGACCACCACAATCTGATAAAGGGATTGGGGGTAATCCAGTGCCAGGAGATTCTCCATCTTGCTCTCGAGCCACCTCTCTTCATTCCGCACAACCATCGCGATCGACGCGTAGGGTTCTTGTGGTCCGCGAAGGATGGGCCAGGGCCGAAGACGGACCCGCAGCCATAACCAACCTGCATAACCAACGTAGGAATAAGCAATCAGCATGGCCGATCCCCAGAATACCCACGTCATTGCGCTCCCCGTCCCAGCAGCACAATCTTGATGGTCTGAAACATAATCAGCAGGTCGAGACCGAGAGAGGCATTCTTGATATAGAACAGATCGTACTGAAGTTTTTCGCGAGCGTCGGCCAGAGTGTTTCCATACTTATACTGCACCTGCGCCCAGCCGGTAATTCCGGGACGCACCATGTGACGCACACCGTAGTAGGGAATCTCTTTGCTCAGCCATTGAACGAATTCCGGGCGCTCCGGGCGTGGCCCCACAAAATGCATGTCGCCCTTCAGCACGCACCACAACTGGGGAATCTCATCCAGCCGCGAGGATCGTAGAAACTTGCCTACATAGGTGATCCGCGGATCATCGTCGGTTGCCCAGGTTGCCCCGGTATCGACCTCCGCGTCCATCCGCATGGTGCGGAACTTGTAGCAATAAAAAACTACTCCGCGCCTGCCCACCCGCTGCTGCCGGTAAAGAACGGAACCGCGAGAGTCCAACCGGATCGCCAGCACAATCAAGGGAAGCAGCGGCAGCGCGAGCAACAATCCAACCAGTGCCACTGAGAAATGCAGTAAGCGGCGCAGTATCTTGAACGTGCTGCTGAAGCGAAAACCTTCAGCAAAAATCAGCCAACTTGGATACAGTTGCTCGACTTCAATTCTTCCCGTGATCTTCTCCAGCCACGAGGTCGCCTCTTCCACCTTGACGCCTCCGAGGCGCAGGTCCAGTAGTTCTTCCACGGGCAAAGTGCCGCGGCGGTTCGGCATGGCCACAATCACGCGATGAACACCTTTTTCTCCCTTCGCCAACCCCATAAGGTGCGAGGCCACCATGTCGCGAGTTAGCTCCCCCTCAACATCCCCGGTCCATCCCACAACTTCAATTCCTAAAGCGGAACGCTCACGCAGACCGGTCACCAGGCGCTGCGCTCGTTCGCCGGTACCCAGCACGTAAACCCGCTCGCGCAGAAAGGGCTGTTTCACCATCCAGGAATAAGCAGCGCGCCAGCCCAGCAAGGTGAAGGTAAGAATAATGAGTCCGGCCAACGCGGAACCATTTCCCGGCAGAATACTCGGATAAAGAAAACCGACAGCTGACAGCGCCAGTGCCACGAACCCAAGCACCAGCAACAGGCGAAATATCTGGTCCCATTTCGCGCCGAGATTGGATGAATCGTAGAGATCGAACCAATGCGAGAACAGCAGCACCACGCAAGTGACCGCAAGAATCTTTATATAGCCGTTTTCTACATTGAGCAGAAGCCAGCTGTCCTCGCGGTTCTGCAACATCATTCCCGTGACGAACGAAAGCCACACAATCATGGCTTCGCCTACCAGAAGGATCAGCGTGCGCAACGGATAATAAACTTTGAACAGCCGGATCACGTTTTCCTATTTCCCTGGGGCCTTGGAGTCGGTCACATTCTTTCCATATGCCGCATAGTAGTAACGCGAGTAAGGAACGGATTCGCCATCCGTGCCGTTCAACACCACCCCTACCAGGGCCTGGTCTGGAAATTGTTCTCGTGCCCGGCGCGCTAAGTCGACAGGTGTGGAATTGGAACGCACCACCATCAGCACACCGTCACAGGTCTTCGCCAGAACGCTGGCGTCTGAGACCGGCACTGCCGGCGGCGAATCAATGATGATCCAGTCAAACAAAGCTTCCACCCGCTGCAGCAGGAACTTCAACCGTCCATTAGCCACGAGTTCGGCGGGATCGGAGATTTCGTCGCCGCTCGGAATCAGGAACAGGTTATCCATGGGTCCGCGCTGCATAATTGAAAATTCGTCGTTGCTCCCCTGCAGGTAGTCGGAAAGTCCGGGAGACGAGCTCGTACCCAGCATTAGATGGAGCCGTGGACCGCGCAGGTCGGCATCGATCAGCAACACGCGGCGTCCATGCTGCCGCACTAATACCTGTGCCAGATTTGCCGCCGTGAACGATTTACCTTCCTTGGGCAGCGCACTGGTCACCAGCAGCTTTTTGAGCGTCATCTTTTCACGGGTGTGATAGAGACGGGAGCGCAGCGTTCGGAATTCCTCAGTGCCCCGGGAAGAATCGTCGCCGTTGAAAAACAGCATCGTTTTCTCATCGGGCTTCCATTCCAACTGCGGGCAGCGCGCCAGCAGTGCGTCAAGGCTGAAAGGACTGCCAAACGATGGCATTCCGGAAGTGAGTGGAACCCCGCCAGCAGCGGGCATTCCGGCTGTCACAGTTACGGCCGGCTCTTGCTGAATCGTCCTCACGGCCGGCTCGGACGTCTCCGTCGGCGCGTAACCAGGCTGTGCCGAACCTCCCTGCGACACGGCCCGTTCCTGTTCAGCTTTTTTTAACGCTTCGTGGATTCTGCTCATAATTTGCCTTCCTTGGGGAGGTCTTTTTCTTCATCTCGCAGGCGATCGGCTATGGTGGCCAGCGACCGTAAAGCTTCCACTAAATCAAATTTCTCCACGCCTGGTGCCGGCGGTGGCGGTGTCATTACTCCTGCTGCCGTCCCATCGCCCAGATCGAAATCCCTTGCAACGCCGTCCACCACAGGGGGTGCGATTACCTTTTGCTGATCGACAAATGCGCTCACCAGACAGTGCTCGCACAGCAGGTTGATCACCCGTGGAATGCCGTTGGCGTAGCGATGAATGGCGACAAGCGACTCGGGATCGAAAATTTCATGGCCGTTGGAACCGGCTATCCGAAGCCGCTGTTGGACGTAGGCTTTCGTCTCATCCAGTGTGAGTGGATGAGTCTTGGCGCGTAGCGTCAGCCTCTGCCGCAACTGTCGAAGTTGTGGCTGCTTTAACTTCTGCTCCAGTTCTGGCTGGCCCACGAGCACTATCTGGAGCAACTTTTCGGTAAACGTTTCCAGATTCGTCAACATCCGAATCTCTTCCAGCACCTCGTCAGACAGGTTTTGCGCTTCATCGACGATGAGCACCGCAGTCTCCCCGGCGCGGTAGCGATCGAGCAGCCAGTTGTAGAGTCGCAGCAGGATCTGGCTCTTGGCCTTCGAATCACACGGAATGCCGAAGTCCGCCATCATGTAATCGAGAAACTGCGGGGTATTCAAGCGCGAGTTGAAGATAAAAGCGGTCGCCACTTGCTGCAGGCGCAACCACTCCAGCAGCTTGTTGATGAGCGTGGTCTTGCCCGTCCCTACTTCCCCCGTCAGCAGCACAAAACCTTTTCGACTCTGGATGCCGTACGTCAGACATGCCAGAGCTTCCTCCGTATGCCGCGTTAAAAAGAGATAACGCGGATCGGGGTTGACGTTGAACGGGTTCGCCCGCAGTCCATAAAAATCTTTGTACATGTCTCGTTGCCTATAATTCTTCCGTAAACACCCGCTTAGAACCTGGTTGCTTCCTGTGTTTCCTCCGTGCCCTTTTTCCGGCTCCAGAAGCGGCCTTTGCCATTGCCGTTTGCCACCGCGGTCTCGCCGACCCACGGAATCGACACGAGAAGCGGAAGTCCGACGGCGGCTTCAGCGTCCTCCTCGGTGCGAATGCTCTTGTCGCGCAACTCAAGCCACAGTGTCAGGCCAAGACCCAACACCAACCCGGCACCCAATCCTCCACCAGCGAACAGGAGACGGTTCGGAAAACTCGGCGAATCCGGAAGGTTCGCGGGGTTCAGTAGCGCCATCTGTTCCCCTTGTTGCTGTTGCTGAGCCTGCGTCGCCATCTTCGACGTGCTCTGCTTGGCCAGGTCGTCCTGGTAAACTTTCTGCGCATTGTCGTAATCGCGAGCCAGCGCTTTGTACTCCCCTTCGACTGCGGGGCTCGACGAAACCCGGCCCTGATACACCGCGATTTCCTGCTGCAATCTTTTCTGATCGCGAGTGGTCTGCGTAATCATGTCCTGATATTGATGAATCTGCAGCCGCAGTTGGCGGATTTCCGGCGGCTCCGTTGCCGACCTTTTCTCCTTACCAGGGTCGGTGGCCTGCTCCGATGAGTCGTTGATCGCCGCCAGTTGCTTCTTCACTTCCGCGATGTCTCCCTTGGTCTTGATGACATCGGGATGATCTTCCGTATAGCGCCCTTGCAGATCGATGAGCTGTGCCTGGAGCGCCGAGAGCTGTGTCTGCAAGGTTTGAGGATTGCTGGCGGACTGTGAGCTTTTCCACGCTGCCAACTGCTGCGCCAACATCGACTCGGTATAGGCCTTGTCTTGCGTAGCTCGGTTCAGGCTCTGCGTATTCGCCTCAAGCTGCGAATTCAGTCCCATAAGGATCTTAAGATTGTTGTCTTCGTCTCCCGGAAGCTGTCCCATGTGCTGGTTTTTGAAAGCCGCTAGTTTCTTATCCAGATCGTCGAGATTCTGCTTGGCGTCTTCCACCTGCTTGGTGAGAAAAAGCGTTGTGCCTTGAGTCGCGTCCTGCCTCGATTTCAGATCTTCCTCGAGCAGCATGGAAGTCAGATCGGTGCATATCTGCTGCGCTTCGCGCGCGGTTGACGCGGTGTAGTTCACACTGAAACCGGGTACCGGGCTGCTCTGACCGGGCCGTTTCTTGCCGCCCGCTCCAAACTGCGAGAGATCCGTAATCACCGGCTGGATCGTCATGTTGAGCCGGATATTTTCCATTACATCGTCAACGTTCTGGCTTCCTTTGACCAGGCCCCACCGATCCACCATGGGCCGCAGGCGGCTCGGACTCAGAACCTGCTGCTCGATCGTCGCAATGTGCTGCGTTAGATCCTCGGTGAACACCTGCTGCACCACCGCATCCGGAATCTTCGGCGCCTCCACCAGCACCAGAGATTGTGAAGTGTATTTAGGCGAGAAGGCATATGAGACCAAGAATCCGGCCAGCGGGGCGAGCAACGCCGGAATCAGAATCACCTTCATCCGGCGGCGAAACATCGCTAGATAATCGTCAACAGTCAGTTCACGGTTTTCCATATTTGTAATACCCGTTCCGCCGGCTCTTTTAGACCGGCCTAAGAATTAGTCAAGCCGGATTGGCCGGGGAGTCCAATCCAGTCCAATCGAACCCACATGCCTCTGCGACCGGTTGCTGCATGTGCCAGAACTCACCGCAGTCGCGGGCACGGGACATGCTGAATCGAAAGACAAGTCGTTGAATTGATAGCTCACGTATCCCTTCAGAGTCCGCCCAAACTGCCGGTGAAGCCCCACCCCGGCATAGATATAACTGAAATTGTTGGCTGCGACACTCGACCCGCCAGCCTGCAACCGGCTGTTCCGGGAGTATCCGACGTCGCCGAACACATCCCAGATCCGCGTCAACGGCCGTTGCGCATTGGCTACCGCAGTATCGCTGCGTGAGCCTGCAAACAATCCTGATCCGGAAGTGTTAAACCGGCTATATTCCAGTGAGACTGAAGTTTTAGGGAACCGGTACCTGAGCGAAACGCGCCCTGCGGCACTGATTTGGTTGCTGCTCTGAGGAAAAACCACGAACGTCCCTCCCAACGCCAGACAGTCAGTTGTAGGTACATTCACTGGAAATCCGAAAAAGGTGCAAACCGTCGCAACGTCACTAATATGGGTAAACTGCGGTCCTGCCGAGATCGTAAAATCCATTCGCCCGGAAATGCGGTGCCCGTACATGGCCTGCAAAACGTGAGAGTGCATCGCCGTGCCGACGGTGGAAAAGGTAAATCCTTGATAGCCATAACTGAACGCGATCTGATCCTTCGGGTTCAGAGTGCGGTCGTACCCGAACTGCACGGTCTCTTCACTGCTGCCAATAAAGGAAACGTTAGCAGGCGCGCCGGTTACGGAAGTCAGATTGCCATAGAAATGAACGATTCCGTACCCCGCGGTGAGAGTCACCGACGACTTGGGAGTGAGGTTCTCGACGACATCAGCCAGCGCCAGATTCGTCAGGCGCGGCACTTCGCCGACGGAAACGCCTGATCCGCCGTAGAAAGAACTGGTCTGCCCGCCGAATGCGGAGGCTCCTAACATGCTCGAACCCGTTCCCCCAATGCTCGAGTTGTAGGCTCCACTTCCACCGTAGGCTTGGAAACCGAAAGTGCCTTCGGGCAGGTAGCTGAACGAATCGCGAAGCGCCAACTGCCCGCGCTTCCAGCTAATTCGATTGTCGATATCGAACTGGTGCAGTTGCTGCAGTCCGACTCCCGTCCGGTCGTAATAGACAACGCCGCCGATATAATCCATCGCGACGGCGTAGTTCTTCCAAAGCTTCTGCAGAGTCAAACTTCCCAAACCCCGCGTTACTGGACTCACGTTAGACGTGCCTAGCGTATTGCTGACATTGGAATCGACTGACTCACTGAAATGCAATCCGGGCAACAGGAAACTTTCGGGGGCCGCATGCGGCTCCAGCCCAGGCTGGTCGATACCGGAAATTGGCGGATTTTCGCTTACGGTAGGTGCGGGACTCTCCTGTCCGAAGGCGGGCGCCGGGGGAGGCGCGGCAGGCTCGTCGCCCTGCGCCCAGGCCGCGCCGGCCGTGTACAGGCTCAGCGTTAGGGTCAAAATGATGTGGCCTTTTTTCATCCGAATTCCTCTTCCACTCTGCATTGAACAAAGAACAAACCTACGGAACAACGATCGTGTCTCCAGGTTTCAGGACGATATTCTGCTGCACACCCCGTCCCTTGATGGCTTCCTTGTAGTTGAACGGAATTTTTGTTTGCTGACCACCATCCTGCATGCGCAACAGATAGATCGCTTTGAGATTAGAAAACTGTGTGAACCCAGCACTCGATAGCGCCTGCAACATGGTCATGTGGGGAAGCAGAGACATCGGCCCGCTATGAACCACTTCGCCAAGCACGAAAATTCGCTGGCTGTTCATCGCCGTAACTACCACGGTCACGCGCGGATCAGCGATGTATTTTTTTAACTTGTCTCGGATTGCCATGCCCAGTTGCATGGGAGTCAAACCTGCGGCTTGCACATCGTCCAGCAACGGCATCGAAATTTTTCCATCAGGCCGCACCGGCAGACTGACGCTCATGTCTGGTTCCTTCCAGACCGTGATGTGCAAAGTATCGTCCGCGCCAATCATGTAATCCGCTGGCACGCCAGCACTCGACGCCTGCACTTCTGGCGGAGCGGCTTTCGATCCCTTGCTCGCATCCCCAGTGGCGTCCTGCGCCCTTATGCCGATCGTTACAAACCCCAACAGCGCCCAGCACGCCAGCTTCATTACGCTCTTCATGCGCTCTCCTGTGGAGCTAGGTTGCCCCATATTCCGAGCATCCCATTTGCTTAAGCTTGTACAATAACGCCTTGTAACTGATCTGCAAATCCTGTGCGGCGCGTCTCCGGTTCCAGCGGGTGCGGGTTAGCGCACGCAAGATGATTTCTTTCTCCGCTTCACGGGAGGCCGCACGTGCCACCTGTTTCAGCGATACCCGGCCGCCGTTGTTCCCCAGGTCAGGCCGCAGCAGCATGGCGCGTAGCCCACCCATCGCGACAGTTTCATCTCCCAGGACCACAATAGCTTTGGCGGCATTCTCCAGTTCCTTCACATTGCCCGGCCACGAATACTCCACAAACAAGCGATAGGTTTCGTCGCTGAGTGCCGGAACAGGGCGCTGGAAATCGCGGCCGTACTTCCGCAAAAAATGCTCCATCAGCACTGGGATATCTTCCCGGCGTTGGCGCAACGGCGGCAGCCGCAAACAGACTCCGCTGATGCGGTAATACAGATCCTCGCGAAGGTTCCCCGCACTTACTTCCGCCTCCAGGTCACGGGCGCTTCCGCAGATCAGGCGTGCCAGAGCTTGGACTCGGCTTCCATTCCCATTTTCCCCGCGCTTGAGCAGGGCCTTCAGCAGCCACTCCTGACCTTGCCCGCTCAGTTCCCCCACTTCTTCCAGAAATACCGTACCGGGACCTATTAAGCCGATCGGCTCCGCCGAGTCCCTAAACTTCTCTGCCCCCAACTGGGCACAAGAAATCACGCGAAACGCCTGCTTGCCGCGCCGGGAGAGGTCATGGATCCTCCGGGCCGTCGCCTTCTTCCCCACCCCTCGTTCCGCCAGCAGCAGCACCGGAACTTCGCTCTGCGCCACCTCGCGCATCACGGCTTCCACGCTCCTCATGCTGGGACTCGCACCTTCCACGAAGTCCGACCTCATGAGCTCGCGAATCATTGCCGTCGGCCCAATTTCCACGCCTCCACGGGCATGCGATTCCATCAAA
Source organism: Candidatus Sulfotelmatobacter sp. (assembly GCA_025462865.1). Lineage (GTDB taxonomy): Bacteria > Acidobacteriota > Terriglobia > Terriglobales > Acidobacteriaceae > Sulfotelmatobacter. Next base: position 81,965 of record JAOAPI010000151.1, on the reverse strand, counting down.
AGGTCCTTTTCTCGTGGCGCTAGAATGTCAAAATCCGGTAGATATCAGAACCCTTGTAATAGCACGGCAAATACCATCAGGCACCCTCGCGGGAGAAGATCGCATTCCACCTTTACCGCCATGTTTTCAAAAGTATATGAGCCAGAACTTGGCATAGGAGGGATAAAAACTGCAGACATAAACCTACACTTTTCCGCCCAAAAGGGAAAGTATTTGCCCAACCCAGAGTAACCAGTTTTCCCTTTGCCAGTCCTCCAAAAGAGCACTTCCAGCCCAACCCTTTCTCCGTCAATAGCATGCGCGACCTCGAGCGCTCTCCTAAAAATGTGACTTGGATTAACTACCTGGGTGCCCCGCGTCCGGCCGAACTTCGTACCGAAAATCTGCACACAACCTTCGCCGGGAAGGCATTCTAATGATTACCTGCAGTCAGGCTTTTGATTGCGGGAGCCGCTCGCTTTCGCTATGCTGAAGGCACCCCCCGGTAGCAAGACCAAAATTCCAGTGAACCAAGTGCTGCAATCCGAGCATCTAGCGGGCCGCGCATCCGTTGCGGACGCGGTGCGCCCATCCTGGTGGAAAGCCGCGATCATTGCCGCGCTGTTGTTGTGGCTTTACACGCCGACGTTGGCTCACTTGGCCGCGCAATGGTGGAATGATCCTAATTTTTCCCACGGATTTTTCGTCCCTCTGTTTTCCGCATTCGTCGTCTGGCAGGACCGAACCCGGCTCGCACCGCTGACTCCGCGGCCGTCGTGGTCCGGACTGTTGTTCCTGGGATGCGGATTGTGCATGCTCATCGTCGGTCAGATGGGCGCCGAGCTCTTTTTTTCCCGCTTATCGTTCTTGATCGTGCTGGCCGGCCTGCTCGTGCTTTTCCTTGGATGGAACTTTTTCCGCGCACTCCTGTTTCCGTGGGCGTTCCTGCTCCTCATGATTCCGGTTCCGGCAATCGTTCTCAACCAGATCACCTTTCCTCTGCAACTTTTGGCCTCCAAAGTCGCCAGCACCACCCTGCCCTGGATGGGCGTTCCTGTTTTGCGCGAAGGAAACGTAATCGTCCTTCCTGCCATGGCATTGGAAGTTGCTGAAGCCTGCAGCGGTATCCGTTCGCTGATGTCCCTCACCACCCTCGCAGTGATTTATGGATTCCTCATGGAACGAAGAGTCGGAGTGCGAGTCCTATTAGCCGTGGCATCGGTCCCCATTGCGGTTGCAGCCAATAGCCTGCGCATCGTGGGGACGGGCCTGCTGGTGCAGTACTGGGATCCGGATAAAGCTCAGGGGTTCTTTCATGAATTTTCCGGATGGTTGATTTTCGTTGTTTCCCTGCTCATGCTTTATTTGTTGCATCAAGCGATTCGCGTGTTCTCGCACGAGGAGGAGGCCGCTGAAATATGAAGTCCTCCGCCGCGCTGCGATTTGCGCTCGCTGTCTTCTTAATTGCCCTCGCGGCCGTCCTGCTACAAGCGCGGGGACGCAGTGAAATCATTCCTAATCGCGTGCCGCTCTCTTCTTTTCCGGCGCAACTTGGCAAATGGGACGTCAGCACTGAAATTCAGTTGGACAAAGATACTCTTGCGATCCTGGGCGCTGGCGACTTCATGGAACGCGTCTATCAGAGTCCGTCCGAAAAGTTGCCGGCCGTAGATCTCTTCCTGGCGTATTTTCCCAGCCAGCGCGCCGGAGACACCATCCACTCTCCGCAGCACTGCCTGCCCGGTTCGGGATGGAATCCTGAACAAAACGACCGCATCACACTTCTGCTGCCAGGGCACGGCCCTTTCCCAGCAAACCGCTACGTCATCGCCAAAGCTGACGCGCGGAAACTGGTGCTGTACTGGTATTGGGCTCACGATCGTGGAGTGGCCAGCGAATACTGGGCTAAGTACTATCTGGTGAAAGACTCGATTCGCCTGAATCGCAGCGACGGCGCGCTGGTTCGCATTGCAACGGACATGTTACCCGGCGAAACTCCGGACGCTGCCCAGCAACGCGTTCTCCCGTTTGCGTCCGCCATCAGCCCGCTGCTGAATGATTACATCCCGCGCTAATGAGGGCGCAGCAAGGTTTTCTTAGTGGACCTTCGTGTCCTTCGTGGTTAAAGCCCTTTCGCTCTAGACCGGAGTCGCCGTCTTCCGCGAAGGATTAAAGAACGGCATCGCTGTCACCTTTACATTCGTCTTCAGCCGGATCGCCTCAATCGTAATCTCCATCTGCAACTGCGTCCCCAGCTTCGAATGCTCGGTTTCCACGCTGGCCAGCGCGATCATCTTTTTCAGGATAGGAGACCAACTCGTAGTCGTCGCCTTCCCTACCTGCTTTTCTCCGGAGTACAACGGCACCGCAACACGCGAAGCCTGACTCGGGGCAGCCGGAGTGAGGCCATACCGTTCATACAACGCTTCCACATCAGTCCAATCGACTTCTACGCCGACAAACTGCCGTGGCACGCCATTCTTGGCATCCTGCTCCAGCGCCCGCTTGCCAATAAAGTTTTCCTTTTCCAGATGAACCATCTTGGCAAAGCCCAACTCGTATGGCGAAAACTTCTGTGACGCAATCAGCGCCTTCTTCGAACTTGAATAGTCGACTTCGATCAGCAGCAACCCTGCTTCCACGCGTGCCACATCCAGCGCCAACATGCCTGCCGCATGCAGATCGAACTGCTTCCCTTTTTCCGCCAGCGCATCCCACACTTTCACCGCATCATTCCAAGGAACCCAGATTTCATATCCCAGATCGCCGGTGTACCCGGTGCGAGAAATGTCGACGGGCACTCCCGCAATCTTGCCGCGGGTCACGCGAAAATATTTTAGATTCGCAATGTCGGCCTCTGCCACGGACTTTAACAGCTTCGCCGAAGTCGGCCCCTGCAAGGCGAGCGCCGCAACTTTTTCGGAAATATCTTCGACCTGAACATCCATGTTCAGCCCGTTCTGCCGGAACCATCGCAGGCTCGGATCGGCCGCCGTCCAGCGATAAACATTTTCCTCCAGCCGCGAGATCGTTCCATCGTCGATGACCTTGCCCTCTTCATCGCACCAGCAGCAATAAATCACCTGCCCCACTTTCACTTTATTAATATCGCGCGTGATCACGCGGTTTACCAACCGCGTCGCATCTTTGCCCGTAATCAGATATTTGTAGAGCGGCGAAATATCAATCAACGCCGCCGCATTGCGGATGGCGTTGTACTCGTGCTCATGATGCACCTCATACACGCTGACCGTGTAGTATCCCGACCACTCGCGGTAATTCAAGCTCTGGCAAAGCGGAAACGTTCTCTCATGAAACGCAGTTCCAATGGGCAAAGAAGTGGCCTCGAAAAGAATTAGCTCGAAGCGAGATTATACGCCGGAACCCTCATCAAAGGCGTTATCCCGAAGCCCCGCGTTTTCTCCAGCGGGGCGAGGGATCCCGCGCGTATCTCCCGCGAGCCGGGGCTTGTAGACATCGTGCCACCCCTCCGCCAAATCATTCCAATGCGGATTCGTAGACTCGATGAGCTTGATCTTCTTGCTGCGTCGCCATCCCTTAATCTCTTTCTCGCGATTGATCGCGGCGTCGGGATAAAAGAAGCACTCGTAATACACCAGCCGAGTTAAGTTGTACCGGCTGGTGAACCATCAACGGTCTTATTCTTATGCTCCCAGACGCGTCGCGTGAGGTTTCCCGTGATTCCCGTGTACAAGACATGAGAACGCTGTCGATTCGTCATGATGTAAACATGGAACTGCTTGGGCCGGTCGCATCGTTCCGTTCTACCAAAACCAACAACAAACGTCTGTGACGAATGAACATAAACCGCTGGAGAAAACGCCGGGCTTCGGAACGACGCCTTTCTTTTGGCTAGTCTTGCAGACAAAACCGCCGGTTCCCGTTAGAATGACCCTTCGACTCCAGCATGCACTCACTCACACCATTCCTATCGAACGTCCTCCGCAGCTGGAGCGTTCTGCCCAGCGGGCTCTAATACACGCGCGTCAAAACTGCGCTAATATTCCTCGTCCCATTCCTGAATCAGCAAGCTAACAGCTAAAGGCTAAGAGCTATGGCTAACTCATACGATGTCATCGTAATCGGCGGAGGCCACAACGGACTCGTCAACGCCGCCTATCTCGCGCGCGCGGGGAAAAAAGTTCTCGTGCTCGAACGGCGCCACATTCTCGGTGGCGCGGCCTGCACCGAAGAAGTCTTTCCCGGCTTCAAGTTCTCGGTGTGCTCGTACGTCGTCTCACTGCTGCGCCCGGAAATCATCCGCGACCTCGACCTCCCGCGCCACGGGCTCGAAATTCTTCCGCTCGACGGAACTTTCACACCCATGCCCAGCGGCGATTATCTGTGGCGCGTGAACGACCACGGCAAGACTCATCGCGAAATCGCCCGCCACTCGCGCGTTGACGCCGAAGCCTATGACGAATTCGGCAAAGCCATGCAGGCCATGTGCCGCTTCGTAAAGCCGATTCTCAGTATGGTGCCGCCGGATCCCAACACGCTGAACCCTCGCGAGCTGATGAAACTGCTCTTTATCGGCAAGCGTTTCCAGGGCATGTCGAGCTACGACAAATACAACCAGGTCCAGCTCATGACCATGAGCGCCATCGATTTTCTCGATCAATGGTTCGAGACCGATGTCCTTAAAGCGACAATGTCCGCGTCAGGAATCATTGGCACATTCCTCGGCGTGCGCTCACCCGGCACCGCGTACGTTCTGCTGCATCACTACATGGGAGAGATCGACGGTGCGTTCCGCGCCTGGGGATTCGCGCGCGGCGGCACCGGAGCAATCTCAAACGCAATCGGCGACGCGGCCCGCGAAGCCGGAGTCGAGATTCGCACCCAAGCCGCCATCGCGAAAATCATCATTAAGGATGGCCGAGCCAAAGGCGTCGTCCTCACCAATGGCGACGAAATTTTCGCCGACACAATTTCATCAAGTGTCGATCCCCGTCTAACGTTCAACAAATTCATCGAAGCTGAGCATCTTCCCGCCGACTTTCTTGAGGACATCAACCGTTTTAAATATCGCGGCTCTTCCGGCAAAGTCAACATGGCGCTCGATGCTCTGCCGAACTTCAAAGCCATCCCCGGACCCGGCGCTCACCTGCGCGGAGCAATCTCGATCTCTCCCTCGGTCGAATACATGGAGCGCGCCTACGACGATGCGAAGTATGGAAACTTCTCCCGCAAGCCCTACATTGACATGGTGATTCCTTCGCTCACTGATCCGTCTGTAGCGCCGCCGGGCAAACACGTGCTCTCTTGCTTCGTGCAGTATGCGCCCTACAAACTGCGGCCTGGGCTCAACTGGGACGATCAGAAAGAAGCGTTCGGCGACACGGTGGTGAACACCATCGCTGAGTACGCCCCCAACATCAAAGACATCATCCTCCACCGGCAAGTGATCACACCGCTCGATCTCGAACGCGAGTGGGGACTAAGCGAAGGCAACATCTTCCAGGGCGAACTTTCTCTCGAGCAGCTTTTCTTCCTTCGTCCCGCGCCCGGATATGCACGGTTCCGCACGCCCATTCAGAATCTTTACATGTGCGGTTCAGCCACGCATCCCGGCGGCGGCATCATGGGCGCGCCGGGCCGTCTCGCCGCTCTTGAAATGCTGAAAGACCTCGGAGGAGCCGCGTAGCCATGCCCACACCCTGTCATCCTGAGCGAGGATTGTGCTTCGCGCCTCAAGCGCGAAGAACAACCGCAGTCGAAGGACCCCCGCACTCCAAACCGCACCCTTCCGTCTCAAGGCGTTCTCCCCGTGCAGTCGCGAGATTCCACCTATGAACACAACCGCGACACGCGACATCGTCATCATCGGCGGCGGCCATAACGGCCTCGTGACCGCGTTCTACCTGGCCAAAGCTGGATACAAGCCCCTCGTCCTCGAACGCCGCGCACAGGTCGGTGGCGCGGCCGTCACCGATGAGTTTCATCCCGGCTTCCGTTGCTCCACGCTGGCGCACACCGCCGGCCCGCTCCGTCCGGACATCGTCCGTGACATGCAACTCGAAAAGCACGGCTTGAGATTCATCACGCCCGAGACCTGCGTTACCGCGCTGTCGCCCGACGGTCGCGCCCTTTCGCTCTACCAGGACGAAAATAAATCCGCGCAGTCAATCGCCGCCTTCTCACAAAAAGACTCCGCCAAATATTCCGAGTTCGAAAAATCCCTGGGCAAAATCAGCAAGGTGATCGCAGAAGCCCTCGCCACAACTCCGCCAGATATCGACCACCCAAGCGGCAGCGATATGTGGAGCATGCTCAAAACCGGCCGCGCCCTTCGCAACCTCGGCAAGCGGGATATGTACCGCGTGCTGCGCTGGGGTCCGATGGCAGTCGCCGATTTGGTTGCGGAATATTTCGAAACTGAATTATTGCGAGCAGTAATCGCTGCTCGTGGAATCTTTGGAACTTTCCTCGGACCATGGTCGGCCGGAAGCAGCCTGCAGTTACTGATCCGCGCCGCCGGCGATTCTCATCCCGCCGGCTCTGCGTTCTTCGCCGCTGGAGGAATGGGCGCGCTCACGCAAGCCATGGCTTCCGCCGCGATAGCCGCTGGCGTCGAGATTCGCACCTCAGCCGACGTCATCGAGATTCGCGTGAAAGACGGCGCAGCCATCGGAGTGTTGCTCGGCACCGGCGAAGAAATCAGCGCCAAGGCCGTCATCTCCAACGCCGATCCCAAACGCACGTTGCTAAAGCTGACCGATCCGATGAATCTTTCTCCCGATTTTGTGCAGAAGCTGCAGCACTATCGCGGAAACGGCACAGTTGCGAAAGTCAACCTCGCACTCTCCGGCCTACCGAGCTTTACTGCCCTGAAAAATGGGGACAGCACCGCGCTTAAGGGACGCATCCACATCGGCCCCGAAATCGACTACCTCGAACGCGCCTTCGACGAATCAAAATACGGCAACTTCTCGCGCCAGCCTTACCTCGAAGCCACGATTCCCTCACTGACCGATCCCACGCTTGCTCCCGAAGGTAAGCACGTGATGTCGATCTACATGCAGTACGCGCCTTATAAGCTCAAAGGCGACTGGGAAGAGCAGCGCAAAGCGCTTGGCCAAACCGTTGTACAGACGCTCGCGCAATACTCGCCGAATCTGCCCGAGATGATTCTGACTCACCAGATCATTACGCCCCTGGATCTCGAAGAAGTTTATGGAATGACAGGCGGTCAAATCTTCCACGGCGATCTTGCGCTCGATCAGTTCTTCACCATGCGTCCGCTGCTGGACTGGGCGCGCTATAAAACGCCGATCGAGAATTTGTATTTGTGCGGCAGCGGCACGCACCCCGGCGCAGGCTTGACCGGAGGCTCCGGAGCCAATGCAGCGCGAGAAATACTGAAGGAATTGAGGCGCTAAAGGTGGCAACTCGCGCTGGATGGGGTAGCCAGGTGAATGAGCGAAATGGCGATTTTGCAACAGCTACACACCATGAGCTAAACTCTCGCACAGTATGAGAATTACTGTTGCCATCCTGCTATTGTCGATCTTCGCCTCAGGGCAGACCGTTCAAAAATCTTCGCCGACCGATCAGGACTTAACCGCCGAGCAGAAAGCGCTGGTGGTGAAGTTGGCGAATCTTCAGAAGAATTTCGGAAAGAAGATGAACAGCCCCGGAGTTGATCTCTCCCTCAAGGAGATCAGTCGGTGGAGGGCCTCGGACCGCACGCTTGTGAAATACGAAGTTTACGCGACGGGATTGCCTAGGGATTTGACATACTCTCTTTTGAAAATTCAAATCAACGGCAAAGTTCTTAAGCAGATGGACGGGGTCACGCTGGATTCAGACGGAAGGGCCATATGCGCGGGCCGAAAGGGTACCTGTAGCGGGTCCACCCCCAACAGCCCGATCGATTTGGTTTTCTTTGCCGGGAAATCTGAGCCTATGCGCCTGTCATTAGTCTCAAATGACGATTCACATCTAAAGGGTTTTATTCAGGTGATCCCCTTCCCGACCTCCGTTACCGATAGAGGCTGCAAGCTGGAATCCATCATCGGAACCCCTAAAGGGGAAGTGACTTATATCCAAGGAAGCGGCTTCGAGCCAAATGAAGAATTGACGATGGAAGGCGCGAGCTACGGCGAAAAGAATCATGGCGTTGCGAAGGCTGAGGCGGACGGTTCATACTTTGCGGCGGCAATGCCTAACGTTCTGGGGAAAACGTCCGGTACTACAATGTGGTCGGTAAAGGGTAAGAGTTGCGATCCCACGCTTACTTTCTCGTGGGGTACTTATCAACTGGAATGACCCTCTCGTCGCAACTGACGAGGACAGGCGATTACGCTCATCGGCCCGGTTGGGCACCGTTGAACTCCACATCGCTGACCAGACTGCCTTCCCTACTATGAAACCCTCCGCCATCCTCCTAATCTCCTGCCCCGACCAGAAAGGCGAAGTCGCTACCATCGCCGACTTCGTCTACCGCCACGGCGGCAACATCCTGCATGCCGATGAACACGCGGACGAAGAATCCGGACTCTTCCTGATGCGCGTCGAGTTCGATCCCAAAGACTTCGACATTGATCTTACCGACAAAAATCTCGCCGACTTCGCCAAGCATTTCTCTCCCATCGCGGAAAAGTTTCAGATGAAATGGCAACTGGCGCTATCGTCGCATCGCCCGAGCATGATCATTCTGGTTTCGAAATACGATCACTGCCTGGTCGATCTTCTCTATCGTCATCAGAGCGGCGAACTCGCCTGCGAAATCCCGCTGATCATTTCTAATCACCCCGACAACCAGCCCGTCGCCGACTTTTACAGAATTCCTTACCGAATCATCTCGATCACGAAAGAAAATAAGCACCAGGCGGAAGAACAAATCCATTCGCTGATCGACGCGCACCATGCCGACTTTATGGTGCTGGCCCGCTACATGCAGATTCTCTCCAACAACTTCGTCAACCGCTATCCGCAACGCATTATCAATATTCACCACTCATTTCTGCCGGCCTTCATCGGAGCCCGCCCGTACCATCAAGCCTTCGAGCGCGGCGTGAAGCTCATCGGCGCGACCAGCCACTACGTCACTGAAGTCCTCGACGACGGCCCCATCATCGAGCAAGATGTGGTCCGCGTCTCCCACCGCGACACCGTTGAAGATCTCATCCGCAAAGGTCGCGACCTGGAAAAAGTTGTTCTCTCCCGCGCGGTCCGCTGGCACGTCGAGAACCGCGTTCTTCTTTACGGCAACAAGACCGTAGTCTTCTAACCACGCCCTGTCTTCACGCGGAAGTCCATGCACCTCCGAATAGTCGTCCCCCGCCATAAGCCCCTCACACCCACTGGTAACTTGCGACCGATGTGACTTTGGTCTTTACTTGGACAGCAGTAAGGAATCCCTCAACCGACGGGGAGATCTCACTCGCGGGAGTGTTTCTTGGCCGAGGACCTTAAATTTGAATTATCGATCCTGGCGACAGTCCAGGGTTTTTACCAGAAGCTGATGCGGGATTCGCTCGGCGGCGATGTGCCTATTCCGGCCGGCCTCGATGAGGCCTCGCTGCGTCAATCAGAGGGCAATCTTCCAGAGACTCTTTCCCGGATGTATCGTTGGCTGCATTTGCTGGACATGGCGATCACCCCCGCAATGCTACGCCAGGCGCTCACGCCGGAAACCGACTCGGAAGTCGCCGAGGCCCTGCTCCGCTACTTTGTGCGCCGTCGCGAGCCCAGCGAAATTAATCGCGACAAGACCGATCTCATTTCAACTTTTCTCTATCGCCATCCCCGCGTTCCCGGCCAGTGGCAGCAGCGCGGCTACGGACTGGACGGGTCATTACCGCTTTCTCCGTTCGAGATTGCGCTCATCGAAATTCTTGCCGATACCGATGTCCCTTCGCTTCCTGAAGAGCATGTGCAACTTCTTCGCAACTTTGACCCATTCCGCGAAGAGATTTCCCGCTACCGCGATTTCAACTCGTTGATGGACTCCGGCATTGTTTCGCGAGTGCGCGAGTTGAAACGCTGGCTGGATTCCTCCTTCTATCATCCCGGCGTGCTGGCCACGGTCGCCGCCCACAATGCGGCCTTCGGCGAGCGCTTTGACAAACTCTTCACCAGCGCGCTGGGAGAGATTAAACAATTCGCGCAGGCTCTCGACGAAATGGGGGGCAGCATCCTCAGCACAGTCGATGGCGTGGAAGTCACGGTCGAGCACGTGGCCGCCATCGAGCAGAAAGAAATGCTCGATGCCGACTACGGCAGCGCTCTGGAAAAATTTCGGCGGGTCTCGCGCTTGAAGAAGGAACTTGATCGGCGGCCGCCCATTCGCAAATCGCTGCTCGCGCCCAGCGCGGGCAACGCCCTGCCATCCTCAAGGAAAAGCGCGGCCGCCGCGAAACCGGCGCGGACCGCCAGCGCCAAAGCGCCCGTCCCGGTTCAGGCATTCCAGGCTCCGGTCGTCACCGCACAGCAAATTTCGGCTGAAGAAGGCAAACTACGGCGGGTGGAAGAATCGATTCGAGTCTTTGTACGCGTGGCCGATCCTAAATATCGCCAAGTCGTGCCCATGCGCTATTTCAACCTAACGCTCACCGCCGCCGAAGCTGAGGCCTATAATGCGCCTTTTCTCGAGGAGAAAAGCCTGCGCGCGGATGTCGCTCGCACCCTCATCCGCCTCGTTTCCTGCATAGCCCGGGTCAACACAGAACTCGAAGAACTCAAACGCAGCCAAAGCATGTCCTCGTTGTGGAAACTTCACGCCGACGCGCTTGTCGTCCTGCTCGACATTGCCAGCACCACAACGGAAGATGCCGGCCGCGTCGCCAAGATGGCTGAAAAAAGCGAGGACGGCGCGTGGTCCGAAGCCATCGACGAAACCGCGCAGAAACTTCGCATGCGTACCGACCTCGCTGTGAAAGCCATGGCTTACACCGGAAGCTAGAACAGGTCGCAGTTCTCAGTCTGCCGTTCCGAGTTTCAGCCGCCACTCCTTTTACTGATTAGTGATGCTCCCCGTACGTACCTTCTTCTCTTCTCAACCACCTCGCGAAGTTCTAACCGAACACAACACTCCTTACTCGCTCTCGCTTAGCAGATAAGAACCGTTGTAAGCTTTGTTGAGGGGCGTTGGGAGGGCTGATGGCTGCTATTTCTTTAAGAGTAAACGGTCACGTACACGCAGTTGACGTCGATCCGCAAACGCCGCTGCTGTACGTACTGAGCGACGAACTGCACTTGCGCGGACCTAAGTTTGGCTGCGGTCTGGCCCAATGTGGAGCGTGCACGGTCCTCGTGCATGGGGAGGTCAGGCGTTCCTGCGTGATGCCCGTCAGCGCCGTGAGAGATCAGGAGGTCACAACCCTGGAGGGCTTGGGAACTCCGGAACATCCGCACGCGATTCAGCAGGCATTTATCGATGAGGGCGCTGCCCAATGCGGCTTCTGCCTCAGCGGCGTAATCCTCACGGCAAAAAATCTTTTGGACGAAAATCCGAAGGCCTCCGACGAGGACATTCGCGACGCCACCGGAAGTATTTTATGCCGCTGCTTTGCGCATACGCGGATGATAAGCGCGATTAAGCGTTACCAGAGGAGCCGCGCATGAAAAAGCGAATTTCCCGGCGCGACTTTCTCAGGACTACCGGCGCTCTGGTCGTTTGTTTCAGCGCAGCGGCGTGCATAGATCCTCTCGCCATCGCGCAGGGCCCCTTCGATACGCATCCGTCGCATATTGATCCGGACAAGCTCGACTCGTGGATCGCGGTCGCATCCGACGGCACTGTAACCGCGTACACGGGAAAATGCGATTTCGGACAAGGCATGTATACCGTGCAAACACAATTGGTCGCTGAAGAACTGTGCATACCGATCCATAAAGTGAAACTGGTTCAGTGCGATACCTCTGTGACGCCGGATCAGGGGACGACGTCGGGCAGTCAATCCACGCCCACTAACTTCAATACCCGGAATCTGGCTCAGGCGGCGGCCACCGCACGCGAGGCTCTCGGCGGAATGGCAGCACAGAGGCTAGGCGTTCCTGCGGACCAACTCACGATCGAGGATGGCGTCTTCAGCGCAAAGGACGGTCGCCATGTCAGTTATGGCGAACTCATTCAGGGCAAGCATTTCAACATGGCTGTGAACCCTGCGGCAAAACGCAGATCGCCCGGCGAGTGGAAAGTATTGGGCAAACCAGTCCCTTCCTTGGACAGAGTTGCACTTATGACTGGCACATTCGAATTCGTCCACAATGTGCACGTGCCCGGAATGCTTCATGGGCGAGTCGTTCGCCCGCCGGAGAGCGGAGCAACGGTTGGAAGCCTTGACGAAAAATCAGTACAGCACATTTCTGGGCTGATTAAGATTGTCGTGCGAAATAACTTCGTCGGGGTTGTCGCGGAGCAGCAATGGCAAGCCGCACAAGCCGCCAAAGCTTTGAAGGTCATATGGAAGCCGGGCACAGGACTGCCGCCGCAAAGGAACTTCTATGACCACATGCGGACGCAACCGTCACGCGATGCGATGCTCGTGAATTCCAACGACGTGGATGACAAGCTGAAGTCGGCTTCTCCAGTTCTCGGCGCAACTTACTCGCATCCCTATCAGGCGCACGGCTCGATCGGTTCCTCTTGTGCTGTGGCCGACGTGCAGGCTGATCATGCCACCGTCTGGTCGGCCACGCAGTCCGTGTATCCCACCCAGCATGGCGTATCCACCCTCATAGGCTTGCCGCTCGATGGCGTGCGTGTGGTCTTTGTTCGCGGCGCGGGCTGCTATGGATTGAACGCGGCAGACACGGTTTCCTATGACGCGGCGCTGATGTCTCAGGCTGTGGGCAAACCGGTTCGCGTGCAACTCACTCGACAGGACGAATTCATTTCCGAGAACTACGGCTCCGCGTGTGTGATTGAACAACGCGCTGTACTCGATACCAATGGCGCCATTGAGGTTTGGGACTGCGAAACGTGGGTGGCGTCGCTGGGCGGCAGGCCGGGATATGAGAAGCCAGGAAACGTAATCACGGGCATGCTGGCGGGCTTTGATCCTGAGACGATTACTCCGCGGGCCGCGGCCGAACCTGCGGGAGAGCTGCGCAACGGCAACAACGCCGTCCCGTCCTATATGCGCGGATGCGTTAACGACAAATGTGCCGGAGCAGGTTCGATCCGCAGCGAGAGAGTACTGATGCACTCCGTGAAATCTCCTTTCTTTACCGGACCATTGCGATCGCCGTTACGCCTGCAAAACACTTTCGCGCACGAATGTTTTATGGACGAGATCAGCGCACATGCTAAGGCCGACCCTGTCGCTTATCGCTTGCAGCATCTGCGCGAGACTCGGATCATCGACGTCGTGAAAGGCGCGGCCAAGGCTGCGAACTGGGACGCCCGTCCGTCACCCAAACCCGGAGCGGCACGCACCGGTAAGGTCACAGGACGCGGTATCGCTTGCGTTGCCTACGAGGGCGACAACGGGTACGCTGCTCTCGTTGCCGAGGTGGAAGTGAATCAGGCGAGCGGCGAAGTGTACGCGCAGCGGTTTGTCATCTCGCACGATTGCGGACCGATCTCCAATCCTGACGGCTTGCGCAACCAGATCGAGGGCGGAATTTTGCAGGGAATGAGTCGCGCTCTCGGGGAGGAAATCACCTGGGACGATCGTAAGGTGACTTCGATTGATTGGGAAAGTTACAACACGCTGCCGCTTGGAATCCAAGTGCCAGCCATCGAGTGCGTGCTCCTGGAGCGTCCGTCAGAGAAAGCAACGGGCGCCGGAGAAACTGCAATCACGCTGGTGGCCGCAGCCATCGGCAACGCGATTTTCGATGCCACAGGCGCGCGGCTTCGGGAAGTGCCATTCACACCCGAGCGCGTGAAGGCGGCACTGGCGTCGCGCGGTTGAGAAAAGCAGGCCGTGCCTTCGACGCAACTAAAGCGGCGGCTACGGCTTCCTCACTCGGCTGGCAATGTCCGGGCCCAACATGCGAAAGTGCCTTTCATCGTCGGTGTAGATAGTTTCCGCTTTTGCTTTGATCGCGCACGCCGCCAAGAGCGCATCGTAAATCGTTCCACCCACGATTCCGTTTAAAGCTGCCTGTCGAATCGCTCTGAAGTATTCGGCACTGTCGAGCGACACTATTGTGAGGTGCTCCTCCATATCAGTGAGGAAGAGAACTGCTTGCTCCGGGCTGGCGCGAAACTCGCCCGGCAACCTCGTGACCGCCGCGTAAACCTCGGCCAGGCTGTGAGCAGCGCAACATGCGACTCGTTTGTTAGACGGAGCATAAACGGCCAGACAGCGCTCATGATCCGCATGGTCTTCCACAAATGCTGAAACCACCACCGAGGTGTCAAAGAACCATTTCAACTTGTCTTCTCAGCGCGGCGGCGAGGGGTTCGGAGAGAGCTGACATCGATATGCCCGCGTTCATTGCGAACTTTGCGGATAGTTTCGTTGACGACTTTTGCGGAGAGGGGCTTGCCCGTTCGCATCACCCACACGCCCTGTTTTTTCCGCAGGGTCGCGGTTCCCCTCACCGGACGCAAAACAATTTGGTCCTCTGAGCTCTCCAGTTCCAGGGAATCTCCCGCAGACAATTGAAGTTCATCGCGCACCGGCTTCGGCAACACCAGGCGTCCCGCCCGATCGATGGTTAGCGTTATTGTCATGGCATTCATTTTACCATAACAATTACCATTATTTATGGTACGTGATCCTTACGTAGAATTCCAAATCCAAAGAAAAAGGACAGGCGATAAGCCCGTCCTTAGTTTTTAACTTGATGTGAGAGGCGAAAAAAACTCAGTTAATGTCGAACTGCTCCTGATGCAGCGCCGGATCGCTTTTCACAATAATCGTCTTTTTCGTGAGCTCTTCCATCTCGTTCAACAACCGCCCGTTGGTAGCCTTTAACTCCTTGGCCACATCGGGATGCACACGCAGCATCACGTCTTCTCGCTCCAGATGCTTGGCGATCTTGCGCATCTCCACGTAAATCTCGTTCGCCACCGTGGTCAGCGATTTTACGTACCCAGTCGATTGGCAATATGGACAAGGCGCGCCAATGGTCCGTTCCAACGATTGCTTCACTCGCTTGCGGGTAATCGCCACCAAACCGAAATCGTTGAACTGCAGCACCTTTGACGGCGCACGGTCATGACGGAGTTCTTCTTCCAGCGCCTGCATCACGCGCTGGCGGTTGCGGCGCTCATCCATGTCGATGAAGTCGATGATGATGATGCCGCCCAGATCGCGCAGCCGGATCTGCCGCACGATCTCTTTGATCGCATCCACATTGGTCTTAACGATCGTATCTTCCAGGCGCGAGGTCTTGCCGACGTATTTTCCGGTGTTGATGTCGATTGCGACCAGCGCCTCAGTCTGGTTAATCACGATGTAGCCGCCGCTCTTCAGCCACACCTTCGACTTTAGCGCCTTGTTCATCTCCTCGGCGAGGCCGAACTGCTCGAACAGCGGGGTCTCCTTCGTATAGAGCTTCACCCGCTTCACCAGCGCCGGCTGAAACCGATTGAAGAAGCGCAAGATGCGCTCGTATTCCGGTTCGGTATCAACCCAGATCACGGAAAAATCGGAAGTCACCTGATCGCGCAGCACTCGCTCGACAACGTTGAGATCGTGGTAGATCAGCGCTGGTGGTTTCGAGGCCTCGGCTCGCGTTTTAATGTCGTTCCACAAGCCTTTCAGGAAACGAATATCCGCACGCAGTTCGTCTTCGCTGGCATTCTGCGCCGCGGTCCGGACAATGAAGCCCCCATGTCCGTTTTCGCGCTCGCTCATCACGATGCGCTTCAGCCGCTGCCGCTCCTCATCCGATGCGATCTTGCGCGAGACTCCGGTATGGTTCACCGTCGGCATGTACACCAGAAACCGTCCCGGCAGTGCGATGTGGCTGGTGATGCGCGCGCCCTTTTTGCCGATGGGTTCTTTCGCAATCTGCACCAGGATTTCCTGGCCTTCCTTTAGCAAGTCGCTGATCTTTGGGACTTCATGCGACTCGCGCCGCGGAAAGCGGCGTCCTCCACCACCACCTCGCCGTCCACCGCGTTGGCGGTCGAAGCCGGGCCGCGGACGCGGTGCCCGCTGCGTATAGCCAGCCGTCCCCGCCGGAGCCCGAACTTCCGCTCGCGCATCCACCGTTCCGGTACCGCTGGCTTCGGCGTCCAGCATGGCCTCAGCTTCGGCCTGCGCCTCTTCCAGTTCCAGCTCTTCGGTATCTTCTTCGCCCTCTGCCGCACTCCCTTCGGCAGCAGGGCTCACACCCGCCTCCGCTAAGGACGACATGTGTATCTCAGCAACGGCCTCACGCACGTCGGAAAACTCACTTCGTCCCGCCTGCGGGCCTTGCTGACCTGCAGCCCGCGTCTCTTCTTCAAATTCGTCGTATTCCGCGTCAGACGATCCCTGGAAACGGAGCGTATCCGCCTCCTCTTCGTCAATGGTCTCTTCCTCCAGCGTTCCCGGAGCGGCAAAAATCGCGGTTTCCTTCTCGCGATCAGGGAACGAAAGCCTGGGCGCCTCTTCAGATCGAGACTCCTCAGACCGAGGTTCTTCAGACCTGGGTTCTTCAGACCTAGGTTCGACAAGCTCCTGTTCTTCTTCGACAAACTGTTGTTCCACAAACCGTGGTTCGGCAACTTGGGGTTCGACGATCTCCCGTTCGACCGACTGTTGTTCAGCCCTCTCGGACTCTTGGTTAGCGGCAGCGCCTGCCGGCTCCGGCTGCCGGAATTCACGCTCCCATCCCGTCGTAGTTCTCGCAGTCGATGGAGCAGGAGCAGTGTTGAACTGCTCTTGTTCGTTATAGTGCGAATCGTCGTCTCGCCCGCGTGACGCCCCACCCTGAGGAGCCGCGCCCGCAAAAAACGGTTCATCGTCCGGAAAGATTCCCGCCGCAGGTTCTACAGGCGAGGGATCGGGACGAGTGTTCCCCGACCCAGATCTATCCGCGGAATGCCTCTCCGGAACCGTACTCGAATGCGACAACCCTTTGTACTTTGAAATTGACTCTCCCGGAAGCAGGATTGGTTGATATCCGGCCGGCGGCCCAAACTGCTGCGTTCGTCCTGATTCCTGCGGACGCGGAGCAGGCGGAGGTGGAACCGCAGCCTCCGTAGAAGGCCGCGCCGAGCGCGTCTCCGATCCCCTATCGCGTCCATCGCCACGTTCATCGCGGCGTCCGCCCCTGCGCCTGCGGCGTCCGCGATAACCTCCCCGCTCGCGGTCGGGCGAACTTCCTCCGCTTGAAGCGTCCGTCCCAGCCTGAGCTGCTTCAGAAGTCTGACTCTGAGATTGTTCTTGTGTTCCGCCAGAATTATGGCTCGAAGCGCTTTCGAATCTTGCCTGTGGCTCGTTTGCGTGGCTATCTCCGGAAGATTGCAGTTCGCCGGGTTCAGACTCGCCTCGTGCAGGTTGCGGGCGCATATCCTGAATCCCGCGGTTCGCCGGCACGATATCGGTGACATCCTCGTCATGCTCTTCCAACTCCATAAAGTCGGAAACATAGAGGAAGGCGTCGCGCTCCAGCCCGACGTCAACAAAGGCAGACTGCATGCCAGGAAGCACGCGGGTTACACGGCCTTTGTAGATAGACCCTGCCAGGGTGTATTCATTTTCGCGTTCGAGGTAGATTTCCGCGAGCAGATCGTCTTCGACCAGGCCCACTTTCGTCTCGTGGGGGGTTGAAGAGACAAACAACTCCTTATTCATGGACACTCCGGTCCCACCCTGACTAATTTAAGGAAGTCGGGCGGGCTTCATCGGGGCGGAGCGAGGAAGGAAACGGGAGGATCGAGCATCGCGATGCTGGCCCCGCATGGGGACGGCTGGGGCCGGAGAGGTTTCTCCCGGGCCGAGTCCGCTGCACAAGCTTGGGTATCTTCTGCACTTTTCGCTTTTTATCTGCGGGGTTTGTGACCGCACTCTCAGACCGTTTCCGGTCGGGGGGCCGTTTCCCTGCCAGCAGACTTATAGCTTCAATCCCGCCCGGCCTTCTACTGCTCGACTGGCCGGTGAAATGCCCCCTTTACGCGAGGGCGATCGATATTTTTGGGGCTGCGCCTGTCGGCGCAGCAACTGCTTACTGCCGTCTTCCTATGCTAAGAATCCAGTCCTACAACCTGGTACTTAATCCTGTTCACTTAGCCGGCTCCGCCAGCTAATTCACAAAACGGCGCATTCGAACGTTCATTACCATTCCCAGCGCCAGGAACATGAACAACACGGATGACCCGCCATAACTCATAAGCGGCAAAGGTATTCCGGTGACCGGCATAAAGCCAACCACCATGCCGACATTGACCAGAATATGGAAGCTAAGCACAGCCACCACACCCATCACCACGAACGTGCCAGCGCGGTCGGGCGCTGTTTGCGCGTTCTGCGTCAAACGCATCAGCACTATGAAGTATAGCAGCAGAACTCCCAGAGCGCCCACGAATCCATGCTCCTCGGCAAAGGCGGCAAAAATGAAGTCCGTTTGCGGAACCGGCAGGAAAGCCCCGTGTGTTTGCGAGCCTTTACCGCCCCATAGCCCTCCTGAACCTACCGCAATCAGGGATTGCGTAACTTGGTACCCCGACCCCTGAGGATCGGCATCGGGCTCAAGAAAGCTGGTGAGCCGTTGCTTCTGGAAAGACTTCAAAACGTGAACTCGCGGCGTAAAGAAGACAGCTCCGACTCCTACTGCCGCCAGCAACACGACTACGAGCCCCTGTTTCCATTGCATTCCGCCGAGAAAGACTCCCATCACCGCAATCGGAACATAGGTTAGGGCGGTGCCTAAATCAGGCTGCTTCATTACCATCAGCATAGGAATGCCGACAATCGCCCCGGCCTTAATGAAGTCCGGCCACGAGAGCTCGCGATGCCGCAAGTCGGCAAAATACTTTGCCACGGCCAGGATCAGGATCAGCTTCACCCATTCGGAAGGCTGGAAATGGTTGCCGCCGGGCATCTTGATCCAGCGTTTCGCCCCCAGATACTTCTGTCCAAACAGCAGCACAGCCATTAGGGAAGCAACCGCCGCTATATAGAACCAGTGAATCCTGTCCAACAGCGCCTGGTAATTTACCGCGCTGATTACAAACATCGCCCCCACCCCGCCCAATATCCAGTAAATCTGCCGGATGTGGGAGCCGGCAAACTTCGTGTGTACCGTGGCGCTCTGGATCTCCATCACCCCCAGCCCGGAGATCATGAGCACAAAGACCAGCAACAGCCAGTCAAAATCACGGAATGAAACGTAACGTGACATAAAATAGCTTCCCGCGTAGCGCCGGCTGTCGCGAGGGCATCTCGCCCTCGCACGTTGCTAATTTGCAGCCATTATCCCCGGTGCAGCCGCCGCCACCGCCAGCGGTTTCTTCGGCAACTTCACCGAGAATCGCCCGCCTTCCAGTTTGTCGCCATCAGGCATCGTCCAAAGAGCGCCCATATCCACTTTGCCATCACCCTTTGGTTTCTCCACCAGTTTGTTGGGTAGGCGCCGCTGTTTGTCGACGTAGGCCTTAAGCACCTGAGTTGCGAGGCGCGCCGCCAGTTTCCCGTGCTCCCCGCCCTCAAACAGCACGCAAACAATGACGTCAGGATTGCGCCGCGGCGTGAATCCCACAAACCACCCATTCTGAGCCAACGCCTCGCTGTTCTTGAACTTTGCCCGTGTGGCCAGCGACACAACCTGCGCCGACCCCGTCTTTCCGGCTATGTCGATTCCCGGAATATGCGCCGATTGAGCTGTGCCTTCCGGCAAAAGGACCCGCGACATCGCATCTGTGATAAAGGCCCACCCGTTCGGATCAATAGGAATGGTCTTCGTCTCGGACACGTGGCTCGTCTCCACGTATCCGGCGGGAAGCCCTTCAGGCTCGACTACGTGTGGAACCACCATGCGGCCGCCCATCGAGATCGCCGCTATCGCTCGCATCAGTTGCACCGGCGTGATTGCGACCGCTCCTTGCCCAATCCCCACCGAAATCGTCTCCCCCGCAAACCACTTCTGTTTAAAGTTGCGGATCTTCCACTCTTCAGACGGCATCACGCCGCTCACTTCATTCGGCAAGTCAATCCCGGTTTTTTGTCCCAGGCCCAGAGCACTGGCGTATTTGGCAATGCGGTCAATCCCCAGCTTTTCCGCCAGCGTGTAGAAAAATACGTCACAGGACTGGTAGATGGCCTTCTCGAGTTCTACTGCACCGTGGCCGCCCTTAACCCAGCAGCCAAATCGTCGTCCGTAAAACTCGGCGCTACCAGTGCAGTTCACGTGCAGAGACTGCGCTATACCCTCCTGCCAGCCTGCAACCGACATAATAATTTTGAACGTCGAACCCGGAGCCAGTTGCGCCTGAATCGCCTTGTTCAGCAGAGGCTTGTCCGGGTCCGTCACTAGCTTGCTCCATTGATCGCGCGATACCCGCACCGAAAAACTTTGAGGATCGAAAGTAGGACGGCTCACCATCGCCAGGATTTCGCCCGTCCTCGGATCCATCGCCACGATCGCTCCGTTCTTCCCCTCGAGCGCTTCCTCGGCCGCAATCTGCAAATCGATATCGACCGTCAACTTCAACTGCTTTCCGGGGACCGCTTCCGTTTCTCCCAGCAGCCCGACTTCGCGGCCATGGCTGTTGACCAGCGCGCGCCGCGCACCATTCGTTCCCATCAAAGCCGTGTTGTACTGGCGCTCCACGCCGGAAACGCCCACCACATCCCCGGGACTGTAAAGCTCAAACTGGGGCTGGTTCAGCATGTCCTCAGTCACTTCGCCGACGTAGCCGATCAGGTGCGCCATGAACCCGTTGCGTGGATACAGCCGCCGGTGCGCCACGATCGTATCCAGTTCCGGAAGTTCGTTGCGATGCGCATCGATGAATGCCAATTCATCGGGCGTGATGTCTTCTTTCAAAAAAATCGGTTGATACTGCGGCATGGAAGAGAAATGCCGGATCCGCAATCGCACTTCATTGGGATCCAAATGCAATCCTTGCGCAATCGAATCCGCATCGACATTAAGGTCTCGGGAAGAATCGCGCAGCAGCAGCGCCGAAAACGATGGGTAGTTGTCCACGATCGTGCGCCCTTCGCGATCCAGAATCTTGCCGCGCGGCGCCAGAATCGGAACATTGCGAATACGATTCTTCTCGGCGAGAGTGGCGTACAGATCGCTCTGCATCACCTGCAGCCGCCACAATCCGTAAGCCAACACAAGAAAAATGCCCAGGATAATGTACTGCGCTGCCGTCAGGCGAACTTCCGACACTTTGTCGTCACGGCTGAACATAATCAGTCTTTAGTCATTCGTCGTTTGGTCGTTGGTCGTTGGTCGTTAGTCGTTAGTCGATTCGCTTACCCTTACTCTCGACGCCCTGGCCAACGACAAACGACCAGCGACCAACGACGCTTTTCAAGTCCTCTGCTTAAACTTATCCAGCACAAAGTACAACACCATGCCTACAATCCCATTCGCCAGTCCGGCGAGGATTCCATGGCTCCAACTCCAGTTCAGCGTCAGATTCACCATGCCGCGGGCAACGGTGAAGAAAACCGCCTGGTGCACGAGATAAAACGCGAGCGTTACCAGAAGACGGGCACCGGCATTTTCCACATCGAGCTTTGCTCCCAGCGACGACGCCCCATATCCCACCACCGTTTTAGCAATTCCATAAATGCCAATTGGATACGGCCCCAGCATGTCCTGCGCCAGTCCAATCGCCGCTCCCGTAAGCAATCCGGAAATCGGGTTGCGCCGCGCCATCGCAAAAAAAATCGTCACCAGCAACGGCAAGTCAAAGATGGAAAAGATTCGTCTGGGAAGAAATGCCTGTAGAAACAGCGCGATCAGCGGCACGCCCACAGTTACCGGTAGGCTGAACCGGTAAACCTCAATCTGCTCCCCCGATGTGTAAGTGATGGGCACGCTATTGGGGCTTATCTTCGGTGATCGCAGGTTGAGGACTGGACTGCGTTATTGGCTTCACGGGAACCGCTGTCGGTTTATCCGGTGCCGATTTAGGAGTGGAGTTTGATCCCGTGCTCGGCCGAACTCCCGCATCCCCGGATTCCACCACCGGACTTGCGGCAGTAGTGCTTGCCGGAGCCAGTCTCACCGGTGCCGTTCTTGCAGGAACACCAGCAGCCAGGTTAGCCCCCGCCCCAAGTCGCGGTTCAGATTGAATGACCCCGTTCGGCCGCGGTTTCGCCGTTCCTCCCAGCACTTGCCCAGGCTCGACGGCTACGGGTTTTCCTGTTGCCGGCGCTCCCGGAACCGTTACGGGTTTATCCGGAACCGAAGGCAGCCTTTGCGAGAGAATATCTGCCGCTCGCACCTTGACGCCGGTTTGCGCCACCGACTGCTGCTCCTGCTTCTCGGTCACGACTAATACTTCTTCCAGCCGGCTCAGGTCCGCCGCCGGCCGAACTTTGATGTTTAGAAACAATTCTTTTCCGGGATTGACCTTACTCACCGTTCCCACCGGAAATCCTTTAGGGAAAATTTGGTCGCCGCCGCTGCTCAGTACCGTATCCCCCGGCGCGACCTGCTCGTCACTCATCACTCGTTCCAAAATCAACTCGCCATCTGACGTTCCCCGCAAGACGCCCTGCAACCGTGACTTCTCCAGTAACACCCCAACGCCGCTGCTCTGATCGTTGATCATTAACACCAGCGAAGTCGAAGGATACACACGCAACACCTTGCCCACGATGCCGCCGGCCGTAATCACCGGCATGTCCGGAGCAATTGACTGATTCGAACCTTTATCGATGTAAACCGAGCGCGAAAGATCGCTTCCACTCGATCCAATTACCTGCGCCGGAATCGTCTTCATGACGACCTGCTCTTTAAACGCCAGCAGGGACTGCAACCGGTGAGCCTGGGCCGCATCTTCGCTGAGCCGCACCTGCTCCAAACGCATCTGCTGAATCTGCTGCTTGAGGTCGCGGTTCTCTGCTCGTACTCCGCGCAAAAAGAAATAGTTGTGCCACAGATTGTTGGCGCCCTCTTGCACTCGGACGAGCACGCGCTCCAGCGGAGTAATGGCATCCACAGCCCATATGCGGATCAGCCGTGTGTGCTGCGCGTCGGCACTGCGCTTGACTTGTACCGCCAGCCCCAGCACCTGCAGAAACAACACTCCCACCAGGATAATCAGATTTCGGTAACGGCCAAGTACGGATTCCATAATGCAAGTGGTCAGTGGCCAGTAATTAGTGGCCAGTTGGCAATGGTCTTTCGAAACCGAAGGGGAAATCTCTCTTCGCAGGTTTCAACTGGCCACTAACCACTGGCCACTGACCACTGCTATTCAATCGAAATCTTGCGCAGCA
This sequence comes from Candidatus Sulfotelmatobacter sp., assembly GCA_025462865.1. Lineage (GTDB taxonomy): Bacteria > Acidobacteriota > Terriglobia > Terriglobales > Acidobacteriaceae > Sulfotelmatobacter. Next base: position 58,662 of record JAOAPI010000151.1, on the reverse strand, counting down.
GCTTGAAGTCGCTGAGCATTTTGCCTGTGCCCAGCACCACACTGCACAGCGGATCGTCAGCAATGGACACCGGCAATCCGGTTTCTTCGCGGATTCTCTTATCCAAATTCTTAAGCAGCGCCCCGCCACCCGTCAGCACAATGCCGCGGTCGCTGATGTCAGCTGAAAGTTCCGGTGGCGTCCGTTCCAGGGCCACGCGGATCGCGTTCATAATCGTCGATACGCATTCGCTCAGAGCTTCGCGAATCTCGCCGTCATCCACCGTGATCGTCTTCGGCACCCCTTCAATAAGGTTACGCCCCTTGATCTCCATCGTCATCGGCTTGTCGAGCTGGTGGGCAGACCCAATCTCCATCTTGATCTGCTCGGCCGTGCGCTCGCCAATCAGCAGATTGTATTTCCGCTTTAGATAATTCATGATGGCTTCGTCCATCTGATTCCCAGCCATCCGCACCGACCGCGAATAAACAATGCCGCTCAGCGAAATCACCGCGATGTCCGTCGTTCCCCCGCCAATGTCGACCACCATGTTGCCGCTCGGTTCCGTAATCGGCAACCCCGCACCAATCGCCGCCACCATCGCCTGCTCCACCAGATGAACTTCACTGGCCTTGGCGCGATAGGCGGAGTCCATCACCGCGCGCTTTTCGACCTGCGTAATCTCCGACGGCACTCCGATCACAATTCGCGGATGCACCAGCATCTTCCGGTTATGCGCCTTCTGAATAAAGTAGTTCAGCATCTTCTCGGTAACCTTGAAGTCGGCAATCACGCCGTCCTTCATGGGCTTGATGGCGACAATGTTGCCCGGGGTTCTGCCGAGCATCTCTTTCGCCTCTTTGCCCACGGCTTCCACTTCGCCCGTGTTTTTGTTGATGGCGACAATCGATGGCTCGTTCACCACGATGCCTTTGCCGCGAGCATAAACCAGTGTGTTGGCCGTGCCCAGATCGATGGCCAAGTCGCTTGAGAACAAGCTGAACAGTGACCTCAGGTTGTGAGAACGCGATGAATGAAATCCGTTATTGTTTGACATGAGACAAACTCTTCTCGCGATCTACTTTGATCGCATGGTTTTCGGGCGAACCCGATTTGTACCGCCCGCCGCCATTGCCGGTTCTCCTTAGTCTATGAGACTCCCAGGCAATACCGCCGGACCAAAGGTTCTCGTCCTGTTGGCCGGAACCCCACCGCACTCCACCAGAACAAACCGCACCCCAAACTACTGAATAATGATCTTCTTCTGCTGCGTATTAACTCCGCCCTGTGCCGTCTGCGCTGTCACCGTAATTACAGCTTCGCCCGTCGCCAGCGGCGGTGTGAAGTAATGAAATGTGCCATCGGTGGTGACCATGGGAACTTCTCGCCCATTCACCATCACGCGGGCCCCTATCTGTGTCTTACCGCCCACCTCAATCACGTGCCCATGCTGAATGAAGGGGTCCAGCTCTAAATCGATAGCTTCCGTCTGCCGTCCCTTGGAGATAATCGTGAACCGGTTCTTCTCGCTCTCCACCGACTCTTTCCCCGACGCTTCGTACGACTGGACCACCCAGTAGTACGCCCCTTCCCCCAGGCTCGTAACCGTGACATCCGCGGTATTCACTCTCGTATCCACCAACGTGGAAGAAAAGTACGGGTTCCTTGAAATCCGCAGCCGGTAGGCAACTGCATTCGCCATTGCGGTCCAGGAGAATTCCACATCCTTGGTCGTCTCGCCGGAAGTGAAGATCGGCGCCATGTTGGCGGGGGAAATAGGCGTCGGCGGCCCGGTCCCTTTTGCCTTTTCCATGCGCGGCTCAGCGGCTTTGAAAGTTACTTTTTCCCAGTTCGCCAACTGCACGGTCTGGCCGTTCCGTGAAACCTCGCCACTACCTTTCTTCATCAGAATTTCGTGCTGGTCCAGTTTGGGATCGTTGTGCACTTGCGCCGTCGACTGCGGAGACAGCGATGCCGTGGCCCCGCCTACGATCACCTGCGATTTCGACCCCTGGGAGTAAGTCGCCGTCGAAAGGTCCACCGTTCCCGTGCTCACGGCCACCGCTACATTGGTCTGCTGCTGATCATTGGCCGAGTTTTCTTCGATAACGATCAAAGAATCCTGCTTTACCGTGTAACTGGTGCCGTCGTTGAAGACCACCTTCGCCATGCCTTCCGATCCGGTCTGCACCACGTCACCCTTCTCGAGGGGGACGTTATAGTCCGCGGCTACCCAGCTGTTGCCACTGCTTTTCTTCACCCGCACCGTGCCATCGAGCGCTGTAAAATGGGCCTGTTGCGCGGTCAAGACTCCACTGCTCGCCGCCGGCGCCATACCCGCCACCCGTTCCAAAATCTTGTTGGCCGCTCCTCCCACCGCCTTGATGCTGTTTTCACTAAATTGCGGGAAGGTAAATCGCACTGCGATCAAAAATAGCCCGATCCCGGCCACGATCAGCAGCGCTACGCTGCGATACGTGACCGTCTTCCACGCAATGTGGTACCCCGGTTTGCGAGTCTCTAAAGACAAGTAGACGAAAACCCTTAAAGCCTAATGAGGATGTCGGTAATTCCAACGTTAACATAAGCCTATCGGGGCCAAAAATGGGTTATCACTAGGGAACGTTACCTTCGTTTCATGGCGGTTACCCGACATTCACCCGGCTATCTCTGCCATGACATTCTGTTCTCTTCCATATATTCTTCTTCCCGATGGCCAGCGCCCCGACAACTCTCTCCTCAACCAGCCGGGAACACAGATCCTTCCTCGCCGGAGGCATGTCCATCGTTCTGGCCATCGCCTTCGCCAAATTCCTCTTCCACATCTACTTCAATAACCGCTATGGCTACTTTCGCGATGAGTTCGACTACATCTCTTGCGGCGATCACCTAGCATGGGGATACGTCGACCAGCCGCCGCTCATTCCCTTTTTGACTCACCTCAGCCGCGCTATCCTCGGAGATTCTCTCCGCGCCATTCGCTTTCTTCCTGCATTGGCTTCTTCCCTGCTGGTCGTCCAGACCGCAATCCTCGCTCGGGAGTTCGGCGGACGCCGTTTCGCCCTGCTTCTCAGCGCGATCACCATCCTCATCGCGCCACAATACCTCTCCAACGGAAGCCTGCTCGGCACCAACTGCCTTGAACCCAATCTTTGGATGGGCTGCGCTTACTTCGCCATCCTCGCCATCAAACGCGATAATCCTCGCTACTGGCTCTGGTTCGGAGTCATCGCCGGTCTCGGTCTCCAGGAGAAATACTCCATCGCCGTCTTCGGCTTCGGCATCGTCGTCGGTCTTCTCCTAACTCCGCAACGCCGCATCTTCTTCAATCCCTGGATCTGGCTCGGCGGCCTCGCTGCCTTCCTTATTTTCCTGCCGAACCTGCTCTGGAATATTCACTATCACTGGCCCTTCGTCGAGTTGATGCACAACATCCGGGCCGAAGGCCGCGACGTCATCCTTCCCCTGCCCCAATATTTTCTTCAGCAAACCCTGCTTGTGGATCCCATCACCGCTCCCATCTGGCTGACGGGATTATTCGCGCTCCTGTTTTCCGCGCGCCTCAAGTCCTGCCGCTTCCTCGGCTGGAGTTATCTTGTTTGCTTCACTACCTTCTTTATTCTTCACGGGAAAAATTACTATCTCGCCCCCGTCTATCCCATGCTGCTGGCGGCGGGCGCAGTAGTGATCGAATCCGCCATCGAGGGCCGCGAACCAGCCACAAGTTCAGCTGCCGCAAATTCCCGATCCAGCCGCGGCTGGCTAAAGCCCGTGATCGTAATCATTCTGCTCGCCAGCGGAGCGCACCTCCTCCCCATTACTGTGCCAGTACTTTCGCCGGAGAGATTCCTGGCCTACACCAAAACTCTTCCCTTCAAACTCCCGGTTATGGAGCATAGCCACGCCCGCGCGCCGCTGCCGCAGTGGTACGCCGATCAATTCGGATGGGAAGAAATCGTCGCCGAAACAGCGACAGCCTGGAACAGCATCCCCGTCGAGGACCGCGAAGACTGTGGCATCTTCGCTCAGGACTACGGTCAGGCTGGCGCCATCGACTTCCTCGGCCGCCGCTACGGCTTACATCCAGCCCTCAGTGGCCATCAGACCTGGTTTCTCTGGGGACCACGCGGCTATTCCGGCAACTGCATGATCGTCCTCGATGACAGCCGTGAACGTCTTGAACAACTATGGCAGCACGTCCAATACGTCGGCACATCTGCCGACAATCCCTACGCGCTTGAGAAACAGATCGACGTCTTCATCTGCCGCGGCGCCAAATTCGGCACACTTGCTCAACTCTGGCCGCAACTAAAACGCTGGCGGTAAAAACAATCTCATCCTGCTTTCGACGCCGTCTTCACACGAACTGGCCCGCCTCATCGCCGGAAAAGATAGCTGACCTTCACAAAAAATACACGGCCATCATTAATCAACCGATTGCTGCGAATCAGGCCGGCGCCATTCGGATCGCATCCCATGGTCTGCCCGGCCACCGGCAAACAAAGGCTCGGGATCAGGTTCTCCATGTTGCTGTTGTAACCAACGTAAACCGCTGTCCCGGGATGAACGAGATAAGTAATGAGGAAGTTAAGACTGACGTCTTTGGTGGTTTGCAGCGAACTGTAAGTGGGATTGGCCAGCAGCCCGTTGTACTGCATAATGGCGCGCAGCGAGAGCGCTCGCGTGAATTGATAATTCCATTGGCTGCGGATGATGTGATTGTTAAACGAAGCGTGACGCGCAGCGCCGTTGAGCACGCGGTCCAGAATATACGTGTTGTCGATCTCAAGATGCCCGGTCGGCTTGATGCTCATCGTGTGGTTAATAAAGGTCTCATTGCCTGTGATCGGCAACTGGCCTTGCGGCACGACGATCAATACCACCCCATCGCGAATAATCGTGGTACGCCAGGTGATCAGACGAGTGGGACTGCCCTGCAGAACCAAGCCACCGAGATCCTGAACATATTTGCGATCGTTCGGCAGACCGGAGAAATCGACCGGGCGCAGCACATCCGTCTCGACGGCGCCAATGGGAGCGACCAACAAATTATGCCGGAAATAGAACACCCAGTCGCCGCTATATATGTGCTGCACGCCAATTCCGTGATGGTCCCAAATGTCGTGAGTGTTAACCTCCGGGCCCTGAAATACGAGATGCTTGCCTTCCGGGCGCCAATAGAAGTGAAAGTATTGGGCCATGTCACGGATGTCGTTTCGCGGCACGAAGCCCGAGTCGGTGTGAAAGTTCGCCGTTATATCCTGATAGAAGAGTTCGTAAGAAAAACGTCGCCCAATCCCATTGAGCACAGCTTCGTGATCCTGCCCAAACGTGTAACCAATCGCCGGAGGCGCGATCGAGCTGCCAGCACTTCCGGTGGCATTCAGCGCAGAGACAACTTCACTCGAGGCGTACGTTGATGAGACCAGGCTGCGAAACCACGAGGTCCAATTCTTGCCCAGGCGAAAGTTGGCGTCGATCCCGCCCACACGATTGAAGTCGCCCTGGTACTCGCGGTCCACGTAGACCGCGCCCACACTGCTCTGGCTGCCAATGTCGTGACTAACCCGGCCTACCGCAAAATATGCCCGAGTACCGCTTAGTGGACCATTGTCAGGAACAATCAGACCCGGGGAACGGTCGTCGGCCACGAAGAAACCAAGATTCCAGGGGCCTTGCTTCCCAGTGAGCCGCGCTCCAAAACTTGGCTCGATAATGCGGCGGGTAAATAGTATTCGCGACGTCTGATAAACGCCGATGTTCGTATCGCTGAAGAAATTTGAATTCTCCAAAAAGAATGGCCGCTTCTCTGGAAAAAATACTTCAAAGCGCTGGTTCACCGTGTTCTGCGGCTGGTCCGATTCGATTTGCGCGAAATCAGGATTGATCGTCGTATCCAGCACCAGGCTGTCATGAAAAACGAATTTTGAGTCGAGCCCGATTTTGCCCTGAAGATTGCGGTTGTCAAAACGCGGCTGAATGGGATCGCGATCATCCAGTTGATGCAAGCCACTCAGGTAGCCATAAGGATTGAACTGCATGTTGCGGCTGGGTGAAACGTCCGCCACACCGGTGATGAGCCCTTCCTGATTCAGACGCCCGGAAATCCGGCTGGAAACGCGCGGCCAATAGTCGTACTCATCATTGCGCGCGATATAGCGCATCAAAGTCACGCCCCAGACCTGCTCATTGGCGGGATGGAAGCGAATGCTGCGAAATGGAACCGACATCCAGACGATGAAGCCCTTGTCCGTCAACTTTCCCTGCGAGTCCCAAACCGTATCGAAGGAATAGTCATATCCGCTGTCCTCGGTCCATAGCGCATCCGATTGAACGCCGCGCGGATTCACATCGAAGAGAAAGCCGTGACGCTGATCGTGAAAGGTGTCGAGCGTCAACTCAACATAGTCGTCATCCGGAGGAGTAACCGCCTCGCGCCGGGTCAAATGTCCGCGGATGGCCTTCGGGTCTTTGTCCCAGCACACCCAGACCATGTAAAGGTTCGTCGCGTCGTATCCCAGGTAAACATCGGTGCGCTGAGTCGCAGGCTTTCCATCGGACGGCGCTTGCTGGATAAAATCCGTGACCTTCGCCAACTGCGTTGCGTTGCCGGTCGGCGTCATATCCTGGAAATCTTCCAGACGTGGGGCGGCCGACACGCGCGCGATGTGGACGCTGGCCGCAACCGTGCCGGTCTGTGCGCCGCATATGGAGCCGGATATGAGGAAGATGCTGAGCGACAGAAATGTCTTCAGCCGAATGAGTCGGTAGACGCGCATCGGATCCTTGAACTAAGCAATCAGGTGCCCCCCAACAGTCCCCTGGAACCTGCCCCAGGCATTAGACCCGACTTCACGGAAAATGTTAGTTAGACTCAGGAATCACAAGACATGTTGCCCAAGTCTTGTTGAATGCCAATTTCCTGTGTGCTTGACATCGCACGACGCCGTCATCAACAATCAAAATCGCGTCGAACCATCGGTTCCGGATCGTTTAATCCGCTTAAATTTAAGATATCCCACGAGGTTTCTCATGTTGCTTGCCGCGCGCCTGGCAATTTTTTGTCTGCCAATGTTTCTTGCTGCAATTCTTTCCGCTCAAACTATCACGGTATCGCAACCCACCATCTGGGTCTCCAAGCCGGACGTCGCCGCCTTCGAGAAAATCGAGAATGACCGCCTTGCCGCCGGCCAGCGCGCCATCGGCACTCTGATCGCAGCGAAAGGCCCGCGGACCATTGAAAACACGCTCGTCCCCTACGACGAGGCCGTTCGCCAAAATAATTCTGCCGGATACTTCGCCGGACTCATGGAGCAGGTCCATCCCGACGCCCCCTTCCGCGATCGCGCCACTGCCCTGCTTACCAAAGCCAGCGCCGCGCAGACCGCAATCGCCCTCAACCATGATATTTATAATGCCCTCGCCGCCATCGATCTTTCGAAAGCCGACGCTCCCACACGCTACTACGTGCAGCGGCAACTCCTTGAATTTCGACTCGCGGGCGTCGACAAAGACGATGCTACCCGCGCCCGCCTCAAAAAACTGAATGACCTGGCCACGGAACAGCAGTCCATGTTCGATCGCAATATTTCCGACGGCCAGAAAACAATCGAGGCTGATCCCTCTGAACTCGCTGGCCTGCCACAGGATTACATCGACCGCCACAAGCCTGGCGCGGATGGCAAGATTCACATCACCACCGACTACCCCGACGCCCTGCCCGTCTTCAATTTCGCCAAAAGCGACGATCTGCGTCGCCGCCTCACTCTGGCTTTTCTCACGCGCGCCTACCCCAAGAACCAGGATGTTCTCACCAACCTGATGAAAACTCGTTACGAGATCGCTTCACTGTTGGGATTTTCCAACTGGGCGGACTACAACGCTGCCGATAAGATGATGGCCAAAGGCCACAACATCGGCGACTTCATCCAGCAAGTCGATGACGCTTCCCGCCCGCTGGCCAAGCGTGAATTCGAGATGCTTCTGGCCGAAAAGCGAAAGACGAATCCCGGCGCCAAAGAAATCTGGGACTACGAACGATCCTATCTCTCTGAATTAGTTCGCCGCTCTCAATACGATTTCGATTCTCAATCCGTGCGCCCGTATTTCCCGATCATGCAGGTGAAGCAGGGGATTCTCGACGCTGCTGCGGAACTGTTTCACGTCAGCTTCCAGCAGGAACCAAATGTCCCCTCGTGGGACCCTTCCGTCGAAACCTGGATCGTAATCGATAGCGGCAAACCCATCGGCCGTTTTTATCTCGATATGCATCCGCGCCCCGGAAAATTCAGTCACGCTGAAATGGCTCCGGTGCTCGATGGCATTCGCGGCAAGCAGCTGCCCGAAGCCATTCTCGTTTGCAACTTCCCTGTCCCCACCGCCACCGACGCTGGCCTTATGGACTACGGCGACGTTGAAACTTTCTTCCACGAATTCGGCCACCTCATGCACCACATTCTCGGAGGCCAGCAACAGTGGGCGGGTATCACCGGTATCACCATGGAGTCCGATTTTGTCGAAGCCCCTTCCCAGATGCTCGAAGAGTGGATTCGCAGTCCGCAGGTTCTCGCAAAATTTGCCCGGCACTACAAGACCGGCGAACCAATTCCTGCCGAACTCGTTGCCCGTGCAAACCGCGCTTCCGCCTTCGGACGCGGCTTCTGGGTCGCCCGCCAGAACGCCCTCACCGCCATCTCCTACGACATCTACAAAACCGCGCCTGATTCCGTCGACCTCGACAAGGCCACCATGAACGCCAACCGCAAGTACACGCTCTTCACCCCCCTGCCCGAAACCCACATGTGGGCCTCCTTCGGACACCTCGGCGGCTACTCCTCCGCTTATTACACTTATCTGTGGGACAAAGTGATTGCTGAAGATTTCTTTCTGCAATTCGATCACAAGAATCTCCTGGCTGGCGATGCCCCCATGCGCTACCGCCGCGTCGTACTCGAACCCGGCGGCGCCATGTCAGCCAACGATCTGGTCAAGAATTTTCTCGGCCGACCGCAAAACATGGTCGCCCTTCAGCACTGGATGGCCGAAGAATTCGACTCCCACTCAGCCGCATCGCAGTCATCCGGGAAATAGATCCTTAATAGTTCAGAGGGCGCGGTCCATACCCCGCGCCCTCTGAAACAGGAATCGGATACATAACTCCGGACAGATAAAGATTCGCATCAGCGCACGCCTTCACCCGTGCCGAAACCCGAACCAAAAACGACCTGGCTTTAGCCGCTGCCATTGCGCTTCCACACCACTCCACCTTCGGAGCAACACTTCGCGCTCATTTAGCCTCATACACCCGGAAATCACGAACATAAACTCGCGATCACGGATGCTAACTGAACATGCCAAGGGACAGCCGATCCCCGAATAAGCCCGAGAAGAAATCGCGTGCGCTGCCGTCCCCGCGGAAGTCCGCCACCAACTCCGCAGGCTCTCCGCTGACAAATTCTGAAATCGCGGAACTCCTTGCGACCGAGGCGGAGTCCGCCTCTCAGCCCCTGCAAAAAGCCTTCCGCCGCGCCTCGCGAAAAGCTTTCCTTTGGCCCGACGAAGCCAGTCAATTGCATCGCGAACGTCGCTCGCTCACGGAATTGCCAGGCATCGGACCGTATCTCGAAAAAATTGTCAGCAGATGGCTGGACCGTCCGCCAGCCGTTCCCGATCCTCCCGCCATCCGACAAAATTTTCTTAGTTGGACACAGGCGCAGGCCATCCTTCGCGATGCACCCGGCAAGACTCAGAAACCCAACGGCGATCTTCAGATGCATACCGTCTGGAGCGACGGTTCCGGGTCCGTTCAGGAAATGGCTCTCGCCGCCGACGCTCTCGGCTACGAGTACATTGCCATCACCGATCACTCCAAAGGCTTGAAAATCGCAGGAGGGATTAACGAAGAGCAGTTAAAACAACAGGCCGCAGAAATCGCGACCGTCAACGAAGCTCTGCAAGCGGAAGGCCGCACAGTGCGCGTTCTTCATTCGATCGAGCTCAACCTTAGCCCCACAGGCGACGGCGATATGGATCGCGATTCGCTGGCCTCGCTCGACCTCGTTCTAGGTTGCTTTCATTCTGCTTTGCGCAGAAAAGATGAACAAACCGACCGCTACCTCGCCGCATTGCGAAATCCTGATATTCAAATCCTCGGGCACCCTCGCGGACGCATCTACAACTTCCGCGCAGGATTAACCGCCGACTGGTCCCGCGTATTCTCACTCGCCGCCGAACTCGATAAAGCCGTCGAAATCGATTCCTACCCTGATCGCCAGGACCTGAGTATCGACCTCATCCGCATCGCAAAAAAAGCTGGATGTCGAATCTCCCTCGGCACCGACTCGCACGGACCGTCTCAACTAAGATTCATCGAATTCGGTCTCGCTGCAGCAAAATCGGCCGGAATCGATCCCGGCCGAATCCTGAACTTCATGAGTCGCCAGGAACTCGTCGCATGGGCGGCAAGTGTTCGCGAAAATAATCACTGACTAAGAAATAATTGAGTACTGACGCCGTAGACTTTTACCCCAGCTTCGCCGTCATCGAAATTTTCGCGTTCAACACCTTCGACACCGGACATCCCTTCTCCGCTGCTTCCGCATATTTCTGGAACGCCGCCGCATCCGCTCCCGGAACCTTTCCTACTACATCGATGTGGCTCGATGTAATCGTCCACCCCGAGTCCTGTTTTTCCATCGTCAGCGTCACGTTCGTGCTGATGCTATCCGGCTTCAGGTTCGCCCCGCCCAGTTGCGCCGACAGCGCCATCGAAAAGCAAGCCGCGTGCGCCGCCGCAATCAACTCCTCCGGATTCGTTCCCGGCCCATTTTCAAACCTCGACGTAAACGAATACGGCGTATCCTTCAGCACTCCCCCCGGAGCCGAAATCGATCCCTTCCCATCCTTCAGCCCGCCCTTCCACACTGCGCTTGCCTTCCGTTCCATTCGCTTTTCTCCTCATCATGATTAAAAAATTAAATCCTCAAACATTGTAGACGGAGACCGTTCCCTTTGCAGAACACGACACGTCTCGAAGCTCACCCTGGGCTCCCCGTGTGAAAGCTTTTAGTATTCCTCTCCGCAAATTTTCTCGCGCAAGAAAACTCCGCCAGCTCCCATCCCCCAGCTAACAAACTTTTCTTCTTCCACAGCCCCGTCTTGCGCTAGAATGCTCCTGCATTGAGAGCGAGGTCCATCTGGCCGTGGACGAAGCTCTTGGCCTTCCCCCAGGAGGTAGTAGATGTATCGGCCCTATTCGAGTTCGGTGGCGGACTCCCGTCCGTTCTTGGATGCGTCCTCTCTCATCAGCAACCTTTCCCAGGATTTTGTCACGTCTTTCAACACCGCCAACTACGATCTGGCAGGCGCACTCTTCGCGCAGGATGGCGCGTTCATGGTCCCGCATTACGAGCCCGCCTACGGTCCCAAGGCGGTCGAGCGCCTGCTCCACCAATTCGCCGACGCCGGATACGAAGATCTTCGCCTCGAAACTTCGCGCGTCGAAACCTCCGGCGATCTCGCCATGGAAATCGGACGCTACACCGTCGCGATCCGCCAGCCCGACGGCACCATCATGGCCGACCGCGGCAAATACGTAAAAAACTGGCGCCGCCTCGGAGCCTGGCTGATCATCGCCGATTGCTGGAGCAGCAACCTCCCACTCCACTGTTAGGATTTTCGCCGTAGGGATGTATCTAAGAAATCTGGGTGCCCCATCAATCTGGGTGCCCCATGTTTCGCGTTCTTTGCGAAACGTGGGATTCCACTAACGCGTTCACCTAGGGATTTGAGGCACCACGGCCGTGCAGGACAAGACTTCAGTCGTGCCACAACTCCAAAAAACCTTTGTCATTCCGAATCGGGCTGAAAGCCCGATGAGGAACCTGCTGGGCGGACACCATCACAAGCCGCGGGTGCTCCATCTTTCGCGTTTTTTGCGAAACGTGGGAGACACGGACGATTCATTCTCTTCCGGACGATAACCTCACCTCCCCCAAGAATTTGTCATTCCGGAACTCGAGGTCCCTCCTTCTCGCACCTCCGCCCACTCCTCACAACAAGCCTGAATCGTCAGCCCTGTCTCCTTCAACAAGTGCCACGCCTCCCGATACTCTCCATACTTCTGCCGCTTCCCCTTCGGCGTAAAGTGGATCGACGAATTCGTCCTCCCCATCACCTCAAACGGGATGATGTACCAGTCATCCATCGGAATCAGCAGGATCGCAAAAAAATCCACTGTCCCCGGCTGATACTTCTGTCGCCGTGGCCCCATCACATTCAAGCTGTAGCAATCCCCGCGCCGCCTATAGATCGTCGACTTCACCTGCACTCGCAGCACCCGCCCGTTCATGCCCGCCTTACGGCTCTCTACTCCCACGTCATACCTTCCCGAGTCCCCAAACGGCTTCGACACCTTCATTGCCAGCCCCGCTGCCAACATCATGAAATAAAGCTCCGCCCACTCTCCCCGTTCCTTGCAATCCTTCAACTTCCCGCCCGCCATCCGATTCGCCTTCCGCCTCATCCTAGACTCCTTTTTCCCTTGTGCCGTCTTAATTGCCGTCTTGATTGATGTTGTCATTGCGAGCGCAGCGAGAAACCCTGGTTTCCCGTCCCCCACCTCATCACTCCCCAAAATAAAAATCGCAGCCTCATGAAAGGCCGCGATCCAAACAATTCCGCTCACCGCAATGATATTTACCCTATATATCTAGTATGACAAATTGGACAGGGTAAATGGGACACAACAGCCAACAATATTTCTCGTTTGTTCTGATCACGATAGCCCGGATTCGTATCGCCTACCCCCCCTTGACAGGAAACGTCAAGAATCGCCGACGAGACGCCTATCCCAATCCCAAAGATCCCGTGGAAGAGCGGCGCTTCAGCGCCGCGTCAAGCGCTCTTGGAGAAACCGGGCTTCAGCCCCAGTGGCGTTCCATCCAACCGGAACCCTGAACTCGCCGACGAAAACGCATATGCCGCCGCATCCCGTACCAACCTCGCGCGCACCGGATTCATACGGACATATTCGCAATGCCTTTCGTAATCCTCCGCATCTCGAATCCGATGATTCGTAAAACTCTCCTGCCACACCTTTATCGTCTCTTCCTTACGCAGCCGATACGAATATCCACCCTTAATGAATTGCAGGGCCCGCTCCAACGAAATTTCGGACGCAGGCGTCATCAATAAATGAATATGGTCAGGCATCACGACAAACTCGTGCAGCAGATATTTCCCCTGGGCGCGATATCCAAACAGAACCTCGATCAAAAGCCGCGCCCGAGCTTCGACGCGAAAGATAGGCAAACGTTGCCATGCAACCGTCGTGATGAAGAACGTGCGTTGAGAGTCATCCATGGCTCGCATCGTAGAAGCGTCGGGAGGTAATCGACTGTGACATCTGTCACGCGATAGAAGAAATTGCTTCCAAAGTGGGAATGGTGAGAGGGCGTGAAAGGCGACCACCGGGGCTAAAAGCCCAGAATCTTTGCGCGACCTGACGCGGCCCTGGAAGGGCTGCTCTTCCACGGTCGCGCCAGCGCCCGGAGCGAAAATGCTACCGTGATTTCTTGCTCAGACACACGCATTACGAACCCGCGCACCATCGTGGAAGCCTACAGCACCGTGGAAGAGCGGCGCTTCAGCGCCGCGTACAGCACACAAAGCAACCGGGCTTCAGCCCCCGTGGACGTGCTCAATACCAACCACACTGGCTAGAGATGTGTGAGGGATGATCGTCGATTGGAGCTCCATCACTTTGGGCGGCGCAGCACTCCAGCGCTCTCCCAAATCCTTAGAGGGACGGTCCGTGGAATCCCATCTTTCGCACAGAATGCAAAAGATGGGGCACCCGGCGACCCTGCTTCCCCCGCCGGATCTATTCGGTCAGCGCCGCCGCAAGCAGCACCGTGGAAGAGCGGCGCTTCAGCGCCGCGTTGAGCGCGAAAAAGAAATCGGGCTTCAGCCCCGAGGCATTACAGGGACGGGTCCGTGGAATCCCACCCTTCGGCTCCGCGCGGGTGCCCCATGTTTCGCGTCCTCTGCGAAACGTGGGATTCCACTACCGCGTCCCCCCTAGGGATTTGAAAGCACCACGGCCGCGAACAACACGACTTCAGTCGCCGCAAACCCCAAAAAACCTTTGTCATTCCGAATCGGGCTGAAAGCCCGGTGAGGAACCTGCTGTGCGCTGAACGCCAGACATCACCACAACCCGCGGGTGCCCCATGTTTCGCGTCCTTTGCGAAACGTGGGATTCCACTAACACGTCCACCTAGGGATTTGGAAGCACCACAGACGTACAGGCACAACTTCAGTCGTTCCACAAAAAACCTTTGTCATTCCGAATCGGGCTGAAAGCCCGGTGAGGAACCTGCTGTGCGCTGAACGCCGGACATCATCACAATCGCGGGTACCCCATGTTTCGCGTCCTTTGCGAAACGTGGGATTCCACTAACACGTCCACCTAGGGATTTGGAAGCACCACAGGCGCGCAGGGCATAAACTTCAGTCGTTCACAACTCAAAAAACCTTTGTCATTCCGAATCGGGCTGAAAGCCCGGTGAGGAACCTGCTGTACCCCGGACACCATCACAACCCGCGGGTGCCCCATGTTTCGCCTCCTTTGCGAAACGTGGGATTCCACTAACATGTCCACCTAGGGATTTGGAAGCACCACAGACGTGCAGGCATAACTTCAGTCGTTCCTCAAAAACCTTTGTCATTCCGAATCGGGCTGAAAGCCCGGTGAGGAACCTGCTGTACCCCGGACACATCACAACCCGCGGGTGCCCCATGTTTCGCGTTGTTTGCGAAACGTGGGATTCCACCAACACGTCCACCTAGAGATTTGAAAGCCTGGCCGTGGAGGGCAAGACCGAAAAAATGGAACCGAGAAACCTTAAACCCCATCCGGCGTTGTTGATGCCGATGAAAGCGAAAAACCTGTTCCCAGCGTCAGTCGTATCGGATTCACTGACGAGAAGCAAGGGTAATTCTTGAACGTTAGATCCATCTGCATAAAGTCTTGGCCCCGCCAACACAAGCAAAAAGGGACACGGCGTGCCGTGTCCCTCTCACAGTACGTTAAAAATATCTTTAGTTCGACCTCGGCGGCTGAAGCCGTTGAGATGGATTGGCCCTTGGCATGGCTGAAGCCATGTCCTTTCACGAAACCGTTCAACAGGATGCGATCACTTCAACATTCGAAATCGTCCCACAATCTTGAAGTGCATCCAGCACCGCTAAGTTGGCATCGCCCAAAAAACCGGGCGAGCTGCGCTCGCGGACGGACGAATGCGTCCGTCCCCGCACGAATTTTAGCTGCACCCGCTAGTGCTGCCACAACTCCCACACCGATAGCACGAACCGTTGCGCGTCATGATGCTGCCGCAGAAGCTGCAACTGGGGGCGTCGCCCAGGTCGATGATGCCGGCCAGCGCGTCGGCGGCGTGAACAGAACCGCTGCCCGCTTCCCGGCCCCCGCCTTCCGGACGCCGGACGGCGGATGCCGCTTCTTCTGACAGCTGAGAGCTGATAGCTGACGGCTTCAGTCGCAGATTTTCGAACAGCATTCCCTGCTGGCCGGTGAGGAAGCGCAACTGGAGCCAGCGGAAGATGTAGTCCATGATCGACTTGGCGAAGCCGATGTCGGGATTGCTGGTCCAGCCGCTGGGCTCGAAGCGGGTGTGCGCGAATTTTTCGCAGAACAATTTCAGCGGCACGCCGTGTTGCAGCGAAATGGAAACGGCGAGGGCGAAGCTATCCATCAGGCCGCTGACCGTGGAACCTTCTTTGGCCATGGTGATGAAAAGTTCGCCGGGATCTCCGTTGGGATAAAGGCCAACAGTGATGTAGCCCTCGTGGCCTCCTATGTTGAACTTGTGCGTGATCGAAGCGCGCTCTTCCTGCAGCTTGTGCCGCACCGCTCGCGGAGGCGCGTTGAGGTTGTCCTCTTCGTGTGGCGCGGCCGCCCCCGGCCGCGGGTCATCTTTACTGGAGTTGGCAGTCTTCGTTCCGGCGGCAGACAACGGTTGAGATTTTTTGCAGCCATCGCGATAAACCGCAACAGCCTTCAACCCAAGCTTCCAAGCCTGAAGGTAAGCCTCCATGATGTCTTCGACAGAAGCATTCTCGGGAAGATTGACGGTCTTCGATATGGCTCCAGAGATAAACGGCTGCGTCGCCGCCATCATCCGAAGATGTCCCATGTAAGCAATCGAGCGTGTCCCCTTCGCCGGCTTGAACGAACAATCAAACACAGCGAGATGATCGTCCTTCACACCCGGTGCGCCTTCGATAGTTCCCGTCGCATCGATGTAACTGACAATCGCGTTCGCCTGATCGTGATCGTATCCCAGCTTAAACAGCGCCGTCGGCACAGTCTGATTGACGATCTTAATCATCCCTCCACCAACCAGCTTTTTGTACTTCACCAGCGCCAAATCCGGTTCCACCCCGGTTGTGTCACAGTCCATCATGAAACCGATGGTGCCGGTAGGGGCTAGGACCGTTACCTGACTGTTGCGATAGCCAAACTTTTCGCCGTGGGCTAGGGCTTCGTCCCAGCATTGTTTGCTGGATTCGTAAACGTTGGTGGGGACGTTGTTTTTATTTATGTTGTTGACGCTGGCGCGGTGCATGCGGATTACGTCAAGAAACGGCTCGCGGTTTATGTACCAGCCGGGGGCGGCGCCGCCAGGCATGTGCTCGGGGCTGCTCGCTTCGCTCGCTGGACGGACGAATGCGTCCGTCCCCACACGGGCTATGCCGGCACCGAGATTAGTTTCGGCGAGATTCTTTTTTGTGGCTTCGGTTGCGGGAGTCAAAGGAGCGCATTGTTCGGCGATGCGGGAACTCTGCAGGTAGGCTTCGCCGCACATGATGGCGGTGACGCAGGCGGCGTAGTCCCGGCCGGCGTCGGAGTCGTAAGGCAATCCCGCGGCCATCAAGAGTGCGCCGAGATTTGCGTAACCCAATCCCAACGGGCGATAGTCATGAGAGTTGCGCATGATCATTTCAGTTGGATATCCCGCGTTGTCGACGAGAATTTCCTGCGCGGTGATCAGGACATCGACTGCGTGACGGTATGCTTCGACATCGAAAGTTCCGTTGGGTGCGAACTTCAAAAGATTGAGGCTGGCGAGGTTGCAGGCGGAATCGTCGAGGAACATGTATTCGCTGCAAGGATTGCTCGCGTTTATGCGCGCAGTGTTTTTCGAAGTGTGCCAGCGATTGGTGGTGGTGTCGTATTGCATGCCGGGATCGCCGCAGTGCCAGGTGGCTTCGGAAATTTTCCGCATCAAGTCTTTAGCTTTGTAAGTTTTCACGACGGCGCCATCGCGCACGGACTTGGTGGAGAAATCAGTGTCGCGAACAACGGCGTACATGAAGTCGTCGGTGACGCGGACGGAATTGTTGGCGTTCTGAAAGAAGATGGAAGAGTAGGCATCGGAATCGGGATGCGATCCGTCGTAGCCTTGCGCGACGAGCGCGTGGGCTTTGGCTTCTTCTTTCTGTTTGCACTCGATGAACTCGACGATATCGGGATGGTCGACGTTGAGGATGACCATCTTGGCGGCCCGGCGAGTTTTGCCTCCGGACTTAATGACGCCTGCGAAAGCGTCGAAACCTTTCATGAAGCTGAGCGGGCCGCTGGCGGTGCCTCCGCCACTGAGGCCTTCGGTTTGAGAACGCAACGGAGAAAGATTTGTTCCTGTGCCGCTGCCCCACTTGAAGAGCATGCCTTCAGTTTTCGCGAGGGTGAGGATGGAATCGAGAGAATCCTTCACCGAGTTGATGAAGCAGGCAGAGCACTGCGGCGTGCTGTATCCGGTGACGCCGAATTCTACTTGCTGCGTTTGCGGATTCCAGTGCCAGTTGCGGGCGTCAGAGTTGGGCTCGATGCGGTCGCATCCGACGTTGAACCAGACGGGCGAGTTGAAGGCGGCGTACTGGCGGACGAGAATGTGGACAAGTTCATCGTGGAAGGTGGCGCCGTCTTCGGGAGTCTTGAAGTAGCCCTGGGCCAGTCCCCAGTTGCGGATGGTCTCGGCGACGCGGGTGACGAGCTGGCGGACTCCGGTTTCGCGGTCGGGTGTGTCGAGCTTGCCGTGCAGATATTTTGACGCGACGATGTTGGTGGCGGTCATGGACCAGTCTTTGGGGACTTCTACGTCCTTCTGTTCGAAGATCACATTGCCTTTGGCATCGGTGATCTGGGCGAGGCGGAGATCCCATTCGAGCTCGTCGTAGGGAGAGACGCCGGGCTTGGTGAAGAGGCGGCGGAAAGAAAGGCCGCCGGCGGTCTGCTTGTTGGTCGCGGTAACAGGGGTTGCGGGAGCGGCCGCAGGGTTGGTGGTTTTGAGCTCAGGCATTGCTTTCTCCATTAGTTATTAGATTCTAATCAACATAAGCCCGATTCGAGCGTCCCGGAGCGGCGGGTGCGGGAATTGGGTTCCCAAATGGGGGCATTTGGGGGGTGGAACGTGTTCGTTGTAAAGAGCGTTCGCGTAAAGGGTGCCGTCCCTTGTGGGACTCGTTCTCATGCCTGTCTACCCCGGACTTTCGTTCGGGGCTAATGAATGCCGTCGCCCTTGGCGGCTGGATCATCGTTTCTGGCCAATCTTTCGTCCCAAATCCAATCGGTGGGGCTAAAGCCCCATTTCCAATGCCCGTCTTTAATGCAGGCCTGAAGGCCTGCTCCACCAGGACTGAGGCTGTCCCCTTCTGAGAATCTCTCCGGTTCAGAAACCGGAGGGGAGGGGCTGAGGACAGTGAAGATTCTTGGCGGCTCCGGAATCTATGCTCGGAGCCGGGTACGGAAAATCTGGTCTCAGGATCGGCTGCGCAGCCTGGGCTGATTTTGGATTGCTGTCGGCAGACGCGGGCGAGGGCGCCCGTGCCACACTGGCCATTTCCAATGATGAGGAGAAGTCGGAGGGGAAGCCACTCGCTTTTTCGGCGGAGGAGAGCATCCACTGGTTGAGGGCGGCGCAGATGCTGCGGCGCTGGACCTGGTCTTCGACAACGACGAAGCGCAGGAAGCAGCGTCCGGAGGCGAGGCGCTCGCGCATGGGATTGATGCGAGTGAACATGCGGTCGAGGACGAAGGCCATGTCGTCGTCCTCGGCGAATTGGAGAACAGCGAGCATGCGCTTCACGGGCACTTCCTCGGCGGCTAAAGCCGCATCCGTGCGCGGCAGGGAATCGCAGCGCTGAAGCGCTGCGCCAGCCAGAACCTCCTCGGCGAAGGCGAAGATGCCGGGTTTGCTGGGAACGATGAGCAGGCTATGAGTGGAATCGCAACGGAACCAGCGCGACCATTGGAGACGGCGGAGGTCGACGGGACGATCCAGGCCGTGGCGGGCCAGGGAGTCGGCGACCAGTCGGGTTAAGGCTTCCATCTTGGGCTCCTCAAATATCCCGGGGGATAAAGCCCCCATCTCGTTTGGGCTCGGACGGCATGGCTAAAGCCGGTGCCCTGATACGAATGGCGGATCCATTAATTTCCGGTCGTTCTCCGGGGGGAGATCGGGGAACGGCCACCGCACTTCATCGTGTTTGGCTTCCGGCTTCTGGCGTCCGGATTGTGGCCATTACTTATTGTTTTGTTACGTTTACGGGATGGCACCGGTCACCTCTGGCCTGACGCCACCCCGCCGGATTTTTGTTTCTCAGTGTGCCAGATGAAATTGGCCTCGTTCCCGCGAGACTCGTTTCAAAGGCCTATGGGAATGCAAAGTTACTCCCGCTTATTGTGCCTGTCAAGAGAGAAACACCATGGGTTGTATCCTCAACAATGACGGGCTTGGTGCGGGGGTGGCGGAATCGATTTCCACAAGGGTAATTCATCGTGTGTTCACACTTGCGGGGAGAGGTTGGCAGGTGATGTTTTGGGTCCTGTGGAAGACGGGGCGAGAAGGCGCAGCGGCTAGAGGCGTGGCTGGTTGGGGGAAGTTAACAGCATCGCTGAAGCAATGCCCGGATGCGAGGTTTAGACGGCTTACCTCATGGGCTAAAGCCCGCATTTGTAACAGGAGGCTCATCGCAGCGCTAAAAGCGCTGCGCCATCCAAAAGCAGCGCTGTCGAATGCGGCAGCGCTGGAAACGGAACCGACGAGCGCCTGACTGGTCAGAGCGAGCGAATGCCCGGGGTGGGAGAGCGGCGGTCGCGGTACGGCTGCGGAGATTTGCGGCCAAGAGGAGGCGACATCGGTATAACGGCAGAGACTTTCTGAGAGCGTTCCGGCAATGGCAAGATCTCGCGGCGATCCCACGCGTCGGGGTTCCGGCGAATCCTGGCTGGTCCAGGAGTGTTGCTCTGGAGCAACGGCACATAAACATCCTCGAAAATTTTCTGGGAAGCGATTCGACGAATGCCGTCGGACGATTCGACCAGGTAGTCGCCCTTGCAGCCGGACTGCTGACGGCCGAGAGCGTCGGTGAAGGTGAGGCTGGAGGTGAGTTGCCGGGCTTTGACCAGGAAGCGAGTGCGATACGTGATCCATGGAGTTGCTGCTTTCATGCGCGGGGACCATTCTTGTTGTTGATGAGTGAATCGTGGTGGTTGCAGGTCGAACAGCTTGCGTCTCGACCGTTTTTGTATCTTCGATCAAGTTGGCCTTTATTTTTTGTTCGAGGGGCGAGACCGAATGTACGAGCGAAAAGCGACGCGGTCAATTCAGTATTTTTGGTGCAGTTGAGGATAATCATGGCCACGGATTTTCGCGGATTATCACGGATCAAGACTTCGTTCTTTCGGAGCGGCAAGGCGCGTGGATGGCTCAGGTTGGGGCCGTGGGGAAGAACCCGCGGAGCTGGTGTGAAGTGTGGAGAGCCGATTGTGCACAGAGGGTGCACAGGAAATGCAGAAAGCGGGGCGGTTCTCAGTAGTCAGTTCTCGGTTCTCAGCCTCAGTTGCTGGTTGGTGGAAAACCACGACAGTAGACGACGATCGAACTCTTCAGGAGCTACGCTGACGGCACCGCAGTGGTCCGCGCCGGGAACTTCCCAAAGAACTATCCTCGCATTGTGTATTTGAATCCGGTGAGAGTGTCGGAGAGAGATATTGTTATCGAGCTGGCCGTGAATCAAGAAGATTGGGACATTAGTTTTTGCAACAGCATCTTCGGGCGAGACTTCGCGCATGTCAAGGCCGTATTTCCAGCGGACGTAGAGTAGAGCAAATTCGACTATGGGACGAAAAAGCGTGCGGCCAAACCAAGTGCCGAGGTGAAAAGGCTGGCCCATGCGATCGTAAGCAATTTCACGGAAACTGGAGAATGGGGATTCGGCGACGACCGCGCAGAAATGCGGCTCAACTGTCAGGGACTGGAGGAGTTCGGCGGCGCCCATAGATTCCCCAAAGCCAAAGATGCAGCGCGGGTGGTCTTCGGCGGAGAGAAACTCGAACCATTGGCGGATGTCGTTGCGTTCGAGAAGCCCGTAGGTTGCCAGGTCGCTTTCGCTCGCACCGTGCGCGCGCGAATCGGGAAGCAGTACCGTGAAGCCGTTGGCGAGAAGGAATTGCGCGTAACCTGCCATGCCAATGCGGTTGTCGGCAAGTCCATGGAGGAGGATCACTGCGTTTCCGTTACTGCGATTCGGTCTGATGGACCATGCGCGGAGCAGCATCTGATCTTGGGCTGAAATGGAAACTTCCCTGAGATCAGCATTGAGTCGAAGCGCTGCTTGGCGCATCGTGATCTCAGATTCCTGCGTCAGAATGCGGCGACTCGGGTGCATCGTTCCGTCGGCTATGAAGATGGCTGCCACCATACAAAATCCCAGATAAAGAACGGCCATAAAGAGAAAATTGCGGGACCTTTTGGACTGGCGCATAAGTTGGACTGGCGCATAAGGCTTCTCCCTTAGATACGGATGCCAGTCCGGCTCGGTTCCAGGCAGAGATGGGATGTCACACACTGAACGTCACGGCAATCCCGTAGGTATAACGTTCACAGGAAGCGGAAGAATTTTCCGCTGATCACGAGTGAGAAAGACCAGGAGCGGAACAAGCTGAGCGGGGTCAGTTACTTGGAGAGTAGGACGAGAACGGTAAGGTTGTTGCAGGCAGATAACCTTTGAGTGGGAACAAAATTCTATGCAGGAGGAATCATGACCACTGATCCGGTTTGTGGAATGAAGGTGGACGACACGAAAGCGGAATTTCAGACTCAGTTTGCGGGCAAGAAATACTCTTTCTGCTCGGAGGAGTGCCGACAGGCCTTTCAGGCTGATCCGGATGAGTATGCGGAGACCGCGGCAGCTTAGTTGCGGTTGATTGAATTAAGGACAGGCCCTGCGCTTGGCGGCGCAGGGCCTTTATTCTTCCTGGAACTGGTCGACATCCGCTGAGGCCCGCTCGCTTCGCTGGACAAGCGAGGCGGCTGTCTCCAAGTGAGCCGTGCCGATGGCCTTTAGATCAAAAGCAAAATCAACGGCAACGTCAAAGGGCGGGCGAGGGCGCCCGCCCTACACATTCCAAGCAGAGGTTCCAGTTCTAGCGATGTGCCATGGCTGGCTCTTGTACGGACTTGCCTGATTTGAAGGATTCGAAGCGTTGATTGACTTCGTCCCAGTTGATTACGTTCCACCAGGCAGCAAGATATTCCGGCCGGCGATTGTTGTATTTCAGGTAGTAGGCGTGCTCCCAGACGTCATTGCCGAAAATCGGGAAGAGGCCTTGCGAAATGGGACTGTCCTGATTCGGGGTGGAGATGATTTGGACTTCGCCGCCTTGTTTACCGGCGAGCCAGACCCATCCGGAGCCGAATTGCTTGACGCCGGCGTCGTTGAACTTAGTTTGAAAATCCTTGAAGTTGCCGAAGGTCTTGGTGATGACCTGGGCGATGGGGCCGTTGGGATCGCCTCCACCTTTGGGCTTCATGATCTTCCAAAACATGGAGTGATTGACGTGGCCGCCGCCGTTGTTGCGGACGGCGCCGCGAATGTCTTCAGGAATGGAATTGAGATCGCGGATTAGATCTTCGGGGGTTTTCTTGCCGAGTTCGGGATGCTTTTCGATTGCAGCGTTGAGATTCTTGACGTAGGCACCGTGGTGCATGTCGTGGTGCAGGGTCATCGTCTGCTTATCGATTACGGGTTCTAGCGCCGCGTAGTCATAAGGCAGGGGGGGCAGTTCATAAGCCATGATTTTCCTCCAGTCTCTTATTGTACTGATGATGGGAGCGAGGGTACAGGTTCATAGGGTGAAGATTTTGGGGGATACGCGGGGCGGGTTGAGAGGTTAAAACCAAGACCTTTACCACAGGGGACACAGAGGGACACAGGGTAAGACGAAGATCCTGCTGATTTCCTGGGGACCGGGACGAACTAGTTGATAGGAGGGCCGAGGACTTCGCGGACTTTGCGGGAGAGGTTTTGCAAGGTGAAGGGTTTTTGCAGGAAGGCGGTTTCGGCGCCGGAAGCGAGCGGGGTGGCGAACGCGTCCTGGGCATAGCCGGAGAGATAGAGGACTTTGATACCGGAGCGGGCACGCAGGAGTTGTTCGACGAGTTCGTGACCGCTGAGGCCGGGCATAACGATGTCGGTGATTACGAGCTCGATGACGTCGGAACGGCTGGCGGCGAGGGCAAGCGCGGCGGTTCCGCTGTTGGCTTCGAGGACGCGATAGCCGCGGGCCGCGAGGGTTTCGCGAACAAGCTCGCGGACGGACTCCTCGTCCTCAACGAGCAGGATGGTTTCAGATCCACCGGCGGCGGCCAGCGAAACCGGAATGACACCGAGAGTGTCGCAGGGTTCGTCGACGCGCGGAAAATAAATGGTGAAGACGGTGCCGCGTCCGAGTTCGCTCTGGACGAAAACGTATCCACCACTTTGTTTGATGATTCCGTAGACGGTGGAGAGGCCGAGGCCGGTGCCTTTGCCCTTTTCTTTTGTGGTGAAGAAGGGTTCGAAGATGCGGGCCTGAGTTTCACGGTCCATGCCTTCACCGGAGTCGGTGACGGAAATCATGACGTAGGGGCCGTCTTTGATGAAAGTGTTCTCGGAGCTGTGAGAGTCGTCGAGGGTGATGCTCGAAGTGCGAATGCAAAGTTTGCCGCCGTTGGGCATTGCGTCTTTGGCATTGACGACGAGGTTCATGATGACTTGCTCAAGCTGGCCGGCATCGGCGCGAGTGCAGCCCACGGCAGGTTCGAGATTGGTGGTGAGTTCGACGTCTTCGCCGATGAGCGGGCGGAGGAGACGCTCCATGTTGGTGACGATAGCGTTGACGTCGATGACCTTTAGCTCGAGATGTTGTTTGCGGCTGAAGGCGAGAAGCTGACGAGTGAGGGCGGAGGCGCGATCCGAGGCCTGGCGAATAGCTTCGGCCCGGGCATGCAACGGGTTGTCGAGTGTGAGCTGGTCGAGGAGGACTTCGGTATATCCGCTGATGACCATGAGCAGATTGTTGAAGTCATGAGCGATGCCGCCGGCGAGGCGGCCGACCGCCTCCATTTTCTGGGCCTGGCGGAATTGATCTTCGAGGACGCGGCGCTCGGTGATGTCTTCGGCAATGGCTTCGAGAACGTTGGAGGGCTCGTCGCCGCCGGCGACGGCGCGTCCGCTGATGCGAACGGTGATCGAGGTGCCGTCTCTGCGGCGCCAGCGGGCTTCAAATCCGTCCATGCGCCCGGCGCGGCGGAATTCGTCCACCAGGCGGGCGTATTCGCGGGGCTCGACGAAAACATCTTTCTGGGGGTCGAGGGCCAGGACTTCAAGAGCAGAGTTGTAGCCGAGCATTCCGATGAGAGCTGGATTGACGTCGAGAAAATTGCCTTCGAGGCTGGAGCGATAAATTCCGTAGACGGCGGTTTGCACCAGAGAGCGATAGCGGACTTCGGAGCGGCGCAGTGCCTGCTCACTACGTTTGCGATCGATGGCGGCGGCTAATTGTTGGGAAACCAAAGTGAGGATTTCTTTGTCGCGCTCAAGGAAGAGCGTGTTCTTGGAATAGCTCTTAAGTACGAGCGCGCCAAGGATGTGAGTGTTCACCTTGAGCGGGACGCCCAGCCATTGAAACGGGGTGGCGCCGGCGAGTTTCACGTCGCCACGCTGCTGCATTTGTTTCGCAAGTTCGGGAGTGCACAGCACAGGTTCTCCGGTGCGGATTACATATTCGGTAAGGCCTGAAGGCTTGGCAGAGGCGGGAGCGGACTCACGCTCGTCGACGAAGTAGGGGAAGGTCAGCAGTCCGGAGTCGGCGTCATGAATGGCGATGGAAAAGTTGCGGGCGCACATGAGTTCGTCGACGATGCTGTGAATGGACGCGAAGAACTGCTGGAGATCCTGTGCGGCGCTGGCTTTTTCGGCGATGCGATATAGAGCGGAGCTGAGAGCTTCGGCACGCTTGCGCTCAGAGATATCGCGATATATGGCGTAGAAGGCGACCGTGCGGCCGTCGATAATAAGCGGAGCGCAGGAAACCGAAACGTCGAGCAGAGTGCCATCTTTGTGGCGGCGCTGGGTTTCGAAAGTCAGGCGTTCGGTGCGCTGCAGGCATTGCATGATCCATTGCGTCTCGGCGGCGCGTTCTGGAGGGAAGATCAGTCCGTCAATGGGCTGGCCCAGGGCTTGCGCGGCGGAGTAGCCGAACATGCGCTGAAACTCCTGGTTGACGCAGAGTATGTCGAAAGAATTGTCAATGACGATGAGGGGATCGGGAGAGCTCTGGAAAATCTGTTCCAGGAATTGACGGCGGAGGCCGAGAGTCTCCTCAGGAATAATTTTTTTCGGATTCTTGAGTGCGGCGGAGTCTTTTTGTTCGGCGGCCCAGGAGAGAGAAGAGGTCGGCGCGGCAGTTTTGGATGTGACTGGGGGAACGAACGCAGGTGGGGCTCCACGCTCAAGCGCCTGACGCAGGTTTTTGGCGCGGGCGAGTTCCTTGGACTGCGGAGCGCGGGTGATACGACCACCCATTTCGAAGTTCCCCCTCAAAGTTAGCCAGAGGCATGGTAGAACGCGGGGGAGTGACTCGAAAGTTACGGTGGTAATTGGAAGAATTTTGCAATTTGGGAATTTTGTAATTTGGTAATTGAAGGTTTACGGATTACGAGATTAGTTGTCAACGCTTCAGGATTTGGTGGCGAGAACTTCGCAGACGCGGCGGAGGATATCGCGCTGAGCGTCTTTGAGGGTAAGGAATTCGAATCCGTAGCGCAGGCCGTCGCGATAGCGGACGATGGCGCGAACTTTTAGCGGATAGGGGCTGAGAGGAAGAGGAATTTCGAGGGAAACGATCTCGCCAGCCTGGAGTTCGCCGGTGAGAGTTGCGCCGATGCCGTCTTCGCCGAGTTCGGTTGAGTGTCCCCAGCAGCTTTGGAATTCTCCGGCCTGAAACATGCGGACATGCATGCGGGCGTCGATGGCGAAGCGGGGGTAGCGGCGTCCATGGGCGCCGAGCTTTTCGGAGACGCGTTTTTTGCCGGGTGCGGGCATTTGAATTCAGTGGTCAGTGGTCAGTGGGCAGTGGGCAGAGAAAATCTTGGGCGTTGCTGGCCACTGATCACTGATCACTGCTCACTGCTCACTGACTACTTCTTAATTTCCGTGCAACAAATAGCCGGGCTCGAGGGGGAGTTTGCCTGCGATCTTGATGACTGCAACGCTGCTGTTGATGGAATACACATCGACCACGCCGATTGCGCCTGGGAGGGACGCCACCTTGTTCACGAGTTCTTCGTCGGAGGAGACGACCAGGATGGCGGGGTGGTTAGGCCGTCCATGATTCGAAGTGACGATGAGACCGTTTACGTCGTTCTCGGGCATGCCATAAACCTTTTCCAAAACCAGCTTCATTTCGGGTGCAGCCGGGGAGCGCATGATGAAGGTGATGGGCTTGCCATTCGGCCAACGATTGTTTTGAGCTTTGCAAACTTTGACGAGATCGGTCACGGTGATTGCGGCGACAGCATTGGATTTGTTGGAAACCAACGCGAGATCGCGCGCCGACGCCAGCGAAGTGGTGACGACTATGAAGATGGAAATGCGTAGCAGGCGTTGGTAGAGCACTGTGATCTCCGCGGATTGCAAAAGTCTAAGGTGATTGTGCGGGAAGGAGGGTCATTTATTAAAGGTAACTAAGGTCATGAAAGTGGGGGCGGGACGACTGAAGGTGGGCCTGATACGAATCAAAAAGGGGCGCGGCTGGAAGGCCGCGCCCCTGGAGTTGCGTGATGGTTGGTGGGTTAATTCTTTTTCTGCCGGACCGCGTGCGGCTGTACTGCGGGACGGAGCATAGAGACTGCGGCTCGGGCCGCTCCGGCAGCTGCGGCTGAACTCTGTTGTTCAAACGTGCCCAGGGCCACTTGAGTAGTGTCGTTTTCGAGAAGAATAAATGTACTGCTGTTTACCACGTAGAAGTCGTAATTAAAAAAATTGGTGGTGGCAGTGCCCCGGCCATTGCTGTCGACGGCGGAGGGGAAACTGCCGGTCAAGGTCTTGCCGGAGGCCAGGGTTACTCCCTGATCATTGAAATCCACAATCCCGGTGAAAGCGGAAGCTGTGGTGGTGAACTCAGCGATGTCATCCTCTTCACTGGTCGAGTTGAAGCCGCTGAGATTCAATCCGTATCCCTGCGATGCCGCGAGTGAAGTCGCGGTCTGGGAGTAGGCGGCGCCAGTAGTGAAACCGCCATCAATTTCCAGCAACTGCACGCCGGTGATTCCGTTCGCAGTGAAGGGATACGCGGCGAAAGTATAGTTGCCGGGAACGTCGTTGGCGGCGCCATTCACGAAGCCGGAAAGGCTGAGCTGCGAACGTCCACCGGTAAGCGCGGTGATGTTACCGGTGACGCCGGTTACCTGGTTCACGGTTCCTGCGTCGTTGAAATCCTCAAGTCCGGAGGAGATGACCCCGCCAGTGTTGGTCAGGTAGCCGCCAACTGCGATAGGGACAGCAGACGTGCCGCTCACATTTAATCCCGCCATGGTGTAGACGAATTGTCCGGTGGGTATAGAAGTTGCCTGCGTGTAGGCGTCGCCTGAAAGAAAGAGTAGGCCGTCGGTCTCGATAAATTTGAGGTGAGTGCTGTCAATTGCATAAACGTCAAACGCGTAAGCGGTGCCCGCACCAGCCGCGATGCTGGCCGTTCCGGGCGTGGTTCCGGAGCCCACCAAGATTTTGGACGACAGAGAGATCGCCTGGCTCGTGGTAGCGGAGCCACCATTGTTTATATCCTCTATACCGGCGGTAGTAGTTCCATCGGCAGCGAGGGTAATCGCACCCAAGGTGGCGTACGAAGAGGTTGAGCCAACGCCCGAAAAGCCAAATGTGTAAGAACCCGCGAATTGGGCTTGGGAAACGGCCGCCTGCAAATCGATTGTGCCACTGCCAGAACCGTTGTTATCGAACTCGGTGACCAGTCCGTGGGAACTCGATGTGAGAACAAGATCGAAGACCATGGTTCCGAGAGGAGTACCAAGGAGTGTGAGGTTCCCTCGACCATCGGCGCCAACATGATATGTCGAACCAGTGGCGATAGACTGATTGGCCGCTACGCCGAGGGCGGGGTCGCTAACGTCAATGGTGCCGGCGGTAATGCCTCCGCTGCCATTCGCAGTCACACTTCCGACCAGGGTCAAGAACGATCCGGAGGAGTCAGATCCGGCGGACGAGAAGACGTAGGTGCCGTTGAGGTTGCTGTTGCTAAAGGCGCCGCTGGGAGGCGCTATGACTTTGGCTGGGCTGCTGCCGCCGCAGGCAACCAAAAAAGCAAGAACGCAGAACATGAGAAACAGGATGATTCCCTTGCGAACAGACATAACTTCCCCCTGAAGAGTTTTAAGTTGTGGAGCTGGTGGCCTTTGTTTGGAGATTAGCACAGCCGAATTAGTTGCCTTAACCCCAACGACGGCCATAAGTAGCGCGGGCATAGAAAAAATTGGGGTGATGCAAGTTGCATATTTCTTTACATTCTGGAAAGTGAGGCCGTGTTTGGTGTTTGGACATCCAATTGTGAACTGGGATTGAGGGTGATTCCGGTAGCATAGTGGGAGAATGCGGAACCTTGCGCGGAAAGGCGAAATAGAAATTGCCTTGTGGGGGATGGTGTTAGTGCAGGCGGGTAAGGGGTCCTTCGGCTGCGGTTGTGCTTCGCTTTCGCGAAGCGCAACCTTCGCTCAGGATGACATACGTGCGGGAGCGGAATGAAATAGGGATGGAGATTGAGATTGCGGGTCATATTGCGGTTCATTAAGCATAAATATCGCGGGGCGTTGACGGGCGTGTTGATGATGGCGCTGGGCGTGGCGGCGCTGGGGCAGGCGGGTGCTGGGCAGAAGACTGCGCCTGGGACTGCGATTAAGGTTGTGCCAGACGATTCGCGGGATTCTGCAACGAGTGAGAAAGATCAGAACGCAGGATTGGTGATTGAGCCAGCGGAGCTGCCGTTGACGTATCCGCACGGGCAGTATCAGGTAAACCTTCATGCGCGCGGGAATTACGTGCCGGTGCTGCACTGGAGCGTTGAGAAGGGCGCGCTGCCGCCAGGAATTATTTTGGACGATAACGGAGCGCTGCATGGAGAGGCGCAGCGCGGGGGTGAATTTCAGTTTGTAGTGGTGGTGCGGGATGGCGGGAAACCGCAGCAGGTGGTGC
Organism: Candidatus Sulfotelmatobacter sp.; assembly: GCA_025462865.1. Lineage (GTDB taxonomy): Bacteria > Acidobacteriota > Terriglobia > Terriglobales > Acidobacteriaceae > Sulfotelmatobacter. The sequence goes on along the minus strand of JAOAPI010000151.1, from coordinate 29,076 downwards.
AAAAGGGGTTTGTGATCAAGGTGGTGGATGCGCTCACGGTGGCGTGGAAGGTTCCGGCGCATGTGAACGCGAACCGGATCGAGGGTAGCGTTGAAGTTTCCAATGCGACCGTCGATGATGTAGACCTGACCTTCGACGTGAAAGCGGTCGCGGAGAATGGAAGGGCAACCGAGATCGGCTATCAGCATTTTCCGTTGAAGAGGGGAACGATTGGAATGGCGTTGCCATTTGGCGAAACCCTGCCGAACGGGACTTACGTGGTGTATGTCAACGTGAACGGCGAGGTGGCAAAGCGAAACGCCATCTACAAGCAGCAGATGCAGACTCCGGTGGCGTTACAGGTGGCGGTAGGGCCCTAGGGCAGTGGTCAGTGGCCACTGGGCAGTGGGCAGTTTTCAGTGGGCAGTCTCCGAGTTTCATGCGCGGTACTGTGGTCACGTTGACTTGAATTTGAGGTTTCTGAAAAACTGACGTGAGGCAGTGTCGTTTGTTGTCTTCATTTTTCTTAATATGGAGTTGGTGCTCAATCTCGCGTGGTTGCTGCTGGCTGTGCCGGCTTACTGGCTGTGGCGGCGCGGGCGATTGCGGGAGCATACGTGGCGCGGTTCAGCGGAGTGTTTGCTGGCGCTGGGATGCGCGCTGGTGCTGTTGTTTCCGGTGATCTCGGCTACGGACGACCTGCATGCGATGCGGGCCGAGATGGAAGATTCGGCGGTGAGCAAGCGCGCGGCGCGGCAGAGCGCAAGCGATAAAAGCTCAGCGTGGGTCAACCGGTTGCAAGGGCCGCCGGCCATCGTTGCGGATACGGCTGGACTTCCGGCTTTGGAAATTTGGGTGTTGGCGGACTCAGTAGCTTATGTTGTGCCGCAGTCGAGGCCTTGCGTTCTCAGCGCGGGGCGAGCTCCTCCTTTATCTCTTCCTGTTTAATCTCTTCCTATTCCTGGGCAGTTTGCCGAATCATTTTTAGGGCAACGATTGCGCCTCGCTGACGGCTTAATCCATCTGCGGCGAGTGGGCATCCATCTTTAGAAAATCTTTGTGGGGAAAATCAGGTACAGGGAAACCACATTCGCGGCGGCGAATGGGAAATCCAGACGTAACAAGTTACGTCTCTACGGAAGGGTCAGAGAAGTTCCGCAGAGATGCATGGAGTAATGAATGCTGAAAAGAGTTTGGTGGTGTTTGCTCTGGATGGCGCCGGGGGGCGCACTGGCAGCGGGGCAAGCGGCGCCGCAGACGCCGACGCGTCCGCCTCAGGTGTGGACTTGGGAGCAGGTGAAGGATCGATTCGAGTTGGATAATCCGACGCTGCTGGCGGACAAGTTGAATATCGATGAGTCGAGGGCGCAGGAGATTACGGCGTTTCTGCGTCCGAATCCGAATCTGACTTTGTCGGTGGATGGGACGCAGATTGCGCCGGAGAACGGCGTGTGGCGGCCATTGGCGGGGACTTTTGAATCGCCGAGCATCAGCTATCTACACGAGCGGCAGCATAAGCGGGAGTTGCGGCTGGAGAGCGCGAAGAACGGGACGCTGATTGCAGAGTCGAACCACGCCGATATGCAACGCACGATGCTGTTCAATTTGCGCAGCGCATTTGTCTCGGCGCTACAGGCGAAGGCCGTGCTGCAACTGGCGAAAGACAACATTAGTTACTACGACCATCTGCTCGGGATCAGCAGAGATCGTTACAGCGCGGGCGACATTGCGCAGATTGATCTCGACCGATTGGAGCTGCAACGGGTGCAGTATGAATCGGATTTGCAATCCGCAAAAGAGAATCTGGAAACGGCGAAGATCCAGTTGCGAACGCTGCTGAATTCTCGAACTCCGCTGGAACAGTTCGATGTGGCGGGGACGTACGATTTCAACGATCAACTTATGCCGCAGGAGGAGTTCCGCAAGATTGCTATGGAGTCGCGTCCGGATTTGAAGGCGGCGGCTGAGTCGGTAGAGAAAGCGAAGACCGATCATAAGCTGGCGGTGGCTAACGGGTCGACGGATCCGACGTGGGGCGTGTGGTACACGCACAACTCGTCGAACAATAATCCGTTTGGCATAAATACGATCGGACTGAGCGCGTCTTTCCCGTTGCGTGTTTTTGATCACAACCAGGGGGAGAAGCTGCGGACGCAAGTGGATATTTCCCGCAACGAGAAATTGCGGGACGCGGCCGAGGCGGGAGTGTTGAGTGAAGTGGATACCAACTACGCGACGGTGGAGAGCGATTTGATTCTGCTGCGGCCTTATAAAGCGAAGTATTTGCAGGCGGCGGTAAGGGTGCGCGACACGATTACATTTTCTTACCAGCATGGCGGGGCGTCATTGTTGGATTTTCTAAATGCGCAGGCCGAGTACCGCAGCGTGGAGTTGAGTTACGTGAACCTGGTGGGGTCTTATTTGACGGCTGCGGCGCAGTTGAATATGGCCGTGGGGCGCGAGGTTATTCAATGAAGATGAGATGCGGTGTCGTCCCTGAAGGGACTTTCTCCGGGACCGGGTTCCCCCCGGACTTACGTCCGGAGCTAATGAATGGCGTCGCTTCGCGACTCCGGGCGTGTTTCGTTTCGCAAGTACGAGGCACGGCCGCTCCGCGATTCGCTTTCGTCTTGATGCTGGCGGCTCTGGTGGGCACCGTGGCGTGTTCGAACGAGGCGCCGGTGGCGGCGAGCAAGGCGCCGGTGACGGTTGATCCGGATATTTTTTCGACGGAGCATCCGGAGTTATTCAAGATTGCCAAGGCGGAGACGCGCAAGCTGCCGAACGAATTGACGGCGAATGGAACGGTGAATCCGGATGTGACCCGAACGATCCACGTCACGTCGCTGGGCGGAGGGCGGGTGATCGATCTGAAAGTGAAGCTGGGCGATTCGGTAAAAAAGGGGCAGACACTGCTGGTGATTTCGAGTCCTGACCTGGCGGCGGCGATGGCGGATTATCGGAAGGCGGTCGCGGACGAAGTGCTTTCGCGTAAGGCGCTGGAGCGCGCGCAACTGCTCTATGACAAGGGAGCGATTGCGGCGAAGGACCTGGAGACGGCGCAGGATACGGAAGACAAAGTCAAGGTGGATGTGTCGACGGCGGAGCAGCGGGTGCGGGTGCTGGGGGCGGACCCGGCGCATCCGAGTTCGCTGATTGATTTACGCGCACCGGTCTCAGGAACGATTGTGGAGCAAAACGTTTCTGGTTATGAAGGGGTGAAGAGCCTGGACAATACGCCGAATCTTTTTACCATCGCCGATCTGAGCCAGGTGTGGGTGGTGTGTGATGTGTTTGAGAACGATTTGGGCGATGTGCATCTGGGAGACACGGCGGAGATTCGTCTGAATGCATACGGCAATCGCGTTTTTTCGGGAAGGGTGACGAATATTTCGCAGGTGCTCGACCCGAACACGCGCTCCGCGAAAGTAAGGATCGTGCTGGCCAATCGTGAAGGCGGGTTGCGGCCGGGGATGTTTGCGGTGGCGAAGTTCCGGTCGCGAAGGATGGTTGAGCGTGTGGTTATTCCCGCGACTTCGATCATGCGATTGCACGATAAAGACTGGGCCTTCCGCAAGGAGGGCGACAAGAATTTCCGGCGCGTGGTGGTGCAGGCGGATGGGCTGGCTCCGGATGGGATGCAGGAGATTCGCGACGGAGTGAAAGCAGGCGAAGAAGTTGTGGCGAATGCGCTGGAGTTCTCCACCGAAGTGGCGGAGAAGAAATAGATGATCCGCGCCATGATCGATATTGCGCTGCGCAACCGCCTGATGGTTCTGGGCGGAGCGCTGGTGCTGTTCGTGTGGGGAATAATTTCGTTTCACAATTTGCCGATTGAAGCGTATCCGGATGTTGCGGACACATACGCGCAGATCATCACGCAGTGGCCGGGACATGCGGCGGAGGAAGTTGAGCAGCAGATTACGGTGCCGCTGGAAGTGGAATTGAATGGCGTGGCGCACCTGACGCATTTGCGTTCTGTTTCGTTGTCGGGGCTGTCGATGATCACGATCATCTACGACGACGACATCACGACGTTCAATGCGCGGCAGGAGGTGCTCGACCGGTTGCAGATGGTGACGCTACCTGCGGGAGTGAATCCGGGGATTGGGCCGGATTACAGTCCGACGGGGCAGATCATGTTTTACACGTTGACCAGCACGAATCCGAAGTACGACGTGATGGAGTTGAAGTCGCTGAATGACTGGTTCGTGGTGAACCAGTTGAAGTCGGTGCCGAACATTGTGGATGTGAATCCGTTTGGCGGGCCGACGCGATCGTATCAGGTGCAGATTGATCCAGGGAAACTGGTGTCCTACGGATTGTCGCTGGCGCAGGTGGAGCAGGCGCTGGTGGCCAACAACATCAATGCGGGCGGCGGATTTATTGAACGCGGCGAGCAGGCGTTGAATGTGCGCGCCGTGGGATTGATGCAATCGACCGACGACATTGGGGCGACGGTGGTGAAGGTGCAGGGCGGAACTCCGGTGCGGGTGCGGGATTTGGCGCAGGTAGTGCAGGCGCCGAAGGTTCGGCTGGGGCAGTTGGGAAAAGCGATCCGGAAACAAGATGGAGCGATTATCGATTCGGACGATGTGGTGGAAGGCATTGTGCTGCTGCGCAAAGGCGCAGTGGCTGAGACGACGCTGGCGGCGCTGCATAAAAAGATTGATGAACTGAATGGAGTGGACGGTCAGCATGGGTTGCTGCCGGTGGGCGTAAAACTGGTTCCGCATCTGGACCGCAGCGAACTGATGAAGCACACCACGCACACGGTGCTGCGCAATCTAACCGACGGAGTCTTGCTGGTGACGCTGGTGCTTTTTCTTTTTCTTGGGAATGTGCGCAGCGCGCTGATTGTGGCGATCACGATTCCCTTCTCGCTTTTGTTTGCCGCGATTCTTCTGGACCTGCGGCAGATTCCGGCGAACCTGCTGTCGCTGGGCGCGCTGGACTTCGGCATGGTGGTGGACGGCTCGGTGGTGATGGTGGAGAACATCCTGCGCCATACATCGTTTGGCAACCAGAAAAAGTCGTTCATGGAAATTATTGCGGTGGCGGCGCATGAGGTGCAGAGGCCGGTTTTTTTTGCGCGCGTGATCATCATCGTTTCGTACCTGCCCATCTTTACACTGCAGCGGGTGGAAGGCCGGCTGTTCAGTCCAATGGCGTGGACGGTGGCATTTGCGCTGCTGGGGGCGCTGGTGTTCGCGCTTTTTATTGCGCCAGTGTTGTGCAGTTTCCTATTCAGCAGCGAGATCAAAGAGTGGCGCAATCCGGTTCTGGAGTGGTTGAACCGCAACTACGGGCGCATGCTCGACTGGTGCTTTGAAAATATCAAGTTGACGCTTGGGCTGGGACTACTGGCGCTGGCGGCCATGTTGGGACTGGTCTTCAGCGGGATTATCGGATCGGAATTTCTGCCCCATCTGGATGAGGGAGCGGTGTGGGTGCGCGGAACTCTGGCTCCGAGCACGGGGCCGACGGCGGGAATTAATCTGGCGGACAAGGCGCGGGTGGTGCTAGCAAGTTTTCCGGAAGTGACACAGGTGGTGAGCCAGGTGGGGCGTCCAGATGATGGTACCGACGCCAGCGGTTTTTACAACACCGAGTTTTTCGTCGATTTGCTGCCGAGAGAAAAGTGGAGGAAAGAATATCCGACGAAGGACAAGCTGATTGCGGCGATGGATGAAAGACTGAATCAGTTTCCTGGAGTGGACTGGAATTTTTCGCAACCAATTTCTGACAACGTGGAAGAAGCGGTGAGCGGTGTGAAGGGGGAACTGGCGGTGAAGTTATTTGGCTCTGACCTGAAGACGCTGGAGAAAAAAGCGGAAGAGATGCAATCGGTGATGAGCCATATTCCGGGTGTGGCCGACCTGGGAACGTTTCAGGTGCGGGGACAGCCGAATGTGAATCTGGTGGTGGACCGGGCGGCGGCGGACCGGTTCGGAATCAATGTGAGCGACATTCAAGACGCGGTGGAAGGCGCGGTGGGGGGCAAGGCGGTGAGCCAGATCCTGATTGGCGAGCAGCGATATGACTTGACGGTGCGCTACCAGCCTCAGTTTCGGAGGTCGGTGGAGGACATTGGAAACATCCGGATTCTTGCGCCTTCGGGCGAGCGCGTGGCGCTGAGCCAAGTGAGCAAAATCAGCCTGGATGATGGCGCGTCGACGATTTATCGCGAGGGAAATTCACGCTACATTGCGATCAAGTACAGCGTACGCGGGCGCGACCTGGGCAGCACGGTGCGGCAGGCGATTGAGGAAGTCAGGCAGAAAGTGCAGTTTCCCGAGGGCTATCACCTCGACTGGACGGGAGAATATGAGAGTCAGCAGCGCGCCAACCGGCGGCTGGCATTTATTGTCCCGATCACGCTGCTGCTGATGGCGTTCATCCTTTATTCGGCGTTCGGGTCGTGGAAGTGGGTGGGACTGATTCTGGCAGTGGTGGCGCTTTCGCCACTGGGCGGATTTCTGAGTTTGTTGCTGACGCATACCCATTTCAGCGTGTCGTCCGGTTTGGGATTTCTGGCGCTGATTGGAGTGTCGGTGGAGATTGGCGTGATCATGGTGGAGTACATCAATCAATTGAGAACGCGCGGGATGCCGGTGCGCGAGGCTGCGAAGGAAGGCGCGGCGCTGAGACTGCGTCCCATAATGATGACGATGATCGTAGCGACTTTGGGATTGTTGCCGGCGGCGATGTCGCACGATATTGGGTCAGACTCGCAGCGTCCATTTGCGATTGTGATTGTGGGCGGGTTGATTGTGGAATTAGTGGTGAGCGTAATTCTTTGGCCGACGTTGTACGTGTTCTGGGCGAGGCCGGGAGATAGACTGCCTCCGGCGGAGCAGAGCTTTATGGCCGAGGGGGAGCATGTGGACTGAGGCAGGTCAGGTGTCAGCTATCAGCTATCAGCTATCAGCTATCAGTAAAGAGAGGCCGTTGATGGGCGAGGGTTGCCCGCGACTGAGAATAACGCGCGGCTGGGAAGGTGCGGGGGCCGATATTTAGAATTCGGGGGGAAGGGCCATTTTCTTTACGATGGCGCGGTAGCGCGGGTCGGTGTGCAGGAAATCGAAATTCGAGTCGCATTGCAGGTGCGCTATGAATGGCGCGTGCTGTTCGTAGGCCAGTTCAAGGTAGTGAAGGGTTTCCTCCTTGCGTTTGAGTTGCGCATAGGCTTCGGCGAACTCCATCGGCGAGACGTAGCGTTTGGCGGCGCTTTGCTTGACCCGGTTCAGCTTCCACTCGAGCACTGCCTGAAATCCGTGCCGGATGTAGATCTGATGCTTTTCATCGGCCAACTTCTGTGCGCCGTTGATACGCAAATCTTCCTCGGACTCTTGCTCTGCTTCCTTTTCCATTCCTTTGTGAAGATACGCCGCGGAAAGAACGCCGTGCACCCACGCATCATTCGGCTGGGCTCCACTTCGTATACGCAATTCGTTTATCGCCGCATCAAACTGCCGAGCACGGAGGAGCGAATAACCCAGTTCCCAAGGCCTGACGAACGGGTCGAGTTCAATCGCCTTCCTATCTTCCTGTAACGACTCGTCGGTGCGATTCAGCGCGCTCAACACATACGCGCGCAAGTGGTGATTCTCGCCAAGACCAGGATTCAGTTCGATCGCGCGTGCGGACTCTCTGTCGGCGACTTTCCAGTCCCAGCGATAGAAAAACTGAATAGCGGCCGCAGCTCGGTGCGCTCCATCGTCCAAGTCATCCAGTTCCAATGCCTTGGTGGCAGCGGCCTCGGCTTGTGGCATGACCGCGTCCGGGGAGAAAAGTCCCTCCGCCACACTGCCGGTGTGGGAATCGGCTACACCGCTCCATGCGGCGGAATAATCGTGATCGAGGTCAATGGCTTTCTGGAAGTATTCGCGGCTTTTGCCGTAGTCCCCGGCAAACCAGTAGTAGCGTCCCAAAAGGTAGGCGTCGAGCGCCTCCGGTTTAATTTTTCTCTCCGATTTACCGGAGACAGAGGTGGTGGCGCCGACTTGGTTGGCGATCGCTTTGGCCAACTCGTTTTGTAGAGCGCTGACGTCGCTCAAGTCACGATCGAAGCTTTCGGCCCAAACATGGGTGTCGGTGGCGGCGTGGATGAGTTGTGTCCTCACGTGGACGCGGTTCCCGGTCCGGGTTACCGAGCCTTCCAGAATCCCATCGACCCCGAGCTCGTGTGCAATCTCCCTCAGTGGCCGGTGGACTTTCTTGTATTGCATCACCGAGGTGCGGGAGATAACACGCAGGGAGGGGTTCTTCGCCAGCATCGTGATCACTTCATCGGTCATTCCGTCGGCGAAATACTCCTGGGCAGGATCGCCCGACAAGTTCTCCAGCGGGAGCACTGCGAGCGATCGGATCAGCCTGGCCCGTTTTGACGAACGGCCCTGCTGGATCCTCTGGGCGATCATGGTCGCCGCCAATAATAAAATCAGCGCTCCCGCTACGAGCAGAGCAACTCGAGGCACTGCGGAACGAAGCTTTACATTTTTATCGGAAGATGATCGACCTGCAGAACCGTCTGCCGCGTCATCGGAATCCTTCGGTTTACTTCCGCTGTGGGGCTGGGAGAGGACATCGGAGGAAATGCCTTTATCAGGCCATTCGACCTGGCCTATGAAGCGATATCCACGGCGCGGGAGAGTTTCGATCCAACGCGGGTTGGCGGCGGAATCAGAAAGACAATCGCGCAGCCGCTGCACTGCCGAATTCAGGCCGTGCTCAAAATCAACAAACGTGTCATTGGCCCAAAGCTTCTCCCGAAGCTGGTCCCGAGTGACCATTTCTCCTGGGGATTCGAGCAAGATGAGCAGGATCTGGAAGGGCTGCTCGCCCATCTTCAGTTTTGTCCCAAACTTGCGAAGCTCGCCGGAGCGCAGATCGAGCGAGTAAGGTCCGAACGAAGCGGTTCGAGTTGTAGTCGCCTTCATGTCCGAGAGCCGAAGAGCTGCCGGGGGAGAAATGAGACTGAAAGATTGTGAAGTTTGGAGGGGCCAGAGTCAAGAAGCCTTTCAGCCCAAGCTCAGTCTCGACGGGCGGCGGAGATAAGTAGCCCATATTCAGCCATCTGGAGAGTGTTGTCAGAGTGTTCGAGAAGTGAGGCCATTTGTATTGCCACCGGTTAGGTGTAGTCGTAAGAACAGGGGCGCGAATGCTTGGTTCGCAAATCGAAGCTTTCCGAAGCAGAAGGAGTCAACACAATGAAGTGCAGACTGGGGAGGTCGAAGTTCTTGCTTGGGTTGGGGACACTTTGTCTGATACTTAGCCAAGGTTTGTGGGGGCAATCGGCGAACGTAACCGTGCGCGGGGGGAGCACGGGATGCGGATACTCGCTGGAGCAGCCAACTCTGCCGACAGGTCCGCAACAGAGACGCGGACAGCTTGTACTGGTTTCAGAGCATTCGATGCAGGACGGGGAGAGTGCCGCGATCGTAGGACTTTGGAAAATCGAGTTCGTCTTACCCGATGGAACCATCTTCGACAGTGGATACGCCACATGGCACAGCGACGGAACCGAACTAATGAACTCCGGACGCGCGCCTATGACCGGCAGTTTCTGTATGGGAGCATGGAAGCAGAACAGCGATGGCACTTACAAGCTGAATCATTTTGCGCTGAGTTGGGACCCTACGGGGACGGTGTTCGTTGGTCCGGCGAACATTCGTGAAACGATCACTGTGGCTGCGAGCGGGAACAGCTACAAAGGAAAGTTCGTCCTCAACCAGTACGATGCGTCGGGGAACTTGCTGGCCCATTTCTCCGGAAAAATCTCTGCAGTACGCATCACAGCGGATTAGTGGGTTCTATCGGGGATGCGGTCTTCAATGTGCTCTTCGGACGCCGAGGGGTGGGAGGCCGCATTTTTTACCGTATAGAGTTGCAGGTGGAAGGGTCACTGCGAGAGTGCGGGATGAGGTTGGCGGGAAAGAATTAAGAGTTCCGAGGTGGTGTTGGGGCCATTCGTCTCGGCCAGTAGCTCGCTTATGACCCTTGCTTGACCTGCTGCGTAGCTTCCCTTGCGGGGTGCCGCGCGCGATCTTCGCTCGGGCTCCGGGCTTACCGCCAACCGGAAAAACCTACCCAACGCCTCGGAACTCTATCCTGCCTTCGACTGGGTCTCCCGTTCTCCTCGACCAGCGCTTTGCTATAGACCCTTGCTCGCCTTCTCCCATCATATTTCTATGTGAGAGCGATTTCGCTTGAGCCCCGGACGCCGCACCAACCGGAAAAACTTAAGAAACTGTCAAAGAACGATCTTGTTGTACTCCTTGTAGTTTTTAAGTCAACAAAAAGTGTGCGTGTCTATCTGATTTGTTTTCAGTCGAGTGCGGGGCGTCCACAGGCGGGTGACAGGATTTTGTGCAGCGGAGAATGCAAAGTCGCGCAGAAGGCAGGCGGGGCGCGGGTTTCCGCTTTGAGGATTGATGAGCGACCGGAGAGGTGCGTTTGCAAACGCAGCAGGGTAATTGTGGATATTGGGTAGAATCCGCGCCGGACAAGGGATTCAGCTGATCGGGTGCGGATTGGTGAGACGGGGCCACGTAAAAAGCGGTGGTGACCCACGAATCTGGGCGGTTAGGGGCGTAATCCCTTGACAACGGGTGTAAGTCTGCTAAAGTTCGAGAAAAGCTGGTGATTCCATGAGTGACTCACAGGTGCCCTGTTTATGAAGAATGTTTACGAAGTATTGCGACAGAAAGAGATGGAGCTGACCCGACTGGAAAAAGAAGTGGAAGCGCTGCGGCTGGTGGCTCCCCTGCTGTCCGAAGAAAAGGAAATGAATTCCGAGATGGCTAAGTCGGCGCTGCCGACGGCGGTGAACGGGCCGCAGCAACCGATTCGAATACCGGCGCCGCCGGTGGTGCCGCAGGCGCAACCGGTGCGTGCGGCGGGGTGGGACGATACGGCCAAACGCTGGCCGTAAGACTTCTTCGCAGATTATCCTTGGAGCTCGTCGCGCTCCCAACCAGCCTGGGACTTGTTCCCGGGCTGTTGTGTTCTTGCCGCACGCTTCGCCACCATACCCGACTCATACGGTAGAGATGTAGCTCGCCGCGTTCTGGCGTTGGCAGAGACGTTGCAAGCAACGTCTCTACGACAGGGGGTCGGTCTCGCCAGCTAGGTCGCTATCCTACAATTTCCTTTATGGCTCCGACGAGCCGGTCGACTTCTTCAGCGGTGTTGTAGTGGACGAGGCCGATGCGAAGGAAGCCGCCGGACTTTTCCACGTCGAGATGCTCGGTGAGATTCAGAGCGTAATAGTTTCCGTCCCAGGTGAAGAAACCGAGGTCGCCGAGTTTGGTGGCGAGGGCGAGCGGCGTGTTTCCCTCATTCTGATTTACGGCGCGCACCGCGAGTGTGGGGCAACGCCAGGCGAAACATGATGGGTCAGTGATGCCGTAGATTTTTATTTTGGGGATTTTCGAGAGGCCGGTGATCAGGCGTTGCATCAGGCTGTGTTCGTAGCGATGTATGGCTTCGAAGGCTGCGATGATGGCGGCACGGCGCGTAGTGGCTTCGGGATGAGCGCGGCGGCCGAGGTCGGCGATGTAGTCCACGCAGGCAGTTATGCCGGCGATGCATTCGTGGTTGAGGGTGCCCCACTCCCAGCGGTTGGGGACGGCGTCAGTAAGCGGGCGGACTTTGTAGGGACGCAGTCGAGCGAGATGCTCGCGCTTGCCGAAGAGCACTCCCATGTGCGGGCCGAAGAATTTGTAAGTGGAGCAGACAAGGAAATCGCAATCAAGGGCGGCGACGTCGATGAGGCCGTGGGGGCCGTAATGGACGGCATCGACGTAGGCGAGTGCTCCATACGAGTGCGCCAGGCGAACGATTTCTTTTACCGGATTGATGGTGCCGACGGCGTTGGAGGCATAGCCGATGGCGACGAGCCTGGTTTTTGAATTGAGCTTGGCCGCGAGGTCCTCGACATCGAGCGTGCAATCTTCTTTGTGAATTTCCGCCCAGCGGATGGTGACGCCTTTTTCTTCGAGTGCGAGCCAGGGAGAAACATTGGCGTCGTGATCGAGGCGAGTGACGACGATTTCGTCACCGGGGCCAAGGTCGCGGCCGATGGAGCGGGACATGGCGTAGGTAAGCGTGGTCATGTTGGGACCGAAGACGATTTCGTCGGCTGCGCAGTTGAGGAAGTCCACCATTGCGGCGCGGGCTTCGACGAGCATGGTGTCGGTGTGACGGCTGGTGGAGTAGGCGCCGCCTGTGTTGGCGTTATCGCTGCGCAGGTAGTTGGAGATGGCGTCGATTACGCGCTGCGGGACTTGCGTTCCGCCGGGGCCGTCGAGGAACGCCGCGGGATGTCCGTTGACGGTTTGGGCGAGTGAGGGGAATTGGGAGCGGACCCAGGTGAGGTCGAGGGCGGTGGGGGCGAGGGTTTCGGTGGTGGACATGATCGATTTAGTTTTATCACGGAACGCAGCGGGCGGCGCCAAGTGCGGTCGACCACCTGGGCAATAGGGAACAATGCGAGATCCTTCACTCCGCCTGAAGAACGGTTCGTTCAGGATGACGCCCTTGCTAATAATCACGGAGCGACAGCTCTTACGAAATCCGCCAGCATGCCGTACGCGGTGGCGTAGAGGCCTGGATTTTCTTCGGTGAGGGCGAGGCCGGGGAAGATGTCGGTTTCGAAATAGATGTAGGACGAGGTGCCGGAGATTTGCGCCATGGGATCGGCGAGCGGGACTTGTTCGGGGCGGACGCTGGCGGCGATTCCCTTCTCTGTTTTTTGGGCACGGCAGACGAGTTTATAAGGGCGGGCTTCTTTTTTTGCGGAGCGCACGGCCTCCGCGCTCAGGCTGCGGATTCCTTCGCGGGTGATTTCTTCTAAACGGATTGGAGTATCCATCAGCACGGTGATGAGGGCGGCGGTTTTTACGGCGGCGTCCCACCCATCGATGTCGTGGGTGGCGTCGGTTTCGGCGATGCCGAGGGATTGCGCTTTCTTTAAGGACTCGTCGAAGGTGAGGCCGTTTTCCATTTCGCTGAGAATCACGTTTGTCGTGGAGTTCAGGATGCCGTGAAATCCCTGCAGGTGGATCACGGGTAGTTCGTGGAACAGAGAGAAGATGGGGACGCCATCCATTACGGTGGATTCGAAGAGGAAGCGGTTGCTGTGCGCCGCGGCCAGATCGCGGAGTTCGCGGTAGGCGTGGACGATGGGGCCTTTGTTGGCGGTAATGGCGTGGGCTCCCTGAGTGAGCGCGGCGCGGATGTGGTCGACGGCGGGCTGGCCGGTTTTGACGTTGAGGGACGTGGCTTCGAAGAGGACGTGCGCTTGGGCGGCTTTTAGCCAGTCTCGGGCGTTGGTTGAGAGCGGAGCAGATTTTCCAGAAGCGGGCGAGGGCGCCCGCTCCACATTCTCTACATTTTTTACATTCAGGCCGTTGGGGTCGGCGATCCAGCCCAGGCGGCGAGAGGCGATTCCGGTGATGCGGAAGGAAATGTTGTGGCGTTCGCGGAGTTCGGGCGCGCGGTCTTTTAGCAACTGCACCAGCGTGCGATTTACGTTTCCGTAGCCGAGGAAGCAGAGGTTGTAGGTTTGGATGTCGGTCCTCGAGGGGCTGAAGCCCCGGTTAATTTTTGGGTCGTTGCGGCGCGGCTGAAGCCGCATCCTTTCAAAACTAACCGTACGCGGCACTGAAGCGCGCTCTTCCACGGTCGCGCCCGCGGTTCCTCGTAGAATCCGAGGGCAAGTTGGCCCTCGGGACAGCCGGCGAGACGCCGGCGCTACAAACGGCAGGCGCTGCGCTAGCCCATTACGGTGGTGTGCTCGGGCTTGATTTTGTAGATCACGCGGACTTCGCCGGGCTGGCCGTAGGGATATTTGTCGACGCCGAGATATTTTTTGGCGAGCTTGTCGATCTGGGCGCTGGCGCCGTCTTCCGTAATCTCAACGACGCGGCCACGGATTTCGAGATAGCGATAGGGATTTTCGGGATCCATCAAGGCCACGGCTACGCGCGGGTCGCGGCGGACGTTCTTGTCTTTCTGGCGACCTTTTGCGGAGTTGAAGATAATGTGTTCGCCGTCGAAGTCGACCCAGACTGGCGTGACTTGCGGGCGGCCGTCGGGCATCAGGGTGGCGAGGTTGGCGAAGGCGCGCTTCTGAAAAAGATCGCGGTATTTCTCAGGAATAACTTCCGGCATAAAGCCTCCTTGCGAGTATTCGATGATGACAGCACATTATAGATCGTAGGGGCAGGATTTGCCGTCACGGGGCAATCCTGTATTCTTGCAGGCGGAAAATGAGTAGCAGTGGGCAGAGGCAGTGGTTAGTGGTTAGTGGTTAGTAAAATCGCGACGGTGCGCGGATTGAGATTGGAGAACTGGTGATGATTGATTGGTCAAGGGGTGCTGTGGCGGATTGGGTGGATGGAAGTGAGCAGTTCACGCAGGAGCCGAAGCCCAAATCTTTATTTCGCTTTAACGGCGCGGCTGAACGCTGTGCCGTTTTCGTTGCGTTGCTGGCGGTGATGTTTTTGCTTTCCGGGCTGGCTGAGGGACAGAGCGGAAAGTATCCGCGGACGATTGTGTTCATGACCGATTTTGGCGTGGTGGACGATTCAGTCGCGATTTGCAGGGGCGTGATGTATTCGATCATGCCCGAGTTGCGAATCGTCGACCTGACGCACCAGGTGACGCCGTTTTCCATTCTCGATGGCGCGCGTTTTCTTTACGGCGCGACACCTTATTATCCGGCGGGGACCGTGTTCGTTGTGGTGGTCGATCCAACGGTGGGCAGTACACGCAAAGCAATCGTAGCCAAGTCGAAGCGCGGGCAATATTTCGTGCTGCCCGACAACGGAGTGATAACGCTGGTGGAGCAACGCGACGGCATTGAAAGCGTCCACCAGATCACGAATACGGATTGGATGATCGGCACAAAGTTATCTTCGACCTTTCACGGGCGCGACATTTTTTCGCCGGTGGGTGCGCGCGTGGCGCGGGGCGACGATTGGAAAAATGTAGGACCAGAAATGCCGGTGGCGTCGCTGGTGCGACTGGACCTAAAGGCGCCGCGGCTCGACAGTGGCGGTATTACGGCCGAAGTGATTGCGACCGATGGTCCGTTCGGGAATCTGGTGACGAATCTTGATGGCGACGATTTTCTGAAGCTCGGCTATCAGCGTGGTCAGGAAGTTTCGGTCAAGGTTGGCGGCAAAGAAATGAAGATGAAGTTTGTGAAAACGTTCAGCGATGTTGGGCTGGGCGAGCCGTTGCTGTATATCGATTCGCGCGGGAGGCTTGGGCTGGCGGTGAATCAGGGGAGTTTTGCAGCGGTGTATGGGGTGAAGCCGCCGGTGGAGTTGTTTATTCCGCGGGCGGGAAAGTAATTCTTGGCGGTGGCATAAGCTGGCGGGTCGGCGCTGCTTGCAGGCACCAAGGTCCCTCGCTGCGCTCGGGATGACAATCCCATTTCGAACTACAATCCTGCTCCGATGACAATCCGATTCGATGAAAATCCCATCTCGATGACAATTTATTTTTGAACAGCTGTGTCGGGATCGTTTTCCATGCGTGGAAGGACCGCCCGGAGTAGGGCTTCGAAGCTGGTCTTGACGCGCTCGCCGGTTTCCATTACTTCCTGGTGAGAGAGCGGCTTGTCGAGGATTCCCGCGGCCATGTTGGTGACGCAGGAGATGGCGAGAACTTTGATTCCCATGTGGCGTGCGGCAATCACCTCGAAGACGGTAGACATTCCTACCAGGTCGGCGCCGATGGTGCGGAGATACCTGATCTCGGCGGGCGTTTCGTAGCTGGGGCCGAGCAGGGCGGCGTAGACGCCTTCGTGCAGCGTCATTCCAAGTTTGCGAGCTTCGTCTCGCGCTGACTCGCGGTACGATTTGTCGTAGGCGTGAGTCATGTCGGGAAAGCGGACGCCGAAGCGGTCGTCGTTTGGTCCGGCCAGCGGATTGTTGCCTTGCAGGTTGATGTGATCGCTGATGAGCACCAGCGCGCCTTGTTTGTACGTGAGATTAATTCCCCCCGCAGCATTGGTGAGGATGATGGCGCGAATTCCCATGCGTCTGAAGACGCGTATGGGAAAGGCGACTTGCTGCGGAGAATATCCTTCATAGAGATGGACACGGCCTTGCATTACGGCAACTGGAACGGAACCGGCTTTGCCGATTACCGTTTGTCCGGCGTGGCCGATGGCGGTGGAGAGAGAGAAAGATGGAATTTCACGGAAGGGGATTTTTGTCGTTTCGGTGAGGGAGTCGGCGAAGCTGCCGAGGCCGGAGCCGAGGACGAGGCCGATGCGCGGGCGGAGCGGAGTGCGCTGCAGGATTGATTGGGCGGCGGTTTCGGCGAGTGTGTAGTGGTCGGTCATAGTGGGGCTAAAGCCCGGTTCATCTTAGTCGCTTTCACGGCGCTGAAGCGCCGCTCTTCCACGGTCGTGCAGGCGGTCTTACAGTCCCCTCAGCGGCTAAAGCCGACCTTTTTTTGGACTTTTACGGCGCGGCTGAAGCCGCGCCCCTTCAAAGCGATTATTCCGAACGATCAGCTCTGCTGATCAGTGTCCGCTCCTCAGTTTCTAAGCGATCCAGTTTCTAAGAGATCAGATTTGAAGCGATTGACTTTCAAATATCTCTCCAAGAGTTTATCCGGGTCGAGTTTTTGTGGCGATGTCGACATTGGGCAAGTTCGCGAAGCATTTTGCTTGTTCCGGCGGTGGAGGCGAGACGCCTCCACGACAGCCGCCGGGGACGGCGGCGCTACTGGTATTTCTTTTCAAACTTTGCGAACTCGGACTCGAGCTTCCATTGTTCGCGGGCGCGTTCGTTCGCTGCCAGGAAATGTTCGCATGCGGCAGACGGTCTTTCCGCGCCGACGATGTCGCCTGAGCAGGGCGGAGTAGACCGAAATACTAACTTCGTATCGGTCCAGAGGCTTTGGCCGGGAAGAAAGCTGTGTTCGAGGCTTTGCCGGGCGAAGCGTTTCAAGTCCGCGTAGGAGAAGTGATAGGTCTCGAGTGCCCGCAAATATTCGTGGGTCATGTCCGAACGAGCTACGCCTTCGTCATCACTCGCCAGCGCAACCGGAACGTGGTACTTCATGTAAATCGGGAGTGGATGGTCATCGCCGCTGACGCCGAGGATCAGGTCATTCGAAGTGAGCGCGATTTCAACCAGGACGTTGCGCTCCGCCATTTCATGCATTAATCCCACGGGATCTTTTTCGTTCATTACGGAAACTCCATGGCCGATGCGTTCGGCATGGCCGCGTTCCACTGAAGTGCGAATGTGATAGGTGAGATCCTCGGGCGGTACCAAGCCGATGGCAAGTTCGCCGGCGTGCAGCGTGATGTGAACTTTGGGATAGATGCCGTGGAGATAATCGATCATGGCCATGTGCTCGTTGAAGTCGTGAATGCAGACATACCAATCCTCGGGCATGACCAGATTCAGGCCGACAAATCGGGGATCGGAAGATGCGAGTTCGAATCCCAGCAGAATCTGCGCGAAGACGACTTCATGCGGCAGGCCGCGCAGCACCTGATAAAGGTAGCGCACGGTGACGCCGCAGCCGGGAGCGGCATCGGCGGTGCCACACTTGAGAATTTCTTTGGCGCGGGAGTCTTCGGCCGCAACTTTTTTGGCGGTTTCCGCGGCGACGTCTTTCATGCCCGCGGCCAGCAGAGCGTCGCGCATTTTGGCGTAATCCGGAGTCCAGGCGACTTTTCCTGCAAGGTTCGCGGCTGCGCCGTTATCGGCGGTGCGCATGAATTCGACGTATTGCAGGTGATCCATGCCGGCGCGATTGGTGGCTGCGGCAATTACTTCGGCGGGATGCGTGTGCGAGGCCAGGCCAAACTTATCGAAGGCGGCGAAGAAGTGATCGTGGCCGGATTCTTCGCCGGGCTTCCAGTTGCGCATCGACCAGGCGTCGATCATCTGGTTGTAGAGAACGTGATCGCCATAGCTGCAGCGTGCGGCGGGCTTAGCGCTGTAGTTTTCGCATGGGTCGCAGGGTGGGGCCAGGAGGCGGGAAGATGTTCGGTCGACGCAGAGACCGCCTTCGGCGGCGAAGTCGATCAAGTCTTCAGCGTATATTGCGCCATCCAGATGGTTGTGCAGGTCCCCGCCCTTGGGGAGATCATGCGCGAAGGCTAAGAGCAGAGGCGGCTGCTTGCGGATGGAATCGAGATAGCGGGCCGTATGCTGCTCGGCACTTTGCGCCGCTGCCGGTACGGTGAACAGCAGAAGAGGAAAACAAAGGCGCATGATCCCGCGCAGGGTTGGTGGCATCAATCCTCCCAATATTTTTTCGAAGATCAGGAAAGGAATTGTAATCCGTAAGGGGCGGAAGAGAAATGAGGATTCGTACTTTCGGCACCGGGTGGGAACTCAGCGTAGTAATGCGAACGTGGCAATAATGATGGCGACCAAGAGCAGTGCACCGAGAATGTACTTGTTGGCCGCAAGCCATGACTCGGATTCAAGCGCCGAACTTAAGAATGGGGGCCTGATGTCGGCGACCGGAGAGTGGTCCGGCTTCGGGGGAATATTCTGAGGCGGAGTTGCGGCGACAGAACGAGAAGCCGATGAACTGATCGTAGCTGATTTGACGGGGGCGGGCGTCACTTTCTGGGGCGCGCGGGTGACGAGCGGCGTAGGCGGGGAAGTGGCGACCTTGCTGGTTGATTCCTTCGCCGGACTAGAGACGGGGGCTGCAGCAGATTGAGCCGTAACGACATGCTTCGGAGTAGAAATTTTTGAAGCGTGGTCTGTGGCGGGAGCGGGGTGCGGCTGCGATGGGACTTGCGGCACCGCACGGGAAGCGGCTTGCGGAAGACGCTGGCCGCGCCATTGCTTCTCTTCGCATTCCACACAGAACTTGCGTCCCTGGGACACGGGGAAACCACAAGCCTGGCACTTGTGCAAATTTCTCAGGACCACGGGCACGGCCATCGACTCAGCCGCTTCAGCAGTGGGAGCAGAGTTGACCGGACCGTGCATGGCGGCGGTCCAAAAAAGCTGTTTCTTCGGGGCTGGCTCGGACGGCGTTTTCGGTTCGGTTTTTTCTGGCCCTTGTTGAAGCACTTCGACTACTGGTTCTGTTTTTTGCGGTTCTGTTGGAGGTGGGTCGGTGGCGAGCGGAATGACAGCCGAAACTTGACTCGGCGTTGGGGGAATCGCGTGTGACTGAACCATTTCCGGTTCGGGCTTGAGTTGGTCCACCGGCGGCTGTGATTCCTCGATAGCTTGCTCACGAAGCGCGGGCACGGTCTGAGCTGCCACGGCATATCTCACAGCGGTTTCCACCATCTGGCTAAGGCGCTGCAAGGCAGAGAGATCGCGTTCGGCAAAGGCGTTCGGCTTGCCGGAAAATAGTTCAAAAACGCCGAGCACCTGCTGGTCGCTCAAGATGGGCGTCACCATGACTGAGGCTATCCCCAACTGGCGGCAGCCCTCGCGGTTCACGCGGGGATCGCGTTCCGCATCATCGCAACGCAATGCCTGGCGGGTGCGCACGCTCTCGCCGGAAAACCCGTATTCCATGGAGAGCAATGCGCCGAGTTCAGGTGCGTTCGATCCGGCGCTGGCGCGGCACAGCATTTCGTTGTGTTCGCCGCGGCGCAGGGCAATCATGGCGCCGCCGGCGCCGGTAATGTATTGGGCCCGCTCGGCAAGCAATTGCAGGGCGGCATCGAGATCGCGTGAGGCCATTACGGCGAGTGAGTGTCCACCATCTTCGGCGGGAAAGCGGGGACCGGAATTTGCTGACGTTGGTTGATCGGCGCCCGCTGGAGCGAGTTTTTTCTCCGCGATGGGTGGTGCGAGATTTTGTTCGACAGTGGACTGATTATCCATGACCCGAGCGCGTCAATTTTTTATTGAGTTGGCCGCCAAGACGCGACAGACGGGAACTCATTCAATTTTAAGGATGCAGTAATTGGAGTCTCGCTCGGAGAAGCGATGGTGTCAAGAAGTTCGACACGCGAAGGTCGTAGGACTTCAGGGAAAGGCACTTTCCTTTCAGAACGAATGTGAAGATCGCGAGGAGTGAAGAGACCGGTGTCGTCCCTCCGGGACTCGCTTCGCCGTTCCCACCTTTACCCGGCACTGCCGTGCCGGGCTTTCGCATGCCGCCCCTTCGGGGCTGTGGCTTTGCCAACCTTATCCCGTGCGTCGCCCCGAATTCAGTTTTCACAGAAGGGCTAAAGCCCGCATTGATTGCGTTGGCTTACGCGGCGCTGAAGCGCCGCTCTTCCACGGCGTTGCAGGCATTTGTCAGTACTGCGTGCATTTTTCTTGAACTTGGGAAGGTGTGATCTTTCAAGCCAGTTGTGGGATCGTTAAATGGTCCGCTGGCGGACGGCGGTGTTGGCGAGCGAGTTGGCCTCGGCATTGTTCTCGCGGGGAACGTGAGAGATGGAAAAACTGAGGGCGCGAGCCAGTTTGCGGCAGGTCCAGTGCAAAGAGTAGAGGCGCGAACTGCGGCAGGAGTATTCGCCGCGCATCTGGCGGACAACTACCTGGGAATCGGAATAAACGTGCAGCGCTTTGGCCTTGAGAGAGAGGGCGCACTGCAGAGCTTCCATGAGCGCCATGTATTCGGCGACGTTGTTGTCCTGGTGGCCGATCCATTTGGCGATGCGAATGGGACCGCTTTCGCAGCCGTCAATGATTACGCCAATGCCCGATGGCCCCGGATTTCCCAAGGAGCCACCATCGACATAGGCCACGAGGTCTGACATCAGTGATTCGTTTCCGCTAATAGCAAGATGCGCCGGGGATTTTCCTGCGTCAAGATGATTCTTTGGGGACTGTGCAAGTTGTTGTGAAAAAGAAGTCCGAATTGGAAACGCGATTTCATAACGCCTCAGCTTACAACAGTTTGCATTGCGGGATATTCACAGCTTCACTTGCTTATGTTGCACCATTAGTTTGCGTTGACATTTTTCATCTCTCTGTTAAGGTTGGTTGCGTCGACGGTTGAAAGGGTTAGCGAAATAAAATTTGCCGACCCGAAGTAAACTGAGTGATCAGCCCGATGAGGCAACTCGTTGGGCAGCCAAACCTGAAAAAACCGACGGCGCTGCGAGGTGCAGTTGGGGTTTGGGACTGTGAAAGCAGTGATCGCATCAAGGGGCTGTGACGGTACATGCGTCCACGCTGTTGACTCCCTCGCAGGAGTTGGCGGCTAGAGCATAACCAATGTCACGGCCCTTTCAATTTTTTCCCGCCTTTTTACCCCTCCGGCGATATTCCTGAAGAATGCACGCGAGAGACTAATCCTTTCGCCGGATTGCAGATCAACTTCACGACGAGGAAATTGCCGAATGCTCCGTAGACTCTCCACGCTTGCGGTTGTTGTTTTAGCAAGTTCTGTTTTTCTGGTGTCGCAAGAGTCGAAGCTGACTGCGCCCGGTCACTACCTGTTCGCCTGGACCGGCGACGCGGAGAAGCACGGCAACGATTTTCTTGCCGTGATCGATGCCGACCCGAAGTCGCCAACCTATGGGCGGCTGGTAACGACGCTGCCCACAGACCAGAAGACCACACTAGTGCATCATACGGAATACACCATGCCGGAAAGCGGCATGCTGTTTGCGAATGATCACGATGCAGGCAGAACTTTTATTTTTGACGTCCGCGATGGGCTGCATCCCAAAATCGCGGCTTCGTTCAGCGACATGGCCGGCTACATGCATCCGCATTCTTATCTCCGGTTGCCCAACGGCCACGTGCTGGTCACCTTCCAGCATTCGCATCAAGAGATGAAAGCCGATTCCTTGGGGAGAACCGGCGGGCTGGTGGAGATTGACGACGCGGCTAAGGTTATTCGCTCCGCGAGCAGCGCCGATCCGGCCTTCCTGCATGCTCTGCTTACTCCCTACAGCCTGGTAATTCTTCCTGAACTTGACCGGGTGGTCTCGACCAACTCCTCGATGGACGACGAAAATGTGTTTCGCGGCGTGACATATCAAGTGTGGCGCCTTTCTGACCTGAAGCTGCTGAAAACCGCGTACCTGGACGAAGGAGAAGATCATTATGGCCAGGTCAGCCCGGAGGAACCGCGGCGCGGTCCCGACGGCGCCATCTATGTTCAGACACTGGCCTGTGGCCTGGAGCGCATCACCGGAGTAGACACTGACCAGCCGAAGTCGCAGTTGGTGTACTCGTTTCCCACGTCGTACTGCGGTGTTCCGACGATTGTGGGGCACTATCTGGTGCAGAGTGTGACCTACCTTCACAGCTTGATCGTGCTTGACATCACGAATGGAACCAAACCCGTGGAGGTCTCAAGAATTAAATTCGCGGATGGCTTTTATCCGCACTGGACCGGGTGGGACAACAAGACAGGACGTATCGTGGTCAGCAGCAGCGGCCTTGGAACCCCTGGATTGTACATGCTGAAACTGAACGAGAAGAATGGATCGCTCACCTTGGATGAGGCTTTCCATGACGCCGACGGGAAGCCGGGGTTTAACTTCGCCGACAGGGAGTGGCCGCACGGGTGGAAGGGTTCGGGGCGCCCGCATGGGGTGGTTTTCTCGCGCTGAACTTCTTTCCTGTATCTTGCGGAACGGCAGGAGCGGAGGTTGACAACCTGCTGCTACGCCGCAACTTCGCCGACGATCATTTCGTCGATGTAGCACCAGATCCATTGTTCTCCCGGCTCGATGGAGCGCATTACAGGATGCGTGCTGGTGTGAAAGTGTTTGGTGGCGTGCTTGTTCTTCGAAGAGTCGCAGCAACCGACGTTGCCGCAGACCATGCACAGGCGGAGGTGGACCCAGCGGTCGCCCATTTTTACGCACTCTTCGCAGACGCGGGTAGCGGTGGTTTGGATCTTAATGTGATCGAGATGCTTGCATTTTTTTGACATTTGTCAGGTCTCCGAAATTTTCACCCGCGGTCGAGGATCAGGGCCGTTCCAGTTCTTTGCGATCCCAGCGGGCTAGGTTGGCACCGGCTTCGTAAGTGCTTTGCAGAAAGTCGAGCAGGGTCTGGGGTGGAGAAGCGGCGCGGCGAACGTCGTCGTACATCAGCAGCCACTCTTTCATTTGCGGGTGATAGAAGGCTTCCGCAGGCTTCACTTTCTGATCCGCGAAACCGGCCGGCTCGGGTGCGGCATAGCAGTAGAATGCCGCCCCTTTCACGTCGCCACTGCCCGGCCAGAATCCAGCACTGATGACTTCGTGCGAATAAGCTTCGCGGGTAATGAGGTCGGCCCCGGGACGTTCGGGAGCGCGCCGTCCGGAAAAGCGCGTGACGGCCAAGTCGAAGCTGCCCCAGAAAAAATGCACTGGACTATTCTTGCCGATGAAGCGCGCCCGGAATTCCTGGAAGATGTTTTCGCACAGAATTAATATGCGCCAGAAACGGAGCGCGTATTCGGAATCATACGAGGCGTGTTGCGTGTCGAGGTCACAGCGCACGGGGTTCGGCACCTCGACCGGCATGGTCCAAATTTTCACCTCAATGCCCAGCGATCGGAGGGCGCCCATGAAGGCGGCGTAGAAGTCGGCAACAGATTGCGGCTTAAGCGCGAGACTCTTCGACGTGCCCCAGCTGGTTTGGATATGCAGCTTGTGATCGATGAAATCGAATTGAACTTCGAAAATTCCATCACCATAAGGAATTGCAGAAGTAGTCAGTCCCCGGGAATTGACATACAGAGGAACCTGCCACCAGTGGTTAATGAGAGGGCTTAGGGCGAGGCGCACCTTGCCGACAATCTGCGTCCACATGTGGAGAGTGGCGTAGGTATCCTGCCAGGCATCGAGCGGGAGTTCGGGCCAGGAGTTCTGATTCGTGTTGGAGGCGTGTGCGGCCATGTTCTCGACCTATCCTATGTTGATAATTCGAAGCAGCTTGTTAGGCCCCCTTGATGTTCCATAGGTTGCTCCGTTTTTCAATTGGCGGGTCGTCCAGTTCTCCCTCTCGTAGAACACTACTTGTACGGGATGCGTGTGCGCTTGCCGAAAATTCTCTGCCACTGCGGCCACGACATGCTCCTGCGCCGCTGCGTCCGTTACGCCGAGAACAATAACATCGTTGTAGTAGGAGAGAAACATTCCACGCCTCTCCACCGCACAACCGACAGCGGGATGGCCAGGCCTCTGTTTGGACTCTGGAATCACGTTAGAGCTAGAGGCAGCTTGATCGAGGCCTGGGCACTCACCTAAGCGATCCGCCCCAGTCGCGATAAACTGCATACCGAAACTGAACAACGTGTGGAGAATGGTTAGTGGAATCGCAACCGCGAGGACATACGGACGCAATTGTCGAATAGTGGCGCGGCGCATCACTCCGCCGAGGGCTAGGGCAAAGCCCGTCAGACACAGGAAAACACACGCGGGCGGATAGAATATATCTGCCCATGCGATCGGATAGACTGAATTCTCCCAGACCTTGAAAATATTATGGCGCTCGAACAGATAGTTCAAGAGGAGTCCGGTCACCAAGAGAAGCAATCCGATTACTATCGGATTCCTGTCGCTGTGGTCGCCGTTTGTAGATGCGTCAGCCATGTTCCCGCTCCCGCATTATATTCCGACTTTCCCTAGACCCTGAGTTTCTCGCTTCCCGGCGCCCCTCACTTCTTCTTCGCCGGCAAGTATTTTTTCTCGATTGAGGCGACCACAACGTAGTTTGGGTCGACCATCTCGTTGAGGTGAACCTTCCCGACTTTCGAGAGCAGTTCGTAAGCGTCGAGGTCCGACAAACCGTAGTCTTTGTGGATCCAGTGCACGAGTTCGGTATACGCGATGCGTACGGCGTCGTCGACCGGACGATAAGCGCCGACGGTCATGATGGCGTCATCGTTCTCAAATTGCGGCCAGTCGATGGTGCGGCCTTTGATCACGCTTAACTGCACACGCGCCTTCAGCGGTACTTCAACGGCACTGCCCGCGATTTCGCCGTCTCCCATGGCAGCATGACCGTCGCCGATGTAGAAAAGACCACCTTTTACGTTCACGGGAAAATAAACCGTATTGCCGACACTTGCTTCCGGTGAATCCATGTTGCCGCCGAATTCCGCGGGCACGATCGAACTGCGGGCTTCGCCCTCCGCTGGAGCGACTCCGATGCAACCAAAGAAAGGATGCACTGGAATCTTCACTGAGAAATCGGAATCAAGCGCCTTGAACGTGGCGGTGTTCGCTGCATGGTCGATGTGGTAGAACCAGACGCGCTCCGGCAACGGCGGCTCGAGCACAGGCGTGTAATGGGTTCCATTCAGCGCTCCGAAGCCGGGTGAGAAAGAGCCCACGCCAGTGTCGCCATCGACTTGCAGGTCGAGAATCTTCACTGCCAGCGTGTCCCCGGGTTCCGCGCCTTCGACAAAAAATGGCCCGGTCAACGGATTGTCACCCTTCACCATGCTGAGAGTGTCGCCGGGCTTCTTTAGCGCACCGCCGAAACAGTCGAGCGTGTTGGTGTCAAGAATGTCGCCGGACTTCACATGCGCGACCGGCTCGGCGGTCGCGAACAGGTACTTCACGTTGGCGGTGGTGGCTGTGTAGTGGACAACATTTTGGGCGAGGGCGGAACTAATCAGCAGAGCGAAAGTGAGAAGACGAGCGACCACACGAACCCTCCGAGGTTGATTGTCAATTGTAGCGGAGACCCAGGGGCTAAAGCCCTGGTCTTTATTTGACTTCGGTCGGCAGGGCTGAAGCCGTGCCCTTCCCGAGACTCTGAAGAAAACAGTCCCTGTAATGGTCAAAAAAACGGCAAGATACTCCTCGTAAACTCACAAAACGTGCCCATGCAGAATTAGGCCAGCCACAGCGGCGAGCGCAATGATAAGCGGTTCTGGCACCTTTTGGATTTGAGTGATTCCTGGATTATAATGATTCTCATCCAAGAATAGTATTTACGTGCAAACTTCTCACGAACAATTTCGGGATCTGGCGTGGAAGTCCGGCCTTGCGGCCACGCATCAACGGCAGGTGATTTATGAAGCCGTGATGGCAGCGCCGGGGCATTACTCTCCGGAGCAGATTTATGCAGCCGTTCGCCGGCAAACTCCATCTATTTCTCTAGCTACCATCTACAACAACCTGCGGCTGTTTGTGGAACATGGACTGCTACGCGAAGTGAGTCCGCGTACGTCCACCCTGCTGGTGGAGGGAAATCTTGAACCGCATCATCACCTGGTGTGCACGCGCTGCAAGGCGGTGCAGGATATTGAAGGTGACTTCATCAATTACAAGAAGCTGTCGAGGCAGGCTCCACGCGGCTTTGACTTAACCCAGCCGCTGGTTGAGGTGTTTGGGCTTTGCCGGCGATGT
This sequence comes from Candidatus Sulfotelmatobacter sp., assembly GCA_025462865.1. Lineage (GTDB taxonomy): Bacteria > Acidobacteriota > Terriglobia > Terriglobales > Acidobacteriaceae > Sulfotelmatobacter. Next base: position 2,813 of record JAOAPI010000151.1, on the reverse strand, counting down.
AGCGCTGAAAAGTAATTTTTTTACGCGGTACGCAATCAAAAATCGAAGGAAGAAAACATATGGAAAATACACTCGCGACTTCATCGGGGAGTGTTGTCCCCGAAGCTAAAGAAAAAAATACCGCAACCGAATCGAAGTGCCCAATGGGGCATGGCGCTCGCAAATCCCACACGAATGTGGATTGGTGGCCGAATCAGGTGAAGGTGAACGTCCTGCACCAGCATTCCCCAAAGTCCGATCCGATGGGCAAGGAGTTCAATTACGCGGAAGAGTTCAAGACGCTCGACCTGAATGCTGTGATCAAGGACCTAAATACCTTGATGACGGATTCGCAAGCGTGGTGGCCGGCTGACTTTGGGCACTACGGGCCGCTTTTCATTCGCATGGCGTGGCACAGCGCGGGAACGTACCGCATCGGCGACGGCCGCGGCGGGGCGGGAGCGGGGCAGCAGCGCTTCGCACCGCTCAATAGCTGGCCTGACAATGTGAATCTCGATAAGGCACGGCGGCTGCTGTGGCCGATCAAGCAGAAGTATGGCAGGAAAATTTCGTGGGCCGACCTCATGATTCTCGCAGGCAACGTCGCCCTCGAGTCGATGGGCTTTAAGACATTCGGTTTTGGCGGCGGACGCGAGGACGTGTGGGAACCCGAAGAAGAAATTTATTGGGGACCTGAGGGCACGTGGCTGGCGGACGAACGCTACAGCGGCGATCGTGATCTTCAGAGTCCGCTCGGTGCCGTGCAGATGGGCCTGATTTATGTAAACCCGGAAGGCCCGAATGGAAAGCCGGATCCGATTGCCGCGGCACGCGATATCCGGGAGACTTTCAGTCGCATGGCGATGAATGACGAGGAAACAGTTGCGCTTATTGCCGGCGGTCACACCTTCGGCAAAACCCATGGCGCTGCCGTTCCCGCTGATTATGTGGGCAACGAACCAGAAGGCGCCGACATGGAGGATCAAGGCTTCGGGTGGAAGAATAAATTTGGCAAAGGGTTTGGCGCTGACACAATCGGCAGCGGCCTTGAAGTCATTTGGACCACGACACCGACGAAGTGGAGCAACAACTTCTTCACCAACCTGTTCAGCTACGAATGGGAACTGACGAAGAGTCCGGCCGGCGCGCATCAATGGACTCCAAAAAATGGCGCAGGCAACGGTACGGTGCCGGATGCGCACGATCCCTCAAAGCGTCATGCGCCATCGATGCTGACCACGGACCTCGCCTTGCGGATCGACCCTGCTTACGAAAAGATTTCGCGGCGCTTCTACGAGCATCCGGATCAGTTCGCAGACGCGTTTGCGCGGGCGTGGTTCAAGCTGACGCACCGCGACATGGGACCGCTTCCGCGCTACCTTGGTCCGCTTGTTCCAAAGGAGACCCTGCTGTGGCAAGACCCTGTTCCTGCCGTGGATCATAAATTGATCGATGAGCAGGACGCTGTTGCTCTGAAGGCGAAGATCCTCAAATCCGGGCTGTCGATTTCCCAACTGGTCACGACTGCCTGGGCAGCGGCGGCGTCGTTCCGCGGCTCCGACAAGCGCGGTGGGGCGAACGGGGCGCGCATTCGCCTCACGCCACAAAAGGATTGGGAAGTGAACCAACCCGCCGAACTCGCGAAGGTTTTGCCGAAGCTGGAGGCGATCCAGAAGGAATTTAACAGCGCGCAGTCGAACGGGAATAAAGGGAAGAAGGTCTCTCTGGCTGACCTGATCGTTCTTGGCGGCTGTGCAGCCGTCAAAGAAGCGGCAAAGAAAGCCGGGCACGATGTGAAGATTCCGTTCACACCTGGGCGCACGGATGCTTCACAGGAGCAGACTGACGTGCACTCGTTCGCCGTAATGGAGCCGGTCGCGGACGGGTTCCGCAACTATCTCCGAAGTGGACAGGTTCTGTCGGCTGAGGAGTTGCTGGTGGATCGGGCGCAGTTGCTGACTCTGACTGCCCCGGAGATGACGGTACTCGTTGGCGGCATGCGCGTTCTGAGTGCGAATTTCGGGCAGGCCAAACACGGCGTTTTCACCGACCGGCCAGAGACGTTGACGAACGATTTCTTCGTCAACCTGCTCGACATGAATACGAAGTGGCAGGCCTCATCTGGATCCGACGGCGTATATGAGGGGCGCGATCGGGCGACGGACAAAATCAAGTGGACCGCCACGCGCGCCGATCTCGTCTTCGGTTCGAACTCCCAGCTCCGGGCAATCGCAGAAGTCTATGCGTGTGACGACTCGAAGGAGGCGTTTGCGAAGGACTTCGCGGCTGCGTGGAACAAGGTGATGAACCTTGATCGCTACGATCTTGCCTGATTTGGGCGAAAAAGAAAGAGGCTTGTCCAGCACTTCTACAAGGCCGATGCTAACTACGGCATGGGCGTGGAAGAGGTTGGGGATTGATGTGGCCTCGGTCTTCGGGATGGAAGAGAAGTTATTTCCAGCAGACTGAGCGGTACGTGCTTTTGCGGCAAACCGGGGCGGACCTTTATGGTCCGCCCTTTTTTTGGTCCGCGCCTTTTGGGGTCCGCCTTGCGATCCCGGCCGATTAGCCGAAGCGTTTTTCTCGTGAACAAAGCGCTAGGAAGATCGCACTTCCTTGGGAATCATGAGCCATGCCACCATGGCACTGGCAAGGGACAGGCCCGCGCAAGACAGCATCACAATGCGAAAACCAAAAACGAAACTCTCCGCAATTGATTTCTTGACGATGGTTGCGACAGCAGGAGCAAGACCAGGCGGAACACGTAGTCCGGCAAGTTTAATTTCGTTGGCATGAAGTTCGCGGAGAACGTCAACGGGCAACGAAAGACCAGC
>JAOAPI010000146.1 GCA_025462865.1 Candidatus Sulfotelmatobacter sp. | reverse complement strand
TATGCTGATCTTCCGCAAACCGATCGAAGGCATCGAGCGCCCGCAAATGCCCGCCGACGTGGTCATCGTCGGCGGCGGCCCCGCGGGCATGGCCTGCGCCCTGCGCCTCTCGCAGTTGATCGACGCACACAACGCCGCCCACCCCGACTCGCAACTCAGCAAAGAAAATATTTACGTGCTCGAAAAGGCTCGTGAAGTCGGCCAGCACTGCCTTTCCGGCGCGCTCCTCGACCCGCGCTCCATGCGCGAACTGCTTCCCGGATTCGAAAAAGAAGCCCCCATCGACGCCGAAGTCACTAAGGAAGCCGTTTATTTTCTCACGGAGAAGAGCAAGTTCAAGTTGCCCATCACTCCGCCGCCTCTGCGCGATCACGGCAATTATGTCATCTCACTGAACCGGTTCGTGAAGTGGATGGGCAGTAAGGTTGAAGAAACCGGCATTACGATCTTCACCGGATTCGCCGGATCCGAGTTGCTGTACGAGGGCGACCGCGTTACCGGAGTCCGCACCGACGACAAAGGCGTCGACAAGGAAGGACGCCCGAAATCCAATTTCGAGCCAGGCTACGACTTGAACGCCAAAGTCGTGATCCTCGCCGAAGGCCCGCGCGGATCATTAACGAAACAGCTCGTCTCGAAATTCGATCTTGCCAAAGACGCCAACCCGCAAACCTACGGGGTCGGAATAAAAGAGCTCTGGGAAGTTCCCTCTGGCCGCATCGCCCCGGGCGAGGTGATGTACACGCTGGGCTGGCCGCTCACCAGCAAAGAGTACGGCGGAGCCTGGATCTACGGCGGCAAAGACAACATTGTCTCGCTAGGCTTCGTCACTGGGCTCGACTATCCCGACCCGCGCCTCGACCCTCAACATGTGCTGCAGGACTTCAAACGACATCCATTCGTCACGAAGTTGCTCGAAGGCGGCAAGATGATCCGCTACGGCGCAAAGTCCATGCCCTACGGCGGCTGGTGGTCGATTCCGCCGGTCGCCGGCAATGGATGGATGATTCTCGGCGATTCCGCCGGCTTCTTAAACTCCGCACGACTCAAAGGCATTCATCTCGCCATCAAGAGCGGGATGCTGGCCGCCGAAACCGCCTTCGAGGCTCTCACGAAAGACGATGCTTCGGTGCAAACTCTAAGCACCTACCAGAAGAAAGTCGAATCCAGTTGGATCAAAGATGAACTCTGGAAAGTCCGCAACATGCATCAGGGATTCGAGCAAGGCCTGTACGCCGGAATGTTTCACACCGCCCTGCAGATGGTGACCGGCGGCCGCGGCCTCCGCAACCGTTATCCCGCCCATGCCGGACACGAACACATGCGCAAGCTCGCCGAACTGCCCGCTGACGGCGGCGATGAGAAGCACCTCCTCGGCCCCGCCAGAAACGACGGCAAGCTGATTTTCGACAAACTCACCGACCTCTATCACTCCGGCACCAAACACGAAGAAGATCAACCATCGCACCTAATTATTCACGACACGAACATATGCAACGAACGCTGCGTGAAAGAATACGGCAACCCCTGCCGGAATTTCTGTCCCGCCAACGTTTACGAGATGGCCGATGACGCGACGCAGCCCAGCGGCAAGCGCATCAGCCTGAACCCTTCGAACTGCGTCCACTGCAAAACCTGCGATATCGCCGACCCCTACGAGATCATCACCTGGGTTCCGCCCGAAGGCGGCGGCGGTCCCAATTACGACGGCATGTAATCCTCATTCTGCCCACTAAGAGCGTAATTCCGTGTAAACTGTTTCCCGAAAAATGGGGGCTGCCGGAATGAAACCGATACACACACTCTTGCTCTTATCCACCACTCTGCTTTTCACCTTCAATCTCTTCGCACAGGAACCCGACGCCGAAGGCTGCAAAGATTCCCCTCTCATCACTCGCATGCCGGGCAGCAACATCAAGGACTGCGATAACAAGGAGTTCGAACAGGCCGAGATGCCGGTAGGAAAAGATGCGGAAGGAAATATCATCAACAAAACCTTCGAGGGCGAATACCACTACTGGGACATGGGCACGCGCGAAGGCATGAGCGAAATTCAAATCTTCCGCAACTTCGAGACGGCCCTGAAGCAGGGCGGTTTCACCATTGTGTATGAAGCCTCGCCCATGATCATCACCGCCCACAAAGGCAACACCTGGTACATGCTCGAAAGCAAGGGATCGTTTTACTACCAGACGATTTTGACTGTGAAGGAGATGAAGCAGGAAGTCACCGCTGACGCCTCCAGCCTTTCCGATGAACTCAACAAGTCCGGGCATGTTGCCGTTTATGGAATTCATTTTGACACCGGTAAAGCGTCGATCCTGCCTGACTCCGAAAATATCCTTGGCGAGATTGCAAAGATGCTGAAAGAGAATTCTGATGTGAAGCTGAGCGTCGAAGGCCACACGGATAACGCAGGCGCAGCGGCCGCAAATCAGACACTGTCGGAGAAGCGCGCGCAAGCTGTGGTCGCATGGCTCACCGCACATGGCGTCGAAGCCTCTCGCCTGAAAGCCAAAGGCTGGGGACAAACCAAGCCTGTCGCCGACAATGTTGCCGAAGATGGTCGCGCCAAAAATCGCCGGGTAGAGTTAGTAAAGATGTAGCGTCGATGAAGAGTGTCGCGGGCGCGCGCGCCCTCATCAGCGAGATTTGTAGTAAATTGCCCCATGCGACTCTGCATGCCGATTGCGGCCGTCTTAGGTCTTTGCCTTCTGGCGGCCGCACAGGAAAATGGTCCGACGTTGTCTCCGGAACAGGCGCTGCAGAAGTGGCGCGATTCAAGAGCCGCCACGCTGCGCGACGATTTCGGCGAGCTCGCACGCTATCGCGACGCCAATGCCGCTCTCAAGGCTCCCGCGCCCGGCGAGAAACGAGTAGTTTTTCTTGGTGACTCCATCACCGACTATTGGAAGCTCGCAGACTATTTTCCCGGCAAGCCTTACGTCAATCGCGGTATCGACGGACAGACCACTCCCCAAATGATCCTGCGCTTCCGTCAGGATGTGATTGATCTTCATCCCGAAGTCCTGGTCGTGCTCGCCGGCACCAACGACATCGCCGGTGTCACCGGGCCTGCGCGCAACAATGATATCGAGGCTAATTACGCGTCAATGGCCGAGTTGGCGCGCGTGCACAAGATCCGCGTGGTTTTTGCGTCAGTGCTTTCCGCGCACAATTACACGCAAGAGGCGAAGGAATCTTTTGCGCTCCGTCCACGGGAAAGAATATCGGCGCTGAACGCCTGGCTCAAGAATTACTGCACTCAGAATGGTCTGGTATATCTGGACTACTTTTCGGCTCTCATTGATGACCATGGCATGCTGAGGCGCGATCTGTCGGACGATGGATTGCATCCAAATGCGGACGGGTACAAGATCATGGCGCCGCTCGCGGACAAGGCGATTGACACTGCACTGGCCAATAAGCCTGACCAGAAAAGATCTGCACAGGAAAATGACAAGAGATGACAGGATTGCAATGAGATGAAATCACCTGGCGATCTCCGGAGACTCGTGGCTCTCGTCCTTTTTTCATCTGTTCCTTCCACGCTCATCCTTTCGGTCACCATCGTTGTCCCTGCATTCGGCCAGCAGGTAAATCCCGCGCCTGCCATTCCCTCCACTGGCTTTACCGACCTCGATCGATACCGCGCCTGGCGAATCGCGATCTTTACTGACGACTTCGGCGAACTCGCTCGCTACCGCGCCGCCAACACTGCCCTCAAGCCGGCCGCGCCGGGCGAGAACCGGGTCGTATTTTTCGGCGATTCAATCACCGACCTGTGGAAGCTGGACGAATCTTTCCCCGGCAAGCCCTACATCAACCGCGGCATCAGCGGACAAACCACGCCGCAGATGCTCATCCGCTTCCGCCAGGACGTGATCGGGCTTCATCCCAAAGTAGTGGTCATTCTCGCCGGAACCAACGACATCGCCGGAAACACCGGCCCCATGCGCCTCGAAGATATCGAAGCGAACTACTCGTCCATGGCCGATCTTGCCCGCGCCAACCAGATCCGTGTCGTCTTTGCGTCGGTGCTGCCGGTACACAACTACACCCCGCAGTCACAAAGTCTTTTCGCCGGACGCCCGCCGGAAAAAATCGTCGCGCTGAATCGATGGTTGAAGGATTACGTCGCCGCCCACCCCGACTGCATTTATCTCGACTACTTCTCCGCGATGGTCGACGACAAAGGCTTGCTCAAGCGCGAACTCGCCGAAGACGGCCTGCACCCCAACGCCGCCGGATACAAGCTCATGACCCCGCTTGCAGAAACGGCGATCCGCAAAGCCCTCGGAACTCCGCAACCTTGACGCTTGAAACACAGTGAAACCTTTTCTCACCCCGCAAGCTCTATAATGTGGATGAGTTTCCGACCGCCCCAGCCTTCGGGCATACCCAGGCCGCGGCGGCGAGGGATAGTTTCTCCGCGAACCCCGCGGCAGTTCTCAGCGTCCTCTGCGATCAAAAGCTTCTAACGCACAGGAAGCGGAGAAAATCTTGCGGAGTTCGCTGAGACGATCTATCCCGAAGGTGCAAGCAGAAATGCCCGCGCCTCCCGCGCTTCGTAAGAAGCGCATTGGAAAGGAAGCGCTCGCCGGGATTTCCCGCCCGCGTCTCTTTTTCCACAAAGTCATTAGTCGATGGTTGTTAGTCGCTGGACCAATCCGTTCGACTAGCAGGCCAACGACAAACGACCAACGACCAACGACAAACGACAAACGACAGTGCCTCTCACCGACAAATTCGGCCGCCCCATCACCGACCTGCGGATCTCCATCACCGACCGCTGCAACTACAAGTGTGTCTACTGCCGCACCGGCAACGAAGGCGCGCTCTACGGCGACCTTCCCTTTGACGATTATTTCCGAATGGCGCGCGTGCTGGTGGGAATGGGCGTCACGAAAATTCGTTTGACCGGGGGCGAGCCGCTGCTGCGCAAAGGCGTCATCGATTTCGTTCGAGAGCTCGCGAAACTCCGAACGCCCAATAACGGACACGGCGATCCGCTCGACATTGCGCTTACCACCAACGGCCATCTTCTCGCCGACCTAGCGCAGCCGCTCAAAACCGCTGGACTCTCCCGCGTTACCGTCTCTATGGATGCTGTCGATCCTGACCGCTTCGCCCGCATCACCCGCGTGCCCAACGGATACGACCACGTTCTCGCTGGCATTCGCGCCGCCCGCCGCGGCGGACTCTGGCCGCTGAAGGTGAATTGTGTGCTGATGCGCGGCTTCAATGAAGACCAAGTCGTCCCATTTGGAAAGTTCGCGCGCGAAGAAGGCGTCACCGTACGCTTTATCGAATTCATGCCGCTCGAAGAAGACCGTACCTGGTCTCCGAATACGGTGGTTACGCTCGACGAAATTCTGACGCGCATGGCCGAGTATCGCCCGCTGGTTGAAATCCCGCACGCGCGCTCGGAGACCGCCCGCCGCTACTGCTTCGATGATGGCGTCGGCGAAATCGGCATTATCGCTCCCGTCTCGCACCCCTTCTGCGGACACTGCAGCCGCATCCGCATCACCAGCGACGGCAAGATCCGCACCTGTCTGTTCTCGGTGTGGGACCATGACCTCCACGCCCAAATGCGCCGCGGCGCCACCGACCAAGAGTTGGAAGATTTCATCCGTGGCGTGATCCAGAAAAAAGAAGAACGCCATCACATCGGCGAACCGGATTTTGTGCCGGCGTCGAGGACGATGGTGCATATTGGTGGATAAGAAAGCCTCGTAGAGACGTAGCTTGCTACGTCTCTTGCCGGAAGCATCATCGCCGATGCCCATGGGCGCGCCCCGAACCGGTAAGGGCACGAGTTCCACTCGTGCCGATTATCCGCAAGAATAGACAGGGCTTCAGCCGCAAAGGTTTGCTTCGTTTAAGATCGATATGTGAAATCTCCCCTCCTCATCGCAATCATCGCCTTCATTCTTTCTTCCGGATCGCTGTGGGCTCAAGCTACCACCTACCTCGGCTTCGACCGCAACACCTACCCCGGCGACGCTAACCTGAAACCCCTGCACCAAACTTTCTCCTATACCGGATACTGGCTGAACAATCCTCCCGGCGAGAGGACGAACACATGGGCCGGCCACTGCGCGGTCGTCGACTCCGCCGGATTCGGATTTCTGGTGCTCTTCAACGGACGCCTCTACGGCGAGCTGAAGTCCGTCGCCCACGCCACGAAACTTGGCAACTCCGACGCGCAAGCTGCCGCCACTGCCGCACACCGCGAGGGGTTCCCGGCGCAAACCATCATCTTCCTTGACCAGGAGCAAGGCGGACGCATGCTGCCCCAGCAGAAAGCCTACATCTACGCATGGGTCGACGCGGTCACTGCCGCCGGATTCCGCGCCGGAATTTACTGCTCCGGCATCGCCGCGAAAGACGACGACAACATTGTTACCGCAGAAGACATTCGCCAAACCGCCGCTGGACGCAAGATCGTCTATTGGGCGATCAACGACGCCTGCCCTCCGGCTCCCGGTTGCACCTTCCCGGCTCATCCGCCGAGCCCCGCCCAGAGCGGCATCAGCTTCGCTGAAGTATGGCAGTTCGCTCAATCTCCCCGCCGCAAGGATGTTGCCGCGCACTGCCCAAACTACAGTCGCGACGGCAACTGTTATCCCCCCGGAATTCCGCAACTCTACGTAGATCTAAATGCCGCTAGCTCGCCCGATCCCTCGCATGGAAAGTCGCGATAACGAGCGACTAACGGTCCATGCAACTTTGCGCTAGAATAGAGATATCCCGCATGTCCGATCGAACCTTCAATCTCGACGAGGCCCATTCGCTTCTTCCCGTGCTCGAGTCGCTTCTGCGCACTGCGATCAGCGGCAAGAAACTCATGGAAGACGTAGACGCTGAGATGCAGGCCCTGACTCACCGCATCTTCCTCAATGGGGGAACACATGTTGACGTCGTGGCTGTCGCGCGGCGAAAGGCGGAGCGTGCCAAGGCCGAACAGCGCGCCAAAGATGCTCTCGCCGAAATCGACTCCATCGGGGTCCAGGTCAAGGATATCGACACCGGTTTGCTCGATTTTCCCTGCGTAGTCGATGGTCGAGTCGTGTTGCTTTGCTGGAAGATGGGCGAACAATCCATTACTCACTGGCACAGCACAGAAGAAGGATTCGCCGGCCGCAAGCCCATCGATGAGCGCATTGCCCGCACGAAGAGGGCGAACTAGTTTCGGTCCGCTATTCTCAGTAAGAAGCGAGCCCCGCCGAATTCCGGCGAACTCATCATTTCACAAATTCCAAACAGCTACGTGCCTTTTGAGAACATCCTTCTGCGACATCCTTTTCCTACGTCCTTTTCCACTCTCGTGCTTTTCATGCGGGACCTGATTCTCGCAACCGCTGGTCCTGAAGGACACTAGGTGATTAGGTCTTTTGAGACCTTGAAGCCATGTCCTTTGGGGCCAACAATAAGAAAAAAGAAAGAGACCGCCTCGCCGTGGCTCTGAAAGCGTTTCGGGCGCGCGTGCCGGGCAACGAGGAAACCACGATGAAGATTCACCGTGCAATTGACTTCTTAGCCTTCGGACTTCTGCTGCTGATGATTCCAGCGGCTTTGTCCACCCCCTCTTCGGCGGAGGTCGGGGTCGGGATTTCTGTCCACGTCGGGCCGCCCGCACTGCCGGTTTATGAGCAGCCGATCTGTCCCGGTCCAGGGTATCTGTGGACTCCGGGCTATTGGGCCTGGAGCGATGGCGATGGATATTACTGGGTCCCGGGCACGTGGGTGGTCGCTCCCGCAGGCATGCTCTGGACGCCCGGCTACTGGGGCCGGAATGGCGGGGTCTATGGCTGGCACGCCGGCTACTGGGGACCGCACATTGGTTTTTACGGTGGCGTTAATTACGGTTTCGGTTACGGTGGCGTCGGCTTTGTCGGCGGGGAATGGCGCCACGGCGCGTTTTTCTACAACACAGCCGTGATGCATGTGGACTCCGTTCACGTGAGGAACGTGTATGTGAACCGGACGGTTGTAGTTAGGAACGAGTCTCACGTGTCATTCAACGGTGAAGGCGGTGTGCGGGCGCGGCCGAGCAGAGAAGAAGAATCGTACGGGCGTGAACCGCACCGGGCGGCTCTGGGAGAACAGACGCGGCATGAACATGCCGCCAGCCGGAACCGTGAATTGTTTGCGTCGGCAAACCATGGCCGTCCGGCGGTAGCCGCGACCGGACGTCCCGGCGAATTCAAGGGGCATCACGTGGTCGCCGCGAAGTCTGCGGGAGCGCCGTATCACGAGCCCCGGGTCTCGCCTAAAGAAGCGCGCGCACCGGCGTCGGCCGCGAATCATTCATCGAGGCCCAAGGAAGCGCGCGTATCGACTGCCGAAAGCAAACATCCCGCTTCGAACGGTGTGCACGCGGCCAATCGCCCGCCGGCGGCGCCCAGTAAGAGTAATTCTTCACATGCTGTAAGCGCACCGCGACCGGTGAGTGCCCATGCTCAGAACCAGCCTCGTCAGAACCAGCCTCGTGAGAAGCAGTCGCATGTGCAGGCCGCACCCAAAGCGAGTCCCAAAGCCACGCCTGCTCCGGCCAGGGAAAATAGCGCTTCACGGGCGGGAAATCACGACAAAAAACGGTAAGAACTTAACTGATTAAAACTAAAGTGGCCAGCGGCTGATTTTAGCGCTGGCCATTTTTTGCCTCTTCTGCTGAGTCTCGACAAAACCAGAAAGAAAACTCCCGATTTTTTGTGCAAGGGTCCTGTCTGGTTGACGTTCTAATGGAGAATCGGCGGTAGTCACGCTGGTTCGGTGCTGGCACGGAAGTGCACTTCCCCGTTCGGCCTCAAATATTCTGCTACAATTTTTAGCAGCGCGCGTCCAAGGAGTGTCACACAACTATGCTATCCGCAAACCAAAAACTCCGGCCCGCCGCTGCCCTCGCCGCGCTCGCCATCCTGGCTGCCACTGCCGTAAGCTGCACGGGCTTTTTCGTAAATCCTACGATTTCCTCTTTGTCGGTCGGCCCCGTGTCGCCAGCCATCCAGACCGGCACGACCGGCAATACGGTGCAAATGACGGTGTTTGGCACCAACAATGATGGCAGCACCACAACCAGTCCATCAGTCTCTTGGAGCATTGACCCCACAAGCGTGGCGACGATTTCTACCAAAGGTTTGGTAACATCAGTTAACACGGGAACCGCAACGGTCACCGCAACGTCCAATCAGAATCCAGCCGCAACCGGGACACAGGTCGTGACGGTTACGGTGGGATGTATCAGCCAAATCAACATCCCCACAAGTGCTACCCCATTGACCGCCAATAATTTGACCGATACGGTGACGGCGACAGCGGTGACGTGTAACGGCAACTCCGACGTCACCAGTGTCGCGACCTGGACTTCGAGCGATACCAGCCTGGCCACGGTATCTGCCGGCGTAATCACCAGGGCTGCAACGGTTACGACAGCCGGAAGCGTGAATATCACCGCCACCATCGGCAACATCACGAGCAACACCCTGACGATATCCGTCACGCCGTAGCGGTAAATTGCCGGTTGCCCCACTTCTCGCTCCCTTTGCGAAAAGTGCAGTCAAACAAACCAATTCGTTTTGGAATACCATACTGAAAGCTGGTATCGGATATGGTATAATGAGCGTGTCATGGAAACAGCGCGCAAAATCACTGTGGAAGTCCCCGAGGAGCTTCTTCACAGGGCACAACAGGCCAGTGGTGCGGGCATTACACAGACTGTCCGGACCGGGCTGCAGCTTCTGGCGGCGTCGCAGGCCTATGATCGCTTGCTGCAATTGCGTGGCAAGGTTCGCTTCAGTCGCACGCTGACAGAACTGAAAGCTGACCGCTGATTGCTGCAAAATGATCGCCGCCGACACAAGCACATGGATCGCCTTTCTGGAAGGTGAGCCAGGCGAAGACGTCCAACTCCTTGACAAGGCACTTGCCGACCGACAGGTTGTAATGATCCCAGTCGTGCTCACGGAGTTATTAAGCGATCCGGGACTTCCCTCTGCGGTTGCCGAAACGCTCACAGAAATTCCAATGATTGAGATCGAAGCCGGCTATTGGCAGCGAGCTGGAGCACTGCGCGCAAAGGTCTTGTCAAGCCGCCGCAGGGCACGGCTGGGTGACGCCCTGATTGCGCAGTCCTGTGTTGACCGGGAGATTCCTCTCCTCACGCGAGACAAGGATTTCCGGGCTTTCCTCGACGCCGCTCATCTCAGCCTCTTCCTTTGAACGCTGGACCTTACAGTTCAGTGCCGCCACTAGTGAGGAGAAGTGGGATCGTCGCTGCCAATAGTTCCACGCCCACTCGTAAGTTGCCATCCCGCAAGCTCCAAGTATGATCGTGAAGTCATCGGCACTTCTGTCGCCGCAGAAAACCAACGATTAACGACTAACGATCAAACGACGAACCTATGTCAGACATTCGCTGTATCGGCATCGGCACAGGAGGTGGGGACGCCCCCGGCCTCAACGCCGTCATTCGCGCCGCCACAAAAGCCGCGATCATAAAGTATGGATGGAAGGTCATCGGTATCCCCGACGGCTTCGACGGCCTCATCTGGCCCGAGAAAGCATTCGAGCTCACACAGAAAGACGTAAGCGGCATCCTGCCGCGCGGCGGCACGATTCTCGGCACCACCAATCGCGGCGATCCCTTCCACTACAAAACCGTCGAGAACGGCAAAGAAGTTTCTCGGGACATTTCGAGCCAGATCATTGCCAACGCCGCTAAGCTCGGCATTGACGCCATCATCACCATCGGCGGCGACGGATCGCAAAAGATCGGCTACGAACTTTTTCAGAGGGGAATGAAGATCGTCGGCGTCCCTAAGACCATCGACAACGATCTTTCGGCCACGCAGGTCACATTCGGTTTCGACACCGCCCTGCACACCGTCACCGATGCCATCGACAAGATCCACACCACCGCCGCCTCACATCATCGCGTAATGGTTGTGGAGGTCATGGGCCGCGACTGCGGCTGGATCGCGCTCGAAGCCGGCATCGCGGGCGGCGCCCACGTCATCTTAATTCCAGAAATTCCGTTTACTATCGACCACGTCTGCCGCTATATCGCCGAGCGCGAAAAAGGCGGCAAGCACTTCACCATTGTGGTAGTGGCTGAAGGTGTGAAGCTGCCGCCGGAGTTGAAGGAAAACCGTCGCGTCAGTTCCATCGGCAACCTGATCGGCAACGCCATCGCCGTTGGTTCCAAAAAAGAAGTGCGCATCAGCGTGCTCGGGCACATTCAGCGCGGAGGCACTCCTACGCCCTTCGATCGCATCCTGGCCACGCGCTTCGGCGTCGCAGCCGTCGATCTGATCGCTGCCGGTGGTTTCGGCATGATGGTCGCTCTGCATGGAGACTCCATCATTTCCGTCGACGTTGCTCATGCAATCGGCCATCTCAAGTCAGTCGATCCCAGGGGCGAATTAGTCAGCGCGGCCCGCGCCATTGGTATTGGATTCGGCGATAATTGATTTGCGATGAACGGAGACGATTTTCGCAGAATTGCTCTCAGCTTCGAAGGCGCTGAGGAAAGCTCGCACATGGGCGCACCTGACTTTCGCGTCCAGGGCAAAATCTTCGCCACTCTTGCCTCACAAAACCAAGGCTACGGCAACTTGAAGCTGACGCCGGAGCAGCAGGCCGATTTCGTCCGGGAATTGCCTGACGTTTTTCTACCCATTCCGGGTGGATGGGGAAAGATGGGCATGACGCATATTCGACTGGCTGCGGCAAGCGAGGACGTCTTGACCGGTGCTCTGCACACGGCATGGCAACTTAGGATGGACAAGAACACAAGCACGGAGAAGAAAAAGAAGAGTTCCTTTCGAAGCCGACGCTGATCTTTACCGTCTTGGGACAGGAATTTTCGCTTGATGACCAGCACGCCTTCGATGTACTTTCGTAATCTCCCCTGAAATGCCTGAGACGCGCTTCAATAGAAAGAAGTAGAGTTTCGCGTTGGACTCATAGATTCGCATTGGAATCATAGATATGAATATTTTGGAATTATGCCTTGTGGTCCAGCTTTGCCTGGCATTCGGAGTAGCCGGATTATTCTGGCCAGAAAAGATCATGCCGCTGTTCGATGTTCTGATGTTCCCCTGGGCCGCCACCTACCGCTCGGTTCGCGCTAACAGCATCGGCGCCATCGGATTATCGGTCCTGCTTCTCGCCAGACTGATTTCCGTGATCGGCTGACCGCGCAAGGCCAGCTCAGGGCCTTCCTCAGCTGCTACTCCTTCATCATCGCGTCAATCAACGAATACAACTGGCTGGCATCTTTCATTTCCACGTAGGGCCGCTCCGGATGCCGGCTGCTCACTATGTACACCGTCGGCGTGTGTTCCAGTTTGATGGCCTTGCCCTGGTCGCGGTCGGCATTCACTTCGGCGGCGTACTTACCCTGCGGATCGACCACGAAAGGGAAGTCCACTTTGTGCTCACTGGCGAACTTCTCCGCATATCCCCGCAGGTTCTTGGGGTTAATTTCAAGCTGGTTCGAAAAAATGTAATCCCGGAATTCGTTGCCTAGCCCTTTTGAAGTTGTGTCGAAGTATCGTGCCATCACCGCGGCATCGTAAGACCAGTTATGCATGGGCAGCGGGAAATCATGACGCACGAGAGGAATTTTGTAGGTCTTCGAGGCCTGCTCGAGAATGGGCGCCACGCGCCGGCATTGCGGACACTGGAGATCCTCGAATACCACAATCGCCACCTGCGCGCCCTTCGGCGGACGCAGCACCGGGTTCACCGAGTCAATCGCCGAGGCGCAGATACAAGCCGCCAACATCAGAGCCAGCACCAGCAGCGATGCATATCGATTCTTGAATGTTTTATTCATCATCATTAGGTATTGGTTCATTTTATCTTGATCGTTAACAACTGCGTAAGGCGAAAACATAGCGCGCCTTTTAATATTTGCCTGCTTTATGGTAACCGAAGGGTCCTTCGCGGGTTGAGGGGGACCTAAAGTTCGTCTTCAGAGGTTCATTCTCTGTAAACCTTTCGTGCCGCGAGCTAATGCTGCAACGCGCTATAGTAAAAGTGACCTTGCTCACCGTCGCGAACATTGTGAATTTCCACCGATTGCGCCGCCGTAGGCGAGCGCTTTCTATTATGCTGGCAGGCCTCTTCCTGCTGGGAATTTCTGCGTGCAATCGCAGGGGCCATCGCGTATTAGAAGTCAACTACGTTTCGGCAGCGCAAGCCGGCCTCCGCGACCAGGTCTCCACCATCTACAACCGCGTGGGCACCGTAAAGAATGGCGAACGAGTCGAGGTGCTGGACCGCGAGAAGCGGTTTTCCCGTGTCCGCACCGCCAGCGGCATCGAGGGCTGGATCGAGCAACGCTACCTGGTGGACCAGCAAACTTACGACGGCTTGCAGAAGTTGACGCAGGAAAACCTTAAAGATCCGGTACAGTCCCCCGCTGTGCTCCGCAATGATTCGAACCTGCATCTCTCTCCCGGCCGTGAAACCGAGCATCTATATCAACTTTTAGCCGGCGCTAAGGTTTCCGTGCTGAAACGCGCCACCGCAGAGAAGCAGTCCGGACTCGCGGTCCCGCCTGCAAAGCCCGCTAAGGCCTCCGGTGGAAGAACGTCTTCCGGTCTTGCGCTCGAAGATTGGTGGCTGGTGCGTGACGCCGAGAATCGTGTGGGATGGGTGCTTGCCCGGATGGTGGATCTCGACGTTCCTCTCGATATCGCACAATATGCCGAGGGTCAGCGCTTCGTCGCATTCTTCGTGCTGGACCAGGTTCAGGATCCAGGGAAAGAAGGATCAGACAAGAAAGTTTCACAATACCTGTGTGCGATCACCGAACCGCACGACGGTCTCCCCTACGACTACGATCAGGTCCGCGTCTTTACCTGGAACATAAAAAAGCACCGCTACGAAACCGCCTACCGCGAGCATGGTTTGAATGGCGTGCTCCCGGTCACGGTGACCAGTGAAAATTTCGACAAGGAAGGGACGCTCCCCGTTTTCATCCTGCACGTGAAAGACGATAGCGGAAACGTGAGCGATCGCAAATACAAACTGAACACTCCGATAGTGCGCAGGGTACTAGCGCCGGGCGAGCAAAAAGACACGCGGAAGTCTGCCACCCACCGCCGGCGCTAACCGCAAAGCGTGGCCCAGTTCTCGCAACTGGTTGACCTATGGCAACGCTCTGGTCAGCAGTAGAAATCTGCAATGCTCTTTACGACCCAGTGCTGCTCTTCTTCCGTCAGTTCAGGAAACATCGGCAGCGCCAGCACTTCCTTCGCCGCTCTTTCGGCTTCCGGAAAGTCACCTTCGAGATACCCTAGATATACGAAGCAAGGCTGCAAGTGCAACGGTATCGGATAATAAATCTCCGTCCCAATTTTTCGCGCCGTAAGGAACTCTCGCAACTCCTCCCGACGATAAGCGCGAACCACATACTGGTGGAAAACGTGGTGAGCCTTTGCCGAAGTCCGCGGCAGTTGAATGGGAGCGGAGTTCTCAGCCTGTTCACCGGATGATGTGAGGCCAGCCTCAATGAAAAGCTGATCGTAACGCGCAGCCCGCTTGCGGCGAGCGTCATTCCATCCTTCCACATACTTCAACTTCACTCGCAGGATGGCCGCCTGCATCGCGTCGAGCCGGCTGTTCCATCCGAACTCCTCGTGAACATACCGGCGCGGGCTGCCATGGTTGCGCAAGCGCCGCATGTGCTCCGCCATGGCGGGGTTGGTAGTCGTAACTAACCCGGCATCTCCGTAGGCGCTAAGATTTTTCGTGGGATAGAAACTGAAAGCTGCGCTGACCCCCATCGACCCCGCCGCGCGCTCGCCCAACCGGGCTCCAATAGCCTGAGCGGCGTCTTCGATTACGAGCAGATGGAATTCATCCGCAAGCTTCTGAAGAGAATCCATGTCCGCGCACTGGCCGTAGAGGTGGACGGGAAGCAGCGCGCGAAGTTTGTCATGCCGCCCGCCACGAACAAAATTTTCAACGCGCGCAGGATCGAGGTTAAACGTTAGAGGATCGATATCGGCAAATACCGGACGGCCCCCGGCCCGCACGATGGCGCTCGCCGACGCAAAGAAACTGAAAGGCGTGGTGAGCACCTGATCCCCGGCCTGCACTCCAGCCGCCGCAAGAGCCAGCCACAAAGCATCAGTCCCCGAGGAGCACCCGACGGCATCGCGTACGCCGCAGAACTCCGCCAGTTCCCGCTCGAGAGACTCAACCTCCGGCCCGAGAATGTAATGCTGCGAAGCGCATACCCGCCCCACCGCCGCCAACACTTCGGCGCGCACCTGCTCAAACTGTCTCTGTAGATCGAGCATCGGCACCGAGTCGAGCCGCAGCTCAGGAGTTTTGTCGAGGATGCGCGTCACGGATGCCAAATTCTAGCACCCCGTCTCTTAATGTCACTGAACGACTATTCGCTCTTTTGGGGAAGGTGAAAGGTACTCGCGGTTTCGGCTATAGATCGAAGCGGATTGTTCGTTCGTCAGAGATTCAGGGCAGATCTTACGATGGCTGTTCGCGGCACTGAATCTACAAAAAAAAGTAGACAATCCTATGGAAAGCAAGACATCGAAGGTGGCAAATGTTTGAGCCAAAATTGTAAATGACTGATTACAGGTAGGTTGAACCATACAACACAGTGGAGACAGAAGTGCAAAGACTAGTAGTTCGCAAAAACGGGTGTACTTCGTCGTTATGTTGGGCTCGGCGTACGTGACCCCAAGCTAAGTTCTAGAAATTTTACTCACCGTAAGGGGGAGAAGCACATGAGTACTCGATTTAAAATGCAGTGGTTGCTGGCAGTGTTATCGGTCGGTTTGATTGCAACCCAAGTGGCTGCCCAGAGCGCAACCACAGGCGCAATCAGCGGCACCGTCACTGACCCGTCGAATGCCGTCGTCGGCAATGCTGCGGTAACTTTGACAAATACCGGAACCGGAGTTTCTGCCAATACCACGGCAAACTCCAACGGTGCATACAATTTTCCGCTCTTGTCCCCAGGAGCCTATAAGGTAACGGTAAAGCAATCCGGCTTCCGCACCACGGAGCAAACCGCACCCGTTGCCACTGGCCAGACGACGACTGTGAATATCCAGTTGCAAGTCGGTCAGGGCTCTGAGGTTGTGGAAGTCAGCGGCGCGGCTCCACTGATTCAGACTGAAGACGCCAATATCACCACGACTTTTAGCGCTAAGCAGGTCGATCTGCTGCCCAATGGCGGCAACGACTTGACTGCGGTCGCACAGACTGCCCCTGGAGTTCTGATGAACAGTTCCAGCGGCGGCGGCTACGGCAACTTCACCGCATTCGGTTTGCCGGCCACATCAAACTTGTTCACAGTCAACGGCAATGACGAAAACGATCCCTATCTCAACCTGAATAACTCAGGTGCGACGAACCTGCTGCTGGGAAAGAACGAAGTGCAGGAAACTTCCGTCGTCAGCAACGGTTACACCGGCCAATACGGCCGTATGGCTGGCGCTCAGGTCGACTACGCCACCAAGTCCGGGACTAACGCCTGGCACGGCAATCTGATGTACTACTTCAATAGTGGCGGCATGAACGCGAACGACTTCTTCAATAATCGGTCAGGAACACCGCTTCCACAAGAAAACAACAATCAGTGGGCGGCCTCCATCGGCGGGCCGATCAAGAAGGACAAATTGTTTTTCTTCTTCGACACTGAAGGCCTGCGATATATTCTGGGAACGGCGCAACTAACGGTCCTGCCTACAGCGGCCTTCGCGACCGCAGTAGAGCAGAACTTACCAACCAGCTCTACAATCTGGGAAGGAAACACCCTCAACAGCTCTTCGGCGTTTTACACGCAAATGTTCAACGCTTTCTTATCCGCCCCGGGGATAAACCGAGCGGTCCCAGTTGACAACACTTTTGACACAACCGGGAACCTCGGCTGCGGCGACCTGAACGTTCTTTCTCCCGATCTAGGCTATCCCGGAGCAGTCTTACCAGGCCTCGGTGCTTTTGGTGGAGCAGGAACGAATAACCCGGCATATGCTGGTCCGACTACTCCAGCGACCAACGAGGGCGGTGGTTTGCCTTGCTCCCAGCAGTTCCACTCCAATGCCGGCCAGCTCAGTCACGAGTACATTATTGCTGCGAAGGTTGACTTGAATGCGACAAATAAGGACAAGCTTAACTTCCGCGTACGTTTCGATCGAGGCCTGCAGGCCACGTTTACCGATCCTGTAAATCCCGCTTTTAACGCGGTCAGCGGTCAGCCCCAGGACGAAGGCCAGATGAACTGGACCCACGCATTCAGCCCCAGGGTCCTGAATTCGCTGATCGTGTCCGGTCTTTACTACAGCGCGTTTTTCCGGTCGCCTAATCAAGCTGCGGCCACGGCGCTTTTTCCCTACAACATGTTGAATTTCGATACCACTTCCTGGTCCGCTTTGGGCGGAGAGAACTCCGTTTTCCCCCAAGGGCGTAACGTAACTCAGGCCCAGGTGGTCGATGACTTTTCCATAACACGCGGCTCGCATGAAATAAAGGCAGGCGTAAATTTCAAGCGTCTGGATATTACCGATGGAATTTTTGGCGCCCGTTCGGTTACGCCTCTGACGGAAGTTTTTTCCACTACCGATCTGGCGGCCGGCTATATCGACGTGTTCGCCCAGAGGTTCCCGACCAGACTGGAGCAGCCCATCGCAATGTACAGCTTGGGTCTCTATGTGCAGGATCAATGGCGGGTTAACCGAGCTCTGAAGTTAACCTTGACCTTGCGCGCAGATCGGAACTCTAACGCGGTTTGCCAGACGAATTGCTTCTCCACTCTGACTGCCCCATTTAGCCAGATCGCTCATGACCCGGCTACTCCGTACAATCAACTCATCAAGTCGAACCAGCACACTGCTTTCCCGAACATCGAAAGAGTCGTGATGCAGCCCAGGTTCGGTTTTGCCTGGAATCCCCGTGGCAATCAGAAAACAGTGTTGCGCGGCGGCGTTGGCTTGTTCTCCGACCTGTATCCCGGCACCATCGTTGACAGCTTTGCCCGCAACTCTCCGTCTCTTACTAGTTTCGTCCTTCAAGGGCTGCCGTACTCCCCCGGCGAAGGATCTCAAAGTGCAGAAGCTACCGTGACGGGCGCAAATGCAGCCTTCCAGACCAACTTCGTAAACGGCGGCAACGCGGCCAGTTTTCTTGCATCCGCACCTCCGGGATCAGCCCGCCCCACTTACAACTCGGTCGCGAGCACGCTGCGGAACCCGAAGTATCTGGAATGGAACTTCGAAATACAGCAGGCATTGGGCACCAAAACGTCAGTGAGTATCAACTACGTGGGAAACCACGGGTATGACGAGTTCGTGAACAACGCATTCGAGAACTCGTACTTCACAGGCAACGCAAACACTACGACCTTTGGTGCGTTGGCGACTTCGAGGCCCGATGACCACTTTGGCGTCGTGACTCAGTTGGGCAACCCCGGTACTTCCAACTATCATGGCCTGACCGGTAGCGTCACTCGCCGCTTTACGGCTGGGTTCACGGGTTCTTTCAACTACACCTGGTCGCATGCGCTGGATGATGTTTCCAATGGAGGAGTCCTGCCTTATAGCTTCAATGACAGTTTCCTCAACCAGATCAATCCGGCTGGGCTTCGAAGCCTCAACTACAGCAATGCAGACTACGATGTGCGGCATAACATCAGCGCGAACTATGTTTGGGAGCTTCCGTTCAAGGCCTCCAACGGGCTCGTGAACCGAGTGGTAAGCGGTTGGGTGTTCTCCGGCACATTCTTCTGGCGCAGCGGGTATCCCTACACTGTATTCGACGGATCCGCGCCGCTGGGTGGTGTTTCAGGGCTGCACAACGCTACCAGTCTAACGATCATGCCCGATTTCCTGGGTGGATCTACACCGAGCTGTCTGACACCCGGGCCGGCTGCAACCCCAACGCAGTGCTTACAGTCTACCCAGTTCACTGGCGTGGGTTCTGAAACCAACTTCGGCAACATTCCTCGGAATTCCTTCCGTGGACCCCATTTCTTTAACTCTGACTTCAGCATTCTCAAAAATATTCCGATCACGGAGCATGTGAGCTTGGGTCTTGGTGCGAATGCTTATAACGTATTCAACCACCCCAACTTTGCTAACCCAATTTCCGACATCAGCAGCGGTCAGTTCGGCACCATCCAATCTACGGTGGAACCGCCGACCAGCCCGTACGGAGCGTTTGTGGGCTCCGCAGTGTCAGGAAGGCAACTTCAGGTACACGCTCGGTTGACCTTCTAACCGAGTTGTACGTTTTCTTTCAGGCGGCCTCCCGCGAGGCCGCCTTTTTTTGTTTTGAAAGTGCAGTCAGGTCAAACCTTGAAAAGGTTCCGGAAGCTGATCAAGCAAAGTGGTCAGCCGTCGCGCCGAGATTTCCGCACATCCGGAGGAGGCCAAACAAGGCGTCATTTTCCGAATACTCTGACCTTCTTACTTCCCAAACATCGGATAATGGCTGGCCGCCCCCATGAAGAACAGCATAACAATTGACAAGAAGGCATTGGCGCGGCTGGCCAGAAATGCTTGACGCGCCATGGCCTTGGCTTTGTCCGGAATCGGAGTGCCGTTGGTAGCATTGTCGCGAGTCCATTGAATGAGACGTTTCTGAATCCGCCAAATCACTCCCCAGACGTTGAGCAGCATGACCCAGCCGATACCGCCCCCGATGCCGATCGAAAGCAGGCGGCTGCTTTCCCAACCGTGGTTGTTTACGCTTAGGAAACACCACGCTGCGACTACCACCACCACTGCGTAGACCACGCCAACGAATGCGCCCTTGTCGAAAATTCCCTTGCCGGGGATGAGGCAGGCATAGAGAACTCCCCACACAATAGTCCAGATCAGGAAGAAGCTTCCCATCACCGCTCCCACCGAGCCGCCGCCGTTGTGCGCGTCGGCACCGACGATGTTTCCCCAGTAGGCCAAGCCGGCGAGCACGGTCAATCCTGCAGACATGCGGAACCACCACAGCGCACGCGTCATCAGCGCGGGCATCACTTTGCCCTTAGTCGTTGCATCCAGTTCTTTCATCAGCGGCACATTCACCAGATTGAAAAAGTAGAGCAGGCCGATCCAGGTGATGCCAGCCAGGAAATGAATCCAGCGCAGCAGCATCTCGATGTTCGTTCTGATGTCCGACGGAAAATTGATTTGCGGTCCAAAAAACGATGCTAGAGCGGAGATCGCCATGATGCCTCCCTAAAAAATTCATCGCCCCTCGCGGTACTCCCGAGAAATGTGCGATGTATACGGGCAAATTGCCCACGCCGTGGATTGTACACAACGCCGAAAACGAAGAATCAGGCCGCCTTTGCCCAACTATGTCCGGAAAACCGATTTCGCCAAGTTCCCGGTTGAAAAGCGCAGGACAACGCCGTATGGTACTCGCTAGCTACCTGCCAGGCGGCGCAGTTTCGGGAAACCGGGCTTGCGAGGGAGGCAGGGTTGTCCCCCCGTGTTCCTCATGCGAAAGCGCGAGGAGCGTGCTGTAATTTTGCCGTTTGTAAGTCGGAAGTCAAAGGATTAAAGGAGATCGGCTATGGAAAGCAGCAAGCCGGCGCAGAACATCCAGGATTCCTTCCTGAACACGGCCCGCAAAGAGCGGTTGAACATTACCATTTACCTGCTGAGTGGAGTGAAGTTGACGGGCCGCATCCGCTCCTTCGACAAGTATTCCGTGGTGCTCGAGGCCAACGGACAAGAGCAACTGATCTTCAAACATGCCATCTCAACCGTGGTGATCGGCCGAACCGGTTCGCATCTAACGCACTTGGCGCATCCGGAGACCAAAGCTGCAACCGCGCCCGGAGTTGCTGCGCCCACGGTGTCGGCGGCAAGTGCTTCAGGCACCGAAGGGTAAGGTCTTTGCGGCTTGCGTAGTTCTCATCCCAAGAAGACCCGCAGTCGTGCGCCCGCAGCAGCGCGCTTGCCCCTTGGTACAGAGGTCCGTAAAGAAGAGAATCAGGAGCGCGCGTTCCTGGTAGGGATCGACGTTCGCACCCGTGGACGGGGCAAGGGTGCGGTTACCGCGCAGGCGCAAGCCGCGCGCGATGCGGCCTCTGCGAGCGTTTCGAGTGCAAAGTCAGGCCCTGCGGGAAAGTCCGTCAGCAACAAACCAAGCATCCCGGAATTTGACGCCGACGAATCCTTGGCGGAGTTGCGAACCCTCGCGGCAAGCGCGGGCGCAAAAGTTGTCGGCGAAATCCTGCAGCGCCGCGACCGTCCCGATCCCGCTACACTGATCGGCGCCGGCAAGCTGGAAGAAATTTCGGGCGCTGCCGCATCCGCGAATGCCGATCTTCTCCTCTTTGATCACGACTTGACCGCCTCGCAGCAGCGCAACATTGAAAAGATTGTGAAGCTGCGAGTGATCGACCGCACCCAACTTATTCTTGACATTTTTGCGCGCCACGCGCGCACGAGGGAGGGCCAACTTCAAGTTGAGTTGGCGCAGTTGCAATATATGCTGCCGCGCCTGGCGGGCCGCGGCGTCGAAATGTCACAACTCGGTGGCGGCATCGGCACGCGCGGTCCTGGCGAAACGCAGCTTGAAACCGATCGCCGAAAGATTTACAGGCGGGTCCGCCACGTCGAACAGCAACTTGAAAATGTTCGCCGCATCCGGGCGCAACAGCGGCAGCGGCGGGAGTCTGCTCCAGTTGCGACTGTGGCGCTCGTTGGCTATACGAACGCTGGGAAGTCCACGCTGTTCAACGCTCTCACAAAGGCCGCTGTGCTGTCTTCCCCTCGCATGTTTGCCACACTGGATCCGACCATTCGGTCCATCGTGCTTCCATCCAAACGCAAGGTGTTGATGTCCGACACCGTCGGTTTCATTCGCAGCCTTCCGCACACTCTGGTCTCGGCGTTTCGCGCCACGCTGGAGGAAGTGCAGCGCGCATCGCTGATTCTGCAGGTCTCCGATGCCAGCAGCCGTCTTTCCGCCGAGCAGGACGCTCAGGTAGAAATCGTCCTGAAAGAACTGGAGGCCGAAAAGAAGCCGCGCCTGCGCGTTATGAACAAAGTCGATCTGCTGGATGTCGAAGTCGCCGAAGCTCTGGTCAACGACGCCGCGCTGGATGCAAAGACCGTATACGTCTCCGCCGCTGAAGGCACAGGACTGGATAAGCTTCTGGCGCGTATCGACGCCATGATCGAAGAAGATCGCATCAGCCGCGTCCGCCTGAGAATTCCCCAGAAGGAAGGGAAGAGCCTCGCCATCCTTGAAGCGCAGGCGCGAATTTATTCGCGCAAGTACAAAGACGGAGCCGTCGAACTGGAAGCCGATGCACCCGAGTCGGTAGTGCGCCGGGTTAGAGAGTGGGTTGTGACTGAGACCGGATCGCGGAAAGGGCATAAGTCCGAATGAGAATCAAAAAGAGTGCTGCTCTGCTGGTGCTCGGAAGTAGTGTCTTTGCCGGCTCGATAGTTCCTGTGCGAGCGCAGAATTCCCGTCCCACTGCTTCAAGCACAGCATCATGGCCGGCACATGAGTGGACAAAGGGCACCCCGGCCAGCGTTGGTATCGACAAAAAAATTCTCGCGGGACTCGATGCCGACCTGAGCACTGGCAAGTATCCTTTGGTCGATAGCTTTGCTGTATTCCGCTGCGGAATCGAAGTCTTCGATCACGCGTACCATCACGACTACGGAACCATCTACGCGAAAGAAGCGAAGACGCGTGGCCCGCTGAACGCGCGCCTGACCGGCCCCTACAATTATTTTGATCCCACTTGGCATCCGTACTATCACGGCACCGATCTGCATACCATGCAATCGGTCACCAAAACGGTTTCATCCATCACAATAGGAATCGCCATCACCCGCGGAGACTTTAAAGCCGGCCTGGATACGCCTTTGCTGGAATATTTTGACGTCGCCAAAGTAAAAAATGTTGATGACCGGAAGCGCCGCATCACGCTGCGCCACGTTCTGACCATGTCGACCGGTCTCGACTGGAACGAAGAGGTGGCCTATGACGATCCTAAGAACGATGCGGACCTCATGGAGGCCACTGACGATTGGGTGCAATACGTCATCGACCGGCCCATGGCGCACGAGCCGGGAAAAGTTTTTAACTACAGCAGTGGAGGTTCGGAACTGCTGGCTTACATTTTCGAAAAAGAAACAGGGCAGGACATCGAGAAGTATGCACAGAAATATTTATTTGCTCCGCTGAGCATGGATCACTACTGGAAGCGCTCGCCGATGGGTGTTGTCGATACCGAAGGCGGATTGTTTCTCCGCACCGCCGACCTGGCAAAGCTCGGGTATCTCTATTTGCACCATGGAATGTGGGACGGACAGCAGATCGTCTCGAAAGACTGGGTGCAACAGTCGATAGCCCCCTTCATTGATGCTGAGGAAGGCTTCCAGTATGGATATAAATGGTGGCTCCTTCCGCGCACCGATAAGCCGGGATTCATCTGGATGGCCCGCGGCTTCGGAGGCCAGCGGCTGATGGTTTTCCCCGAAGAAAATCTGATTGCTGTTTTTACCGGATGGGACATTCTCAAGGACCCTCCGATAGACCGCGAACTGGTGAACCGGATTCTGCCCGCGGTGCACGCGCAGTCCTGTGGCGCTGAGAAGTAGCAACGAACGAACAGCTACTTGAAGTAGATTGAGAGGTTGACCGAATCTCCGCAATTCAGCCCCGAAGGGGCGGTATGTGAAAGCCCGGCACGGAAGTGCCTGGTGCACAAAGAAAGCGGAGCGAGTCCCGTCAGGGACGGCACGAGTTCTCACGAACGCTCTCTACTGCGAAACCAACTGTTCTTTTGGGGCGCTCGCGAAGCCGTCGACCAAATGCCGGCAATTTAAATGGGCCGGCAACCAAGAAGCGGTGACATTCCTTGGCTATCGGCCCATTCGATCCTGAATTGGATCGGAGGTGATACTTCAATGCTATTCCTCTTTACCGCGATGTCAAGCGTTTAGTTGCAGCTTTTTGCATGCCCCGGCCGACTTGACAATTCAAATTTCACTTACTTGGAAATCTCCCTCCCGGTCCCAAAAATCCATTGAAATCAGCCCTTTGCGTTGACATAAACTCCTTCCGACGTTAGACTTAACAGTTTTCATAGCCCTTCTTTTTCCTGTACAGCTGTAATCCATGGATGACACGCTAAAACAACTAGGCGAATTACTGCTCGGAGCCGTGCCGACCGTAATTCTGTTCACATTGCTTTACATTCTCTACAGCGCAATCGTCCACAAGCCCTTGACGCGTGTGCTCGAAGAGCGTCGGAGCAAGACCGAAGGTGCCGTGGAGAAATCCCGGGCGGACATTGCCGCAGCCGAAGCGCGCACCTCCGAGTACGAGCACCGGTTGCGCGAAGCCCGCGCCACACTGTTTCGCGCACAGGAGGCTCGTCGCAAGGCAGCTCTGGACGCGCGAACCGCCGCTCTGAACGAAGCTCGCAACAAAGCTCAGGCCCAGGTGCAGGCGGCCAAGGCTGATATTCAGAAAGATCGCGCCGCTGCGCAAAATGCCTTGCAGGCAGAAGCGCAGGCGTTGGCGGCGGAAATCATACGCCGCGTACTCGAACCAGCTGGGGCAGGACGCTAATGGTGAGAGCCATAAAAACCGCCAACAAAAAAATGACTTCCGGCAAAACCAGATCAATGTTCCGCGCGGCTCTCCTGATGCTGCTCATGCTTGGCTCCGCAGGAACGCCACGAGTGCGTGCCCAGGAGCAAACTGGAACGCCGTCGAAGAAGCAACAAGTCGAGCACGCTCCGAAACAACGCGGTGCCGCGCAGCAACTGGCTCACGAGACGCGCGAAGCCGCCGGAGAAGGCGATGAGAACGCCGAATTCAAGCAGTCGCCTTCGGTCCAGTTCATCGCACGCAAAACTGGCCTCAGCATCAACAACGCTTTCCTCTTTAGTAATGTGTTG
Organism: Candidatus Sulfotelmatobacter sp.; assembly: GCA_025462865.1. Taxonomy (GTDB): domain Bacteria; phylum Acidobacteriota; class Terriglobia; order Terriglobales; family Acidobacteriaceae; genus Sulfotelmatobacter. Next base: position 100,434 of record JAOAPI010000146.1, on the reverse strand, counting down.
AATTTCGCCATAATCGCCGGAGTAATTATCTGGGCAGGCCGCAAATATTTGCCCGGCATGTTCCGCGACCGCACGGCCGCCATTCAGAAAGCCATGCAAGAGGCGCAGAAGGCCAGCGAGGAAGCCCGGCGCCGTTTGGCGGAAATCGAGTCGCGCCTGATGCGCCTTGATGGCGAAATTGGCATGATGCGCGATGCCGCGGAAAAAGAAGCCGCTGCCGAGGAAGCGCGCATCCAGGCCGCGGCCCGGGAAGATGCGCGCAAACTGCTGGAATCGGCGCAGCAGGAAATTGCCGCCTCCGCTAAAGCGGCACGGCGCGAGCTCACTGCCTACGCTGCGGAGTTGGCGATCGGCTTGGCGCAAAAACAGATCCATGTGGACGCTGCTACTGATCGCACATTAGTTCGGAATTTCGTCGACGAATTGGGGTCCTCGACAGGCGCCTCCGGAAAGGATGGTCGCTAGCGATGGCTTCGGTCGCCAGCACCTACGCCCGCGCCTTTGCGGATGTCGTTCTCAGCGCCCGCCTCAACGCGGACCGCTCGATTGCGGAATTGCGAATGATCGCGACCTTGCTGACAGAGAGTTCCGAGCTGCGGCGGGTCTGGGAGAATCCTGCAATCCCCGCCGAGCAGAAGCGCCGCGTTCTGGATGTCATCGTCGAGCGCGATGGAATTTCCAAGCAGGTCAGAAATCTTGTTGCGGTCGTCATCGATCACCGGCGCATTCATTTCCTGGAGCCCATCATCGCGCAGCTTGAAAAAGAACTGGATGCGCGTCTGGGATTCGCCGAAGCACAAATCATCAGCGCCCGCGAATTGGCTGACGCTGAAAAGCGCGAGTTCGAAATACAAGTCCAGAAATTAACTGGCAAAAAAGTCCGCGCGAGTTACGGGCAAGATCGCTCGCTCCTCGGGGGCGCGGTTGTCCGCATCGGCAGCACGATCTACGACGGCTCCGTGAAAGGCCAGTTGGAAAGACTGAAAGAAGCTATTAGCTTTTAGCTTGGAGCTCAGCACGTAACGCCCAAGACGGCGGGATGTGAAGAGTGACTCAGCAATTAGAGCGGCAGCATGTGGAGCGTGGAGCTCAAGAAATTTCGAGCCCCGAAGGGCAGCATGTGGAGCGTGGAGCTTAACAAATTACAGCCCCGAAGGGGCGGCATATGAAAGCCCGGCACGGCAGTGCCGGGTAGGGTGGGAATGTAGAGCGAGTCCCGTAGGGACGGCACGAGTTGTCTTGCGCAGTCTCGAGAGCTGAATAGGTGGCAGCGCAAGCAGAGAGAAGCTAACAGCTAAAGGCTAAGAGCTAGATTTCTATGGCACAGATCAAAGCAGACGAAATAACAAAACTGATCCGCGAGCAGATCGAGAACTACGAATCCAAGATCTCAGTGGACGAAACCGGCACGGTCATCACGCTGGGCGACGGAATTGCCCGCGTCTATGGCCTCGACAAAGTCATGGCCGGCGAACTTCTTTCCTTCCCCCACGGTGTGGCCGGCATCGCCATGAACTTGGAAGAAGACCAGGTCGGCGTAGTGCTCCTCGGCGAGTACACCGAGATCAAGGAAGGCGACGAAGTGAAGCGCACCGGCCGCATCATGAGCGTGCCTGTGGGCGATGCCATGATTGGCCGCGTGGTCGATTCCCTCGGCCGCCCCATCGATGACAAGGGCCCCATCGCCAGCGATAAGTTCATCGCGCTGGAACGTCTTGCCCCTGGCGTCATTGACCGCCAACCCGTTCGTGAGCCCATGGCGACCGGACTGAAGGCCATCGACAGCATGATCCCCGTTGGCCGCGGCCAGCGCGAGTTGATCATCGGCGACCGCCAGACCGGAAAAACCGCCGTCGCGCTCGACACCATCATCAACAGCAAAGGCAATGACCTGATCTGCATTTACAACGCGATCGGTCAGAAACGCTCGTCCATCGCGCAGGTCGTAAAGATTCTCGAAGATGCTGGCGCAATGGAATACACCATCGTCGTCGCTGCCTCCGCCTCCGAGCCCGCGCCCATGCAATACATTTCGCCGTATGCGGCGACTGCTATCGGCGAATATTTCCGCGACACCAAGCGGCACGCCCTGGTCATCTACGACGATCTTTCGAAGCACGCCGCATCCTACCGCGAGATTTCACTTCTGCTGCGCCGGCCGCCCGGACGTGAGGCGTATCCCGGCGACGTTTTCTATCTCCACTCGCGACTGCTCGAACGCTCGGCAAAATTGAGCGACAAAAACGGCGGCGGATCGCTCACCGCTCTTCCCATCATCGAGACGCAAGCCGGTGATGTATCCGCATATATCCCGACCAACGTCATTTCGATTACCGACGGCCAGATCTACCTGGAAACGGATTTGTTCAACCAGGGCGTCCGGCCTGCCGTGAACGTCGGTTTGTCCGTAAGCCGCGTCGGCGGCAGCGCGCAGATCAAAGCCATGCGGCAGGTAGCTGGAACACTCAAACTCGAGCTGGCACAATATCGCGAACTCGCGGCATTCGCCTCTTTCGGCAGCGATCTCGACAAAGCCACCCAAGCACAGCTCAACCGTGGACAACGGCTGGTCGAACTTCTAAAGCAGGATCAGTTTTCGCCTCTGCCGTTCTCCAAACAAATTTTGATCATCTTCGCCGGTACCGGTGGCTTTCTCGATGACCTGCCGGTCAACCAGGTCCGCGATTTCGAAAAAGAACTATACAAGTATGTGGACGCTACCAATGCCGCCCTTCTGCGCACAATCATGGAGAAAAAGATTCTCGACGACTCCCTGAAAGCGCAGCTGACGGATGTAATCAAACAGGCGAAACAGCAATTCGTAGATTCAAGGCAAGAAGTAGCAAAATAGCTTTGCGCTTTTTGGGTTGAGCCCACAACTTAAGAAATTAAAAAAGTGGTTGGTTCAGCTAGAAGCTAGAAGCCGGTTTTCAATGCCAAATATTCTCGACATCCGTCGCCGCATCCGCAGCGTCGTAAACACGCGGCAGATTACCAAGGCCATGAAAGTGGTCTCGGCCGCAAAGCTGCGCCGCGCCCAGGACCGCACGCTTGCGGCGCGTCCCTATGCGCAGATGTTGACGAATGTTCTCAAGTCGCTGGTAGCCCGCGCCGAGATTTACGATCCCGAGACCGGCGAGCCGAAACATCCTCTGCTCGCCCAGCGCCCGGAAAAAAAAATTCTGCTGATTGTCGTCACCGGAGATAAGGGACTGGCCGGCGCATTCAGCGCCAACATCACCAAAGCCGCCAGCCGTTTTCTCGAATCGAAGGCTGGAAAGAATATCGACATTGAGGCTATCGGCCGCAAAGGCCGCGATTTTCTGCGCAGGCGTTATCCCGCCGCAGCGGTTCAGACGCGCAGCTTGGCGGAAACAGAAGAATCGTTAGAAGCTCAACCTGAATCCGTGGAGCGCGCAGGAGAAATACAAATTACCGGCGAGCATGTGGGCATTCTCGGCAAGCTCGGATTTTCCCAGGCGCGCGATCTGGCCCAGAACGTGATTAAGCGTTACGAGCGCGAAGAGATCGATTCGGTTTATCTTGTCTTCAATGAATTCAAATCGGTGATCGCGCAACGGCTCATCGTGGAACAGATTCTTCCTATCGAGCAGGTCGGCGAGCGGGCAGTGCGTCAAGCCGAAGAGATGACCGAAGAAGAAAAGAAAAAGGCGAAAGAGGCCGCCATCAGCGCGGGAGTGGGCCTGCGGCCCAGCGAGAAGTCGGGGGACGAGGCCGCGCAGTTTGGCACGTCGCAGGTGGATTACATTTACGAACAGCCCCCGGAAGAATTATTCCGGGCACTGCTGCCGAAATATGTGGCTATCCAGATTTTTCGCGCCTTGCTTGAATCGGTCGCGGCCGAGCATGCCGCGCGCATGACCGCCATGGATTCGGCCACCAGCAATGCCACCGATATGATCGATTCGCTGACGCTGGTCATGAACCGCGCACGGCAGGCGAAGATCACGAAAGAAATTATCGAGATCGTCAGCGGCGCAGCCGCAATGTGAGAAAGAGCAATTCGCAGTCAGCATTTAGCAGGACGCGGTATTTGCCGGGCCCTGCACGACAGTTAGATGTCTGAATGCTAAGTGCTGAACCCTGAGTGTTTGAAAAGCTAGGAGCTAGCAGCTAGAAGCTGAATTTATGCCAGAAAATATCGGACACGTAGTTCAAATCTCGGGGCCGGCAGTTGACATCCAATTCCCCGAAGGCAAACTGCCGCCAATTTATGAAGCGGTGCGAGTGATCAGCGACGGCTTCACCGTCCCCAGCCCCATCAACGTAATTCTCGAAGTGCAGCAGCATTTGGGTGAAGGCCGCGTGCGTTGCATCGCCATGTCAGCCACTGACGGCATGGTGCGCGGCATGAAAGCCGTGGATCAGGGCGGACCAATTTCCGTCCCCGTCGGCCATGGCACACTTGGCCGCGTGATGAATGTGATCGGCGAGCCTGTCGATCAACTCGGTCCTATCGAATACAAAGAGAGAATGCCGATCCACCGTCTCGCGCCTGCGTTCGACGAGCAGGCCACATCGGCGGAGATGTTTGAGACCGGAGTAAAAGTTATTGACCTGATTCAGCCGTTCTTAAAGGGCGGCAAGATCGGTTTGTTCGGCGGCGCTGGCGTTGGCAAAACCGTCGTCATCATGGAACTCATCAACAACGTCGCCAAAAATCACGGTGGCTTCTCGGTGTTTGCTGGCGTAGGCGAACGCACTCGCGAAGGCAACGATCTCTGGCTGGAGATGACTGAGTCCGGCGTAATCAAGCCGGGCGATCCCGCGCACTCGAAAGCCGCGCTCATCTACGGACAGATGACTGAACCTCCCGGTGCGCGTCTGCGCGTAGCGCTGACGGGACTCACAGTCGCGGAATATTTCCGCGACGCCGAAGGTGCCGACACACTGCTCTTCATCGACAACATTTTCCGTTTCACGCAGGCCGGATCGGAAGTTTCCGCGCTGCTGGGCCGCATGCCCAGCGCTGTAGGCTATCAGCCAAACCTCGCGACGGAAATGGGAGAACTGCAGGAGCGGATTACGTCGACCAAGAAAGGTTCGGTCACATCGGTGCAGGCGATCTACGTTCCCGCCGACGACTTAACCGATCCCGCGCCCGCGACGACCTTCGCCCACTTGGACGCTACCACCGTGCTCTCACGCGCTTTGACTGAAATCGGAATTTATCCCGCAGTCGATCCCCTGGCCTCAACTTCGCGTATTCTCGATGCACGCATCGTCGGCCAGGAACATTACGACGTGGCCCAATCCGTGAAGCGGACGCTGCAAACGTACAAAGACTTGCAGGACATCATCGCGATTCTCGGTATCGACGAGCTCAGTGAAGATCAAAAGCTCACCGTCGCTCGCGCGCGAAAGATTCAACGCTTCCTGTCGCAGCCCTTCCACGTGGCCGAACAGTTCACCGGCGCTCCGGGACGTTACGTCAAGATCGCCGATACGGTGAAAGGATTCAAAGCAATCGTCGAAGGCAAGTACGACGACATCCCCGAGCAGGCGTTTTACATGAAAGGTCCGATAGAAGAGGTCCTGGAAGCCGCGGAGAAAATGAAGACCGCAGCATAGGAACAGTCGTTAGTCGCAAATTGTTAGCCATTGGCGCACACCGCCGACGGAAACCTTGGGGCTAACAACAAACGACAAACGACCAACGACAAACAACAACATGCCAGACACCTTCCATCTCGAGATCGTCACGCCGGAAAAGAAAGTCGTAGACACGGCGGCCACCGAGGCCCAAATCCCCGGCAAGAATGGCTACCTCGGCGTTCTTCCCGGACACGCGCCGCTGATCACCGAGCTTTCAGTCGGAGAAGTAACGTTCCATACCGGCAATAACGAACAGCAGCGTCTCGCCGTTGCCTGGGGATTCGCCGAAGTGCTACCTGATAAAGTCACCATCCTCGCCGAGACCGCCGAACGCCCTTCCGAAATCGACGTGGATCGTGCCCGCAAAGCCAAGGAGCGCGCCGAGCAGCGCCTGACTAGCGGCGACACCAACGTTGACGTCGACCGTACTCTGGATGCACTGCACAAAGCCGAAACGCGGCTGGATGTAGCAGGGAAGAGCTAACCAGTTCTGATTTCAGTCTCTGCATGGGAGGAAATTTTGCGCCTTCCTTCACCGCTTCCGCTATTGCTCTCACTGCTGTTATTGATGGCCACGTTCGCCGTCGCTCAACAGAAGCGTGAGCAGTCCCAGCCTCCGCCGCTTGCTCCTTTCGTTTCTCCTGAGGTTCACCCCGACAACACTGTGGCGTTCCGCCTCCGCGCCCCTAACGCGAAGGAAGTCCAACTCGTTCTCGAAGGCGCAGCCGAACCGCAACCCATGCGCAAAGATGATCAGGATATCTGGAATGTCACCACCCACCCGCTCCCGCCGGACTATTATGGATATTCTTTTGTCTCCGATGGCGTGCACCTGATCGACCCTTCAAACTCTCAACTGACGCCGAACCTCCTCAATACCTCCAGTGCGCTGCATGTTCCCGGTCCATTGTCACTGCCTTGGGAACTGAATGACGTTCCCCACGGGGAAATCCACCATCATTTCTACAAATCCGCGATTGCCCAAGATGATCGCGATTACTACGTCTACACCCCGCCGAATTACGATCCCACGGCGAAGCAGACCTATCCCGTTCTCTACCTTCTTCACGGCTACAGCGACGATGCCAGCGGATGGACAGCCGTCGGCCACGCCAACGTAATCCTCGACAATCTGATCGCGCAGCATAAAGCCAAGCCAATGATCGTGGTGATGCCGCTCGGCTACGGCACCATGGAGTTTGTTCGGAACAACTGGGATCCCTGGAGTCACGCCCAGTTGCGCGACCAGAATTTCAAACTGTTTACCAAAGCTCTGCTCACCGAAGTCATACCGCAAGTCGAAAACGAATACCGCATCGCGAAAGATCGCAATGCGCGGGCGATTACGGGGCTTTCGATGGGCGGCTCCGAGTCTCTGCTCACCGGGTTGAACAACCTCGATAAATTCTCCTGGGTCGGATCTTTCAGTTCGGGTGGCATTCCCGTCGAGTTTGAAAAGGACTTTCCTTCTCTCGACGCAAAAGCCAATTCGCAACTGCATCTACTATGGATCGCCTGCGGCACCGAAGATCCTCGAATCGGGGTGAGTCGCGATCTCCGCCAATGGCTGGCAACCATGGGTGTGAAACACGCCGATATCGAAACCCCGGGTATGCACACCTGGATGGTGTGGCGCAGAAACTTGGCTGAGTTTGCCACACTCCTGTTTCGATAACGACGGCGCTTTCGATAGAGAAACAAGTACGGCATCACCAGCGACCACGCGTCCGCTGCTGCACTTCGGCTACGGCACTTTTACCTGATCCCGATTCTCCGATGGCACATACTTCACCGCAGCCGTGCGCTCCAGCTTGTCCCACGCAAATCTGCGCCCTTCGAGCGCCCGTTTCAGCGTCCTGAACAACACTACAGAAAATAACTGACGATAAGCGAAACGCTGCAGCCACACCTGGCTCAGCAGCCATGCATCTTCCTTGTCATCCGGACGCCTCCGCTCTAGCGCAAACGCCAGCGCTGACGCCAGGAAATCAATCACAAGAAACGCAAAGAAGAACGCCACCAGTTTGTGAAAGCTCGCAGGGTCGGTCGAGTCAGGATGGAAATATTTTTGCACCAGATACCACAGAGCGCCGAAAGCGAACATGATGTCGATGAGCGGCGACACCAGCGGCAGCAAAATTTGGAAGATCACAATATTCGGCAGAGCTACAAACCCCAACGCTCCCTTTCGCGCGAACACTCCGCGATGTTTGTAAACTGCCTGCAGAATGCCGAACGACCACCGAAAGCGCTGGCGCATCAACCCGTTCGCATTGGTCGGCGCTTCAGTGTAAGCCAAAGCCATGTCTTCATATTCCACGCGGTAACCACGTCGCAATAACGCCATGGTCAGATCAGCATCTTCCGCGACGGTATCGAGCTGGTATCCCCCCGCCTCTTTCACCGCCGAAACCCGCCACGCACCAATCGCTCCCGGCACCACGCTGACGGCTCCCAGAACATCCAAAGCCCGCCGCTCAAAGTTCTGGCTGGTGATGTATTCCAGCGCCTGCCACCGCGTCCAGAGATTCACCCGGTTCCCAACCTTGGCGTTGCCCGCGATCGCACCAACTTTCGGATTTACGAAATGCGGCACCAGGCGTCCGATGGCATCGCCCGCAATGATCGTATCCGCATCGATCCCCACAAAAAGTTCGGCATCTTGAATATGCTCGATCCCGTAGTTCAGAGCTTCAGCCTTCCCCGCATTCGCTTTGGTAAGAATAAGAACTTTCCCCGCCGCTTCCTCCGCAATAAAAGCCCTCCGCGCAACTTCGAGCGTGCGGTCCTTCGACCCATCATCGATCACAATCACGCGCAGATTGGGATAGTTCGAATTAAGGGCGGCGCGCACCGTCCGCTCAATTACCTTCTCCTCGTTAAACGCCGGGATGAGTACCGCAACTTTCGGTTTATACGAAGCAACTTCCGCCGGCTTTCCAAAAATCTTCTCCTGCACGCGGTCGTAGACGGCGGCCGCCCCAATGAACAGCAAACGGCCGGTCATCAGCAGATCGCCCAAAAAGAAGATCCACGTAATGCTCATCACGGCCGCGTCGAAAAGCCAGAAGCTGAGCCGGTCCAGGCGGGCCGCCCAGCGCTGGCCCGTGGGCAACGGGGACATCACGTCGGCGCGGGTCTTGCCCAGCAACTCATAAACCGGCGCAATTTCGTAACCGCGGGCGCGAATGCCCTCAATGATCATCGGTAGAGCGCGCACGGTTTCCGCTCGATTGCCGCCGCCGTCATGCAGCAGCACGATGTTGCCGCAACGTAAATCGTTCGCCCCGCAGGGCGGCAAGTGGGTGAGTACGTAACTTGAAATCTGCTCGGCTGAGTGTCGCGGATTGCTGCTCCAGTCGTTGGGGTCGATGCGGTTTCCCACAGTCGTGTAGCCCATATCCTGGGCCAGTTCGAGAGGCCGCACCTGGTCGCCTGTGTCAGGTTCCTCATCAATCGCATAGGGCGGACGCAAAAGTGTTGCCCTCACTCCAACCAGGCTGGCGAAAAGCCGCTCCGTCAGATTCAACTCGACCTTCATGTGCCTGTTGGAAATGTTGCTGACGTCAGGATGCGTGAAGGTGTGGTTGCCGATGGTATGACCCTCGTTGTAGATACGCTTCGCCAGCCCTGAGAACGTGTCCGTCTGAATGCCGATCAGGAAGAATGTTGCGGGCGCGTGCTCACGCTTCAGCACGTCGAGAATCTTCGGCGTCCAATCAGGATCGGGGCCATCATCAAAGGTAAGCGCCACTTTGTTCGGACTATATCCGTAGCGGCCCACCCGGTAGGGCTCCGGCATGGACTGAAAATTCTCATCCGTGATCAGCTTCGTCTTCGGATCGATCGTAAGGTCGCGCGAGCCCGGCGTCGGGCGATCCTCAATGCGAAGAATCTCGCCCTGCCCCTCCATATCCACGTCCTGGCCCGGAGGCACACTCCGCAATTTGTCGGACGCCCCTGCGTCTCCGGGCATGTCCCACACGCGCCATATTGAGCGGTCTTCACCGCCCAGTCGCCACAGCGCAAAAGTCTCAATGCCCAGCGTCTGCGCGGCACGCATGTGATTCAGTCCGGTCACCGCATCGAGAAACCAAACATCGTGGCGAAGGCTGCGCTCATCCAGATAGCTAAAATGGGGATTCAGCGCATCATCGTCGTAGGTGACGTCTTCCTCGGAGTCGCGTGCCGCTAACCACGCTTCCTGCACTGAGACGCTGTGATCTTTTTCGTCGGGCGGCAGCTTCCCATTCTTCGGCTTCAAGACCCAGTCATAGCCATAGTTGGCGATCGCGCAGATAAGTTTCTCCCGCGGAATGACCGTCACGGCAAACTTTAGATTGTCGGCAAACCAATCCTGTGAGGCGACAGGTCCCGAGGCTGCTCCGGGATAGTGTTCGTCATAATTCATCACTACGACGCCGTCCGCCGGCGCCGCGATCGCCGGATAATCAAACTCCTCATTGTGTGCGGGAACGCTGACGTAGAGCTTCATCCCGCGAGCATGCAGGTCTGACGACAACTCGTTCAGTAGCGCAACATAGCCCGGCTGCCCTATTTTGGGGAACGCTTCAAAATCCACCATCAGTCCGCGAAAATGATCTGACGAAAGAAACATCGTCACCTGCTCACGAAAATGCTGGCGGGCCGAAGGACTATTCAGAAAGTCTGTGATTTGTCCCACCCACTCGGTGCCGTCAAAATTGTTCACCATGGGGAAGACTTCCATCGAATTGTCTTCCGCCCTGAGCAAAGGCATCACCCGGTCGTCGACCGAGCGCAAGTGATTGTTATGCACGACGTCAAAAAATTTATTGGTCTGATCGTCAACCGCCTGCAGGCGGCCGTCGGGAGTGAGTACGTGCAGCCAGTCCGGATAAAGCAGATCGATCTGACGGGAGAAATCCCGCAGAGAAGAAAAGCTGGCGGCATCCCACGGGACGTAGAATGCCGCCCGGATGCCTTCTTCCTGATTCAGTTTCACTTCTGAGGCAGCCAGCTTCGACTTGCGGTGTGATCGGCTGGCTAGTTTCTTCAGGCGTTCGCGGGCTTTCTCTTTCTCGCTTTCCTTGAGCGCCTTAAAGGCCCGCTTCTGGGGCGAAAATAGCAGTTCCGGCAGGCGCTCATCGCGCAGAGTGGTGTACACAAAGAAAATAATCAGCGCCGACAGTGCCGCAACCACCGCATCGACCAAGCGTCTCAGGCGTTTCCAGCGGGCACGTTGTGGATCATAAAAGACGGGTTCTGGCATGGAAAGTTAATCGTTCATCGTATGCTGCGCGCGGCACACGGTCAATTCGTGCTCGGAGCTCATCTGATCTGGGTGCGTCGCGCGTAGCTCGCTTCCTTATTACACTCAGCCACCACATGCACCGCGCAAAACACAGGAAAGTAACAGGGTAGAGGCGGTGCTCTTACCTATTAAGATGCACTTTCCCTGACGGAAAGTCACGCCGAACGCGTATATTCTCAACCGTGCTCGCACTGGTGCGGAAGGATGCTCGGTTCTTTCTGGCTGCAACCCTGTTAGGGCTCGCGCTCCGGCTCGTCTTCGTCGTTCACTTTCCCGCGGTCGTGGACGATTCACGGCTCTATGCCGATATCGCTGAAAACTGGCTGCAGCACGGCATCTACGGCATCTCCAATTCCGGCGAGGTCGTGCCGACACTCTCTCGCCTTCCGGGTTATCCTGCCTTTCTCGCGGCGATTTTTGCTATCTTCGGTTGGAGCAACTTCCGCGCCGTTCTCCTGATTCAGGTTTTGTTCGACCTAGGCACATGCTTTCTGATCGCAGATCTGGCCCGCAGAATGCTTTCTGATCGCGCCGGAAAAGCTGCCTTCGTGCTCGCCGCGCTCTGCCCTTTTCTTGCCAACTATGCCGCAGCCGCTCTTACCGAAACTCTGGAAATTTTCTTCACCGCATTGGCGCTGGATCTGGCCATTCGCGGCCTTGCCAGCCTTCATCAAAAATCAAATTCCATGCGGACGTCAGCAATCTGGCTTGCCTGCGGTCTGTCAGTCGGCGCCTGCATTCTTCTGCGCCCGGACGGCGGAATCCTCTTCGCTGCCATTGGCGCGTACTTGTTCCTGCTTCTATTTCGTCGCAATTTAGAATCGCGCAGCGCCACCGAATTAGGCCTCCCCTCAGGTCCAGGCATTCTTCCATTTCTCTATGCCGCCGCGTTCCTCACCGTCGGCACATTCCTTCTTCTCGTGCCGTGGACGCTGCGCAACGTTCACACCCTGCACAAATTCCAGCCCCTCGCCCCACGCTACGCCAACGACTCCGACGAACTTGTCATGTCAGGGTTCAATCGCTGGACCAAAACGTGGATCGCGGACTACACATCCGTTCAGGAAATTTATTGGAAAGTTCCCGGAGACGCAATCGATGTCACACGTCTGCCGCACCGTGCCTTTGATTCGGCTCTACAGCGCGAAGAAACCCAGCAGCTTTTCGCCGAATACAATCAGGATCACGACATGACTCCAGAACTCGATGCGCGCTTTGCGGCGCTGGCTGTGGCGCGCATTCATTCCGCTCCTTTGCGCTACTACGTCTGGCTTCCCGCTCTGCGCATTGCCGATATGTGGCTGCGCCCGCGAACCGAGCTCCTGCCTGCCGATCCGCGCTGGTGGGAGTTCGATGACGAACCAGTCTGGCTTGCCGTCAGCATCTTTTTCGGCCTCGTCAACTTGGCATATGTGGGGATGGCCGCCGCCGGCCTGCTTCGCTGGCGCGCATTACCCTGTATCGGATTATTTGTTATGTTCTTGTTATTGCGTTCACTTTTTCTCGGCACACTCGAAAATCCAGAACCCCGCTACACACTCGAATGTTATCCCGTGATAATTGTTATGGCCGCCGCATTCCTCATCAATAAATCGCATCACTACAAGCAAAAAGCTGCATAAAGCGTCTCCTGAATCTGAAATCCCGTATGTGAAAAGACAAATATCCGACCTTGTAAAAACTGTGATCCCCTGCAGATTCAGCTTGAACTCTGTGGCCCCATAGTTGCACAATAGCGCCCCATCAGTGCCCGGGTTCTCTACGTGTGGTGTTTTTTCCGGGGAAGCGCGGTTGTCGTCTAACGCCCGTCGAAAAGTGAGGGAGGCTCCATGCGATCTGGATCACGCGTTCTTGCGTTGTTGTTTGTATGTTTTGTTTCCTTCGGTATTCTGGCTTCCGCCCAGTCCGCGACGACTTCATTGCGCGGCACAGTCGCCGATTCTAAAGGCGCTGTGGTTCCTGGCGCGGCGGTGACAATCACCAACCCGGCCACCGGCTTCAGTCGTACCGCTAAGACTGACAATCAAGGCGAATACCAGTTTCTCGAGCTGCCCCCCGCGAAGTACGACATGGTCGTAGACTCCCCAGGATTCGGCACCATGAAGCAAAATGGCATCGAGCTCTTGGTAGCCTCTCCCGCTACCGTGAACGTGACCATGCAAGTCTCGGGTGGAACCGTAACGGTTGAGGTTACAGGGACGACCCCGCTCGTTAATACGCAGGACGCCTCCCTCGGACATGCTTTCGAGGCCAGCCAAATTGCCGATCTCCCCTTCGAAGGGCGCGATCCCGGAGGAATTCTCAGTCTCCAGACCGGAGTGGTCTTCACCGGCAACAGCACTCATATCGCTGGTTCAGCGGACAGCCGCGCCGGTTCGGTAAACGGCGCCCGCAGCGACCAGACCAACGTTACCCTCGACGGCGTCGACAACAACGACCAACTTTTAGGAACTGCTTTCCAAGGCGCAATCCGCGCGCCCCTGGATTCTTTGCAGGAGCTCAAGGTCACTACCAGCAATTCCGATGCGGATTCTGGTCGTTCCTCAGGCGGTCAGGTATCCCTTGTGACCAAGAGCGGTACCAACCGCTTTCACGGTTCCTTCTACATCTATAACCGGCCCACTTTTACCGCAGCCAATGACTGGTTCAACAAGGCGGCGCAAATCCAGCAAGGCCAACCAAATCAGGCGCCTTTCTTGTTGCGCAATACCTTCGGCGTGAATGTCGGTGGTCCGATCATTAAAGACAGGCTATTTTTCTTTGCCGCGTATGAGGGTCAGCGTAAGCGTGAAAATTTGCAAGTCACGCGTGTTGTGCCAAGTCTGGGAATGCAAATTGGTTCGATCAGTTATCCGTGCACCGAGGATCCAACTTGTCCGGCTAGTGGCGTGCAAACGCTGAACGCAACCCAGATTGCAAGCATGGACGTTAATTGTTCAGGTTTGGGGACATGTCCGCTGGGGGCGGGCCCAAATCCCTTGCTTGCCAACATAGGCGGCGCTAACCCGACAGCTCTCTTTACGCAATACCCCGCCGCAAACACCAACACCGTGGGCGATGGCTTCGACTACCAGGGCTTTACGTTTTCCTCTCCGCTCCCCACCAGCTTGAATGCATACGTTGGGAAGCTCGACTACAACGTCACGCGTAACGGCAACCATCGCGTGTTCATTCGCGGCATCATGAACAATGATCGGCAGGCCGAGCGCAACGTCAGTACCTCGATTACGAATGACGGAGGCGAACAATTCTCTGGCCGGCCCGAAGCGCAGGTCGAGCACGATAACAATAAAGGCTTCACGGTGGGCTATACCGCTACTTTCAGCAACACCCTGATCAACAATTTTCGCTTCGGTTATACCAGCGAACTTCTTAACCTTGCCGGTCTCCAAACTCAGCCCTTCGTGCATTTTCGCGGAATGGATGACATAAATTCCTTCACTCCAACTATCAATACGCATATTCCGGTGAAAAATTTCGTGGATGACGTCACCAAAGTGATTGGCAGTCACAGCTTCCAGTTCGGCGTCAACTACCGGCAGATTGATAATCTGCGCGAATCGAATGCGCAGAATTTTTTCGCGGCTTCGACGAACGTTTTCTGGACCAATAACTCGGGCATTTCGAACACTGGCAGCAGTCTCGATCCGGCAGCTTTTGGTTTTCCTGCGGTCGATTCCAATTTTTCCTCGAGCTATGACTTCGCCATGGCCGCGTTGGTCGGACTCATTCCGCAAGTTACCGCCAACTTCGAATTATCGAAGAATTTGAGCCTGATTCCGCAGGGCCAACTGGTTCCTCGGCATTTCCGCGATCATGAATTCGAGGTTTACGCTCAAGATCAGTGGAGGATGAAACCGAACCTGACCTTCACCTACGGCTTGCGTTATTCGCTTTTGCAGCCTCCCTACGAGACCACCGGCACACAAGTCGCGCCTACTATCAGTTTTAACGACTACTTTAAGCAGCGTTCGGTCGCTGCCTTCAACGGGCAGGTCTTTGATCCAATCGTTGGCTTCGCCCTCGACGGTCAGGCCAATGGCAAGGCTCCCTACTGGGCATGGGATTACAAAGACTTTGCTCCGCGCGTCGCATTTGCCTATTCTCCCAAAGGCGATAGCGGATGGGGAAAGCGGCTTTGGGGAGGACCGGGTAAGACTTCGATTCGCGCAGGTTATGGCCTTTACTTCGATCACTTTGGGGAAGGCATCACGAACACGTTCGACAGGAATGGTTCCTTTGGTTTGACCACATCCGAAGTGAACCCTGCTGGAATCCAATCCGTCGATGGCTCGGCCCGCTTCTCCGGGCTGTTCAATATTCCAACCAGCAGCGCCGACGGCTGTGGTACTCCTCCATGTTCGCTGGTGGGTGCTCCACCAACGGGGCCATTCCCCGTTATTCCCCCCATTGGCGCCACTACCCCGGGAGGCTTTGCAATCACATGGGGGCTCGATGATAAGTTGAAAACCCCCTATTCGCACGTCATCGATTTCTCGATTACGCGCGAACTACCCGCAAACTTTGTCTTCGAAGCGTCTTATGTTGGCCGCTTTGCTCATCGTCTCTTGCAGGAAGAGGATTTGGCCGCACCGACGAATCTTAGAGATCCGCAAAGCAAAACAACCTATTTCCAGGCCGCTCAAGCGCTGGCAAAGCAATATGCTTCCGGAACACCAATTCAGAACATAAGCGCCTCATCGATAGGCACCAATTATTGGGAGAACATTTTTCCCGCTGCTAAAGGCACTGCCGCCGGCCAGCTCTTGGGTTCGTCAAACCAAGCGGCCGGAACGATCCAGCCTTGCCTGGGCAGTGCTCTCTCAAGTGCGGCACCTGTAACGGCCACGCAGGCCATGTATGACCTCTTTTGCAATTTCTCAGGGAACGAAACCACGGCCCTTGAGTTAGCGGACGCGCCGGGACTGATCAACGCCACCGGCGACCCCGCAACGGGCGGATGCTTCCCGGCCTGCGCGACCATCGGTGGCAACCTGACGCAGGGATACGATTACTATTCCCCTCAATTTTCCTCACTCTTCGCCTGGCGCAGCATCGGTAATAGTGCCTACAATGCCGGACAGTTCAGTCTGCGGCATCGCTCCGGTGGGTTGGAATTCGATTTGAACTACACGTATTCCAAGTCCATCGATCAAGGTTCCAATGCCGAGCGGGTTAACGAGTTTGAAGGCTTCGGCTTGGGCAGCCAGATCATCAATTCCTGGTTCCCGGGACAAAATCGCGGCGTATCCGACTTCGACACCACGCACATCGTGAATGCCAACTGGGTGTATCAACTGCCCTTTGGGCAGGGCAAGCGATTTGGTGCTCATATGGGAAAGTTTGCCAATGCAGTGCTTGGGGGTTGGACGGTTTCCGGCCTGTGGCGCTGGTCTTCGGGGTACCCGTTCTCGATGTTTAGCCCTGAATGGGCCACTAACTTCGAGCTTCAAACTCCAGCCGTGCCCGTTAGTGCTGCACGTCCTAAAACTGGTAGCTTTATCGTAGCTCAGGCCAGTGGTGGGACTGGACCGAATGTCTTTCAAGATCCTGGAATTACAGATTCGAGCACCAATCCGAATGCCGCCATTAACTTATTCCGTCCCGCGTTTCCTGGAGAGGCCGGATTGCGCAATGGCCTGCGTGGTCCCGGCACTTTCAATATAGACACAGGCGTCGCAAAGACCTGGCACATTACGGAAAGCCAGTTCATCAAATTCGCCTGGCAGATGTTCAACATGACCAACTCGGCTCGATTCGACGTAGGCACCATGTCGATTAACGGCAACACGTCGCTCTCCAGCAGCAGCAGCTTTGGAAATTTCAGCTCAACCCTTTCGAACCCGCGCGTATCAGAATTTTCCTTGCGCTACACCTTCTGATCCGCGACGATACGTAGTCTTCAAGGGGCGGACATACCAGCCCCTTTTCAATCTTCCAATATTTGGGTTGTGGGATTTCGCGGAGATCAGAGGCGTTCTACGCCAGCGGCGAGTCGCTCATGCGAAACCGCGTTCGCACGTGCTCGGAGATCAGCTCAATGGCCGAACGGTTCGACACCGGATCGCTCTGCGCCAAATACTTCATTGCCTCCACCAGAACTCGCTGTCCATCCACATAACGCGGGTCGGAGGTTCGCACTCTGCGCTTGCTGCCAAAATTCGGAGCTACCGGAATCGTAAAAACCTTGGCCATGTATAAGCTCGTTATGAAATCATAGGCAGTATAGCGCTCGCCATTCCCTTTTCGGCACACCTTCTTGCGCTTTAAATTCAAGCACTTACCCGCGAGGCGTGACAAACTTCGTCTTACCGGTCGTTTTCAGCTGAAACACATCGTTGCCGATCTTTCCATTCAGCCGCACCGCCGAATACTTCGCCAGGCGGTAGTCTCCCTGGCTCTGCATAAACTTTTGCTGTACTGAGATGCCGCGAGCGAGGTCAATCCACAAAAAAACTTTCGAAAAGTTGTTGCGAATCTTTTCGCTCTTCGGGATCAGCTGCAATCTAGCGGTCGCAACGCCGTCTACTGTCTCCTCGCCCTCGTAACTTACCTCGAAGGACTTCTTCAGATCCTCACCGCTGCCGCCGAAGCCCAGCACAAGATAGCTTTCGAGTTCACCGCGATTAGCGCCCGCCTGATACACCAGCACCTGATCAATCTTCGGCTGGTAGACCTGTAGCTTGCCATCTTTGTACAGCACAATCTTCCGGTCGGGCTGCTTAATGTCAGCCAACATCTCGATTTCTTTTCCCGACCTGCGATAGTAGACCGTCCCTTTCTGCGTATCGGTTTCGTCTACTACCTTCTGATACTGATCCCACACAAAATCAGCCTGCGCGGTTTGGAAGTTGGCCGAGGCCGAATCCATCAGCTTAAGAACATGCTCCAGCGCTGCAGGCTCCGGGCTCTGCGCACCGCAAACCAGGCCCAGTGTCGCTATCAGAATCAAGCCAGCTGAAATCGCAAACGTTTGTCTCACTATTTTCGTTTTACCCAGACCCGGTAGCCTTGCACTCTGTCTTTTCCGCCGCCGACCGCTTCATATCTCACGATCGAAACTTCACCGGAGATTGGTTCGATCACGCGCCGCAACTCCGCGCGAACTGTCGCCTCGGCTCCCTGCGATATCGCGGATCCATCGATCTGGTAAACCAAACCGCCCGCTCCGTCTGATGTCACCAGTACGCCCGTAGGATGCGGGTTCAGTGGTCTTGGTTTGTCGTTGAAGTTAATGACCCGCGGAGACAGGAACACAAATATCAGAATCAGCGTGACCATGATGTCGTAATGCAGCGTGCCACGCTCGTGCTGCCAAAGAATGTAGCTCCGAATTGTTCGCCACGCGCCACTCATCGGTAGGGAAGGAGCGCTCGCCGCCGTGCTGATGTCCACACTTTGCAAGTTTAGTGACCCCTCTGTCTCTTGGCAATGGAGAAGCTTTTTGAAGTCGCTTCTAGCTACCAGCTTCTAGCTGAGAATTTCGATCCGTGTTGCGTCTACGCTGAGGTTCAAGCCAGAAGCCAGAAGCTAGAAGCTTTTTTTCGTAATTCTCTCCGCCCCCACATACTTCCGCAATACCTCCGGAATCACCACACTCCCGTCCGCCTGCTGATAGTTCTCCAAAATCGCCACCCAGGTCCTCCCCACGGCGAGCCCGCTCCCATTCAGCGTATGCACGAACTCCGTTTTGTTCTTGCCCTCCGGGCGGTAACGGATATTCGCCCGCCGCGCCTGGTACGATTCAAAGTTCGAGCACGATGAAATCTCGCGAAACAACTGTTGCCCCGGCAGCCACACCTCAATGTCATACGTCTTCGCCGACGAAGGCCCCATATCTCCCGCACACAACGCCACAGTCCGATAATGCAAGCCGAGCTTCTGCAATACCGTCTCCGCATGGCGCGTCAGCTTTTCGTGTTCTTCGTACGAATTCTCCGGCCGCGAAAATTTCACCAGCTCCACTTTCTGAAACTGATGCTGCCGGATAATCCCCCGCACATCTTTCCCGTACGATCCCGCTTCGCTGCGAAAGCATGGAGTATATGCCGCAAGCGAAATCGGCAATCGCGCGGCATCCAGAACTTCGTCGCGATAAAGATTCGTGACCGGAACTTCGGCCGTCGGAATCAGCCAGAGGTCTTTATCTCCGTGCGGCACGCGAAAAAGATCAGCCGCAAACTTTGGAAGTTGCCCCGTCCCATACATCGATTCGGAATTCACCAGATACGGCGGCAACACCTCCGTATACCCATGCTCGCCTGTGTGCAGGTCGAGCATGAAGTTCGCGAGCCCTCGTTCCAGCTTTGCTCCCAGATCCCAATAAACCGCAAAGCGCGCGCCAGTCAGCTTAACCGCGCGCTCCAAATCCAACACGCCCAGCTCCGCCCCCAGGTCCCAGTGCGGTTTCGGAGTGAAGTCGAATTTCGGAGGAGCTCCCCAGCGCCGTACTTCCACATTTTCTTCCGCGCTGTGCCCTACCGGAACGCTTTCATGCGGCATGTTCGGGATGCCGCTAAGAATCTCCTGCAGCCGCGCATCCAGATCGGCAGCTGTTTTCTCCCGCTCCTGAATCTGCTCGCGCAGATCTTTCGTCTCAGCAATCGCCGCCGTAGCATCCTGCCCGCTTTTCTTCAGCTTCGCAATATCCTCGGAAGCCTTGTTGCGCTGGGCCTTCATCGTTTCGGCTTCAGTAATAGCGTGCCGCCGCCGCCGGTCCACCTCGTGGAAATCCTTCAGCACCGCGGACGGATCCGCGCCGCGCTGCCGCAGCATCTCCTCCACCCGTGGCAAATTTTCACGCACAAAATTCAAATCAAGCATGGGAACAACTACTTTATCGGAAATCAGCCGGTCAATGCACGCCAGGCACTCTCCGGCCCATCGGGTTGGATCGTTGATCCCACTCTTTGGGAAGGCGTCATCCCGAGCGCAGCCGCTCTTCAGGCGGAGCGAGGGATCTCGTGTGCAACTCTGCGAGGGGAAAGTCGCCCTCGGAGGTCCAATCAAGCGGAGCTTGACAGCCTCTTCTGCTTTCGCATGAACTCCCATGTGTGTAAACTACCTTCGCGATGAGATTTTTCCCCCGCTCCTTTGCTTTGGTCCGCTGTCTCGTAATGATCGTCGTAGTCGCACTCGTCGTGTCCACAATTCCTGTGGCCTTCGCCTCTGCCTATAATGCCCACCCCAAACTGATCGTAGTAATCATCATCGACCAGTTCCGCGGCGACTATCTCGAGCGCTACCGCGACCAGTTTCCCGAAGGCGGATTCCGTCTGCTCCTCGATCACGGCGCAAGCTTCACCGACTGCAACTACGACTACGCCAATACCCGCACTGCTCCCGGCCATGCCACGCTCTTCACCGGCGCCTACAGTAACGGACACGGTATTGCCGCAAACGAGTGGTGGGATCCAAAGAAAAAGAAAATGGTCACCTCGGTCGAAGACGATACCACCAAGATCGTTGGTATCGCCGCCGATCGGACGTCAGATCAAGCCAAAGACAAAGCCGGCGCATCTCCTCACAACCTCCTGGCCGACACTCTTGGCGACGAACTCAAACTCGCCACCCAAGGGAAATCTCGAGTCTTTTCTCTTTCCCTGAAAGATCGTGCCGCCGTTCTTCCTGGAGGCTTTTCCGCCGACGGCGCTTACTGGATCGACGCCAAATCTGGCGCATGGATTACTTCAACTTACTATCGTCCTGACCTTCCCAAATGGGCGCAGGATTTCAACTCCGGTAATCGTGCCGCAAAATATTGGGACCGGGATTGGAAAAGCAGCAACGGAGATGTTCTCCGCTCAACCACGCATCGCAAGGGAAAAGATGGAGGGGATGCAGGTTTCTATGAAGTCGTCGGCTCAACTCCCTTTGCTAACGAGTACGAACTGGAATTTGCCAAAGAGTTAGTCGTCTACGAAAATGTCGGTGCTGGACAGTCAACCGATCTCCTCGCCATAAGCCTTTCTCCCAACGACATTCTGGGCCACCAGGTCGGCCCCGATTCCCGCGAGATGGCCGCCATGGCACTCGCTCTCGATCGCGAACTCGCTGACTTCTTCAGCTTCCTTGGTCATCAAGTCGGTCTCGTCAATACGTGGATCGCGCTCTCCGCCGATCACGGCATTTCGGCGCTGCCCGACGCAGCGAAAAAACTCCGCATCCCCGCCGCCAATCTTGGCGCGGGCAATCCCGAAACGCTCATCAACCATATCTTGTCGGCGAAATTTTCACAGGGCCAAGCCGTCTCCTATATAAAGCTCGACTACCCTGATGCCTGGCTCAACGAGGATGCTTTTGCAGCTGTTCACGTGAAACAGCGCGACGCAGAGACTGCCGTGGGCGAGGCAATGGAGCACGCTGGACTATTGCGTGGCTACTTTGCCAAGTCGCAACTAGCGGAAGGCGCAGTCCCCGATACCGCTCTCGGCAAGAAATTCTTGCACAGTTACTCACCTGAAGGCGGTTGGTTTGTCATGGGCGTTCCCGAGCCCTACACGGTTGGCTCCGCCAAAGGTACGGACCACGCTTCGCCCTATACCTACGACACGCACGTCCCTCTGGCTTTCTACGGACTGCCATTTCGCCCAGGAACCTATCGCACTCATGCCGAGCCCGTCGATCTAGCCGTCACACTAGCATCGCTGCTCGGCATCAACGCCCCCACCCACGCCGTGGGACGCGTTCTCACCGAGGCGCTTGTGCCCGCGCACTCCGAGAATGCGTCGAAACCAGCGAAGGAAGATCACACTTCAGTATTGCCTCGGGAAGGACACGACTTCAGTCGTGCCGAAGGGCCGCAATGACGTCCGAACCAGCCGGTAACGGGACGCTCGATCTCAGCGTCACTTTCGCCGGTATCGACCTCAAGAATCCCATCATCGCCGCCAGCGGTACTTTTGGCTACGGCGTCGAGTTCGAGGATGTCGTCCACCTCGACAAGCTCGGCGGATTCGTGGTCAAGGGGCTTTCCCGCGAGCCTATGATCGGCAACCCTCCGCCGCGCCTCTGGGAAACCGCGGCCGGCATGCTCAACGCCATCGGCCTGCAAAACATTGGCGCAGCGGCGTTTCTCAACGAGAAACTTCCCAAACTCCGCCAGATGAAAAACATCGTCGTCATCGCAAATGTCTTCGGCTACACTCGCGAGGACTACGAACGCACACTCGAAATTCTCAACGACGGCGAAGGCATCGCCGCTTATGAACTCAATGTCTCCTGCCCCAACACATCCGAGGGCGGACTGCAATTCGGCTGCGATCCCCGCTCCCTTGACGAAGTCGTCACCACCGCCAAGCGCGTCTCCCGCAGGCCACTGATCGTAAAACTTTCGCCCAACGTAACCAGCATCGCGCAAATGGCCCACATCGCCCAGGAAGCTGGCGCCGACGCCATCTCTCTTATCAACACCTTCGTCGCCATGGCCATCGACGCCGATACGCGCAAGCCCCGCATCGCCAACGTCACCGCCGGACTCTCCGGCCCAGCCATCAAGCCGATTGCCCTGCGCATGGTCTACGACGCCGCCCACGCTGTAAACATTCCTGTGATTGGCATGGGAGGAATTTCAACAGCGGCGGACGTCGCCGAATTCATGCTCGCCGGCGCGACCGCCGTACAGATCGGCACTGCCAGTTATTGGGATCCTTGCGCCACGGAAAAGATTGTCGACGAACTACAGCGCTGGTGCGAGTCTCGCAGCATCGCCCGCCTCTCCGACCTCATCGGCGGCATGATTCTCGAGTGAATCGTCCAAACCCCCGAAGGGGCGGCATGTGAAAGCCCGGCACGGAAGTGCCGGGTAACCTAGGAGAAAAGGGAATCGAGTCCCGTAGGGACGGCATGCGATCATCTCATCCTCTTCGTTTGCTGAGATCCAGCCCTACCGCCACGCTCCCATGATCGCACCCATCGCCAAGTAGCAGATGAGTTGATACCCGGTATTAATCGCGTAAAGTTTGGCGGGCTGCCGGCTGAAAAGGGAATTCGTCAACTGCACCGTGGTCACAAATCCCAGCCACACCGCCAACCCGACCTTCATCCCATACAGCGCCGTGTTGATGGTTGCCACGGAGATAATTTTCCCCAGCACCGCCGCTGCAATCATGCTCGCCACCAACGACAGTGCGTAAGACGCTCCTGCGCCCTTCTGCATCTCCGCAATCTTTGCCTTGTCATCCGGGTCATATCCCATCAGGACCATCCACGGACGCGCAAACAACATCGGCGAGTACCACACGAAACCAACCACCATGGTCGCCAGCGCGCTTGCCAATACCGCCAACAGGTTCACACCCATGAATCTCCATGGACACGCCTCCGTCTAACAACCGAGGATCGGACTCTTCAGCCCGCTACTACCATCATGCCAATTGAAATGAATGAATGATGAAACCGGAATGAAAAACAACCCAACGGCGTTTGCCTAACGCCCGTGACTATACCAGATCGAGCCCGGAGACTTGTAATTGCGCCCCTCGCCCCACACCACGTGCGTATTCTCGACGTTATCAATCGCGATAGAAAAATAATCGCCAAAGGGAAATCGGAAGCCCTCAGGGAGCACGTAATCGTATCCCCGCGCCGCGCCGGCGAGTTGGGCCTCGTCCGACCACGTCGCACCGCCGTTACTCGAACTTCGTTGAAAAACATTCCACAGGGAATGTCGTGTATCCATCCAGGCAATCCGCACGTCGCCCGCAACCCCGGCAGCGATCGCCGGGAACGCATGCTCCACCTGATTGGCCGCCGAGGATACATCAGCCTTTGCCGCCCAGCTTGCCCCGCTTGTGGTGGAAGACGAAAAATAAATTCGTTCCACTCCTCCATGCACCGCGCCCGCATTCCACAATGCGTAGACTGTTCCCGCTGAATCTGATGTCAGAGCGATCTGCGCTCCCAGAAATTCCGCCTGGCATCCCTGAGCCGAACAATCTGGGGGTGCGCTCGAAACATCGAGCAGAACCGTGCTCCAACTCCGCCCTGCATCGGCGGACCGGCTCACATAAATGTTTACCGGGCGCGTGCTCAGCTCCTCACGCGCATAAGCTGTCCATGAGAAAAAGACGTCCCCCGCCGGTCCCACCGTCGCGCCCCCGGCCAGCGACCACCCAGGCCCTGCATTTGGATTCACCACTGTTGAAGTGAAAGTCTGTGCGAAATCATGCGAAGCGGCCACCAGGAAGTTTTGCTCGTGATTAAATCCCACGTACACGTCAGCGCCGCGCACCGCCAGCACCGGCTTGTCCGCATCCTCGCGTGAGCGCTCGGCGACGGCAAAATACCAGGTGTGCCCAAAATCCTGCGAGCGCGCCACCATCACATCATGCTTGTTGTTCTGCAGCCAGGAGGCGTAAACCGTCTGCCGGTCCACGGGATCAACCACGATCTGCGGATCAAACTGGCCGGTCGAAGAAGGCAGCAGAGGACGGGCCGCTGCCCACGATAATCCGTTGTCATTGCTCACCAGCAGCGCAACCGTGGGAGCAGTGCATCCGGCGCAGCCGCTTACCGCCCCATACTGTGGAAAAAGAATATAGATATGCCCGTGATTATCGGCTGCCAGGGCCGGTTCCCACTGGTCTCCGGTGCCGTACCCCACCCGCCGCTGCGGACTGAAGTTCGCAACTGCCAGTGCCGCCTGCGCGCTCACCAGAGCCAACAGCAGCCAAACGGCAAACTTCGGCACACTCTTGGCACGGCTGGGTCTCAAAACCACAAAACTTCTCCTGGGAAATTGCTTCCGAAACTTCCGAATCTGCTTGCAAACCTTGCCCGCACTTTATCCCGAACCCTCCCACACCGTCAATATCCCGCGAAGCCATCTTCGCCAGCCATCGCGTGACTTTCTGCCGAATTCGTCATCTAATAGACGCAGCCAGGGATGCCAAAGTTACTTCCGGCGCAGGAGCAAACTAAGATGCAGAAAGCCACATTCGCAGCAGGATGTTTCTGGGGAGTCGAAGCCACTTTTCGCGCCATGCCCGGAGTCTTATCCACACGCGTCGGCTACACCGGCGGGAACACCGATAATCCCACCTACAAAGAGGTTTGCACCGACCGTACCGGCCACGCCGAAGCCGTGGAAGTGGAATACGATCCCGCCCAGATCCGCTACTCTGACTTGTTAAAAGTCTTCTGGGAGAATCACGATCCCACGCAACTCAACCGCCAGGGCCCGGATTGGGGCGCACAGTACCGCTCCGCTATCTTCTTCCACACGCCCGAGCAGCACACCGAAGCCCAAGCCTCAAAAGAATCGCTGGAGAACGCGCATCACTATTCCAAGCCAATCGTTACCCAGATCGTGCCGGCAGTCACGTTCTACCCCGCCGAGGACTACCACCAGCAATATCTCGAAAAACGCGGCCTCGCCAGCTGCCACATCAAAGCGTAAGGAAAATAGATTCCGAGTGCGCTTACCGTAGCGCCGGCGTCCTCGCCGGCTGTCCAGTGGGCGTCCCGCCCGCTGCCCCACCAGCACGCTAATGCCGAATGCCTCCCGCACCCTAATGACGATGCTCCCCCAGCCCCGGCCTCATCCGCAAGAAAATCTGAAACGATACCGGATAACTCCCATACGCCGCATCCAGCACCGCCGGCTTCGAATACACCGTCACATCCGCTCCCACTCCCAGTTGCCAAGCGCGATTCTGCACCACGTCGCGCACTCCGCCAAACGTGTACGCCCCGATGCGGTATGCCGGATGCACCGCCGCCTGCGGAAACAATTCATCCTTGTCCACCAGCTCCAGCCGCGTGAACGCATAATCGCGCCGCAGAAAGTTTAGCGTCGATTCCAGCAGATACCCGTTGAGATTCGTCCCCGTATCAACCTTGTGCACTCGCCCCCACACCACCGACGTCGCCCAATTCCCCCCGCTCAGCGGACGGTTGTATTCCACTGACGCCGTCTGCCGCCACTGGCTTCCCGGCTCCAGCGCTTCAGGATGTTCCAGCCGTCCAACGCTGTACTGTGCCGTCCAGTTTCGCGTGGGCGCCACACTCAAGCGGCCCGACCATGAATCCAGCGCCGCTAGCTGAATGCTCCAGCGCTGCTCATTCGGCTCGCGCCCGTTGAATGCCGAAGCCTCCAGCTTCACCCGCTCGATCACAAATCCGGTTGTGACGACGCCAAAGCTGGTGTGCGTAGAATCCTGCAGATGATGCCCAAGCGGCGCCAGCGGCAGCTCCGAAGCCGACGTGCGATGAATGTAGGTCACCGGCCCCAGCGCTGGCTCCGCCGAGGGCCCGCCATACAATTCCCACGAAATCTTCGCCGAAAGCGGCAGCAGGTACAACGCCGAGAGTTCCGCGAACACATTATGCGGATGCTGGTGATCTACCAGCCCCACCCCGTGATAAGTCTCTCCTGTTTGAAACAGCTCCGGAAATCCCGGATGCGGCGATGTCAGCGACTCCGCCGAAAACATCTGCCGAAATAAAATCGTTCCGTGCCCCAGCGAATGCTGCTCCATCACCATTCCGACGTTCACCGATTCGGCTTTTGCCCCGCCGCCTCGCGGGCCGCCCTGCTGGTTGTAATCAATAAAAATCTGCCCATGCGCCATGAATTCCCAGCCGCCGCGCATCAGCATCCACTCGCGGGCCGGCACCGACGCCGGCTCCCACCCCGTCCCCGACCCCGCATGCGGAGACGGCAACTGCGGCTCCGCTCCATGCTCCTCCATCTCCATCTTGCCCATGTTCATCCCGCTCATTGAATTATCCTGCCCCGAAGCGTGGCCCAACATGGCAATGACAGCGAAGCAAATTACAAGCGAATACAACACAACTCTCGACACGATTACTTCTCCTTCTCCCGTCAGATTGCTCGGAAATGGCGAGCACCTGCACGCCTGCCTGCAGTCAGGTGGCAGTCACGTGGCGTCACGTGGCAGTCACGTGAAAGAGCGGCGCTTCAGCGCCGCGTCATGGCCTCCGTCAATGTGGGCTTCAGCCCCTGTGGTCGCACAGAAACCTCAGAATTCTCTCGCGCCCTGGCAAGACACGCGAACGCAAACCGCATTTTCAACGGAGAATAGAACGAGGAGTTAGATCAGATTCTGAGAGCTAAAACAGCAGGTGGACTACTTGAACGCGCATGCGCAATCGGAGACGAGTCACGACCGCTCGCTCGCACGAGTTGAACCGCATTGAACTCGAAACGTGCGATCGCCGGCCGCAATGAAAAAAGATCGCTAAGCAGCGCTGAGGGCTGGCGGCTCACGCAGCAACGAAAATCAGAATGTTGTGAAGGAGGAGATGCAGGTACGGAGTGGCACCGGGCCATCGAAGCATGCGCCGCCCTCGCAGGCATCATGCACATTGCGCCCACACCCGCCGCTACCATCGTGGCCAGCATTGCCACTGCAACAATTCGTGAGAAAGGCCGCACCACAACTATGTCCCCGTAATCTTGACGCGCAATTCTTCGGGCAAACGTTCCCGGATCTCCTGCGGCAGCCGGTCATGCACCCGCTTCGCCCCTTCTCGCGCCGCATCCATCATCGTAACCGGAGCGGGGGTGGCCACCGCCACCACCAGCCAGATCAGCGCCGACAAGGCAAAACCTGCCAGCGCCGCAATTTCCAGCCAGAACGCATGCCGTGGACCGAAGTGCCGGATCACTCCAAAGGCCAGCAGAAACACAAATCCGGAGACCGAAGCCAGCGCGATCAGACCCACGTCAATCATGCGGTGAATGCGCTGCCGTCCGCGGCAGTGTTCGCACTCTACGAAGTGGCTTTCGTAGTCGCCGCGCATCTCCGCCGCCAGACCGGAAATGTCGTATCTCCAGCCCGCAAGAATCTTGCCTACGATTGGGTCAACGCACTGCTGACTCATAAAGAACTACGTTGCACCGGCTACAGCTGGATCGGCGGCAGGACTTCCGACTGCACCGCCACCAGCACCCGGTTCTGAAACAATCCGCCCCGCTCGGCCAGCGCCTTTTCGGCCTCTCTCCGTGCTATCTCTGGGTGATTGTTCTGCTCAGAGAGATGCGCGAGCACTACAAACGCTGCATTATTATCATAGTCCCCAGTAAAGAAATCCGCGAGTTTCAGGTTCGACAAGTGCCCCGTATTGCTGGCCACCCGCTGCTTTACCGACCAGGGATATGGCCCGCCGCGCAGCATCTCGACATCGTGATTTGACTCCATGACCAGCACATCCGACCCGCGCAGATGATCGCGCACGTTGACCGGCAAATATCCCAGATCGGTCGCCACGCTCACCTTGCTGCCCTCAATGCGAAACGTAAACCCAACCGGATCGGCGGCGTCGTGCGGAATGGTAAATGGCTTCACTTCAATATCGCCAATCTGAAAGCGATGCCCTGACTCGAACCGTTCCAGCTTTTCCAGTTGCGGCTTCTCGCCATTCACCACGCGCATCGCCCGCGCCCACGCCGCATGCGTTCCCCCGGTCATGAAAACTGGGATGCGCAGCTTCTTGGCCAGCGTTGCCAGCCCGTAAACGTGATCGGAATGCTCGTGCGTAATCAGGATCGCTGCCAGTGCTTGCGGATCCTCCCCAAGCACCTTCATCCGCTTGAACGTCTCGCGGCACGAAATCCCGGCGTCCACCAGAATCTTCGTCCGCGAGCTGGCCACAAACGCGCAATTCCCTTTGCTCCCGCTGGCCAGCATCGAAACCGTTACACACATGCCCGGAGCATACACCCCTCCCCTGTGGATTGGGAGTAACTTCTAAGTTATCCAATACCTTGGGGTATTAACTCCGACTTGGAACTACGCTCGAATCAAAAAGCATCAGCTTCCGCTAACATTTCGCGAATGATTCTAGCCGCGGAGCGGCGGCAGAATGCAGCCGACGGCGCAAGCCGTGGGTACAGGCAGGACAAAACTAAGCCCCATCGGGGCGAAATATCCGTCATCGTGCCCAGGCGGAAGTCGGAGTCGAGAAGCCCGAGCGAATCACTTCCCCTGCCGCAAATTCTCCACTACCCCCCGCACCACCGCGCCACCATACGCTCCCGCAATCCCCGGAAGCAAAACCAGAAACGATCCATACACCTGCGCCCGCGTCGGCTTCACTGTCCGAATCAAATACGCCGCCAACTCGGTCAGAGGCACAAACAATCCCACCACCACGACCCATCGCCACGCCCACCGCGGCCGCAACACCCCCAGCAGCATGCATGCACTCAGTACCAGCAACGCCGTAAAAAGCAAATCATCGACAATAACGTCAACCCATCCCGTGCCAATGCCCGCGAGCGCCGCCAGGATGTAGAAGGGCGTATCACTACGAGTCTGCGAACTTGTCTCAACCATTCTGTTCTGCGGTTTCTCAAACCGATGTGTCGGAGGAGATTTCTCAAACCGATGTGTTGGAAATGAGCGCGCCCGTGACCTGGAAGTGACCGCATGCATGCATCGCCGTGGAAGAGCGGCGCTTCAGCGCCGCGTAAAGGTCGCCGAATCATCCGGGCTTTAGCCCTGCAGCGCCTTTCCATCACCTCGCTGAAATTGTTCGAACTCCCTAGTCCCTAATACTGATAAAACCCTCTTCCGCTCTTCCTCCCCAGCCACCCCGCATCCACCATCTTGATCAACAACGGACACGGCCGATACTTCGGATCACCCAACCCATCCTGCATCACCCGCATAATATCCAGGCAAACATCCAGCCCGATAAAATCCGCCAGCGTCAACGGACCCATGGGATGCGCCATCCCCAGCTTGAACACCTCATCCACCGCCTCCGCTGTCGCCACGCCCTCCATCACCGCATACATCGCCTCATTCAGCAGCGGCATCAGCACTCGGTTCGACACGAATCCCGGAGCATCGTTCACCTCCACCGGCGTCTTCTCCAGCTTTAGCGCGAGGTTACGAGTTTCAGAAAATGTCTCCTGCGAAGTCGCGAGGCCGCGAATCACCTCCACCAGCTTCATCACCGGCACCGGATTAAAGAAGTGCATCCCAATCACTTTCTCCGGACGCTTAGTCAACGCCCCCAGCTTCGTGATTGAGATCGACGAAGTATTCGACGCCAGAATCACCTCCGTCCGTGCCACCCGGTCAAGATCGCGAAAAATCTCGCTCTTGATCTCGAACTTCTCCGTCGCCGCCTCCACAATAAAATCGCACTCCGCCAGCCTGCCGCGATCGATCACTGCTTCGATCCTTTGTAACGCGGAAGCCTTATCGTCGATCGTGATCTTGTTCTTCGCCACCTCGCGCTCCAGATTTTTCGTGATCGTCGCAATCCCACGCTCCAGAAACCGCTGCTCCACATCGCATAAAATCACCGAATACCCGCTGCGCGCAAACACATGCGCAATCCCATTCCCCATCGTTCCCGCGCCCACCACTCCCACACGTTTAATATCCATAAATACCCTCGCTTGCGAGTCGAGCCGCATCCATGAAAACGTTCGAGTCTACCACCCGCTTCACTGGGAAGAAACTCAGAGACACTTCGGAGAGGACTTTCGGGAACTTGGCAAAATCGACTTGGCAAAATCATCCGTAGAGACGTTGCTTGCAACGTCTCTGCCGGCGCCACCGCGAATCGTGGCGATTCACCAACAATGCCTATAGCGCGCCACTCGCCTGCGCCGCCGCAGAATTGGCGAGCTCAATACAAATGTCGTGGATGATTTCTTGCCGAATTTCGTATTCGAGGATTTCCGTTTCCGTGGCTGCGCCAAAGCTTCGTGATTCCAGAACTTCGGCCTGCTGCTTGAATAGCTGATTAAGCTCCGCTCGCAGTTCCTCGGCGCGATAGTTTTCCATGGCAGCCTTCTTTCTGGCGAAGGGGCTTCCTTGGATCACAACCAGTCTGGCAAAAACCGCCCTTCTGTACCATACCGCACACACCTTACAACCGCTCCCGCCGTTCGCGAGGTCGGGCCATCAAAGGGCGATAACGCCCGCAAGATCGCCGCTCCCTCAGCTGAAACACTACCGCAATCCGTTGACACTACCGCAATCGCAGGCCAAGGGCTGCAAACACGTCCTACTTCCCGTGGGAGCCTTCGCCATCGCTGCTGATGGGCTTTTTAAGCCAGGGAGTGAAACGAATATCGGATCCGCTGGCCGTGGCGCATCCGTGGCCTCCTGGTCCCTGCGGGCAGCCCCAATAATTCTGTGTCGCGTCGATGCTGCCGGTGCAGATAGTCGCGCCATCCAACGCGCAGACGTCCCCCACGCCAATTTTTCCGCCGCGCAGGTCATTCAGATGGATGTCGACCTCGGCCGGAGTGTTGACCGCAATGTCGATATCTTCATCTTTGATGATGTTCTGCGAAATGACGGTCCCAAGAACGGGCGAGCCGCCATCGCCACTGTTGATGTTAATTCCCACTGGTCCGGGAGTGGCTGTGTCGAATTGGTCCGCCAGATTTCCCGAGATGACATTGCCGATGATCTTGTTTCCAGACATATCGTCCGCCGGAAGGCCGAAGGCCGGACCCACATGGCTATGCAGGGCGACACCCCCCAGTCCGTTGTTCGTCAGTGTGTTACCGATGATCACGTTGTCTGAGACACGTCCCTGGCCAGCGCCATCGGAAAACATCCCCGCTCCAGAGCCTCCAATTTGCACGCCGTTGTTGGAGGAAACGTTCCCGCTGACAGTATTGTGGTCGACCCCATAGTGGGGAGCGAAAGGCGGTGTAGTCTGGCCCGCCGGCGGGTGCGAGGCAAGAACGATGCCGCACTCTAACGGATTGTTTTTGATCGTATTGCCAATGAGAAGATTGTCGCGGCTCTCCGCAGTCTCGTCGCTGATCAGCACTCCGTCAGCATTGCCGGTGATAAGGTTCCCAGACACGACTGAATTGACCGTTCCCACCAGGTGAAGCGCGCCACCGCAATCACCCGTTTCATCGGTCTCATAAATCCCATTGCCGGGCTGGTCCTGACAGCCGGTGAGCGCCCCGGTGAATTGCAGGCCCGGGCTGGTGTCATTGTTCTTGATGGTGTTGTCGTTAATAGTAACGTCGGAGGCGCTCACCACCAAAATTCCTTCGAATAGTGCGTTCTTCACCGTGAATCCGGAAATGGTCACATCATTGAGGCCGGGGTAGTCGTAACCGTCGACAAAGATGCCATGCGCCAGGTTGGCCGCATCAATCACTGACGAATTCGCGCCCGCTCCAATGAGTGCCACAGGAATGCCGATGACGACCTCTTCCTTGTATGTGCCGGCTTCAACATTAATCACGTCGTTGGCTGCGGCATGACTGACCGCCGCCTGAATGGTCGAGTAGCAACTGTGCGATCCGGATGGATTCACGCAGAGAGTGCTGGCCGCGGCAGTCGGCGAAAACCCCAATAAAAATATCGCGCACAAACCAAGCATTATGCGCACACTGCTGTTCTCGAAAGTCGGGTGCATATTGTTTTCTCCTGATCAAATCTGTCGGCACTAAACTACACCGGTGATATGGGGTCGGAATATCTTTCGAACTCAAAACGGTTGCCAACTATATACCTCTCCTACGCACTCGCATAGTATGAAAGAATTTTCATACACACGCCGGCACCCAAAGCGGGAGCCAGGTTTTTTTGATCTATTGCCTCGAAGCCATGCACACGCTGGGCACGTGCACTATCTACGCGGCTGCACCGCCGGCCCACTACAGCTCCAAGTTGATGCTCCCCCAAGCGGATGCTATATTCTTCCTGCAAGAGCGAGGCTGTGCGCATCGTGGATAGGGTTCAACTCGAAGTCCGCGGGCTACGGCGCTGGATCGCGCTGAGCAGCATACTGTTCGTCCTCGTTTTTAACGGCCTGGAAGCCACTCATACCCATGCCGCCGCCTCCGCTGACTCCAGTGGATGCGCTCTCTGCATATCGGCACACAGTAATGCCCCCGCAGTTGCAGTTCATCCCTTGCCAGTCTTGTCTGTGATCGCGTCTGTCGCAGTTCAGCATGAGCCGCAGATAGAGCGCTGCGCCGCACAATCCGCCCTCTTCATAAGACCGCCTCCTTCCATCTGAGAACGCCCCGCGCAGGGACTCGGCTTCCGTCTTAATAGGCCAGCTTTCTCTAGTGGACCGACTACCGTGGACCGCCTCTGCCTTGATTCGTGTTTCCCTGACAGCCACAACAAAACAGTGCGCTTCCCTGATGACCTTGAGGAGCATTATGAGACCCTTGCAAATCTTAGTGGGCGGCATGCTTCTGCTGACTTGCGCAGCCACCGCCCAGCAGGCGGCCGCGCCGGCCGGCAGCAATGACGTTTCCGCCCTCGAGCAGAAGATTCGTGATCTCGAAGACCGCCTGGTGATGCTCGAAGGCCAGGTACGCCAACTAAAGGCGCAAGGACCGCAGCCGCCATTGCAAAACGCCACGGCGCCTTCCGCCGCGCCTGTCACCCAAGCTCAGGTCCCAACTTCGCAAGAAGCAGTCCTTTCCACTCCTTCAGCAGCGGACAACGTCCGGCTGGGCGGAGCGGGAGGCGCCGCAGCCAAGGCGTTGAACCCCGATATCAGCGTAATCGGAGACTTCATCGCCGGTGCCGGGCACAATCCCCTCAACCCCACCCCCTCATTCCAAATGCATGAGTCAGAAGTCGGGCTGCAGGCAATCATCGACCCCTATGCCCGCGCTGATTTCTTTATTTCCTTCGGCGAAAATGGGGTCAACCTCGAAGAAGGCTACATCACCTTCACCGCTCTTCCTGCGGGATTCGTCGCCAAGGCCGGCAAGATGCGTGCCGCTTTCGGCAAGGTGAACACCCTTCACAATCATGTGTTGCCCTGGGTGGATCGCCCTCTGGTATCGAAAAACCTGGTGGGTGGCGAAGACGGAATTGACGATGCCGGAGCTTCGTTTGAACACATCCTTCCTGCGCCCGGAAAATGGTTTTTGGATTTCACCGGCCAGGTCTTCCGTGGTGACTCCGCTGACATCTATACGTCCTCAAACAAGAATGACGTCAGTGTTGTAGGACATCTTCGTGGCTACAGAGACCTCACTGACAACAGCAATCTCGATCTTGGAGTCTCCTACTCCCGCGGACACAATCTGTTCGGCACCGACTTCACTACCAATCTCTACGGTATCGACGCCACCTATCATTGGAAGCCGTTGCGGCGTTCCATTTACAAATCATTCATCGGTCGCAGCGAGTTCATATGGCGCCAACAGAATCAGCCTTCGCTGCTTGCATGCCAGATCATTTCCTGTCCGCTGAACACTGCGGCCGGATTCCAGCGCGCTTTCGGCTTCTATGCGTCCGGCGACTTCCAGTTCGCCCGCCGCTGGTTCCTGGGAGCCCGGGTGGATCGCTCGGATCGCGCATTCGATTCCCACATAAATGACAAGGGTGGGTCGCTGGTGCTGACCTATTGGCCAAGCGAGTTTGCGCAAATTCGCGGCCAATACAGATTTACCCGCTATGCCGACAAGTTTGACGCGAATGAAGCATTTATACAGCTGCAGTTCGCTCTGGGGGCGCACGGAGCGCATCCGTTTTAGCTGACCTGAACGGTATAGCGCCACGCTAATCAGAGATTTGTGTATTTTCTAGAGGGAGATATTCATGAGATTGCCGTTGAGATATTTCGCTTTTGCCTTGGCTGCTTGTTTGTGCTTCGCGCTGGTTACTCCGCCGACAGCGGCCGCTAAAAATTTGAAAGTCGTTACCACTCTTACGGATCTCGCATCACTCACCCAGGAAGTCGGCGGCGACAAAGTTGATGTCGAGGCCCTGGCCAAGGGCTATCAAGACCCGCATTTCGTTGATCCCAAGCCGAGTTTCCTGCTGAAGCTACGGCACGCTGATCTTTTGATTTTGGTGGGGTTGGACTTGGAGATTGGCTGGCTGCCGCCACTGATTACCCAGAGTGGCAACGGAAACGTCCAGCCGTCCGCGCCGGGATATTTGGACGCATCCCAATTCGCGGAAATTCTGGAAATTCCCCAGGGCGCAGTCACACGCGCCGAGGGCGACGTCCATCCTCTGGGCAATCCGCATTATTGGCTGGACCCGGACAACGGCCGTCGTATCGCGAAAGGCATCGCTTCGAAGTTGATCGAGATGGATCCGACCGACCGGGCTTACTTCCAACAACGTGAGCAGGATTTCGAGAAGCGGCTCGCGGAAGCAGACAAGAAATGGCAAGCCCAGATGGGCCCCTATAGAGGCCGCAAAATCGTCACCTACCATCGTTCCTGGCCGAACTTCGCCAAGCACTTCGGCCTCGATGTGATCGGTTACATCGAACCTCGTCCGGGCATTCCGCCCACGCCTTCGCATACCATCGAATTAGTCAATCTGATGAAGCGTGAAAACGTAAAGATCGAATTGATTGAGCCCTACTTCGATGTGAAGACGCCGGAAAGCATTGCCCGAATGACCGGAGGAAAAGTTGTGGTGATGATGCCGTCCGTAGGAGGCAAGCCCGAGATCACCGACTATTTCAAATTGTTCGATTACGATATTGCTATCCTGACGCAGGCTTTTCAGCAGACACAATAAGCAGACAGAATAAAAGGACACACATTGGAAATCGTTCAGTTCCTCATTCTTCCATTTCTTGCCAGCCTGATTCTCACCGGCATTCATGCCTATCTGGGGGTCCACGTCGTCGAGCGTGGTGTCATCTTCGTCGATCTGGCTCTGGCACAAATTGCGGCTCTCGGAGCGACCATGGCCATTCTGATCGGCATGGATCCCCACGGGGTCGGCGCCTATTGGATGAGCCTCGGTTTTACATTTATCGGCGCGCTGATCTTTACCCTGGTTCGTTCGCGGCAGAAACGTATTCCGCTCGAGGCCTTCATCGGCATTACCTACGCCGTGGCCTCGGCGGCCGCTATTCTCACCATGAGCAAAGCCACCGGAGAGACCGAGCATCTCAAAGACATGCTAGTGGGAAACATTCTTGCTGTTTCACGACATGAAGTCGCAAAGACAGCGATTCTTTACGGCTGCGTCGGGATCTTTCATTTCGTTTTCCGTAAGAAGTTTCTGGCGATTTCGCTCAGCCACAATTCCTCCGAGCAACCAAACTTGAACTTTAGACTGTGGGACTTTCTCTTTTACGCCTCCTTCGGATTTGTGGTTACGTCTTCGGTGGCCATTGCCGGCGTGTTGCTGGTGTTCTGTTACCTGATTGTGCCTTCGGTTGGGGCCATGCTTTTTGCCGACCGCATTGGCACTCGCTTGGCGATTGGTTGGACGATGGGGACTTTAGTGTCAGCGCTAGGCTGTTATTTTTCGGTTTACTTCGATTTACCGACCGGAGCGACCATCGTTTGCACCTTCGGGGCAGTATTAGTTTGCATGGCAGTTGTCAAAGCTGTCTTCTTCAAAGAACGGAAATCGGAGACTGAATCCAGAGAGTTGCTGACCCGATAGTTGCTCAGGAATCGGACTTCTTGTCTGGCAGTGAGCCTCGCCCAGGGCCTATTCCCGCACCCGGAACTCGAAGCGCGAGCCGGGTGGTGAATGCCATCCCGCTGCTGGGCCAAAAAATCGCCCAACCAGCTGCACCCCTTCTCCACGGTGTAAAATATCCAAGTCGTCCTTCCGCTCATCTAATGGTTTGAAGCAGCACTTTTGAAAGGATCCCCCATGGCAACCCTCGAAGCCCCCGTCCGGCCGCGTACATCCACCCATCAAGGACCATTCGTCAACGAGCCTTTTTACGATTTCCGCCAGGAAGACAACGCCCGCAAGATGCGCGCCGCCATCGAACGCGTCCGCGGACAGCTCGGCCGCGAATATGACCTGATCATCGGTGGCCAACGTGTTAAAACCGCCGAAAAGATCAAGTCGCTGAATCCTTCGAAGCCCTCGCAGATTGTTGGCATCCACCAGAAGGCCGGCAAAGAGCATGTCGAACCGGCCATGAATGCCGCACTGAAAGCCTTCACTTCCTGGAGCCGCACTCCCGTAGAAGAGCGCGCCAGCCTCCTGTTCCGGGCCGCCGACCTCATGCGCCAACGGAAAATGGACTACATGGCCTGGCTGGTCTTCGAAGTCAGTAAAAACTGGGGCGAAGCCGATGCCGACATCTCCGAGACTATTGACTTCTGCGAGTTCTACGCCCGCGAAGCGCTGCGCCTTGCCAAAGCGGAAGCCCCGGTGCAACTCCCCGGCGAGCGTGATTCGCTCACCTACATTCCTCTCGGCGTTGGTGCGGTAATTCCTCCGTGGAATTTTCCCTGCGCCATCATGGCCGGCATGACGGTCGCCTCCATCGTCGGCGGCAACACCGTAATCCTCAAACCTTCCAGCGATTCGCCCACCATCGCCGCAAAATTTATCGAGCTTCTTGAAGAAGTCGGTATGCCCGAGGGCGTCGTGAACTTCTGTCCCGGTGCCGGTGCAAGTTTCGGTGACGCCGTTGTCGCGCATCCCAAAACGCGCTACATCGCATTCACCGGCTCCCGCGAAGTCGGACTGCACATCAACAAAGTTGCCGCCACGCAAGCTCCCGGCCAGATGTGGATCAAGCGTACCGTCCTCGAAATGGGAGGCAAAGACGCCATTATCGTCGACGCCGATGCCGATATCGACTCCGCCGTCGAAGGCGTCGCCCAAGCGGCTTTTGGGTTTCAAGGCCAGAAATGTTCGGCCTGCTCCCGCGCCATCGTCGACGAGCGCGTCTACGATAAATTCCTCGACCAGCTCAAAGCCCGCGTGGAAAAAATCACCATCGGCGATCCCGCCGAAAACACAAACATGGGCGCAGTCATCAACGAAGGCTCGATGAAAACAATTCTTGAATACATCGAGCAGGGAAAGAAAGATGGACGCCTCATCACCGGCGGCACCCGCGCCACCGAAGCTGGAGAAGGCTACTACATTCGGCCCACCGTTATCGCCGACATTCCCGCCAAATCAAAACTTGAGCAGGAAGAAATCTTCGGACCGGTGCTCGCGGTCATCAAAGCCCGCGGCTTCGACAATGCCCTCGAAATCGCCAACGACACCCAGTTCGGACTCACCGGCGCCATCTACACCAAGTCGCGCGACAAAATCGACCGCGCGATTCGCGACTTCCACGTTGGCAACTTGTACATCAACCGCAAATGCACCGGGGCGATGGTGGGCGCGCATCCCTTCGGCGGCTTCAATATGTCGGGAACGGATTCGAAATCCGGCGGCCCCGATTATCTGTATTTGTTTACGCAGGCGAAATCCGTCGGCGAAAAAATCGGCTAATGGTTTTGAAAGGGCGCGGCTTTAAGCCGCGCCGCTAAGCCCAAACAAAATTAACAGCGGCTGTAGCCGCTCCCGCACCCCGTCCGGAAGCCAGAGTCGCGAAACGACGCCATTCATTAGCCCAGCACGTTAGTGCTCGGAAGCCAGAGCCCGATAGAACGGAGTCCCTTCAGGGACGGCACCCACTACTGCAAATATTCACGACTGAGCCGTCGGAAATACTCGGATGCGACGTAAACCCGGCGGCTCGACGATTGGAACGGGCTTCAGCCCCATTCTTTCCCTGAAGCCCGCTCTTGAAACGGCGCAGCCGCTGCTATTGGACCCCCGTAAACGCATACGCCACTCCCTCGGTATCAGCCCCTCCGAACGTCGTCGTGCCGTAAAGATTTCCTGCGCCATCCACAATCACCGGAGTACTCGGAAAGCCTCCATCGCTTCCATTCGTAAATGATTGAACAACACTCTCCGTCCAGCCACCGCCTGATTGCGGCACCAACTCAAAGAGCGCTCCGGTGCCGGATGTCCCGCCGTTGGAGGTCGTTCCAAAGAGATTACCCGCTTTGTTGAACTTCAACCCCGCCATCGGCGCATGACCGTCGGGCGTGTCTGTAAAAGCGTGCACCAAAGTCTTGGTCCAAGTCCCGCCTGTTGACGGAGAAAGTTCAAACACTTCTCCGCACCCAAATCCCTGCGCGCACGCAGTGTCTCCTCCGTAAACGGTTGTCCCGTACAAATTCCCGGACGCATCCATCACCACCGGCGCTTCGGGATTCACTCCATCCGCGGTATCCTGGAATGCGTGAAGAATGCTTTCCGTCCACGTGTTATTGGATCCGCGTTTTAATTCGAAGACCGTTCCAATGTTTGGCGTTCCGCCGCCGTTCGCGGTCGTGCCATAAAGGTTGCCGCTGCGATCGAAAATCAGCCCACCCGAGGGATAGCTTCCGTCAGTACCGCCCAGGAAGCTGTAAAGCACGCGGTATTTCCATCCCGTTGTCGTGTTCCTCATTTGATACACCGTGCCGTTGGTGGCCGCGCCGCCTCCCGCGGTTTCGCCGTACAGGCTGCCGTTTCCATCGATAATGACGCCTGCATTCACTGGCGTCGCTCCTCTCCCAAAAACATGCAGCACAGTTTCCGTCCAGCCTGTTCCAGACGGCGTCAGCTCAAAGACAACTCCGTTTCCAGTTCCGCCCGAAACCGTTGTCCCAAAAATATTCCCTGCCGCATCCACGGCCAGCGTGCCCGACGGATTCGCACCGTCGACCGTTCCTCCCTGAAAGTTGTACAGAACTTTTTCTGTCCAACCCGTCGAAGTGCGAGTCAATTTGAAAACGACGCCCTGTCCAGCCGAGCCTCCCCTGAAGGTCGATCCGTACAGCGTGCCCCCAGGCCCAAATGTCAGCCCCGCATCCGGCTGTGATCCATCTGCGCCTCCCGTAAAAACGTGCAACAAATGTTCCGTCGCTGCGGAAGCCGAGCCCGCCAGAACCAAAGTGCAGGCCGCAACCACCAAAACACACACTACTCCCTGAATTTTTTGTGTATACATTGAAAACTCCCGGTCTACAGAATTAGCGGAAGAGGAGAAGCGGAGACAAACCTGGAAAACTCCTTCCAACAAACTGAATATTGGTTATGCAAGCGGCTAGGAAGGTTGCCTCCCGAGATGTCATCAATTTGCGAGCATGCCATCGACTCGCGAACGATATCATCGACTCGCGAAGAGATAGCATTGAACTGCGAGCCATGCCATTAAGTCGCAAAGCGACGCCATTGAGTAACGAACGATGTCGCTGAGTCGCGAAGCGACGCCATTCATTAGCCCAGCACGTAAGTGCTGGGAAGGCAAAGATGGGAAGGCAAAGAGAAGAGAATTGAGTCCCTTCAAGGACGCCACTGACCTACACAAATTAAAAGGATTGAATCGGTCTGGACAACACCGACCTAAACAGGCGGGCTTAAACAATGCGGACCCAAACAACGGACTGTGAGGGTTTTAGCCCAAAACCTACGGCATCACGCCCGCCGGAGGCTGTGGCGCCGCCCCCTGCGTCGTCGCCGCCGCCGCTTCATTCAAAATCCGGTGATGGATCGTGAACAGCGCCAGCTCCAGCCGGTCCGACACCCCAATCTTGTCATACACATTCCGCAGATAATTCTTAATCACCTGCTCGGTCGTCCCCAGCTGCGTGGCGATTTCCTTATTCTTATACCCCTGCACAATCAAAGCAACGATGCGCAGCTCTTTCGCCGTCAACCGATCGCGCACGCGCAATCCGACCATGTCGTTTTCCGTGAGTTCGCTCGGCACCGCCACATCCTGCACCCAGGTCTCGCCACGAGCCACCTTGCGCACGCAATCGACCAGAGCCGCACTGGTTACGTTGCGGTAAACCACGCCATGCGCTCCGTTCGCCATGTGCCGCTGCGCGCTCTCACCCGTATCAGCCAACACCACGACACGCGTTTTTGCCCGGACCGCCGCCTGCACGATGGCCGCAAAATCGTTGTGAAAGCCCGCCGCCACTACCAGCACCGCGGCGCGGAATTTATCCAGAGCCATAAACATCTGCTCCGGCGTCTGAGCCTGCGCCACAATCCGCATTTCATCTTCCACTGCAAGCACCTTCGCGATGCCCGCCCGGAAAATTGCCTGGTTATCAGCCAAAATCAATTTGAGCATGTTATCTACGCTCCAAAAGTCGGTAGTGCTGCAAAGCGATCATCAGCGAAATTGCTTAAACTTGGGCGAGCCGCGCGAAGTGTCGCGGTTTTTGCGACACAATAATCGCGCGTTTGGCTCGCTTCCTTAT
The DNA here is from genome assembly GCA_025462865.1 of Candidatus Sulfotelmatobacter sp. Lineage (GTDB taxonomy): Bacteria > Acidobacteriota > Terriglobia > Terriglobales > Acidobacteriaceae > Sulfotelmatobacter. The sequence goes on along the minus strand of JAOAPI010000146.1, from coordinate 59,545 downwards.
TGATCATTTATCAAGTGCACTAGACCTACGAATTCCTCACAAACTCATACGAATCGATCACGCAAGCCACGCCTTTGCCATCCGCGCTCGCTCCCGTTGGATCAGTGCGGACCACGCGCCCCTTGCATTGAATCACCACATTTTCCTGCCCGCCGGTAACATCGGGCGGAAGCGTGATCTCAAACTCCACCGGCGACCCAATCTCCAGCGACGCGTCGGCGCGAATGTAAACTCCCGCCGCGCTCAAATTTCCTGTCGTTCCCTTGGAGTCGCCGCTGGCGCTCTCCTTATGTATCTTGATCGGCAATTCCAGCGGAAATCTTTTTCCGGTCCGCGCTTCGGACACAGTGCCTCCTCTTTTCGTGGTTGACCCTTCCTGACCGGTCCCTTCACTTTCAGCGAACCAAGCCAACGCCATCAGAATACGCTCCTGGCAGCCCGATCACCCACTTTGGTGCTCACGGCAGGTTATATCACGGATGCCATCGCGATAAAAGCCTGATAACGAATTAGTTAAGGGTAGTACCTAGATTCCCCCCGCACGTTCGTCGAAGGCGGACACTCCTGTGTGGGCCGGACCCTCTCGTCCGTCCCTCGATCGCCGGGTGCCCCATTTCTCGCGTCCTTTGCGAGAAGTGGGGCTTTTCCGAACTGATCACTGCAGCCCCACCTTTATATTGCAACCGACCACCGCATGCTACCGTCTCTATAGGAGTGTTCGCTTTCATCCAGGAGAACAACTTCATGCTCCATGCAATCTTCGTCAATGAGCCGCGCAAATTCCTTCGCGCACTGGCCATCCTTCTTATTCTTCCCACAACTGGACTGCTCGCTCAAACTTCGCCGTCCCAAAAATCCACCACCAACAATTCCCCCACAAAAGAAACAGCACAAAAGCCCACCAAGCCTGACGAATCCGCCTCAGCCTCCGCATCCCTCGTCCAGCTCAACAACGCCCTCGAAGGGCTCGCCGCCAAAGTTTCTCCCGCGGTCGTTCAGATTCTTGTCACCGGATACGGTCCCGCGCACGAAGAAAACCGCACTCAGACCGCGCTCATCGTGCGCCAGCACGCCGTCGGCTCCGGAGTCATTGTCGACCCCAGCGGCTTCATCATGACAAACGCCCATGTCGTCGAAGGCGCGCAGCGTATCCGCGTCGCTCTCCCTCTGCCCACCGATTCAGGCCGCGCCGTCCCCATTGGCAAGCGCCACATCCTCGAAGCGCATCTGGTCGGACTCCACAAGGATACCGACCTCGCCCTTCTGAAAATCGATGAGAAAGATCTTCCCACGCTTTCGCTGCTTACCCAACCGCGTCCGCGAGTTGGTCAACTCGTCTTCGCCATCGGCAGTCCAGAGGGCTTGCAGAATTCCGTCACCATGGGAGTCGTCAGCGCCGTCGCCCGCCAGCCCGATCCCGAGAAAGCTCTGACCTACATTCAGACCGACGCCCCCATCAACCCCGGCAATAGCGGCGGACCGCTTGTCGACATGAACGGAGCCGTCATCGGCATCAACACTTTTATTCTTTCGACCGGCGGCGGCAGCGAAGGCCTGGGCTTCGCCATCCCGTCGCGCATCGTCGATTTCGTTTATCACAGCCTGCGCAAATACGGCCACGTTCATCGCGTCGAAATCGGCGCTGGTGCTCAGGAAATCACGCCCGCAATGGCGGAGGGCCTTCAACTTTCGCAACGCTGGGGAGTGATCATCGCCGATGTCAAGCCTGACGGCCCCGCCGACACTGCCGGTCTTCAGGTGCAGGACATCGTTCTCACCGCCGACGATCGCCGCATCGAAACCCTACCCTCCCTTTCCTCGGCGCTATACCTTCACCGCCTCGATCAGGTTCTGAAACTTGAAATCCTCCGCGGTGAAGAAAGAAAAACTCTATACGTTCCCGCCATCGAACAGCGCGACGCCATGGATCAACTCTTCGACGCTGCCGATACCGAAAAAAGTCTCGTCCCGCGCCTCGGCATTCTCGCCGTAGATTTCGCCGCAGGCCTTCGCAAGCAGCTTGCATCGCTGCGCATTCCCTCCGGCGTAATCGTCCTCGGCCGCGCCGCCGACCTCATCACTCCCGAGACCGGTCTGCAAACCGGAGACATCATCCATTCCCTTAACATCACTCCCATCACTTCCATGGACGCGCTGCGTACCGCCGTTCTCGCCCTGAAGACCGGCGATCCCGTTGTGCTCCAGGTCGAACGCGCCGACGGACTCACCTACTTAAGCTTCGAGATGGAATAGGCGCAAACGTCAACCGGTTGCTAGTTGTGTCGCCAGCCCCGAAGGGGCGGTATGCGAAAGCCCGGCACGGTAGTGCCGGGTGCGTAGCGAAACGTAAAGCGAGTCCCGGAGGGACGGTACCAACTCTCACGCGGCCTCTCAAGTGCTGCGACGCAAACACCACGCCATCCACACCGAGCCGGATTAAAGTTTTAAACAGCAACCTCGACCCCTCACTTCGTCCTCCAATCGTGATGTCCTCTGCCACAGCTACGCCCAGTACGAATCCCCAGGCGCGCCAGCATACAAAGCGGGGACTTTCACGTAAGACAATCCTCATTATCGTTCTGATCGCTGTAGTAGTTCTTGTCGCAGTGTTGGTAACTAGTGCTATATGGCCATTCTCCCAGGCGGCGGTGCTTCAGGATCTCCGGGAGGCAAGCGATAGCCAGGTACAGGTCCGCGCTTTTCATCGGACTTACTTCCCCTTCCCGGGCTGCGTGATCGAAGGGCTCATCTTTAACCACGATTCGGCGGCGTCGACTCCTCTTATCACCATCGCCAAAGTCATCATCCGCGGCAGCTACCTCGGATTGCTCACAAAAAGGGTCAGTCGCGTCACTGCCGATGGCATGCATATAACTGTTCCCGCCTTCGGCACCAGCAAAACTCTTCACACCACCCAGTCAAAAATTATGATTGATGAAATCGTGGCCAATGGCTCTGTGGTCGAATTCGATTTCCACGATCCTGACAAACCACACTTGATCTTCGACATCCACGAAGGCTCTTTACAAAACGTGGGATGGAAGGGGCCGCTTACCTACCGCTTGAAAGTGCACAATCCCGAGCCCCCGGGAGAAATCTCCACCCAGGGACAATTCGGCGTCTGGGATAAAACTGATCCCGGCAAGACGACGATCTCCGGCATTTACACCTTCGAGCACGCCGATCTGGGCGTCTTTCACGGCATCGCCGGCATGCTTTCATCGCAAGGAAAGTTTAGCGGCACTCTGCATCGCATCGACATCTCGGGTAAGACCGACACCCCGGATTTCGAGGTGAAGTCGGGCTATCATCCCATGCACCTCACCACGGACTTCACCGCCTACGTTGATGGCATCCACGGCGACACTTTTTTGCAACGCGTCGACGCTGAATTCTGGAAGACTCACATTGTCTTCCAGGGCAGCATCGCCAAATCGCCCAGCGCAAAAGGAAAAACTGCGCTTATCGATTTCCATTCTGAAAAAGCGCGCATCGAAGATCTGCTTCGCATGTTTGTAAAAGCTGACCGCCCGCCCATGTCGGGCAGCGTCAAGCTCCAGGCCCATGCCGAAATTCCCCCCGGCAAAGATCCATTTTTGAAGAAATTAAAGTTGCGCGGCAGCTTTGGCATCGCCGGCGGCACTTTTTCCAAACCCTCCACCCAGGAAGGGATCAACAAACTCAGTGCCGGAGCGCGTGGAGAAAAAGATCCCGACGACTCCGAAACTGTCCTCACCGATCTGACCGGACGTGTGATCCTTCAGGATGGAATTTCAACATTCTCCGATCTGTCTTTCGGAGTTCCCGGCGCCGATGCCCGCATGCACGGTACCTACAACTTGCTCAATCAGAAGATTGATCTGCGCGGTCAGTTGCAAGTCGATTCGAAAATATCGAATAGCGAAAAAGGATCGAAGGCATTCTTGTTGAAGATGATGGAGCCTTTTTTCAAGAAAAAGAAGAAAGGCGAGATCGTTCCCGTCCGCATCTCTGGAACTTTCGGCCACCCCACATTCGGCCTCAGCCTCAACGATAAGAAAGCCCAAACCGTCCCAGACCCCAAACCGTTGCCGTCGAAGACGAAGCCCGGTTCGAGCAAACCTCATTCCTAGGCATCGCTGAATTGCATCGGCGAATCTAGCTCTAGCCGGGGATTCGTCATTATATACTTGCCACACAAGGCCTTCTTATGTACGATTCACCCGAGACAGATTGTGTCCAGACAGGAGCAAAGAACGAAGGCCGCAGCGCCTGATCTGCCCCATCCGCCATCCTCTAAGCCTCTTCTTAGCCTATTCCGCGCTTTCATTGGTCCAGCCTTTGTCGTTGGAGGTTGGTCTTTGATTCCAACGTCTTTCATAACGGGCGTGATCGTCGTCTACTTGGGGTTAGTTCTTAGTCTTGCGGAATGCGTGCTGGAAGCTGAACTTCTTCGCAAGCCCTATCAGCTGCAGTTATGCCTGATCGGCGTAGTCGTGTTCGTGTTCGTCGCATTCACGATCGGCGTTGTTTCTGTTTCCGCGCCATTGCGCTTAGGCGCTTTCACCAACGACCTTGATTACTTAGCTTCGGCAGCACCGACGCCAGGAAACATTCAGTGGTCGCCAATCTACACCGAACTTGACCTTTATGTGATTAATGCAACCGATAACAATTATGACGACGTGGAATTATGGGTGAAACCAAACGAGCCAGTTGCCGCCATCGCACAGTCGGGAACACTGGCCGACGTGTCCTTTGAGAATTGGTGGGGCTATAGTGGTTGGATAACCATCGACAACGTGGGAATTCCTTGGGTGCTGTACGCGACCGATGCCGGGTACAAGGTCCATTGTAGGAGAATCCCTCGCCATAGCAGCTTACAGATCGTGATGGCAATCGCTCACTTCAACAAGGCCCACCCAAAAACCGACAAAACTGGGACGGCTTTCACAATACCACCGGAGGAAGGTCTATTCGACACGGTTCTCAATTCGTCAAACGGAGAGCCTTCCAATTATTGGTATGGGCTCGCAAAAAATCTAACGAAATTCGGGTCAAAAGCAAGGGCCACAAACGTGTCGATCACTGGATCATTTACGGCTGTAAGTAGACAACGTTCTGTTAATCGGGAGATTGTTCCTCTACGGTAATCACGGATGCCATAATGAAACAGCCTGAATACTTGGAAGGCAAGAAGGCAACGGACAACTTTGAAGAGGGGATGAAGGCGCTCTTCAAAGTCCCGAAGGATGCCGCCATGAAGAAAAACGCGAAGCAGCCGCGAATCGCTAGCTCGGGCAAATCTAAACGCTCCTCCGTGTAGATCTTCGCTCCATACGTCAAGTTCTTGAGCAGGATGTTTTGCAAGGTCTCGCGCTTCACATCTGGCACAACGTTAACGCGAACCTGTCGCAAATTATGATCGAGGATTCCTTGCACGACAGCCTTTCCGCCTGGCTTCCGCCCTCTCGGGGCACGCGAATCTTACGCGCCGTATGCATCTTCATCGGTTTTTCCGCCGACCAAGGTTTCATCAGGTCCACTTCGCTGTCGGGTCCGCCGAGTTTCGAGGTGCAACCAAACGTTCGATTGTGAAGCGCCGTGCGGAGTCGTTGCAGCATGAACCACGCCGATTTCTGGGTGACGCCAATTGTGCGATGAACCTCCATGCTGGAGATGCCACTCTTGCAATTGACCAACATCCAAAACGCCGTCATCCATTTATCAATGCCGATGGGCGAGTCCTCAAAAATCGTATTCACTTTCAGCGTGAACTGCCGATTGCAGCCGCGGCACAGCCACAGCTTGCGGGTCTTGATGAAGTAGTTCGATTCGGAGCTGCAACGGGGGCAATGCACCTTGCCATTCGGCCAGCGAAGGCTAACGGCGTAGGCGAAGGCCCGTTGCGCATCGGAGAAATAAACGATGGCTTCTCGTAAAGTCCTTGGCGCTTTCATGAGAGAAATATGCGCCACTTGTTTGCGTGTGTCAAGTATATATCTGCTCTACGGAACGGCGAATCTTGATAGCAGACTGGATCGCTTAAATCTCTAGTGCTTAGTTCGCCTCATCTTCAATCGTCCGATTTGCGTTCACCACAGTGAAGAGTAGGCCTGAACCAATCGTCACCCAAACCGCCATGTCGAGAGCTGGCCCCCATCCTCGGTGGACCGCAATCGATGCGGTCACACTGGAAGAAACAACTCCGCCGAGGCTGCCCATCGTGTTCATCAGCGCCGAGAGCGATGCAGAATAGCCTGGAGCCAGATCGATACAGGAAGCCCAGAAATTCGCTGCCGCAAACATATTGAAGCCGGCTGCCAGCGCAATCATAGGAAGCGCAATCGCGGTCACGGTGAGATGGTTGCCACTGTAAAGCAGCAGCGCCGACAATCCCATGCCAAGCCATACCGCGGCTACGCGGCCCCGTCGGCGGTCAGTCGCTCGCGCCACGCGGTCAGAAAACCATCCTCCGACCGGAGACAGCACTGCCATCGCTAGAAACGGCATCGAGGTCCACACGGCCGCCTGCATAATTCCCAGCCCACGCACTTTCACCGCGTAAAAATAAAACCAGTTGTAGTAAACGTAAAAGGTATAGCCTTGCAGACCGTAAGCGAGAATCAATCCCCACACCGAGACGCTTTTCAGTATTTTGAACCACGGCACAACTGTGGCGCGCATTTGCTTCAGGCGGATCGTGTCTCCCTTTTTCGAACCGGGATGAACCAGTTGCAACTCCGCCTCGTTTACGTCCTTATGTTCTTCGGGCCAATCAGTAGCGTAGAAGTGCCAGATCGCAACCACGACCAGAGCCAACACAGCACAGACCGCGAAGGAAGCCTGCCAGCCCCAGTGCACCATCATCCAGGCGATGAAGATCGGAGTCAGAGACCCGCCTAGGCCGAGTCCGCACACTTGCAGGCCGCTGGCGAATCCACGTTCGCGCACCGCGGTCCATGAGGCAATCACGCGCGTTACATTGGACGAAACCGCCGCTTCCCCTACTCCCGTTAGAAAACGCACCAAACGGAAAGCTGCCAGCACGCTGATGCCGGTCATCGCGGCCAGGCGGGGAACCAACCCCATGGCTCCAGCGCCGATGGTGAAACAAAGAATGGAAAACGTCAGCGTCTTCCGGGGGCCGATGCGATCACAAATGTATCCCCACGGAATTTGAAATAGTCCATAACCCCAGAGGAAGGCACTGAACACCAATCCCATGGAGATCGTGCTGAAAGAAAATTCCTCGGCAATGTATTTTCCCGCAATGCTCAGATTAAGCCGGTTGAGCGCGGTGACCGCCATGATGGCCATGACAATGGCCAGGATTCGCCATCGCACGCGAGTAGCTTCGCCAGCCGGAACCGGCTGAGCAGAAGCTGGGCGCGGTTGGCTCATGTCGCTTGTGGTTTCCAAGCAATCCTCCGCTTCAGGTTGCGCCGGAGGTCGCGAGACACGGACCGCTGGCTTATTGAAATCACAGATGAGCTACACGCCCACCCTACCAGATGACCTTCAGTCCAAACTGAATCTGGCGCGAAGTTGTGGTTGTAGAGGCCAGCACTCCTGCGTTCGACAAAGGGCTTCCGTTCGGGTCGAAGATCGAATTGTTGTTGCCATCGGTCAGGAAATTCGGCGCCGAAAAGTTTGTGTGATTCAGGATATTGAAGAACTCAGCTCGAAACTGAACATTGAAGGCTTCTGAAATTCTCGTGAAGCGGAAATTCTTGAAGACCGAGAAGTCAACCGTGGCCAATCCTGGACCGTAAAGGCTGTTGCGTCCGGCATTGCCCAGCAGGTTCGCACACGTTCCCACGATCGGCGCTGTCGTGCCGGCAAAGGGAACACACTGAGCGGCGATATCGGCGGTAGCTTGGGGCAGCCCAAAACAATTGACGTTCAGGTAATCCACTCCTCCATGAATGGGATTGCATCCTTTCGTGATGTTCGCGAAGTCCATGGAAAAATCTCCGTTGAACCCAGTACCAAGAGGATCCCCGCCTGCGCCGATCGTGGGAGTAAACGGTGAACCGCTGGTCACTGTGATAATGGTCCCCAATTCCCAGCCTCCCAGTACATAAGACATCGGTCCTTCTGTTGGCCCGGGAACGTCCCAGATCAAGTTGGCGCTCATCACATGCCGGAGATCGAAGTCACAAGGGCCATGCCGGTAAGACTGCGAAAACAAAATAGGAACGGCGATCGAATTCGCATACGTATCGCCGGTGACGGGCGCTGAACTTGTATCTTTGCATTGTCCCAGCGCATAAGAAAGTTGCCCCTGCACTCTGTGGCTCATGGCTTTCTTGATTTGTGCCTGAAAGGATTCGTAGGAGGACGCGCCATCAAACAGCACTGGACGGATTCCAGATCCGCCGGTTCCGCCCGCCCAATTAGGATCGATCGCGGTTCCACCCACCGGCCACAGCAAGCCTGCCGACGTCGTGATCGGCTGGACTAAATTGATATCGTCCGCCGCTACTGACAGATGCACGGAGCGCGAGGCGACATATCCGAGAAGAACAGTCCAGCCCGCACTCAGTTCCCGCTGCACATTGAAGTTCCAGTTCATTACCAGGGCGCGCTTTGGGTCCTGCTGAACATAACGGTTCCGAACTTTCGTTGGATCGAAACTGACATTGGGATCCGGAACTCCCGTGCCGAGCGTTGCGTTCGGGTCATTCCCGACGATTTGGAATGGAAACGTCGCGGCGGTATTCAGTCCGAATTCATAAGGGAGGGGGAGGACATCGAACATTCCAAAAGCGCCGCGGATTGCCGTCTTTCCGTTCTTGAACGGATCATAGGCAAAACCGATGCGTGGTTCGAAATTTTTGACCGTGGGGTTCTTCGCGATAAAACTGCCCAGGTGCACCGGCCCACACGCGGTCGGGCTGGCGGAACAATTCGTCAGCGTCGTAATTTCTTGAATGCGATTGTTCGCGTCGTTGGGTTTGGTCGTCGCCTCATAGCGGAGGCCCAAATTTACTGTAAGGTTCGAGCGCGCCCGCCAGTCGTCCTGGATGTAGCCGGCGAACAAGCTTTCACGGATGGCAACTTCGTTCGAGCCTCCCGGAGCCAGTGCGTTAAGTTTGTCCGGAGTATTTGTCAGAAAATGGGCCAGGCTATAGCCATTCATTCTTCCGTTCGGGCTTAGTTGCTCCAGAATGTTGTAATCCATGCGCTCGAATGCAAACCCCACTTTGATCTGGTGAGTTCCTCGAGTAATGAAAGCATCGTCCGCCGCCTGGTAAGAAGTCCAGGCGTGGGTAAAGCGGTTCAGCCCGCCCAATCCAATCGCCGTAGTAAGCCCCGCCACCGAAATTTGCGGAGTCGCCCTCGCCCCCGGAGCAATCGCCAGCGCTGAGTTCGTCGCCGCCGCATCGCCCGAGATGGGAGTATTAATATTTCCCACAACCCGGTTCACGCCCAGCCGCAGTGTATTCACCATCTGCGGACTAAAAATGTGCGTGTCTTCAATGCTCCCCATCTGCCTCCGCGAGAATACCTGGTGAACGGCATTCTGCAGCGGATCAGGCTGGGTCTGCGGACCCGAATCAAAAAAGTAGCTGGCTGCCAGGCTGTCATTCGCCGAAATTTTTTGGTCCAGCCGCCCCGTGACGTAGTTCTCTCTAGCAATGCCCGCCAGCGCAACGTTAAGGGTGGACACATCTGCATTGGTTGCCGTCTGGCACGATGCCGGGCATGGCCACAGAGCCAGATACGGCACGATGCTCGGACTCACCGCAACCGCAGTCAACGACGCGCAAGGATTCGATCCGTCCGCCGACGGAACACACAGCAGCCCGCTCCGCGCTTCCGCCGTCGGTACATGAATGGACTGGGAAGCCGGCTGATCCTGCCTTACCCCTTCATAGTCCCCAAAAATAAAAGTCTTATCCTTAATAATTGCCCCGCCCGCGGACCCGCCAAACTGAATGCGCCGGAACGACGGAATTGATCCCGGCGGATCGAAATAATTCTTGGCGTCAAAAATCTTATCCCGATCAAAGAAGTACGCATCTCCATGAAACTGATTCGCCCCCGACTTGGTAATTGCGTTGATGATCGCCCCCGACGTCCGCCCATACTCCGCCGTATACCCGGTGGTCACCACCGAAAATTCCTGCACCCCATCAACGCCCAGATTCAGTCCAGTAGCCCCGCCCGGAGCCGCATTCGAATAATCGTTAACAATCACTCCATTGACCCGATAACTATTCTCATTCGGACGATGCCCCGAATCAGTCAGCTGATTTCCAAACCCGCGGTTCCCCTTGTTCGCGCTGAATGCAGTCGTCACCTGGTTCGGAACCTTGGCCACTCCCGGCTCCAGCGTCGCCAATGACGTCCAATCGCGCCCGTTCAACGGCAACTCCCGCACCGTCCTCGAATCCACTGTCGCACTGATCGATGACGAATTGCTCTGCACCGCCGGAATAATGTCCGTTACCTCAACGCTCTGACTCACTTGCCCCGGCTTGAGGCTAAAGTTAAGCGCCTGTTGAGCTCCCACCGTGAGGTTGATCCCTTTTTGCACCAGCGTCGAGAACCCCTGAGCCGAAACACTCACCTCATACGTACCCGGCAGCAGGTTCGGCGCGGAGTACAACCCATCTTCATTCGAAGTCACTTCGCGAATGTCGCCGGTCGCTACGTTCCTGATGGAAACCTTCGCCCCGGGAACCGTCGCCCCGGAAGAATCGCCGACCACTCCAGAGAGCGTCGCGCCCACCACCTGAGCCTGCATCATGCTGGGCCACATGGCGTGCAGCACGATCATCAGTAGCACGAGCATCATCCACTTGGCTGTCATCTTTTGTCTTGTCATGGGCTCCTCGAACCGGGTTGCGGAAGGTCTTTAGGATCACGCCACTCTGTAGAAATTCCCCATGCAGCGCAATCCTTGATTCATCCAATCGGAAACACTTCTACATCCTCAAAACGAAGTCTGAAAACAAAGCACTTAACTAAGCACATCACGATTTTGACGATGCCCTACAACTGGCGATATACTCCACCCCGGCCTTGAGTAGAAATGGGAACTCCTGCTGCTTCCGTGAGAATCGTGCGCTTCGGTGCCTTCGAGCTGGACCCGAAAGCCACCGAGCTCCGCAAGCATGGCATGCGACTCAAGCTCCCCGAACAACCGTTTCAAATCCTGGCCATTCTTCTGGAGAAGCCCGGCGAGGTTGTCACTCGCGATGAGTTGCGCAACCGCCTCTGGCAAAGCGATACCTTTGTCGACTTCGACCACGGCCTCAATAACGCGGTCATGCGTTTGCGCGAAGTGCTAGGGGACTCCTCGGACAACCCGCGCTTCGTCGAGACCATTCCTCGGCGCGGTTATCGATTCATCGCCCATGTCGATGAATCCTTCTTCATGCCAACCCACGGAGTGCAGTATCCCGCAGCCGAACCCGCTCCCCTCGATGCGCCCCCAATTCAAGCCGCACTACCTGTCCCGGAAAGTAGCATTCCGCCTGAATCCCGCATCCGGCGGCCGAGCGCCCGCCGGATCGCACTCTGGACCGCCGCCGCCCTTGCCCTTGCACTTTTGGTTGCTGCACTCGTGGTTTTCCGCGGCAGCAATTTCACCACTACCAGTCTAAAGCCCACTTCTCTCGTAGTCCTTCCCTTGGAAAATCTTTCTGGGGACAAGGAGCAGGATTACTTTGCCGACGGAATGACCGACGAACTCATCGCCAGCCTGGCAAAAATTCGCTCGCTACGCGTGATTTCCCGCTCCACGGCTATGGCCTACAAGGGCACGCGCAAACCGATATCGGAGATCGCTCGCGAACTTCACGTCGACGCCGTCATGGAAGGTACGGTAATGCGGGTGGGAAGCCGCGTTCGAATCACCGCGGAACTTGTGCAGGTCTCCACCGACCGCAACCTGTGGGCGGACACCTACGAAAGCCAGATTGGAGACGTCCTCGCACTGCAGAATCGTGTCTCCACCGCCATCGTCAATCAGATTCGCATCAACCTGACTCCCGAGGACCGCGAAAGGCTCGCTCGAAATCCGGCCATTGCGCCCGAAGCATACGAGAATTATTTGAAGGGCCGCTTCTATTGGAATAAGAGAACTGACGAAAACCTTGCCAAGGCCATTGGATATTTCGAGCAGGCTACGCATCAGGATACGCACTACGCTCTCGCCTATGCAGGGCTCTCCGACTGCTACTCCATAGTGGGCGCCACAATCTTTGGGACGATGCCTGCGAGTGAGGCCGCTCCCAAGGCGCGGGAGGCCGCTCAGCGGGCACTCGAGATTGATCCAACATTGGGCGAGGCAGAAACGTCGCTCGCTACGTTGAAATTCAACTACGACCGGGATTGGGCCGGCGCCGAAGACGATTTTCAGCGGGCCATTCAGCTTAACCCCAGCTATGCCACGGCTTATCAGCGCTATTCGCTTTACCTGATGGCCATGGGCCGCACCCAGGACAGTTTTGATCAGATCAACAAAGCCCGCGCCTTGGATCCCCTATCCATCAGCATCAACTTCAGCCTGGGATGGCGGCTGTACATGGCCCGCCAATACACTCGTGCCATCGAGCAGCTTAACAACACGCTCGAAATGGATCCCACCTACGAACTCCCGCATCTGGTCGTCGGACAAGCCTACGAGCAAGGAGGGAACTACGCCCTCGCCATCACGGAACTGCGGAAGGCCGTCGATCTGTCTCACGGAGCTCCCCTGATGATTTCAGCCCTCGCTCACGCTTATGCCCGGGCGGGCAACAAGGCTGAGGCGGAAAAGTTGCTCGCCGCGCTGGCGCTTCAATCGAAGAAACAGTACGTCTCCCCCTATTACTTCGCAAACGTGTACCTGGGTCTTGGCGAAAACGAAAAGGCAATGGATTGGCTGGACAAGGCCTTCGAAGATCGCTCCAACGGTCTGGTGTTCATGAAGATGGAACCGGAACTCGATAACCTGCGTTCCAATCCGCGTTTCATCGCTCTACAACAGAAGCTGAAGTTTCCCGGCTAATCCCCAAAACCATACGTAGATGGATCCGTGCAAGATTTAGGTGCTCGGGGATGGTGCGCTCAGAAAAAATCCGTAGGGCATCGCTTCAGCGATGCCGTCAGAGGGCACAACTCTGACGGCTTTAGCCACTGGGATTTGCCCGTCGCCGCACAGAAGCTAAGCCTGCGCACTTCCACCTGCTTTACGCTACAGTCTGCGTCTCCCGACCCATCACACTCTCTAGATCTGTTACATCATCTGAGACATGCGAGTGAGTCGTCGCCACCAGCATATAAATCGAAGGCACAACAAACAGAGTGAATGCCGTCCCGATGATCATTCCACTGACCAGCATGATGCCGATGCTGTTGCGGGCGCCGGCTCCAGGCCCTGTAGCGAATACCAGCGGAAAGTGACCCATCACGGTCGCCGCGGTCGTCATCAGAATTGGTCGCAGCCGCGTTTCCGCCGCTCCGATCACCGCCGCAAGTTTGCTCTTTCCTGTCTCTTGGAGATGGTTAGCAAACTCCACGATCAGAATGCCGTTCTTTGAAACCAAGCCCACCAGCGTAATCAATCCCACCTGGCTGTATATGTTTAGTGTCGTCAGCCCCAGGAACGAAAACATCAGCGCGCCAGAAATGGCCAGTGGAACTGAGCCCACCAGAATAATGAATGGATCGCGGAAGCTTTCGAACTGGGCCGCCAGCACCAGGTAAATCAGAATTGCCGACAACAGGAACGTGCCGAGGAACTTACTGCCCTCGACCCGAAGCTGGCGAGACTCGCCAGAGTAGTCGACCGTGAAACCCTGCGGTAGGATGGTCTTGGCCTGCTCTTCGAGAAAGCCCAGGGCTTTGTCGAGCGGCACATTCGGCGGGATCACTCCCTGAATGGTCACAGCATTAAGCTGCTGGAATTTTTTCAGCTCGCGCGGCTCCGTCGTCGTCTTCAACGTGGCGAAGGTCGAGAGCGGTACGAGTTTGTTGTCGGATCCTTTGACGTAGATCTGCGAAAGTTGATCGGCCGTCAACCGGTCCGCCCGCTTGATTTGCGGAATCACTTTATAGCTGCGTCCCTGAATGCTGAAGCGATTCACGTAATCCCCGCCGAGCATGGTGGAAAGATCCTGGCCCGCCTGGGTCAGATCGATTCCTTGCGAGCGGAGCTTGTCGCGGTCGAACATGACTTCGGCCTGCGGCTGGTCGAACTTCAAGTCGGAGTCCGCAAAGATGAACAAGCCGCTCTGGAATGCCTTTCCCACCAACTGTTTGGCGAATGCGTCGAGCTGGCGTGGCTCCATTGCCGAAGTGATCACGAATTCAACCGGAAAGTTTCCGCCGCCGGGTAGCGGAGGTGGAGTCAACGGGATCACGCGGATGCCCGGAATCTTCGACAGCGGCCCTACTGATTCAACCAGCAGTTGCTGAGCAGTCTTTTTCCGTTGGCTCCACGGTTTTGTTACCATCCCGCCGAATCCCCCGCTTGGCGAAGTAATCTGAAAAATACTCTCGCTCTCGGGGAACCCGTGGTAAACGTCATAAACCTGTGTCGTAAATAAGTTGGTCTGATCAATTGTGGAGTTCGCGGCGCTCTGGATGACTCCGAAGACCACTCCCTGGTCCTCGGCCGGCGCCAACTCACGTTGCGAGAACATGTAAAAAGGCACGATCAGCAGAACAACAATGCCCCAAAGAACGAAGACCACAGGGCGATACTGAAGTGTGCTGGCGAGGGTGCGTCCGTAAAAGCTGCGGATCCTCTCAAACGTCCGATTGACGATTCCCGCGAAGCCCCGCTCGGCGTCTCCTGCACGCAACAGCTTCGACCCCATCATCGGAGAAAGGGTGAGTGCTACCACGCCGGAAACGATGACTGCGCCTGCCAGGGTAAATGCAAATTCCCGGAAGAGTGCGCCCGTCAGCCCGCCTTGAATGCCGACTGGAGCATAGACCGCGGCGAGCGTAATGGTCATGGCGATGATCGGGCCGACCAGTTCGCGTGCCGCGTCGATGGCTGCCTGGTACGGAGTCTTGCCCAACTGAATGTGGCGTTCGACGTTTTCCACGATCACAATCGCGTCATCCACCACCAGTCCGACCGAGAGCACGATCGCCAACAGCGTCAGTAGGTTGATGGTGAAGCCGAAGAGCAGCATTAGGAAAACGGCGCCGATCAGCGAAATCGGAATAGCAACTACGGGGATCAACACCGAGCGGAATGATCCCAAGAAGAGGAAGATGACTACGATCACGATGAGCAGCGTCTCGGTGAGCGTCGTCAGTACTTCGTTAATAGCGTCCTGAATGTAAGCGGTTGAATCATAGGGGATGCCCGCCTTCATTCCGGGGGGCAACTGTGCCTGAATATCCGGTATCGCGGCCCGAACCTTCTTGATCACCTCAAGAGAGTTGGCTGTGGGCAGCACCCAAATGCCCATGAAGGTCGCGGTCTCGCCGTTGAAACGCACGTCCTGTTCATAGTTCTGCGCGCCCAGCACCACGTCGGCAATTTCGCCGAGGCGGACCACGACTCCCTTATCCTGCTTGACCACCAGTTGCCGAAATTCATCCGCCGTCCGCAGATCGGTATTGGCGATCAGGTTCACCGACACCATGGATCCCTTCGTCGCTCCGAGCGCGGAAAGGTGATTGTTCTTGGAGAGCGCGTCCCGCACCGCGGAAGCTGAAATCCCCAGCGCCGCCATTTTGTCCGGCTTCAGCCAGATCCGCATGGCGAAGGTGCGGTCACCGAGAATGTCGGCGCGCTGCACGCCGCTGATGGCGCTCAGCTTCGGTTGTACGACTCGCGTCAGGTAATCGGTGATCTGGTTTTGATCGAGAGTGTTGGATGAAAAGCCCAGATACATCGCGGCAAACTGCGTGTCTGCGGTTTGCAGATCGATCACCGGCGCCTGCGATTCCGGCGGCAGATCGTTGCGCACCTGCGCCAGCTTCGCCTGAATCTGAGTCAGCGCCGCGTTGGTGTCGTAATTGAGCTTCAGGTGCACGGTGATCGTGCTCAATCCCTGAGCGCTCGACGACTCCATGTAGTCGATGCCGTCCGCGCTCGCGATCACGCGCTCCAGCGGTGTGGTGATAAATCCACGAACCAGATCCGCGTTCGCGCCCACATACACCGTCGTGACCTGCACCACCGCGATGTCGCTGCGCGGATACTGCCGCACACTCAGCGACCGGATCGACTGCAGCCCGGCAATCACGATGACCAGGCTTACGACAACCGAAAGGACGGGCCGCTTGATAAAAAGATCGGTGAACTTCATTTAACTGTCCTCGGGGTTCGGAGCGGGACTGTTTCCCGGCTGGACCTTATTATTGATTTGGACTGCAGCGCCATTGCGCAGCTTGAACACACCTGACGTCACTACTTCTTCGCCGGGATTCAGCCCGGAAATAATTCCGACTTGATCTCCGCGCGATCCTTCGATTTTGACGAACTGCTGTTTGACTCCGCGGTAAGTCTGGCCCTTCGGGTCCTTGAGATCGGTGATAACAAAGACCGAATCACCATACGGCGCATAATTGATCGCGGAAGCTGGCAGAGCGATCACCTGCCGGCTTACACCCACCGGCAACTCCACCTGAACAAACATTCCCGGACGCAACTTACCGTCCGCATTGGGGAGGGTAGCCTGCACTTGAATATTCCGGGTGGCTTCGTCCACTTCCGAATCAATCGCCGTGACGTTGCCGTTAAACACTTTTCCCGCAACATCTTCCGTGGTGACGCGCAGTTTCCCGCCGACATGAACTTGCACCGCAGCCTGCTGCGGCACGCCGATGTTCACATAAATCGGATTGAGCGTTTGGTTGGAAACGATCGGACTGCCGGCCGGCAAATACTGTCCAAGGTTGACTTTGCGGATGCCCAGGATTCCGGAGAACGGCGCCCGAATTGTCTTTCGTGCAATCGTGGCCCGGATCTCCGCAACATTTGCTTCGGTAGCTTTCTGCTGCGACGTTGCTTGGTCGTATTCCTGCCGCGAGATGACTCCCGCATTTAAAAGTTCCTGCATCCGCCCGAAATTGGCGTGCGCCAGTTCGCTCTGCGCTTCAAGCGAAGCCAGTTGCGCGCGCTCCTGCCGGGTGTCGAGCTCGACCAGAATTTCCCCCTCGTGCACTGCTTTGCCGGAATCGAAATTGATCCGTGCCACGGTACCAGGAAGATCGGCGCTAACCATGACGCCGTGCACAGCTTCCGTTGTTCCGATCGCGGACATCGTCGCTGGCCACTGTTCCCGCTTCGTCACAATGCTGGTGACAGCTTCCGGCGGAGGTTGAAACGCGGAGGCTTGCACCGCCGATTCAACTTGCCGGAATTTAAAAAAGCCCAACGCCCCGAGTAGCGCCGCTACCACCACCAGCATCACGATCAATCTTCTTGCCATCGAGTTCTCCTCACGAGAAAACTTCAACTGCATTTTAGAAAAACAGGAGGATCCTGCGGAAACAGACAGTTACGGCGTTCAGTGCTAACCCTTTTTATCCCCAGCCCTGCGCAACTATCACCCCAAAACGCTATGCAACTATCACCCAAAAATACTAGGGACAGCGTCTCCACATCTGATTTCCCCATTCTGAAAAAGGATTCAGAGCTTTATGGGTGGCTCTCGCAGCAGCCCACCTCTGCTCTACTAATACGACGAATGAGTAATGGAAAGATCGACAAACTTCTCAGAAATATTTTCGTCGCGCGCCCCTTCGGGCGAAGAGGCGCATCTGGTGCCGGGAGGGGGAGTCGAACCCCCAAGACCCGAAGGTCGGCGGATTTTGAGTCCGCTGCGTCTGCCAGTTCCGCCATCCCGGCGAAGGGGAAAGGGGTAGTTTAGCGTAGGGGAGGGGTAAATCCAAGTGGGGTGGGTAGTGTCGGGACATCGGGAGACTAGGAAACGTTGCGGGTGCGGCTGCGCCGTCCAGGTTTTACTTCGAGCGGCTTCACAGTCAGCTCCGGCAAGGACGTAGCAAGCTACGTCTATACGGGAAACGTGCTTGTGATCGGCTGGCGAATCAAATTACTGCAGCGATTTTTACTGCAGCGATTTTGCTTCTGACTTGTTTCTCGGGGACTTGGACTGCAGCAGCGAAACCAGTTGGTGGGCGCTCGCGGGCACACCTACTTTGTGTTCGACAATGATTTCTTTGGCGCTTAGTTTTCGGCCGTAGAGTTTTTCGTTAGCGCTGCCGTCGGAGCGGAGAGTGGAACCTTCCAAGGAGATTCCGGCAAACAATCCTTTGTTACGCGAGTAAGAAAGAATTTCCGCGTTCATGACCACGTCGGTGGCGCCTTCCGCAGTGCGGCCCTTGGGGCCAGCAGCGGCGGAAGCGTCGGCACCCAGCTTAACTTTGCTGGAGAGCAGAGAGCGGGCACCTTTGGCATTCATGACCAGCAAAACAAAATCGGTGGCTTGGCCGCCTAACTGGAATCCGATGCTGACACCTTCGAGGGCGTAGAGCGCGGGGGCTCCCCAGGGTCCGGTGTAATGCTCGCCACCGCGGCAAATCATGATGCCGCGACCGTAGCTGCCGCCGACTCCGAATGCGCCCTTCTTTACGGAAGGAAGAACGACGATGCATTCGGCCTTATCCAACAGATCCTGCGGAATGTCATCGGGAATGTTGAGGATTTCTTTCATGACCACGCCGGCATCTTTCACGCGTTCCTGTTCCTTGGCATCGTTGGAGGCGAAGGCGGTGGGTACGGAGAGGCACAGGGTGAGAAAGGCGGCGGTAAGAGTTTTCATGTTCATGGGTGATAAGGTCCTCGGTGTTGAGTGTCATCCCTTAAGGGACTGGCTTGCATTTCGTTCGGTCCCAGCAATTACGTGCGGGCTAATGCGTGGCGTCGCTTCGCGACTGTGACCACATCTTAAAACCTTTCACAAGAATTGTAATGTGGCAGTTAGGTCATGTACGGATGGGTAGTGCAGGTAGTGTTGTCATGGCGGATTCTGGGCGGCGAAATGCGCGCTGGGTTTTTCGCCACGGGCAAGTATGCTCCGACATCGATTCCGCAGATATATTGATGACCGCAGTTCAGGCGTAACCAGCGAACGGTGAGAACTCAGGCGGGTAGCCTCTCCGTTCGGCGCCGCGCGAGAACAAGGCCGAGCCAGCAACTCACCGGCCAGGTCAGCAGCCAGGACAACCAGTACCAGTGGGGCCAATCCTTGCTCCAGTTGGGAATGGTGGTGGCGACGCCCATGACTTCTCCGAGGATAAAGAACCAGAGCACGTGTCGCGAAGCGCGGCCGGGAGAAAACCGGGCGCAGAGCCAGGCGCAAAGAATGGAGACGAGGACGAAGAGCGTCGTACTAGCCATGAGAGCGGTGTCGGAGGGAACGCGTCCTTTGACGAAATCGCCTGGAAAGAGGCGCGAGAGCAATGGGTCTGTTGCGATGACGAGAAGAACAGAAAGCAGATAGGTGCCGATAACGGCGGCGATCGATTTAAACATGAGGGTCCACCTTCGTTTTAGGGACGGGGCATTATCGCTCATAAGGACAGAGTTGAGCGAAGTTTTCGGCGATGGGAAGAGCGGGGAGCGCGCTCTATTAAAGCATTGATTTGCGTTCGGGCCATGACCGAACGAGTGCTCCTTTTGTAACTTGGCATTTTGCTTCACATCCTTCTAAAGTCAAGGCACGACAGGGCGAATGGATGACTGCCATTCGGCACCCGGCGTGCATCTAATCAGTTGGAAGTGCTGTTTGGGCTGGGTGGAAATGAAAAATTTGGATTCTCTGGGAATGAAGTACACGTATTCCATCTGCCGGCTTATGGCGCTATTGGCCACTTTGGCTGTGGCAGCGGCGGCTTTCGGGCAATCGGCTGCCTATGTGAGCAGCGCGGCGCCGCTGAATTCCTACGATGCCTCCGCGGACGATCCGCAAGCCGGAGCGATGCTCACCATCCATAAACGAGTGGATGAAGTGAATGTGTTGTTCATTGCCACCGACAAGCACGGAAAATTTGTTCGCGACCTGAATCAAAACGATTTCGCAATTCTCGACGACCATAAGCCTCCGCAGTCGATTATTAATTTCCGGCGTGAGACCGATTTACCTCTGCACCTCGGCTTGTTGATTGACGTTAGCGGATCGGTGCACAGCCGTTTCGATTTCGAGCAGAACGCCGCCATTAACTTTCTGCAACACACCGTGCGCGCCAGGTTCGATAAAGCCTTTGTGGTTGGCTTCAATAAACAGAGCCAGATGGCGCAGGACTTCACCGACAACGTTCAACTGCTTTCGACCGGCATCCACAGAATGCAGAATGGTGGAGGGACGGCGCTGTACGACGCCATCTACAAAGCGTGCAAGGAAAAATTCCTAAAGGACCGCCCCGAGCATCCGGCGCGAAAGGCCATCATTGTGGTGAGCGATGGCGAAGATAATCAGAGCGATGTGACGCGGGCGCAGGCCATTGAGATGGCGCAGCGCGCCGAAGTCATTATTTATGCTATTTCCACAGATGACAGCGGACTGATTCTGCGCGGCGACAAAGTTCTGGAGCAACTGGCGGCAGCCACCGGCGGACGCGCATTTTTTCCTTTCAAGATGAAGGACATGACGCATTCGTTTGCGGCTATTGAGGACGAGTTGCGCAGCCAGTATGTGGTTTCCTACAAGCCCGCCGATTTCGATGCGGACGGGCGGTACCGGTCGATTGAAATTTCCACGCTGAAAAAAGACCTGCAAGTGCGGGCGCGCAAGGGGTATTTCGCGCCACAGCAGTAGTTCCGTTTTTCCTTCAATCCATGTTTGTGATGAGCGCGAGATCCCTCGCGCCTGTTGGTGAAAGCGCGGGGCTTCGGGGATGATGCCGTGCGTTAGTTGCGCGGGGCGCGGCGCTCTTCAGGGAGGTCAAAGTCCCCGCCCTGTCTCTCCAAAGGACGGAGAGACAAGGACGGGGCAGCCACGGCGATTAGCGGCGGCCAGCAGGAGGTGCCACGCTTCGCGATACTTGCGATGTTTTTCGTGCTTGCCAGCCGGGGTGAAGTGTAGCGTGGCGTATCTTTTGCCGATCACTGCGTAGGGGACGATGTACCAGTCGTCAGTGGGAACGATGTAGAGCGCGAAGAAATCCACTGATCCGGCGGGATAGCCGCGGTACCGGGGGCCTCTGATATTCACGCTGTAGCCGCCCTTGGGGTGACGGCACATGGTGCACTTCACCTGCACGCGCAGGATTGGGCCGGAGTCTTCGACGCCTACGTCGTAGCTGGCAAAGCCTCCGTAGGGGCTGGAGATTTTGAGGCCCTGTCCGGCAGCGAGCGCCATGAAGTAGAGTTCGGCCCAGGCTCCGCGCTCTTTGGGATCTTTGATACGGCATCCCAGGTTCTTGCGGTTTTTCATTTTTTTGTCCCAAATAAAAATCGCGGCCGGATGGGGCCGCGATGGTTGTGCGTTTGTTTTTAGGGGAGTTGATTTCTGATCCCCTATATCTAGTATGACGGATTGAGCAGGGTGAATGGGACAGATGGGGGAAGTTTATATTTGGTTCGGTTTCAAGAGGGTGGAGGGAATTGGGTGGTTTTTGGGTATTGACAAGGATTGGGGATGCGCGGGGGTCGGGAGATATTCGGGTTTTGATGAGCGGGAGATCCCTCGCCCACGCTGGAGAAAGCGCGGGGCTTCGGGATGACGCCGTCATGCACTGAGAACGGAAGTGATGAGCGGGAGATCCCTCGCCCCGCTGGAGAAAGCGCGGGGCTTCGGGATGACGGCGTGCGTTAGTACTGATCTCTGTTGTAAGCGACTGGGCCTTACGGCGGGGTTTGGGGTGGTGCGCCCGGAGAGACTCGAACTCCCAACCCTCTGCTCCGAAGGCAGATGCTCTATCCAGTTGAGCTACGGGCGCTTGAGAGAATCATTCTACGGCAAGATCGGGCGGAGAGGGGAGCTGGGATTGCGCCGGCGACAGCCAAAGGACAGATGGGATGAGCGCGAGATCCCTCGCCCCGCGGCTGCGCCGCCCCCGGCTGAAGCCGGGGGTCTACCTGAAAACGCGGGGCTTCGGGATGACGCCGGTGCGTTAGTTCTGCTCTTACTTTTTTTCAGGCGATTTAGCCAAAAGAAAAAGGGCCGCTCGCGAGGAGCGGCCCTTTTGGGTGCGAGGGTGAGAGTTAGTTTTCGCCGGGGGCGAAGTTGGTGCCCCACAGGACGTTCGTACCCCAGAGCACGTTCGTACCCCACAGGACGTTGGTGCCCCAGAGCACGTTGGTCCCCCAGAGGACATTGCTGCCCCAAGGTGCATCGGATCCCCAGAGCACGTTGCTGCCGGAGATGGTGCTGCTGGAATATGTGCCGCTCGAGGGTGGCGCGACGAACTGAGAAGATCCCCAGACCGCGGAGTTTGACCATGCCGAAGACGTATTCCAAACCGAGGAGCGATCATCGGACATGGTGACCTGGTTGGTGCTTGGGTTGAAAGTAGCGATCGGGGACATTGCAGTCCCCCTGGCTACATCGGTATTCACCAAGGCGGCTTCGACGTCGACGTAACCGGCGCCAACGGTGAAGACGTCATCCTGGTCGGTGTAGGTGATGCCGGTCGCGGGATCGGTGGTGCTGCTGAAGGCAGGGAGAGACTTCCAGGCGGTCTTCATCAGACGGGACTTGACCTGATCCGGAGTGAGGTAGGGACTTTTCTGGAGCAGGTCGGCGACGACGCCGCTCACAACACCGGCAGCCATGCTGGTGCCGCTCAGCGTGAAGTAAGTGGAGGAAGATGCGCTGCTGCCGCCGTTTATATAAGAGCTATACGAAACGCGATTGGCGGGATTCTGTGTGTAGAGAGTGGAGCTGGGCACGGCCAGCGAGACGAGCAGGTTGCCGGGGGCGACGAGATCCGGCTTGACTACTGCGTCGAGAACGGTCGGCCCTTTGGAACTGTAGCTGGCCATGAGGTCGTCGGCGCGGGAGGGCGTGCCCATGGTCTTCATGGCCCCCACGGTCAGAACGTAAGGATCGTTGCCCGGTGAAGTCACAGTGGCGTAGCCGCTGGTGGGCTGATAGCGTCCGGCATTGCCGGCTGCGACGACTACGACGATGCCATTTTTCCAGGCTTTCTCAACGGCCTGGCAGAGTGGATCAAGTTTGTAGCTCTCGAAAACGCCACGGCCGAGCGACAGGTTGATCACACGGATGTTGTAGCGGGATTTCAGAGCGATCGCCTGATTGATGGCGGCGATGACAACGCTATCGGTGGAGCCGCCGTTGGCATCGAGCACGCGGAGGTTGATGATGTTCGCTCCGGGAGCGATGCCTTTGAATGTCTTCGAGTAAGAAGGTCCAGTGGAGCTGAGACCGTCGCCGGCGATCAAGCCTGCAATGTGAGTGCCGTGGCCATACTGGTCAGCGGCGCTCGAGTTTCCGGGAACGAAAGATTGGTTATAGACAATGCGCGAGTAGGGCAGGATGCCGATGTTGAGATCAGGGTGGTTGCTGATGCCGCTGTCGATGACGGCAACACCGATGCCGGCGCCGGTGTAATTCGAGTCCCAGGCGAAATCCGCGTTGATAGCAGAGGCCGCGTTGCTAAGTGTTGGGGCTAGGGTGCGGTCCGAGCTTATATACAGGACGTTCGACTGGTTGGAGAGGTTCTGAATACCGTTGCCATCGAGCAGCGCGACCACGCCATTGATGAGCGGCAACTGTCCGAGGATCGTGCCACCCAGTTGCAGGACGAAATTCACCACGCAAAACACCAGGCCCAGAATGCCACCGCAGTTTATTTGTGTCCCCGGCGTGTATTGGACGATGACTTGCGCTTTCTGCGTCGTGGGAAGGCCGCGGAGTTCGGGCGAAATTTTGGAGTCGTCGGCGTAGGCCAGGGTGCCGGAGACGATCATTCCAGTAACGAGCAAAACAGCCAGAAATTTTTTCATGTCCCCCTCAAAATGCGGCAGGTCGCCAGCTAGTGGCGGATTTGCTTCGAGCATGGAGGTGCAGTCGGAGGTCCAAAGATGGAAGGTTTATCCTTTACGAATCAATAGGTTACAAGGAATGCAATGTTGGTTGCCGGGACAGTTTGTCCTATGGGATGGTTGCCGGGACAGTTTGTCCCTAAGGGGTTTGCAGGAGTTTCGAGGGCGCGGGAGGTAGATGGGCGTCTTAACGGACGCGCAGGAGTGGGGGAGTCGTCCGTCCGGTGATGATAGCGTAGGCGACTCTTCATAACTAAACGACACGATGGTAACCAAGGGAGGCTGATTTGGGCGGACTTTGGGCTGCGCATCGGCAAAAATCAAAAGAACCATCATGTTATGGGCGCGACAAATTGGCACACGTGTCTACATCGCCGTCATGGTGATGACGGCGTGCGGGTGCTTTGCGTTCGGAATGTTCGATTGGCAATCCAGCGATCCGGTTAAGTTTGTCTGCTATCTGGTGGCGGCACTTCTGGCTTCATCCTTCAAAGTGAGTCTGCCGGGAATTGAAGGAACGCTGTCGATGAATTTTCTGTTCACACTCATCGGCATTCTGGAAATGGGTTTGCCGGAGACGCTGCTGATCGGGCTGGCGGGCACGCTGGCGCAGTCGTATTGGAGGACGTCGCGGCGGCTGAAGCCGGAGCAATTGGCGTTCAACCTTTCGCAGGTAACGATTTGCAGCGCGGCGGCGTACGGGGCTTACAGGTTCATCTCCATTTATTTTCTTCATGGGCCCGGGCCGCTGGCATTGATGGCGGCGGCGATTACGCACTTTGTTGTGGGTACGGGGGCGATGGCGGCCATCATTGGGCTGACCGAAGACAAGCCTATTAAGAAGGTGTGGACCGATAGCTATCTCTGGCTGTTTCCGTATTACCTGGTGGGAGCGGCGATTGCAGGGTTTGTGAGTTTTCTGAACCGGCACATTGGTTGGCAGGCCTCGCTGCTGGTACTTCCTCCAATCTATCTTTTGTATCGATCGTACCGGCTGTATCTGGGAAAGCTGGAGGCGGAGAAGCAGCATGCGGAGAAAGTCTCCGGGCTGCACTTGAGAACGATTGAAGCTCTCGCGCTGGCGATTGAGGCGAAGGATCAGACGACGGGAGATCATTTGCAGCGCGTGAGAATTTACGCGATGGAACTGGCGAGGGAACTGAGGCTGACGGAGGATGAGACAGAAGCGCTGCGGGCGGCGTCTGTGCTGCACGATATTGGGAAGCTGGCGGTGCCGGAGCACATTATTTCGAAGCCGGGGAAACTGACTCCGGAAGAGTTCGAGAAGATGAAAATTCATCCCATTGTTGGGGCGGAGATTCTGGAGCAGGTGGATTTTCCGTATCCGGTAGTGCCGATTGTGCGGGCGCATCATGAGAAATGGGATGGCAGCGGGTATCCGAGCGGGCTGCAGGGGGAAGAGATACCGGTTGGCGCGCGCATTCTGGCGGCGGTCGACTGCCTGGACGCGCTGGCTTCGGATCGGCAATACAGGCGGGCGCTGCCTTTGAATGAGGCCATGAGCAAGGTGGTGTCGGAGGCGGGGACGAGTTTCGATCCGCGGGTGGTGGAGATTTTGAAGCGGCGGTATGTGGAACTTGAGAAGCTTGCGACGGAACAGCCGCTGCGGTCTCCTCCGAAGTTGTCGACTGATATTAAGGTGGAGCGAGGATTGGCTCCGGCTGCGGGTTTTGCGGAGAGCGAGAAAAGTGTTGGATGGCAGTCGGATAAAGATAGCAGGACACTTCTGACGGCGGCGCGGCAGGAAGCGGAACGGCTGAGCGAGTTTAGCGGGAAGCTGGGCACGTCGCTCGCATTGGACGATGCGCTTTCTTTGGTTGCGGTGAGGGTGAAACACCTGGTGCCGCATGACTCGATGGCTATTTATGTGGTGCGGGATAAAGTTCTGGTTCCGGAGTTTGTGAGTGGAGATAATTTCCGGCTGTTTTCGTCATTGAGGATTCCGGTGGGCGAGGGGCTGTCGGGGTGGGTGGCGCAGAACGCGAAGGCGATTTTGAATGGGAATCCGTCGGTTGAGCCGGGATATTTGAATGATCCGACGAAGTACAGCACACTGCGTTCGGCGCTGGCGGTGCCGCTGGAGGGCGCGTCTGGTGTGGTGGCGGTGTTGGCGCTGTATCGGGCACGGCAGGACGGGTTTAATCGCGGCGAGTTAAATGCGCTGCTGGCCATGGGAGCTGAAATAGGAGTTGTTTTCGAGAAGGCGGCGCAGGATGGTGGGGTGGTCAGGTCTGCGTCTGCGCGAGCGGGAGTTTGAGCGAGAGCGGAAGTAGCGCGAAAGAGACGCGCGAGATCTTTCAGCGCTGGGGCTTCCTGGTGGCGGGCGGAGAGGTTGGCCTCGCAACCAGCTTAAGGAAATAGCACCCCCGTGAACGGTTCTGCCGTATTCATCAACGGTGGCGAATTCAAGGTTCAGTGACTTTTTGCAAATATAGCAAGTTGGGGAATACGACATCGAAATAGTCATCGGGCGACCTCATGAGCAGATCATCAGATCGCACAAGAGACCGACGCCGGGACGGGACGCGGCGGAAGGGATATGTAAGAGACTTTCCGAGAGTAGCCTCGACGCAAGCGGCCGTCTCTTCAACGCCGGACCGTGGGCGGGAGTTCGCCTTTGAGGCCGCTTACTTTTTCGAGAGGCTTTTTCGTTTGTTCAGCCTTGAGTATGGCTTCCGCCACCAGATGTTCCTTTTCCTGCATGGATAGGTTGCTGTGGTAGTCAAGGATGTTTGTGGAATGCGGCTTCGTGCGGGACTTGCGGGGCATCTTCGGCAATACTAGTGCAGAGTGATTCGCCTGGCTGTCGGGTAGCGCACGCAAGGCTTACAAATCCTATGATTAAGAACAGCCGACAGCCGACTTTCGGCCTCGCCGGGAGACAGGTGCAGAACGCTACATGGGCTGAAGCCCAGATCTATTATGGGCGACTTACGCGGCGCTGAAGCGCCGCTCTTCCACCTTCGCTAACGGTATTTAGGCCGGCGGGCGGGTGATTGCGCCCTGCGAGGCGGATGAGACCAGAGCGGCGTATTTGGCGAAGACGCCGGTGGGGTAACGCGGTTGAGGCGGTTTCCATTCTTGCATGCGCTGGCGGAGCACTTCGTCGCTGATTTCGACTTCCAGAATGCGCTGGCTGACGTCGAAGCGAATCATGTCGCCGTCACGAACGGCGGCGATCGGGCCGCCCAGCGCGGCTTCGGGGGAGACGTGGCCGGCCATAAGTCCGTGGGTGGCGCCACTGAAACGGCCGTCGGTTAGGAGAGCGACGGAAGAGCCTAAGCCTTCCCCGACAATGGCGCCGGTGACACTTAGCATTTCGCGCATCCCCGGACCGCCTTTGGGGCCTTCATTGCGGATGACGATGACGTCGCCGGAATTAATTTTCTTGCCGGTGACGGCGGCCATGGCGTCTTCTTCGGATTCAAAGACCCGCGCTGGACCGCGATGTTCGAGCCGTTCGTGTCCGCTGATTTTGGCGACGCAGCCTTCAGGGGCGAGATTTCCTTTCAGGATGACGAGGCCTCCGGTTTTCTTGAGAGGCTTCTCCAGCGGCGCAATCACTGCCTGGCCGGGAGCTTCCACGGCGCTTTCACTTTCTTCTTTCAGCGAAAGTCCGGTCACGGTTTTCGCGGTGGGGTGAATGTGCTTTCCTTTCAGCAAGCGACGAAGCAGCAGGCGCACGCCGCCGGCGCGATGCATATCGGCCGCGACAAAACGTCCGGAGGGCTTCAGATCGGCGAGCAGAGGAGTGCGCTCGCTGACGGTTTGGAAATCGTCAATCTGTAGATCGACGTCAGCTTCGCGGGCGATCGCCAGGAGGTGCAGGACGGCGTTGGTGGAACCGCCGGTCGCCGCCACGGATGCGATTGCATTTTCGAAGGCATCGCGAGTGAGAATTTGCCGCGGACGTATTTCTTTCTGCAGGAGACTCATCACGACTTTGCCGCAATCGAAAGCGATCTGATCTTTTTGCCCGTCCATGGCGGGCACGCTATTGAACCCCATGGGCGAGAGGCCGATTATCTCCATCACAGTGGACATGGTATTCGCGGTGTACTGGCCGCCGCATGCGCCAGCGCCGGGGCAAGCTACATTTTCGAGATCGTGTAATTCCTGATCCGTAATTTTTCCGGCGGCGTTTGCGCCAACGGCTTCGAAAACATCCTGGATGGTTACATCTTTGCCTTGATAGGTGCCGGGGGCAATGGTGCCACCGTAGAGAACGAGGCCGGGAAGATCCATGCGCGCGAGGGCCATGGCGGCGGCTGGAATGGTTTTATCGCAGCCCACTACGCAGACGACGGCGTCGAACAATTGTCCGCGGCAGACGAGTTCGATGGAATCCGCAATCAACTCGCGGCTTACCAGCGAGGCGCGCATGCCTTCGGTGCCCATGGTTTCGCCGTCGGAAATAGCAATGGTGTTGAACTCCATGGGCGTGCCACCGGCGGCGCGGATGCCTTCTTTCACTTTCGCGGAGAGGCGGCGCAGGTGAAAGTTGCAGGGCATGGTTTCAATCCAGGTATTGGCGACGCCGATCAGTGGCTTGCGCAGGTCGGCGTCGGTGAAGCCGATGGCTTTGAACATGGCGCGCGCGGGGGCGCGATCGCGTCCGTCGGTGATGCCACGGCTACGTTTCTTTAGGTCCATTCGGAAAGATTACAACAGTGGCGCTGCTGGGCAGCATCGTCTCGAGGCGAGAACATCGATAGCGACAGCGAACACCAAGGTCCCCTTCGACTTCGCTCAGGGCAAGCTCTCGCTGCGCTCGGGATGACAATGAAAAACGGAAACCCGCGGCTGGAAAAAAGGAGGCCACATTCCAACTGCAGGTTTCCAATCGGCATGACGCTTACCCAGGAAGACATCATGCTGCTGACGCTTGCGGAACAAAAAGTTAAGTTATGCCAAAGCCGCGCGCGCCGTTTGCTGCGCGACGGTTTCTGAAGTTGGCGGATGCGGACCCCAGTCCGCGTCCTTGTGATCGCGAAACGACGCGCTGGAACGAACATCCGTGACATCGACGATCGAGTACCACTCGCGATAAAGCTGGCCGATCTGCTTGTGGTTGAGTTCGAGCTGCATAGTGACGGCATGATCCTGGCCGTCGGCCTCAGCGTGCACCGAGGTGAGATCGAGTCCCCGGCGGGAAACCGCATTGAGGATGCGCATCAGTGCGCCTTGCGTGTTGCGATAACGGATGTGAAAAACTTGCATAGTCATTTCCCTCAACGCAAAATTTAGTAATTTGGGAATTTAGTAATTGAGTAATTTAGAATCGGTGATTTAAGCGTTGCTCAAATTTCCCAGTTACTAAATTTCGCAATTACTCAATTTTTTTTACTCGTCTTCGAAAACCATCTCTGAAAGCGACGCTCCCGCCGGAACCATGGGGTACACGTTCGCTTCGGGAGCACAATCAAATACCAGCAACTCGGCATTCGGCGAGCGCAGGAAATTCTCGATGAGATCTCCCGTGTCGGCCGATACCGGAAACTCGGCCATGGCAGCCTCGTTCAGGCGCCATCCGTGAATCTTGTAAGCCTTGGCGATCTCGACGAAATCCGGGTTATCGCTCAAATCGGTTTCAGCGTAATTGCGTGCGTAGAAAAGCTGCTGCCACTGCCGCACCATCCCCAGATATTTGTTGTCGACGATCACCATTTTTATGGGGAGGCCGAGACGGTGAACGGTGGCGAGCTCCTGAATGTTCATCTGAAAACCGCCATCGCCGGAAACGCAGAGCACGCAGGTTTCCGGCTTTGCCAGTTGCACGCCTACAGCGGCGGGCAGGGCGAAACCCATCGCTCCCAGGCCGCCTGAGGTAATGAAGCCTCGAGGGGAGGACGAGCGATAACGCTGTGCCGCCCACATCTGGTGCTGGCCTACGTCGGCGATGACGACATTGTCTTGCGGGAGCCGGCTGAAAAGTTCATCGAGAAAACGAATTGTTGGTTGCGCCAAGCCACGCGGATCAAGTTCGGCACGCTCGGGTCCACAGGCGAGCGTGCGCCATGCGTTCCAGTCGGGTAGAGAGTGGCGATGCAGTTCCGCTTGAAAGGCGGGAATTGTGTCGGCGAGGTTGCCAATTACAGGCAACTCGCAAGCGCGCACGCGATCGAGCTGAGCGGGGTCGATTTCAAAGTGAACGATCTTGGCGTGAGGCGCGAAGCGGCTGGGATCACCGGTGACGCGGTCATCGAGGCGCGCTCCGAAAACCAGCAACAAGTCAGTTTCATGCAATGCGGTGTTGGCTGCGCGAGTGCCGTGCATTCCGACCATGCCGAGGTAATACGGAGACTGAGGTGGAACGGCGCCCAAGCCGTGGACGGTAGCGAAGGTTGGAATATTCAGATGGTCGAGCAGTCGCCGAAGTTCGGGAATTGCTCCGGAAAGTTTCGCGCCGGCGCCGACGAGCGCCACCGGTCGGGCAGCCCTTTGCAGCAAGGCCGCGATCGTGTCGGTGGACGCACCTTCGGCTTTCGCCTCGACGGGCCGGACGTGCGGAGTGAACTTTACCGGGCCGGAAAACTCTTTCTTCGCCTTCAGTATGTCAGTCGGAATGTCGATGAGTACCGGCCCGGGCCGTCCACTGCGGGCCCAGTGAAATCCTTCGGCAATGACTTCAGGAATTTCGTCGATGGTGCGGACCAGCCGGCTCCACTTGGTCAGCGAAAGCGTGACACCGAAAACGTCGGTTTCCTGAAATGCGTCAGTGCCAATCATTGCAGTGCGAACTTGTCCGGTGATGCAGACAAGTGGGACGGAATCCATTTTCGCGTCGGCGATGCCGGTGACGAGGTTGGTCGCGCCGGGGCCGCTGGTCGCCATGGCGACGCCAATTTTTCCGGTGACGCGCGCATAGCCCTCCGCGGCAAAGACCGCGCCCTGCTCATGACGGGTGAGAACGTGGCGGACGCCGCTGCCTTCGAGCGCGTCGTAGAGTGGCATGATCGCGCCGCCGGGGTAGCCAAATACGAGATCAACCCCTTCGGCACGGATGCACTGCAGAACGATTTCGGCTCCCTTAAGCATTCACGACCTGTTCGGGCTCGGGCTTCTTCGCCTCGGCAGGTTTTTTCGCTTCGCGTCCGGGCAGCCAGCTCATCATGCCGCGCAACTGCGCGCCGATGATCTCGATGGGATGCTGCTGTTCTTTCTGGCGCAGGTCGTTGAAGTTGTAGCCGCCGTCTTTGTTTTCCTTGATCCACTCGCGGGCGAAGGTTCCATCCTGAATATCGGCGAGAGTTTTCTTCATGGCAGCACGTGTGGCATCGCCAACAACTTTTTCGCCGCGCGTCAGGTCGCCATATTCCGCGGTGTTTGAAATGGAGTGACGCATGCGCGAGAGGCCGCCTTCGTAAATGAGATCGACGATCAGCTTCATCTCGTGCAGGCACTCGAAGTAGGCAATCTCGGGGGCGTAGCCGGCTTCTACCAGGGTTTCGAATCCCTTCTTGATCAGCGACGTCAGACCGCCGCACAGCACTGCCTGCTCGCCGAAAAGATCGCTCTCGGTTTCTTCCTTGAATGTGGTCTGCAACACTCCGGCGCGAGTCGAGCCGATGCCGTGGGCGTAGGCCAGCGCGTACTCGTGAGCGCGCTTGCTGGAATCCTGGCTGATGGCGATGAGCGACGGCACGCCGCGGCCTTCGGCATAGACGCGGCGCAGAAGGTGACCGGGGCTTTTGGGCGCGATCATTACGACGTCAACGTCCGATGGCGGGACAATTGTTTTGAAATGGATGCTGAAGCCGTGGGAGAAGCCGAGAATTTTTCCGGGATGCAGATAAGGCTTGATGTATTGCTCGTAGACAGCAGCCTGAGTTTCGTCGGGGGTGAGCACGTGGATCCAGTCGGCGCGCTTGGCGGCCTCATCCGGCGCAACCACAACCATGCCATCGGCGCGAGCCTGCTGGGTGCTGGGACGGTTGGGCTCAAGGCCGACGATGACCTTATAGCCGCTGTCGCGAAGGTTCTGGGCCTGGGCGTGTCCCTGGCTGCCGTAGCCCAGGATGGCGATGGTTTTGCCCTTCAGCGAGTTGGGATTAGCGTCATGCTCGTAAAAGATTGTGGCCACGGGGGAAGCTCCTTTTAATGATGATGAGTGCTGTTACAAACCGACCGGTCGGTCGGTTCATTAATGCTACCGAAGGTCAATTGTGGTGTCAAGGACGAAGTTTTTCATCATTGGGAGGGCGCAAAAAAAGGGTAAAGAGTTTGCGTTGGAAGGGCTTCGATGGGGGGTTAATTTACTAAAGACAAAGGCTTGCTGCTCGTGACAGCCGAATGCGGAACATTTCTGTGTGCTCTTCGTATCTTAAAGAAGGAATTAAGGAGACCGAATTATGTACTGCAACGCTTGCGGCAAGGCCATCGCCGAGGACGGGCGCTTTTGCGCCTACTGCGGGAACGTCGTGGGGACTCCGCCCGCGGAGAAGAGATTGACGCGCTCGCGAGCCGACAGAAAGATCGCAGGCGTTTGTGCCGGGCTGGCTCAGTATTTCGATCTTGACGTAACGCTGGTGCGCGTCCTGTGCGTGTTCATCATGCTCGCTACCGGAATTTGTCCGGGCGTGGTTACGTACCTGCTGGCGTGGATTATGGTTCCAGCGGAGCCGGAACTGCGGCCGGTGCTTGCGTCACAACAGCCGGTGGCGGGTTAGGGATTTGCGGGGTGGCGGATCGTTGGAGCAGGTGGGTAGGTCCGTTGTGCCCACTCGTCGAAAATCGCGACGAGTGAGGCAGCCTCAGGACTGGTCGTGCACGCCCGTTCCGAAAAAACGAATCGAGATCAGTGCGTTACTTCGGGCTTTTTCCCTGACTCCGGGGCTTGCTGGAACCATTCGGTGCCCATGTTGTCATCGGTGATGATGCGGGTTTGAGAAGTGCGGGCGCGGATGTGGGGGGCGGATTCAAGAGTGAACGGGGTGGGCAGGGAACGGTCCATGGTGGCGGACAAGAGCACGACTTCTTGCAGACGGCGGCGCTGCTGCGGTTGGGTGACGTCGAATACCGGCTTGCCGTCGATCCTGTATTGCAGGAGCACGTCGAGCCAGCGGCCGGCATTCAGCTGGAGCGGCGTATCGCTGACCACCATGAAATTCACCAGACGCATTCCGTAGGGAAAAACGCGGACGCCGGTAGCCATGACTTCGTCCGATCCGGTGGTGTTGTAGAAGTGCACTCCGCCGGGGTTGAGGTGGCGGCGAATCAGTTGGAGAAATTCCACAGACAGCAGATTGGAAGAATTGGAGCGCCAATGGTGAGTGGTATTCATCACAATGGCGTCGAACTTTCGGTCGACGTTGCGGACGAGCCAGCGGCGGCCATCGTCAATCTCGATGTGAACTTTTGGATTTCGTAGCAGGCTGGAGACCGTGTCGTTGTGCTGGATGAGGCGCAGATATCCAGGATTGATTTCGACGATGGTGAGGCGCTCAACCTGAGGATTGCTGGCGACGACCTGCGCCCATGATCCGGAGGAAAGGCCGATCATCAGCACTTCGCGGGGATTGGGATGAAAGTAGCTCAGGGCAAACGGACGTTCGATTCCATTCGCGTCATTGACCAGGTTCACGCTGAAGCGTCCGTCATAGATGCCGCCGCCGAACACCATGCCGTCCGGGGTGACGGTGATTACGCCGCTGCGCGTTTCGACCACGGTGGCGTATGCCGCGGCTGGCACGTAACTGGTTTTCAGCTGCATCTTTTCGTACATGTGATGAAACAGAAATCCGGGAGACTGGACGACAAGCAGCGCGCCAATAAAAGCAGCGGCGGCCGATATGAGGAATGTAGTGCGTTTCAATTGCGCGCGGAGCAGCAGTACTGCTCCGAGGCCGAGACCGAGCAGGGTAAGCACTACGGTGACATAGGGCAAGGGAAGGAAATCCATCAGCACGAAGCCGGTGAGATAGCTGCCGAGCGCCGAGCCTGCAATGTTGCTGAGATAGACATAGCTCATGCGCGCTCCGGCACTACCGTCGGGAGGAATCGAGATGTGGCAGAGCATGGGGAAGACTGCGCCGAGACAGGCGGCGGCGAGCGCGATCGGCAGAAGCGTCCAGAGATAAGACGCGTGGATGACGGAATTGAATAGGATTGGACCGACAAGGAAGCCGAGCAGATTTGCGCCGAATACCGTGGCAACCAGAAAGCGGATGAAGGTTTGCGGCTTCGTAATTATTTTGCAAACACGATTGGTGGCGACCGATCCTCCCGCGATTCCGGCGAGATAAGCTCCGAGAAGGAATGCGAAACTTTTCGCCAGGC
Organism: Candidatus Sulfotelmatobacter sp.; assembly: GCA_025462865.1. Taxonomy (GTDB): domain Bacteria; phylum Acidobacteriota; class Terriglobia; order Terriglobales; family Acidobacteriaceae; genus Sulfotelmatobacter. The sequence continues at coordinate 25,332 of JAOAPI010000146.1, read as the reverse complement.
CTCCGGTGGTGAACGAGAAGAGCCGGAACCAGACGATTTCGTAGCCGAGCGAGATGAACCCGGCTACGCCTCCGATGACGACGGCGGTTGGAAAACTGATGAGGGATGGCTCAGTAATGGGAGGCGGTGCCGCGTCGTTCTGCGGTACGGTATCGCTGGGCAGCTTTCGGCGGAAGAACTGCCAGGCCAGCACGCTTGCGCCAACGAGTGCGTTCAGGCTTGCAGCCAAAGCCACCGTTTTGGCCTGACCGAGCGAGCGCATCAGAAACAGGCCCGCGCAGAAACAGGCTGCGGCCGAGCCCAGAGTGTTGACGGCATACAGCGCTCCGACTGAGGTTCCGACATTGTGCGACAAACGCACGGTGTAAGAAACCAGCAGGGGAAGCGTCGCTCCCATGAGCACGGTCGGAAGGGCAACCAGGGTGAAGGCAATGAGTCCAGTTTGGAGCGGTGAAGATCCGGCGGTAAATTTCGCGGCCCAGTGAAACAGATTCAGCGAAAAAATTCCATACAATCCGATGAGCAATTCTACGATCCCGAAGATTCTGAGCAGCGACCAGCGTTCGTAACGAGAAAAGATGCCGCCGAGAAGGCTGCCAATACCGAGTCCCACGAGAAATGCGGTAACAACCATGGTGACCGACTCAATATTTATTCCGTAGAGGGTGAAGAGTGCGCGCTCCCATACGATCTGATAGAGAAGCGCGGGAAATCCGGAAATGAAGAAGAAGAGATACCACCAGGGTTGCGACTTGGCGGACGAGATGCCTTGCACCTTTTGATCGGATATCAGGATTGGGGCAACCGCAGTGGCTCCGGCCATGTGTTCTCCGTGGAAGGGAAGGCTCACCATGGGCGAAAGTTAAGGTGGGCGTTCGTTTCTAAGTCTAGTCGAGGAAAGTGTGTTGCGAGGTGCAGAGTAACCTTGAGGGGGAACGGAAGTAACTAAGCAGGTGGAGGTGGAGGAGAGGCACGTTTACGAATTCTCGACCGATCATTCTCAACTGGGCCGATTTCACAACAAACACGAAAGGTTCTGTTGCCTGCTGAGGAAAAAGCCCCACTTCTCGCAAAGGACGCGAGAAATGGGGCACCCCGCGTTGGTGGTCCGCTGGGAAGCGACACGGGTGTGTCATCAGGGCGCCGAAATCCGATATAAAGGACGCTGAAGATTTGCAATCCTTTCTGAGGAGATGCACATGACACACGAGACTTCACGACGAAAGTTTCTCGGACTCTCGGCTCTGGGACTGGCGGCCGCCGCTGCTCCCGGCGAGTTGGTCGGGCAGGGAGTCGCTGCGGGCAGGTCCGCGACCAAAACTCCCGGTGCCAATGCGGAGATTTCCGTCTGGGTGACTTCTGGCGAAGAACGTTTTGCCGTCGCTCCGAAGGCGGCGTGGCGTACCGCTTCGCCGGCGGCCGGCAGTGATCAGATCCGCCTCAGTCCTGGCACGAAGTTCCAGGAGGTACTGGGATTTGGTGGCGCCTTTACCGACGCCGCCTGCTACACGTTCAATCGTCTTTCGCCCGGCGCGCGCGAGCAACTCTTCCACGAACTGTTCCATCCCTCGGAAATGGCGCTGAGCACGGGCCGTGTCTGCGTGGGGTCCAGCGACTACTCGACAAAACTCTATAGCTACGACGATGGTGAAGCCGATCCTGATCTCACTCGATTTTCGATTGAGCATGATCGCGAATACATTCTTCCCATGCTGCGCGAAGCGAGAAAGGTGAATCCAGATCTGTTTCTTTTTTCCTCTCCCTGGAGCCCGCCCGGCTGGATGAAGTTCAACGGCACGATGCTGGGCGGGTCTATGCGCAACTATCACTTCCCGGTTTATGCGAAATACTATTTGAAATTCTTGCAGGCGTATGCGGCCGAAGGGGTAGCGGTGCAGGCGCTGACAACGCAGAATGAACTGGATACCGATCAGGATGGCAGAATGCCCGCCTGCATCTGGCCGCAGGAATATGAGATTCAATTCCTTCGCGACCATCTGGGGCCGCTTTTGGAAAGCAGCGGGATGGCCACGAAGATCTGGATTTTGGATCACAACTACAATTTGTGGGGACGCGTGGTCGATTCGCTGGAGGATGCCAAGCTTCGTAAATTTGTGAATGCCGTTGCCTGGCACGGATACTATGGCACGGCGGACATGATGAGCAAGGTGCATGACGCCTTTCCGGAGACGGAGATGCACTGGACCGAAGGCGGACCGGACTATACCGACGCCGGCTATCTGACGGATTGGTGCAAGTGGGGCGGAACTTTCAGCGATGTGCTGAATAACTGGTGCCATTCCATTACGGCGTGGAACCTGGCACTGGACGAGCAGGGCCGTCCGAACATCGGACCATTTCCCTGCGGTGGGGTGGTGACGATCGGCTCGAAGACAAAGGAAATTACGCGCAGCGGACAATATTGGGCTTTTGCTCATTACTCGCGGGTGATTCGCCGCGGAGCCCGCCGCTTTCTTTCGCAGAGCCAGAATTCGCAGAGTCAGAATTCGCAAAGCCAGGCTGCCGATCTGCGGCACGTGGCCGTGGAAAATCCCGATGGCCAGCAAGTGCTTGTGGTGACCAATCCAGGTCCGGCAAGAACGCTCGATTTGCGGTTGGCGAATATGGTGGCGACGGTTTCGCTGAAACCGAATTCCGTGACTACTTTTGCCTGGCGGTAGGGCAGAAGATTCCGCAATGGACCGGCGGGAAGGAAAACGATGATCCGGCGATGCACTGACGCCGATATTGATACGATCGGGTCGATTATTAATCAGGCAGCCGAAGCTTATCGGGGCGTCATCCCATCCGATTGCTGGCACGAGCCGTACATGACGCGATTTGACCTGCTGGCCGAGATCGCCTCGGGAGTGAACTTCTGGGGCTGGGATGAATCTGGCGTGCTAATCGGCGTGATGGGACTGCAGCAGGTCCGGGACGTCACTCTGATCCGTCACGCATACGTGTCGCCGGTGCATCAGGGTCGAGGCGTAGGCGGCGCTCTGCTGACTGCCCTTGCAGACCAAGCCACAGCACGGTTGCTGGTTGGTACGTGGGCCGCGGCAGAATGGGCCATTCGCTTTTACGAACGACATGGCTTTTGTCTGGTCCCGACGGAGGAGAAGGATAAACTTCTCAGCACGTATTGGAAGATTTCTTCTCGTCAGCGGGAGACTTCGGGGGTGTTGGTGCGGGGGTTGTAAGGTGCAAATGTCGCGAGTGAGTCAGAATTGGGATCCCGCTCTTCAAAAGACGCAAGGGATGGGCCAGTCGCTTCTCTTCGCAGTCGCGCTATTGAAAGATCAGGACTCGTGCCGGCCTGAAAGGAAAGGCCCAGTTCTCGCAAAAGACGCGAGAATTGGGGGTGAGCCACGCAGGTTTCCGATTTGTGTGGTGTGAATAGACCGCCGATGAGTTCCGCACTGAGGTTCTCCGATGATGAAAATAACCGGATGGAAGATGGGGTCTGCGGTGTTCGCGTTCTGCCTAGCGACGGCGATTGCCAATTCGGCACAAACCTTCACCAGTTTGATAAGTTTCGACGTTGCGAACGGTGAAACACCTGAGTCTGCTCTGGTGCAGGGACCCAATGGCAACTTCTACGGGACTACGTACTACGGTGGGTCTACCGGATGCTTTCAAGGGTGCGGCACGGTCTTCGAAATTACCCCGGCAGGTCAATTGACCACGATCTACGACTTTTGTTCACAAAGTGCCTGCGCGGACGGCGCAAACCCGGTTGCAGGAGTGGTTGTAGGTCCTGGCGGAAATCTGTACGGGACAACCGCTAATGGCGGGGCGATAACCTTGGGAACCGTCTTCGAAATCACTCCCGCCGGCCAACTGACCACGCTTCACAGCTTTTACGTCAGTTCCTTCCTGCGCTGACGGCGAAAATCCGGCTGCAGTGCTGGTTGTAGGCACCAACGGAAACCTCTATGGCACCACAGAAGCCGGGGGGGCTCACGGGAGTGGGACCATTTTCGAAATTACTCCGGCCGGCCTACTGACTACGATCTATAACTTCTGTTCGCTGCCAAACTGCAACGACGGCCAATTCCCTTCGGGGCTGGCTCTAGGCAGCGACGGCAACTTCTATGGAACAACTATGTTCAATGGCGCACGCCTAAGCTTTGGCAGTGTTTTCGGAATTACGCCAGCAGGCAAGCTGATCATGCTCCGCAGATTTTGTTCGGAATCTCACTGCACGGACGGCGCAAACCCGCTTGCGGGTCTAGTGCAAGGGCGCAATCGAAACTTTTATGGAACGACGCAAGCCGGTGGGGCCAACGAGACATCCTGTCTTCAGGGCTGTGGCACCGTCTTCAAAATTACGCCTTCCGGTCAACTCACCACGCTCTACAATTTTTGTTCACAAGCTGACTGTTTTGACGGCGAGGTACCAATGGGAACTCTGGTTCTAGCTAACAACGGAGACTTGTACGGAACAACAGAAGCTGGCGGAGTCAACTCGCAATGCCCGCTTGGTGGCTGTGGCACCGCTTTCAAAATTACTCCAGCTGGCCAACTGACCACGCTCTACAGTTTTTGTTCGCAAACCGACTGTAGCGATGGCGACATGCCTTTTGCCGGTTTGGTTCTAGCTACGAACGGAAATTTGTATGGAACAACTAGATACGGCGGCACCGACAGCGAATGCACTGCCTCGCCATTCACCGGCTGCGGCACGGTGTTTGCCCTATCCAGAGCAGTTAAGCCTTTCGTGCAAACCCTGCCCGGTTTTGGAACGGTGGGAGCGGAGGTTGGAATTCTCGGGAACAGACTGACCGTCGCCACCAGCGTTACGTTTAATGGGACTTCGGCCACATTCACGGTGAAATCGCCCACGCTGATTTTCACCAACGTCCCGACGGGCGCAACCACCGGCTACGTCACCGTAACCACGACGAATGGGACGCTAACCAGTAATGTACCGTTTCGCGTGATGCAGTAAGGCGGCACTGCGAAGGGATGGTTGAACTTCACCTACAACGAAGGGCAAAACCAGGGGCAAAACCAGGGACAGACGGGACTGTCCCCACTTCCCACAGTTACGCGGCAAAGACAATTCCATCTTGCCGGGAGCCTGCGGGCTTCTTCGGACGTCCTACCTTCCGCGCACTAAGCACCCGGAAGGTGGAGTGTTCCAGAGCCGCAACGAACTCGGCGGACCCCAGCGGTCGTCCCGAGTGAGTGTACTGGCGTAGCGCCCTTACATCAGACGCAGATTCTCCCGCTCCGAGATGCTCGCGCCATTCTCCCTCCGACCAGCGTTTTCGCCATCGTTCCATTCCCAGCAGAGCCTCTGGGATGGCGCTTCCGCAGTGGGCAGCCGCGCTCGACCATCGCCACTGCTCAGCCGCCGTCACCATCATGGCCCGCACCGGATTCAATTCCACATAGCGCAGCGCCCTCCACAAATGAGTTTCGTCGAGCGGGCACGAGTAGAATCGCCCTTGCCACACGTGGCCGCTCGACGAGTTACGAGCGTTCCAATAGGAGGCATAGCGTCCGTGGGTGTGCTTGAGAGCCTGCGCCAGGGCTTCGCCGCTGCGCGGAACCACGATCAAATGCACGTGATTCGACATGAGGCAGTAACCCAGCAAAGAGAGGTCGTGAAGCTCAGAGTATTGCCGCAGTAATTCGAGATAAGCCACTCGGCCAGCTTCGTCCGACAGAATTACTTGCTGGGCGTTTCCCCGCTGCGTAACATGATGGGCAACGTCAACCACGACGACGCGAGCGAAGCGGGCCATTCGCAAAAAATATCAGAAAGGACTCGAACTTGGCAGGACTTCCAGCAATTTCTGGTTGCGGGAATCGGTTCCTTTCCCACATTGGGCGAAAAAACCGGGGACAGTCCCGTCTGTCCCCGGTTTACCCCCGTCCCCGGTTTACCCCGTCTGTCCCCGGTTTACCCCGGTTTACCGTCGTGTTGCTGAAAAGGAAAAGCCCCACTTCTCGCAAAGGACGCGAGAAATGGGGCACCCCAAGGTGAGTTATCTGAGAGATGTGGGCCGCCCGCCTGTGACATGTGACATCCCACTCAAGCCAGAAGCGGGCTTGAGTGGGCCACCTGCCGGCCATTCTGACGATGCTTCGTGTAGTGGGAGAATTCCCCGAGGCAGCAGAGGAACAGCCAGCAGTGCAGGGGTCCTTCGACTGCGCTGAGACATTCGCTTCGCGAATCTCTCAGCTTCGCTCAGGATGACAGGCCTGAGTTGGCATTCCCCCCGGCTTCGCTCAGGATGACAGGGCTGCCATGAAGGACTGAATTGGCATTCCCGGCCGCAACTCGGTACCATGTCAGCCGATGGCCCGCGAGACTGTGGTTGATTCCCGGCAGGAGATTCTGCGGACCGCTGCGCGACTGTTTCAGCAGCGAGGTTATGACGCTACGTCGATGAACGATGTGGCGGGGGCGCTGAAGCTGAGCAAGGGCGGGCTCTATCATCATTTTCAGAGCAAGGACGAAATCCTGTTCGAGATCATGGATCATGCCATGCAGATCACGCAGGAGCGCGTGATCAATCCGGTGCGCGGCATTGCCGATCCGGAAGAGCGGTTGCGGGCGCTGATCCGGCTGCATATTGAAGTGGTGCTCAGTCCGCGCGACCGCGAGATTACGGTGATGCTGCATGAGAACCATCCGCTGCCCCCTTCGTTGCGCAAGCGCATTAATGCACGAAAAAAGGAGTATGTACACTTTTTGGAAAACCTGATGGCTGAGGTGCAGGAAAAAGGCCGGTATCCCATGAAAAGCAAGGTTAGTCCGCGGGCGGCGGCGTTCGCTTTGCTGGGGATGATCAACTGGATTTATCAGTGGTATAAGCCGGAGGGCGAACTGCAGGCGCAGAATTTGATTCCACAATTTACCGATCTTATTTTCGGGGGGATCCTCGCGTGAAGGCGCTGGTCGCCAGCCTGGAGGAGATCGACCGGGAGCGAGCGGCGAGCGGCAAGTTATATCGCGAGTTTCTGCGAGTGCCGGCAATGAGCGCTGGACTGTACGTCCTGGCGGCGGGAGCGGCGGACTTGCAGAGGCCGCATCATCAAGATGAAATCTATTACGTGGTTCGGGGGCGCGGGCGGTTCAAGGCTGGCGCGGAAGATCGCGAAGTTTCCGCAGGCAGTGTGATCTTTGTGGCAGCGAAAGAGGAGCATCGCTTTTACGATGTGATGGAAGAACTCGTTTTACTTGTTGTTTTCGCGCCCGCTGAGAGCTAGAGGCGGTTGGACCCCAGAACATTTCCCTTCCAGACATTTCCATTCAGCTTGGACCACGCCTCCAGCGCCTTCGGACGCAGGTCACGTTGCAGTTCACATGGTGGAGCGTCCCGGTTCGGGAAGGATGGAAGTCTTTCATCAGATAAATCGTAGGGAATCGATCCAGTTCGAGTTATGACATATAGGTAGGCTGGAGACCTCCATGTTGTCGGCGCGTGCATCTTATAAATTTCGATTTGCGGGACGGCCAACGCAGGCAGTGCTTCGTTTTCTGGACTGGCTGGCGGAACATTTGCCATCGGCAGACAAGAGGGCCGCGCATCATCGGACAGGACGCAGAGGGGAAGAGGCGGCTTATTTTTATTTACGGAAACTGGGGTACACGATGGTGGCGCGGAATTTTCGTTCGCCGCGCAGCCGGGGAGAGATTGACCTGATCGGATGGGAAAAAGATGTTCTGTGCTTTGTGGAGGTCAAGACGCGGACCACGCGCGACGTGAAGCCCGGCGAAGCGGCAGTGGACCGGCATAAGCGGCGGCTGGTGGCCACCATGGTGCGGGAATATCTGCGGCGGCTTCCACCTTTGTGCCAGTGGCGCTTCGATGTGGTCAGCGTATACTATGAAACGCCGAAGGCCAGCCAGCCGCAGATTGAAGTGTTTCGGAATGCCTCCCTGACGGCTTAAAATAAAAGTTTTGCCTATCCTAATCAATGAGGTTTGGTGAGTGCCTGAGCTAAGAAAAGATCCTATTGTTGGCCGCTGGGTAATTATTTCTACCGATCGCGCGAAGCGTCCCACGGATTTTGCGCGGGAAAACGTGAAGTTGAAGGGCGGCTTCTGTCCTTTCTGTTATGGGAACGAGGGCAAGACTCCGCCGGAGATTCAGGCGTATCGGCCGGGATCGAATGGCGGGCCGACATCGCAACGGGATACGCCGGGATGGACGGTGCGCGTGGTGCCAAACAAGTTTCCGGCCCTGGGGATTGAAGGCACGTTGAATCGTCAGGCCGAAGGCATGTTCGACCGGATGAATGGCATTGGGGCGCACGAGGTGATCATCGAGACACCGGACCACAGTGCGAGCCTGGCGACACTGCCTCCGAAGCGAATCGAAGATGTGTTATGGACATTTCGCGACCGAATTCTCGATCTAAAAAAAGACCGGCGGTTCAAATACATTTTGCTGTTCAAGAATCATGGCGAGGCGGCTGGGGCGTCGCTGGAACATGCGCACTCGCAACTGATCGCGCTGCCCATTCTGCCGATCAATGTGGTGCAGGAATTGGAAGGCGCGAAGCAATATTTCCTGTACAAGGAGCGATGCGTGTTCTGCGACATCATCCGGCAGGAAACGGAAAACGGCAGCCGCGTGGTGGGCGAGAACGAAAACTTCCTGACCATTGCGCCGTATGCGCCGCGTTTTCCATTCGAGACGTGGATACTGCCCAAGCAGCATGAGTCGGCGTTCGAGAATTCATCGTCACACATGTTTGAAAATCTGGCGAAGGCGCTGAAGAGTCTGCTGATCAAGGCGGACCGGGTGCTGGATAATCCTCCGTACAATCTGGTGATCCATACATCGCCGGCGCAGGATCCGACCAATGATCACTATCACTGGCACATGGAGTTCATGCCGAAGCTGACCAAGACGGCGGGATTCGAGTGGGGCACAGGTTTCTACATCAATCCGACTCCGCCGGAAGAAGCGGCAAAGTTTCTACGCGAGGCCAGCGTTGAGGAGCCAGTTCCGGCGACGGTAGGGTAGAAATATTTAATCTGTAGTTTAGGTTTAAAAAGAGGGCACGGCTCGGCGCCGTGCCCTTTGCAGTTGGACGGAGAGAGTAGTGAACGCAGAGGCGGAAACTCAGAGGAAGTTTCCGCGCAATGCAATTAAGGCAAGTTAGACGGGGTACTGCTGGCAGTTGTCACGAAAATGTAAAAAGATTGGCGAAGAAATGAGCGAGGGGACAGCCGGTGCCGGCGAACTTTTAGGCCTGAGTGCGATCCTGGAATTCTTCGCGCCACGCCATCTGGATGGCCTCAAGCTTGCCTTCGTTGGAAGTCTTGGGATCGCCCTTGAAATCGGGGAGTTCCGTCACGTAGCGGTGCAGATCGGTGAAGCGGACGGTGAGAGGGTCGAGTTCGGGATGCGCCTCGGAAAGCAGGATGCCGATGTCTTCGGCATCGTCCCAGGTAAGAGATTTAGGCATCAGAAGTTCCTTTAGTGATGTTCTTCCGAAATGTAATTGCGGTTCCAGGCGGGGATCTCGACCACGACTTTACCCGGCCTTGTAATCTGCACCTGGCAGCCGAGACGCGAGTTTAACTGCAAGTCGGCGGCCATGTCCAGGCGGTCGGCTTCGTCGTCGTCCATGGGCGAAAGATTTTCGGCGCCCTCTTTGATCCAGACGTGGCAGGTGGTGCAGGCGCAGTTGCCGCCGCAGGCGTGGTCGAGCGTTACGCCATGGTTGAGCGCGACGTCGAGAATCGACTCCTCCTTGCCATGGTCTTCGTAAGGCAGCTTTCCGTGCTCGAATTGCACTGTCTTGCCTTCGGGCAGGAACGTGACTTGGACCGTGTTTTCGCCGGGAGCTTCTTCAGTGGCGGTTCCGGCGCCTTGCGATTTTTCTTCTGACATGACTGCTCCTCTTAGGGAGATTGAGTAAGTGGGTAATTTAGCAATTGAGTAATTGTGAAACCGTTGAGTTTTAAAATTACCAATTACAAAAATTACTCAATCATTCAAACTCCGCTTTCGCCATGGGGTGCGGGGCGGTGGGGCCCTCGCCCATGTCGGCTTCTTCCATCGTTTTGCCTTTTAGCGCTGTTGAGACTGCGGTGTCCATCATCAATTCCGCCAGCCGCGTGGAGCCCTGGTTCAGCGCCTCGATTGCTTTGCGGATGGCCTGGTAATCGTCTTCGTTATTCACCGCGGCCAATGCCTTCTCCATCTTGGCAATCTTTTTCTTCTCGTCAGTTGTGAGATGTCCCCAAGCAGGGCTCTTCTTGCCTTTGTCGAGTGCGGCGAGGATGGTAGCTGTCTCGTTGCGCGCCTCGATAATCTGGCGCTGACGGAAATCCTCTTCCGCGCTGTCAAAGGAGTCGAGAATCATGCCTTCGACCTGTTCGTCGGTGAGTCCGTAGCTGGGCTGAACCTGAATTTCGGATTCCTTGCCGCTGCGCTGCTCGCGCGCGGAAACGTTCAGGATGCCGTTGGCGTCGATAAGGAATTTGACTTCGATACGTGCCATGCCTGCAGCCATGGGCGGAATGCCTTTGAGATCGAAGCGCGCCAGGGAGCGGCAATCTTTCGCCAATTCGCGCTCGCCTTGCAGGACATGAATCGCAACGTTGGCCTGGCCGTCGATTTGCGTAGTGTAAAACTGCGTGGCGGATGCGGGGATCGTTGAGTTGCGCAGAATAACTTTGTCGGTGACGCCGCCCGCGACTTCAATACCGAGAGACAGAGGCGTGACATCGAGCAGCAGCATATTTTCGGTGGCTTCGGAGCCGCCGCCGAGGATGTTGGCCTGCACTGCCGCGCCCAGAGCGACAACTTCGTCGGGATTCAGATCGGTGTGCGGCTCGCGGTGAAACAGTTCTTTCACCAGAGCGCGAACTTTGGGAATGCGCGTGGATCCGCCGACGAGGACGACTTCTTCGATTTGTTCCGGCTTGAGGCCGGCATCCTTCAGTGCCTGTTTACAAGGGCCGATCGTGCGGTCGATGACCGGCTGAATCAATTGTTCGAACTGCTCGCGAGTAATTTCCCGCAAATAGTGCTTGCCGCCGGGCAGTTCCACATCGAGCTTTACCGAAGGCTGCGAGGAGAGCGCGATCTTGGCTTCGATTACGGCCTTGCGAATGGCCTGCACGGCCTCGGGGTTGCGGCGAAGATCGAGGCCCAAGTCGCCGAGAGTGTCGTCGAGGGCGATGGTGATGAGAAGATTGTCGATGTCGTCGCCGCCGAGGTGAGTGTCGCCGTTGGTGGCGATGACTTCGAAGATTCCGTCGTGCAGCTTGAGAATTGAGATGTCGAAAGTTCCGCCACCGAGGTCGTAGACGGCGACGATGCCGTTCTGCTTTTTGTCCAGGCCGTAGGCCAGTGAGGCAGCAGTGGGCTCGTTCACCAGTCGCAGAACTTCTAGGCCGGCGATGCGGCCAGCGTCTTTCGTGGCCTGGCGCTGCGCGTCGTTAAAATACGCAGGCACGGTGATGACGGCCTTCGTCACGGGGGCCGCGAAAAAGCGCTCGGCATTACGCTTGAGCTGGCGCAGGATGAGAGCTGAAATTTCCGGCGGGGTGAATGTCTTGTCGCCGAGTGTGATGCGAAGAACTTCGCCGGCTTGCAGATCTTTGGCGAGGCGGAAGGGGAAATACTTCAATTCTTCCTGGACGTCGTCAACGCCGCGTCCCATAAGGCGTTTGATCGAGTAAACGGCGCGTTCGGGAGTCTCGGTCAGATATTTTCGCGCAGCGTTGCCGACAACGGGCTGGTTCTTTTCATCGAGTGCGACGACCGAAGGGACGAGATTCAATCCGTCTTCGCCAGGGATTACGACAGGACTCTCCCCTTGCATGAAGGCCACGAGAGAGTTCGTGGTGCCTAAGTCGATGCCGACGATGCGGTCAGTTGCCATTGTGTAATTTAGTAATTTAGTAATTTCGTAATTGTGCAATTGCAAAACCTTGGGTTCAAATTGCTTCACTACGAAATTTCTCAATTCTCCAGGACTTCGCTCACATCCCTGACCAGATTGCGGATGTAGTTGCGGCGGTTCAGTATGTCGACCATTTTGTCGCGTTCCTGCCTGCGTTCTTCTTCGGAGACAGGCTGGCCGTTGTGTTCACGCTGGATCATTCCGTCCCACATCTTCCAGCGAGTTTTTAACTCTTGCAGAAGCGCTTCCTGCTTTTCTTCGAGTTCGAGCTTCTGGCGGCCGATCTCATCGATCAGGGCGGGATCGTCCTCGCCCATCTTTTTATGCATACGTAATTCTTCGAGCTGCATGTTCAACTCGAAAACTTCCTCCAGCAGATCTGGGGGAACGATTTGTTTCTTGAGTTGCCCGGTCGAGCGAGCCTGCTCGGTGGCAGTTTTTGACTGCTCTTCGAGTTCCACGCCTTCCAGCTGGAGGAGATACTGCGTGCGCTTGATTGGATCTTTCAACGTGCGATAAGCGTCGTTGAGCTGGGAACTCTGCTGCAGGCTCCATTCCTGTTCGTTCTCTTTCTCTTGCTCTTTGCCGCCGGTATCTTTGCCGCCTGCGCGAGCGTTGAGGTCGGGATGGAGTTTGCGGCTGAGATCGTAAAAATCTTTCTCCAGTGCCGGGACGTCAAGATTCAACTTGCGGGGCAGACGGAAGAAGGTGAAATAATCCACTGACGCCGGCGGCTGAACTTTGCCGCAGGCCTCGCAGAAGTGGATGGGCCGCGGGGCGCCGCAAGACCAGCACGATTGGGTCTCGTCAAAGGCGGGCTTTGCGGTCGTCATAGTTGTAGACGTATTCAAATTCTTTCCCTCATTAACAACAACACGGCATACCCGGGCAGAATCGGTGGGCACAGGCGGTTGCGTCGTGGTGAGATTTCGCGGGCGAGGGCGCCCGCGCCACACGTTCAAGACCACACACACCATCAGGCGGAGAACGAAGTGCCGCAGCCGCACGACTTGGTGGCTTGGGGATTCACGAAGACGAATCCCTGCTGCATGAGTGTTTCCTGGTAATCGAGGATCATGCCATGCAGGTAGATAAACGACTTCGGATCGACGAACACACGCACATCGCCGAATTGGAAAATGCGGTCACGTTCCCGCGGCTGCGTATCGAAGCGGACGTTATAGCTTAATCCGGAGCAGCCGCCGCCCTGCACGCCAAGACGCAGTCCGCCCTGCTCGGGCGAAATGCCTTCCTTGGCCATCGCGCCACGCACTTTGCCCAGGGCCTTGTCGGTGACCTGAATGCCCTTGGCCGGCGTGGTTTTTGCGGGTTGTTCGGTTGCCGTTGTCATTCGAATTCCTGACGCAGTGCCTCAGCGGCTAAAGCCGCCAAAGGCTTACGGCACGACTAAAGTCGTGCCCTTCCCGGTCATGCCCTTCCAGAACTTCCGCAGAGCTTACTGCGCTACTGTGGCAGCGACCGGCTTGGCGCTCTCCTGCTTTTTCTTCCAGTCGCCGATTGCGGCGCGGATCGCGTCCTCGGCCAATACTGAACAATGGATCTTCACCGGAGGAAGCGACAGCTCCTTCACGATATCCATGTTCTTGATGGCGAGGGCTTCATCCACCGTCTTGCCCTTGACCCACTCGGTGGCCAAAGAGGACGAGGCAATCGCGGAACCGCAACCGAACGTCTTGAACTTGGCTTCTTCAATGATGTTGGTGTCGCGGTTGACCTTGATCTGGAGCTTCATAACGTCGCCGCACTCAGGTGCGCCGACGAGGCCGGTGCCCACATCAGCGCTGCTCTTGTCCATTGAGCCGACGTTGCGGGGATTGTTGTAATGATCGATTACTTTATCGCTGTATGACATTTAGTTCTCTCCTACGCATTTAGAATCCGTGCCGTCCCTACGGGACTGATTACCATTTCTTTACTTCCTACCCGGCACTTCCGTGCCGGGCTTTCACATTCCGCCGCTTCGCGGCTTGGCCGGTACTCGCTACTAAGTACTGCTCTACTCGCGAGCCACTCGGGGCTAAGTACTGAGTCATTCTCTACTCTCCGGCCCACTTCACATCCTTCAAATTGATACCTTCCTTCGCCATTTCGTAGAGCGGAGAAAGTTCGCGAAGGCGCTCGACGGTTTCGATGACGCGGTCGGCTACGTAATCGACTTCGGCGGCAGTGTTGAAGCGGCCGATGCCAAAGCGGATCGAACTGTGCGCCAGGTCGTCGCCGGTGCCAAGAGCCTTCAATACATAAGATGGCTCAAGTGTCGCGGAGGTGCAGGCTGATCCGCTGGAAACCGCGATGTCGTTAATCCCCATGAGCAGCGATTCACCTTCCACGTAAGCGAAACTGATATTCAAGTTGCCGGGCAAGCGATGCTCGGTGGTGCCGTTGATGTAAGTCTCATCTAGACGGCTCATGATGCGGTCGCGTAGACGATCGCGCAGGCTAGCCAACTGGACGGCCTCGCGAGACATTTCTTCGGAAGCGATGGCACAAGCTTTGCCCAAGCCCACGATTCCGGGGACATTGAGGGTGCCCGAGCGCATGCCACGCTCGTGGCCGCCGCCGTCGATCAGCGCTGCGAGCTGAACGCGCGGATTCTTGCGGCGAACGTACAAAGCCCCGACACCTTTTGGGCCATACATTTTATGGCCGGAGATCGACATAAGATCGATGTATTGCTTGTTCACGTCCACTGGCACCTTGCCAACGGCCTGCGTGGCGTCAGTGTGGAAAATAATTCCGCGCTCGCGACAGAGCTTGCCAATCTCAGCCACTGGCTGCAATACGCCAATTTCGTTGTTCGCGGCCATGATGGTCACCAGGATCGTCTTGTCATCCATGGCTCGCTTCAGGTCTTCGAGATCCACCAAGCCATCTTTTTGCACCGGCAGATAAGTGACGCGATATCCATACTTCTCGAGACGCTTGCAAGTATCGAGCACGGCTTTGTGTTCGGTGACCGCGGTGATAATGTGATTGCCCTTCTCGCGGTACATTTCGGCCACGCCCTTGATGGCGAGGTTGTCGCTTTCGGTGGCTCCCGAGGTGAAAATGATTTCTTTCGTGGTGGCGCCGATCAGCTTGGCAATGCGTTCGCGCGCAGTTTCCACGCCCTCTTCACCCGCCCACCCGAACGAGTGATTGCGGCTGGCGGCGTTGCCGAACTTTTCCATGAAATAGGGCAGCATCTCCTCCAACACCCGAGGGTCCATGGGTGTGGTGGCGTGATTGTCCATATAAATGGGCAGCTTCACTCCCTGAGGAGCGGCATGCCGGGTGACTGGGAGCTGCTGGGGGACCTTTACATCCGTGCTCATAATTACGTCTCCTACCTGGTTGAATGCCAAAATAAATTTGTCTTAGACGATCGTTACCAATTCCTCGGCCTTGGTCGCCACAGTCTCGGGCGCTTCTGGCTCTTCCCGCATATGTGAGATCTTGATGCGCTTCAACACCGCTTCGATGCTGTCATTTACCTTGCGCAATGGCTCGCGGATGTTGCAGCGGTTGCTCTGACCGCATTCGCCGCGGACCGTCACACAGGAAGTGATGAATAAAGGACCATCAATGGCCTGAATTACTTCGAAGGCGGAAATTGTATGAGCCGCTCGCGCCAGCCTGTATCCGCCGTTGGTACCGTGCTGCGACTGGAGCAGACCAGCTTTGGCCAGCCGCTGCAGAATCTTGGCCAAGGCTTCAGGAGGTATGCCAAAAGAATCGGCGACGTCTTTTGCGCTCGCGCTGCGAGTACCCTCGTGGGCGTGATCGGCCAAGTGCTTCATGGCCATCAGTGCGTAGTCCGCTTTCTTGGTTAGTTTCAGCATGGCAAAATTCCGAAAGTCCCAACTCTTAAAAGCTGATTTGAAGACTGGGTGGAATTGCGACCTTTTGTGTCGTAATTCATTCTACGTCCGGAGGGCCAGATTGTGCAACCCATTGCAGGCAATCGCTAAAAGTGACATCGAAGTGTAAGTATTGGGGATTGAATGGCTTAGATGTTGGCGATGCTTTTGGTCGGAATTCTGATGCCGTTGCATTGGGGCTGGGTGGAAATCTGTATCGAAGGCAAGTTTGTGTTCGGTTGGACCATGATACGAAGTTTTTTTCAACTGTTAATAAGGAAGCACTTGACAACTGGCAAAGGCGGGCTAGAATACCGGAAATTCCCGCGAATCCGACTACCCTATTGGGCGTAGGCGCCGCTTCCGGATTTATGACCTCCAAGCCGTCCTCGCAACCTCAAAACGCAAAGGAACCCTGCAAGCATCCGCGCGTGCAGATTGTAAGCCGCGAAGAAGACGCCGAGTTTGTGGAATGCCTTGAGTGCCGCGAAGTGTTTGAAGCGAGCGAACTCAAGGACATGAGTATCGAGGAAAGCGTCGAGGGCGAAGCGCAGGAATCTTGAAGGTCCCGACCGGGACCGGAACACCATCGTAACTGAGCCTTTCTGATCCGGCTTGTCCGGGCGGGAAAGCCTCTGCTAGTCTGCAGGCCGGGGGCGTGCGTTCTCCGCACGTGAAAACTGATGCCGCGAGTGGCGCTGGTGGTCGACGACTCCATGCTCATCCGATACGCCGTCTGCCGCTTTTTGGAAGAGCGCGGCTTTCAGGTGGAGTCTGCGACCAACGGACTGGAGGCCTTGCAGATCCTTCAGCGGGTGCGTCCAGATTTGATCGTCACCGACATGCGTATGCCAAAGATGTCAGGGAACGAATTGATTGACGCCCTGAAGAGCAACCCAGAAACGGCCAGTATCCCGCTTATTATTGTTGCGGGCCGCGCCAGCGGCTTCGATGAAACAGAAAAGCGAGCCACCTTCTCGATCTACAAAGATATCGACCTGCAGAGCCAACTCGAAAAAGCGCTGGATGCGGTGACGGGCCGCGGACGTGCGGCGGGACGGTAATTGTTGCGGGGACCTGCCGGTTTTACCCATAAAGAGCTAGCGCAAGACGAGGTTTGCCTCGGCTGAAAAGTCCATTGGGGCAAAATCTTTTGCGAGAAATTTCGGATAGGCCGCGGCGGCGATCATGGCGGCGTTGTCGGTAGAGAGTGGGCGCGACGGAAAATACACAGGCAAACCTTCCTGCGCGCCGTTTTGCTCAAAGGTTCGCCGCAACTCGTTATTCGCCGCCACTCCACCCGTAACGAAAAGAGTCGCTATGTCATAGGCGCGGGCCGCGGTCAAAGTCTTGCCAATTAGATCTTCCACAATCGCGCGCTGAAACGAAGCGACCAGATCAAGCGTCTGCTTGTCGCAGTGCGAGAGATAGTCTTCGAGTGTTGGCTTCGGGATGGTTGCCAGAGCCTGGCGGCGGGCCTCGATTGAGCGATGCATGGCGTGAACTTCCACGTAGCGCAGGACGGCTGTCTTGATGCCGCTATAGGAAAAATCAAAGCGGGGAAGATCCGTTGCAGTTTCTTTCGGACCGCGGTGGTCGCGGCGGTCACGGTGCTTAATCTGCGCGGGCGGAAACTTTACGGCACTCGGATCACCATGCGGAGCCAGGCGGTCCACGATGGGGCCTCCCGGATATCCCAGGCCCAAGAGTTTTGCAACTTTGTCGAAGGCCTCGCCGGCGGCGTCGTCACGAGTGTGTCCGATGTTTTCGTATGTCCAGCTTTCAGCGTTCTTTGCGGCTAAGTAGAGGTGTGTATGTCCTCCTGAAACAACCAGAGCCAGAACCGGAAATTGCAGCTCGCGATTGCCCTTCTGACGTTCTTCCAACAGAACGGCATGGATGTGGCCTTCAAGATGGTTGACGGCGATGAGAGGTTTGTCGAGCGCGAAGGCTAGGGCTTTGGCATAACTGATGCCTACCAGTAGAGCGCCCGCGAGTCCGGGACCTTGCGTGACTGCAATCGCGTCGACGGACTGATAAGACTGATTGGCCTCCGCCAGCGCTTGCCGCACGACAGGAACGATGGCCCGCAAATGCTCTCGCGACGCCAGTTCGGGCACCACGCCTCCGTAGGGCTGATGCATCGCGATTTGCGAAGCCACCACGTTCGAGACGACCTCTTCGCCCGAGCGCACCACCGCGGCGGCGGTTTCGTCGCAGGAGCTTTCGATGCCGAGGATGTAGGCGTCTGGCATAATTTAGTTTTAAGTTTCTTGTTGTAGCTTAATCGAAACGTCTTTGGGGACGCTCAATTATGGAGAGCTGAGGATCGGGGATGAAAGACTTCGCTATCTCCATTACCAGGGCTTTACATCAGCGCGGCTTTCAAGCCTACCTAGTTGGCGGATGTGTGCGCGATGTCTTGCTGAAGCGCGAACCGGCGGACTATGACGTAGCGACCAGCGCGACCCCCACGCAAGTCATGGAGATTTTTCCGGACACCTACGCCGTCGGGGTGCAATTTGGAGTTGTGCTGGTGCCGCTGCCGGAAGATCAGCGTGCAGGCGCTGACGAGAGCGCCACGCCGAAATCCCAGGCTGTGGAGGTGGCGACGTTCCGCTGCGATCTTGGCTATTCCGACGGACGGCGTCCCGATGAAGTGCGATTCAGCCAGGATCCACGCGAGGACGTCGCGCGCCGCGACTTCACGATCAATGGCATGCTGCTCGATCCAGTGGGCGGGGAAGTGCTCGATTTTGTAGGCGGGCGCAGAGACCTTGAAGCCGGAATTGTCCGCACGATCGGTGATCCGGAGCGGCGGTTTGCGGAAGACAAATTGCGGATGCTGCGGGCAGTGCGCTTTGCGGCGCGCTTTGAGTATGAAATCGAAGGGGAGACACTCGCTGCGATCCAAAGGCTGGCCCCCGAAATTCGTGTGGTGTCGCGCGAGCGGGTTCGCGATGAAATCACAAAAATGCTAACCGAGGGACACGCTCGGCGTGCGTTTCTTCTGCTCGACGAAACCGGCCTGTTGAGGGAAGTGCTGCCGGAAATTTCTTTAATGAAGGGCGTGCAGCAGCCGCCGGAATTTCATCCTGAAGGGGACGTGTTCGCGCACACGCTGCTTCTGATGGAGAATTTGCCGAAGCCATGCCCGCCAACACTGGCGTGGGGGGCGCTGTTGCACGACGTGGGCAAACCGGCGACATTTCGCGTGGCGCCCGACCGCATCCGGTTTGACGGGCATGTGGATGTAGGCGTCAAGATAGCGGAGGAAATTTGTGAGCGGCTGCGATTCTCCAATCATGATGCGGCGCAAGTGTTGGCGCTGGTCGATAATCACATGCGATTTGGCGACGCCACCCGCATGAAGGAATCGACGCTGAAGAAATTTCTCCGCCTGCCGGGTTTTAATGAACATCTCGCATTGCATCGGGCTGACAGTCTGGCCAGCCATCGCAATCTAAGTACGTACGAGTTCATTCAGAAGAAACTCACCGAGATTCCGCCGGAGAAAATTCGTCCTGCGCCGCTGGTGACCGGGCATGATTTGATCGCGGCGGGCTATTCGCCCGGTCCGAAGTTCAGCGAGATTCTGGGGGCTGTGGAGGATGGTCAGCTCGAGGGACGACTGCTATCTCGCGATAGCGCCCTGGAGTTCGTCAAGCGAGAGTTCCCCGTGTGAAAGAGCAGAGGGTCGTGTGGCGCGGGAAGGTTTTTGGAGTGCTAGAATCTGAATCTCGCAGTCTTGATGTGAAAAATTAGTCTCAAGGAATCCAGATGCAGCAAGCAGGCGCGGGATTAGAAAAGCTTGTGCTGGGATCGTTGCGGCGTGTGCCGCAAGGCGAAGCGCCTTTGCTGGCGTGGCCTCTGGTCTGCGGGTCGGTAGTGGCTGAACGCACGCGGGCTCTCGAGTTCTCCGATGAAGTGCTGCGCGTTGAAGTGCCGGATGCTGGATGGAAGCGTGAAATGCAAAGCCTGGCTCCGCGTTATCTGGCTACGCTGAATCGTTACGCCGGGCAAAAAGTAGAGAGAATTGAATTCGTAATTCGAACGGGAAGAGATTGAAGCTTCCTCAAAAATGAAAGTCACAGAAAAAGACGTCACCTATGTCGCAGATCTTGCCAACCTGGAGCTTTCGGCGGAAGAGCGCGTCGGCATGGTGCGCGATTTGAACTCGATTCTCGGCTACATCGAAAGGCTCAACGAGCTGGATACATCCAAAGTGGAACCGATGGCGCAGGTGTCGGATCGCTACGGCGTCGACGAATCCAAACAAGGCAGCGCGAGATTTGCTTACGCGACTCGTGACGATATTCTCGAAGGTCTGCGGAAATCGTTGCCTCAGGAAACTGCGCTGGAAAATGCTCCCGATTCCGATGGGACGTTTTTTCGAGTGCCGAAGGTGATCGAGAGATAGTTGTTCAGCTACTGCTGAAGGTCCAAGAAAGCCACCTCATCTATCCGAAATTCTATATCCGAAAAACTTATCAACCCCGATGGAATTAGCCGGACTCAGCATCGACGACGCACGCTCCGCGGTGCAGAAGCGAAAGACGACCGCGCTCGCGCTGGTGGAGGAGCATTACACACAGATTCAAAAAGAGGACGGACAGATTGGTGCGTTTCTTACGCTTTGCAAAGAGCGTGCTCTGGAGCAGGCGGATCGCATTGACCGGATGGCCGTCGAGGGGAAACCGTTGCCGCCTCTGGGTGGAGTACCGGTCGCAATCAAAGATGTGATGTCGACGCGCGGCGTGCGCACGACGGCGGGATCCAAGATTCTCAACAAATATATCCCACCCTTCGATTGCACGGCGGTGGAGCGAATGGAAGCGGCGGGCGCGGTAATACTTGGCAAGACGAATTGCGACGAGTTCGCCATGGGTTCTTCGAATGAGAATTCCGCATTCCATCCGGTGCGGCATCCCCGCGATTTAGGGCGCGTGCCGGGAGGATCTTCGGGCGGCTCGGCGGCGGCTGTTGCCGCGGACATGGCGGTGGTTGCGCTGGGATCAGACACGGGGGGATCGATCCGGCAGCCGGCATCATTTTGTGGCGTGGTGGGATTGATGCCGACGTATGGCCGAGTCTCGCGGTATGGACTGATTGCGTTCGCGTCATCGCTCGATCACATCGGCCCGCTAGCAAAGAACGTGAAGGACGCTGCGATTGTGTTGCGCACGATTGCGGGACGCGATCCGATGGATTCGACTTCAGCAGATATTCCAGTGCCGGACTATTTGGCAGAACTGGAAAAGCCGGTGCGCGGTTTGAAACTCGGTGTGGCCAAAGAATATTTTGGCGACGGACTCGATGACGAGGTGCGCCATGCCGTGGAGTCGGCCATCGACAAGTTGAAGCGTGTGGGCTGCGAGGTGGTACCGGTTTCGCTGCCGCACACGCCTTATGCCATCCCTGCCTATTATTTGATCGCGACGGCGGAAGCGTCTTCGAACCTTGCCCGCTACGACGGAGTGCGCTACAGCTATCGCGTTGCGGGAGTGAAGTCGCTTTCAGAAATGTACCGGCGCAGCCGCGACGAGGGTTTTGGCGCGGAAGTGAAGCGCCGCATCATGCTGGGCACGTACGCCCTGAGCGCCGGATATTACGATGCGTATTATCTAAAAGCGCAGAAAGTGCGGACGCTGCTGACGCGTGATTTCGAGGAAGCCTTTTCCAAAGTGGATGCAATTGTCACGCCGACCAGTCCTACCGCTGCGTTCAGGCTGGGGGAAAAGTCGAATGATCCGCTGGCGATGTATCTGGCTGACATCTATACAGTCACGGCAGATTTGGCGGGCATTCCGGGAATTTCTGTGCCGTGCGGAGAGACGCGCGAGAAGCTCCCGATTGGATTGCAAATTCTCGGGAAGCACTTTGATGAAGGCACAATTTTACGAATTGCGCAGGCGTATGAGCGCAGCGCTCATAGCGGTTCGTAGTAACGTTCTCCGGCGCAGGCTCGACACAACACTTTTTCGTCGTTACGTACTTCTCTTCGAAAATTGATGCCTTCACCACAGGTCTCGCACACCACGCGTTCCCCTTTGTATCCGGGAAACTCTTCGGGCGGCAAGTTCACTTTTACCCACTGGGTGGTGAAGAGATCGTCATCCGCGATTTCGTGATAGGCGAGCATCTGCTGCTGATTCTTGTCAGCGATTTCCGGATGCATCTGGCGCGCAAGAGCCTTCGATGATTCCTTCGCCGCGATGCGGATGGCCTTGCCAGTGCTTACGTCCACGAAGGTAGCCGCAACTTTTCCCCAATCGCGGAACTTTAGAGCACGTTTGCCGAGACGACATCCGGTGACAACGGCGACAGCATCGGTGGCGCAGCGGTCGATTTCAACGAAGGTGACAAGCCGCTTGCGGTCTTTTCCCCGCGGATCATCAATCTCAAGCTTTGCCAGGCCCAGCATCGCGAGGCGCACGCCGAGAACTTGGCCGGCGCAGAGATGTCCGTGGGCTTGTTCGGCATTGCGAAGATATTCGTCGAGGGAATGCATGGGAGTCGCTTTCAGCTATCAGCTCTCAGCTTTCAGGTTAACACCTTGGAAGCTACTTTCTTCTGTAGCGTACGCCTTCTTTCGTGTTCTCGATGATGACGCCTGCTGCGGCGAGTTCGGCGCGTAGAGCGTCCGAGGTTTTGAAGTTACGGGCGCGACGGGCGGCTTCCATCTCGGCGATTTTATTTTCGATGTCGGCGTCAGAGAGTTGGCCTGACTGGACTGCTTCTCGAAGTTCAGGACTGATATCTTTCTCGCGGCCTTCGGTGGGCGCCCAATCGAAAACCTGTTTCATTTTCGGACCGTCGTCATCTTTGAGCACGGCGAAAATCTCGTCAAACTTCTCAAGGGCGGCAAGCAGTCGGCGTGTATCGTCTTTTTTTACCTGGCCTGCGTCAAGCGCAGAGTTGGCCTTTCGCACCATTTCGAAAATGGCGCCCTGCGCCTGCGCGGTGTTCAGATCATCCTCGAGTGCAGCGCGCATGCGGTCGATGGTTTCGTTGCCGAGCGCTTGCATCTCCGGATTGGCGCCGGACGGAAAATCTCCCGAGCTCAGGCGCTGTCGAAAATTGCGCAATCGCTCGACAGAGACCGCGGCTTGCTTAAGGCCGTCGAACGTAAAGTTGAGCTGGGTTCGATAGGGAACTGACGTCAGCAAATATCGAATAGATGACGGCTTGTGTCCCTTCAGTACCAGGTCACGCAGGGTGTAGAAGTTCCCCAGGCTCTTCGACATCTTCTCGCCTTCGACGAGCAGGAAGCGCACATGGAACCAGAAGCGAGCGAAAGTCTTGCCGGTGAGGGACTCGGACTGCGCGATTTCATTTTCGTGATGCGGGAAGATGAGGTCTTCTCCACCAGCGTGCAGGTCGAAGGTTTCGCCGAGTTCCGCCATCGACATTACGGAGCATTCCAGGTGCCAGCCGGGTCGGCCGGGTCCAATGGACGTGTCCCAGGAAGCCTCGCCCGGTTTAGGGGCTTTCCAGAGAGCAAAGTCGCGGGCGCTATCCTTGTCATATTCGTCGACGTCGACGCGAGATCCGTCGCGCATTTCGCTGAAGTCTTTTTTGGACAATTTTCCGTAGGGCGGGAAGCTGGCGATGCGGAAGTAATAAGACCCGTCGTCGGTGCGGTACGCCAGATTACGGGCAACCAGCTTGGCAACGAAGTCGGCCATCTGAGGAATATGTTCGGTGGCGCGAACCAGATGCGGGTGCTCGATGCCGATCATGTCAGAGTCTTCGAGAAATGCCTTTTGATATTTCGCGGTGTATTGCTGAACGCTGACGCCGTCGCGCGCCGCGTTGCGAATAATCTTGTCGTCCAGATCGGTGATATTCATTACAAAGCGCAGCTTGTAGCCTGACTGCCGTAAGAACCGCTGCAGCATGTCGACGGCGATGAAGGTGCGGAAGTTGCCGATGTGTCCGTAGTCGTAAACGGTGGGACCGCAAGCGTACATGCGTACTTCATTGTCCCGGATAGGATGGAAATCCTCGACCTGCGAGGACATAGTGTTGTAAAGGCGTAAGGCCATAGCTGGTGGCGCGCTCAGAGATGAACTTCCAATTTTAGGGGGAGGCCGGAAAAAGGGTCAACCAGAGCGCACGTCCGCGGAAGAATGCGAAGGCAGAGTATTCGTGTGCGACCGCAGCCGATGCTGCACCAGAAAAACGTAGTGGAGCGCCGAGATAATTGTGAAGAAAAAAGTGGCGCGCAAGAAAACGGTTCGGCTAATCCAGATCCAGCGCATCGGGCGGACGCAAAATAACATTACGAAGAACAGAGCGGCAATCTGCGCGAACGTGTTTGCCTTTCCGAAAATGCTGGGGCGGAAATTGCGCAGTCCGGCGATGGCAAACAGAACGGCGCTGGCGGCCAGGATGGAAATATCGCGACTGAACACGAGCACGGTGTACTTCCAGGGAATCTTGTGCAGAATGGAGAGCACCGGAAACATCGTGCTTAACAGAAGTTTGTCCGCGATGGGATCGATGTATTGGCCGAGCAAAGTCTGCTGATGCAATTTGCGAGCTAACAAACCATCGAGGCCGTCGCTGAATCCGGCGATCACAAAAAGTATGAGAGCCCAAAAGTAACGGCCCTCGACCAGTTGGATCACGATAAACGGAACGAAAATCATCCGCAGCAGCGTGAGTTGGTTGGGCGCGGTAAAGATTTGCGACAGTTTCAAGCCTGGTCCTCGATCGCACGAGCCGCGGAACGCCTTGGGCCCGCCTGCGGACTTTCTTTTCCGTCAGCTCCGGCGGAGCCGAGCACTGCGGCGGGATCTAGTCCGGTCTTGGCCGAAAAACGCTGCGAAAGGGAAGTCAGGCTGCCATCGGGAAGGTCGAGCTCGATGCGTTCAATTCGGTGCATCGGAAAAAAGACGACCGCGGGAGTGAACGATTCGCCATCTTTGACCATCACGACAAAGTCGTCGAAAGATGCGAGCTCAATGCCACTCGCGCTCAGTCCTTCAGGAGCCAGCGCCAAAATCACACCCCAGAACTTGTCGCGAGGATTGCCGAGGGTCACGACGACCATTGATCCCGGCAAGAAAGGAGCCGAGGCTGGGCGCCGCGCGGAGGGAGCGGCATTCTCGCGCTGGGAAGACTTCGGCATGCAACGATTGTCGCCGCCCGGAGCGGAACTTTGCAACTGGTAACCGCGGTTCGTCTTCCAGTCGTCTTCCAGTCGTGGATGGCGAAGGTGCTGTGACCCACATTGCGGGAACACGCCGAAGTCATTAGAATAAGTGCAGTATAGGCGCGTAGCTCAGTTGGTTAGAGCGCTACCTTGACTCGCTTCTGTGGTCAAGTACTCCCAATAACTTAGAGACCCTCGGGGACTGCCGCACTACGCCCAAGTACGGCGAAGGCGGGATTTTTACAGGTGTAATACTACCGCTCGAGATCGGGATTGATGGTTCTGTCCGCTCCCGCTTTATTTCCCCTCTCTGTGCGGAGAAAGTTTTGTCAGTATATCGAGCACAGCTTCTGGGTTTGCACGTCCGGTCATAAAATTGGGATCGACCTGAGCGAAACGCACGACTCCCTTCGTGTCGATGAC
>JAOAPI010000141.1 GCA_025462865.1 Candidatus Sulfotelmatobacter sp. | reverse complement strand
TAGTTAATGTTGCAAAGATGCAAATAGAATCGGCAGATTTAGTTATTGAATTTCGCACTGCAGGCATTCCGTATCACGGCTTGGCGGCGCTAAGCGCTGGCATGGAGGAGATGTTTGATCGGCTCATCGCGTTGCAAAAAGGCTCGCCCAATGAAATGACCCGAGAGGAACTGAGAAAAACATTGTGTCTCATAACCAAAACCGCTCCCGACTTCGAAGTTCTGCTTCGGTGCGATCTGCGCGAAACCCTGAATCATGGCGACCTGAACCAAAGCAATGCATTTACGACCGGAACAGGAGAAACCGTGCTAATCGACTGGGCGTTGTCCAGAGTTACGCATCCTTTTTTTGTCCTTGGTTCTGCACTTTTCGGTCCGTATACCTTCGGTCACGGAAAGCAGCCTGATTATGATGATTTGTGCGATGCTTACCTCGAACCGTGGTGTGACTTCCAAGAGCATGATCGTCTTCGGGCAGGTCTGGACGCGGCTTCGCGCCTTTTCTGGATTGATTCAACGATCGCGATATCCTCCCTCTGCATACCCGGGCACACCCGAAACCTTGTCAACCTCCCGCGGTTTTTACGTGCAACTCTCAGAGCATACGAACTACTCGGCTGACGGTTCTCCGGCTTCGTATGGTTGTCGGAGATGGACTCACCGTTCGACTTCTTTGCGATCTTCTCCCGAACGATGCAGAGCTCAAATTAGGCGCAATATACATTTCCTAACAGGGAAAAGTCGGCCATTCAAATATTTTGGACTTGGTCAGCATCAATTCTCTTCTCGCGAATGACGCATGGCCCGCCAGCGAGCGTACTGGGCTGACTTCGCTGTGTCCGGTTCTTCCACACCTTCAAGCCAAAAGCAAAACCAGTCGACGGCAGCTTGCTCTGACGTCAGTCGTTCCCAAGGCTTCACCAGATTGTGAGTGCCGTCGGGAAAGATTATGAACTCCTCCGGTTTGCCCAGCATTTTCAGATTCTCATGAATCTCCCACATCATGGGTACGTAGCGAAGTCCATCAGGTTCTTGGCTCATAATCGGCGTTGTCACATGCTCTAAGTTGAAGGGAAGTGCATTGAGCCGAAATGTCTCAAAGCTTTTTCCAATCGGCGGGCCACCGTTTCCTTCCAAACTCCAGAAGCGTCCATACGTTGTCGCAAGGTAGCCGAAATACCCCAAGTCGCCTCTAGCTGTGCTAAGGATTGCCGTGTATCGGTAGGTTGGCTTCGGGTGCGCTGCGACGTAGACGACAATCCATGAGGTCGCACTGTGGCCTTGCAAACCAATACGATTTCGATCGATCAAGCCCCTCTTGTCCAGTAAATCAATCGCGGCCTCATATCCGAGCATTTCATGCTCAGCGCTCTTAGCAGAATAATAGGGCCACGGAGTAGGTTGCTGATTCTCTTTCGAACTGCCGCAGTGCCCCTCTTGAAGAACCACTATGCCTTTGTTGGCCAGGACTTGAGCAGCATAGCCAGTGGCGCCGCCTGGTCCAAACCCCGTTATGTCAAATCTGTCTGTCGTACATCCATGGGTCTGGATGACCAGCGGATACCGTGAGCCAGGCCTCGCGTCCGGTGGCGAATAAAGATCACCCGACCATCTTGTTCCGTCCGAGGCTGTCCAGGTAAGCAAAGTGACCGGCGCGAGTCGTAACGATCGAAATTGAGGGTTAAAGTTCGTGAGAATCTTGGTGCGGCCAGTTCGATGGTCGAGTGCCTTCAGATTAGGAGGCGTGTTGAGTCCTTGATCTACCGAGATTGTGATGCGACCGTCTAGTGTTGATCTCAACGCAGATGCCGCATCCGCAAGACCGATTTCTCGCCACCCCGATCCCGTCTTTTCATACGTTGCCACTTCGTTGGCCTCGCAGACCCCACCGTGGCTATCAGGAAGTCTGCTCACGGTAAATCGAAGCAAGTTGGTGGCTGGCGTCCAATCGACTGCCTGCGCGCAGGTGACTCCTTGCGCCACAGACGCGTCGAGAGCGGGTCCGTGGATTGGGGTCACAAGGCGCGTAACAAGATCGACTTCAGCGACAATAGCTTGTTTGAAACTAGAGCCTTTATCGTCATCGTTTTTTGCATTCCTCGCCTGAAAAGTGTTGACCACCACCACGGACCGGCTGTCGGGAGCCCACGTGACCGAATTGAGGAACGGGCTTGAAGGAGCATCTATTAATAAGGAGGAGGCGCCGGAAGTGAGATCAACCAGAACGAAACATGTCATTTCGTTTAGTCCAGAAACCGTCGGCGGGAAGGGACTCTTGAAAGATCGCCAATTGCTGCGGGCTTCCATCAATCCTTGCACGACGGCAAAGCGCCCATTTGGAGAAATCGGATTGTTCGAATACGGAAACAATCCATTGGGAAGAGCAACCGTCAGGTCGCTCTGCAATACTCGAATAACCTCTCCGGACGGCAACTGCTCAATAAATGTGTCTTGGGGAACTTCGTAGCCGACATCTCTCCACGCCAGGCGGGCGCCGGTCAGGTTACCCATGACAATGTCTGTTAGCGACTGATCGGTGATTGTGAATCCGCGCCTTCGAAGATTGTCATTCTGTGAAGTAAGATCTGCATCCGCTGTGTAGATGACGCGAGCCAGGCCGGGTGCCACGGCGTAAGCGTTGATCTTCGTTGAATGTTGTGTGAGCTGTCGAAGCTTTTTGGTTCTTACATTGACAGCGAATACTTGAGAGCAAGCGTTTCGTGTGCTTCCCAAGAACGTTAGTGTGGAGTTGTCGAGCCAGCGCAGATCGGTAATTGCGTCTTCATTTGAAGACGAACTCAGAACAGCTACAGTCTCGGCAGGCTCATCGAAAACCACAGCCGAGCGAAACACCAAGAGCGAGAAGATTCTCTTGTTGCTCGCAAGATCGCCTCGATTCACCACTGTAGCGAAGCGCTCACCGTCGGGTGATAGGAGCATGAAATCGTGAAGGCCAGGCCCTTGACCGACCAGCTCCGTCATACTAATCGTGTCCGGCACCGTCACGGGCCGGGTTGACTGCGCCATCGGGTGCAGAACAGCCAGCGCTACTAGGGCCGCTCCAGCACATGATCTCTTCCATCGCCGGTCAAACATGAAAAGCCCAAATCCTTTGTTGAGATGACCAGATCGAGAAGGCAGAGAGTCAGAACTCAAGCTTCAAGGCGAGTTGAATTGAGCGGGATCCCCCAACTTGATAAAGCGGATTGAAGCCCCCGCCACCGAGATTGTTGTTACTCAGGCTCTGGGCGAGCATCTGACTGGACAGTCCGAATCCGGAGAGGCCGAATTGTCCGTTGGGTTGCCCGAAATTCGGATGGTTCAACACATTGAACATTTCGGTGCGAAACTGCAACTTCACCTGCTCGTGAATCGTAATCGTACGGTGAACTCCAAAATCCCATTGTGCGGCCCGAAAACCTCGCAGAAAGTTTCTCGGCACATTGCCTTGCCGTAGCGCAAGCCCGGTTTTCGGATCAATAGGTGGGCTGGCAAACGCGGCTGGATTTAAGGCTTTCCCGCCTGGATATTTCGATCCATAGAGATAAGCAGACATGCCCGAAACCAAATCGGGTCTGGTGTCCCCAATGACACCATTGTCAAACTCGCCCAACCGCACAGCGCTGATGTCTACCGGCGGAGCGGAGCGTGCTAGGAGCACGTTCTCAGTAGACCAACCACCGAGGAGGGCATTCAAGATGCGGTTGGCTTTGGGTGCAGGAATGTCGTAGGTGAGCCCTGCGGAAATAGCATTCCGAATGTCAAAACCGGAAGCTGCTCGGTTTGCAGCGATGGCCGAAGGAATCAGACTGTTCGACACGACTGCAGTTGAGCCAGCGGAACCCGTATCGATCGAATGTGACCAAGTGTAGGACGCAAGTGCTTGGAGCCCTTTGAACATGCGTCGCTGAAATTGAAGTTGGAGCGAGTTGTAATTGGAGGTCCCCACATTGGCTACCAAATCGGCTCCCTGAAGACTTGGCGTAGGTGCGGCGATGAATGCTGTCTGAATAAGGCGTCTGCCCGCTGCGCCAATGTAAGACGCAGTGAGCGCCTGTTGGCTTCCCAGACCTTGCTCAACGGCAGCGTTCCATTCAAGGGTGTACGGCTGCTTGAGGTTCGGGTCGAGCGCAAGCAAAATTCCTGAACTCAAGCTGGCTGGTGTAATTGGAGGCGGCTCGGCAGAAGCGGGACTCAAGGGAAATGTGCCACCACCGGTGAACGCCGTGCTCCCAAACGGATATGTACCGGTACCGATGTTGTTGCCGACTTCTGAGGTGGCAAGGTCATAGAATACGCCGAACCCTCCCCGTAGGACGGTCTGCCAGTCCCGGCTTTGGGCGAGCAGGTAGGCCACGCCTACCCGGGGAGCCAATGCGTCGTAGCTGGTTTTATACGGTGTTGTACCAGGCGTCGCCAGCGCAAGGCGGGACAAATTATTGAGACTAAAGCCGGTAACGGCTGGAAGGCTCGGCCCACTGAGAGAGTGAGGCACAAAATCGACATCCCAGCGAAAGCCATAGGTCACCGTCAGCCGGGAAGTGGTGCGCCATGTATCCTGTGCATAAATGCCAAGATTGCGGAAGAGTAATCTGGCCGGAAGGTTGGCTCCCACCACACTCTCTAAGAGATTTCCAGTTTCGGCGTTTGGCACGTCCAAGATGTAAGCAATCTGCTCGTATCCGTTTGGTTCGTTGATAGGAGACAATCGTCGGAAATCGGCGCCAAATTTCAAGGTGTGAGTACCTTTTTGCCATGATAGGCTGTCCACAAAATTGAGTTGCTGCTGTACATTTCGCCCAAACGGCCCTGCTGCCAAAGAACCGTTCTGCAAAGAAAACATCTCGAGAGTCAGAAGTGAGTTTGAAGACGTGTAGGGGCTCGGAAACAAAAATGAATTTGGCGGAGCAGCACCCCCGAAGCCATCGAGCGAACCACTAGTTCTTCCGATAGTTTTGCTGTAGTTGAAACGAAAATCGTTTGCCAACCCGGAGAAGCACGCCCAGGTAGTACCTAACGTTGCTGTCTGCGTCACGATCCGGGTTGAACTGACTGTGCTGAGGGAGTAAGGAACCTGCCCACGCTGGGTAATACTTGAAGGAGAGTAGTTGTATCGCCCAAAAACGCTTACCTGGTCGGTGAGTTTATGGTCAAGTCGGATGCTGTAGGCATCGAGTCCGGAAGGATTGGAATAACTGGCGTCGAACGGTGCGGAGCCTGCAACAGAGTTATCCGTTCCGTTTGGCTTTGGAAAAGCATTGAGGTATGGCCGCATTGGAGCCACGGCCGAGTTTCGCGCCGCCATATCGGGAACAGTAGTAAGTTCCGTTTCCGGCAATCGCAATCGCAGTCCTTCGTAGGAAAAGAAGAAGAAGGTGTGGTCCTTGAAAACCGGTCCCCCAATTGTCCCACCAAAATCATTCTGCCGTTCTTTTGCTTTAGGGAGGGGCGGACTATTGGTGTAACCGTTAAACCAATTGCTCGCGTCAAGTGAGTCATTTCTGAGGTAGTCGAAGGCGGTCCCATGAAACCGATTGGTGCCCGAGCGGGTAACGATGGAGATTTGCCCCCCCGGCGTCCGACCAAATTCAGGCGCATACGTTGACGTGTGAATACGAAACTCTTGCATGGCGTCGACCGACACGAGGCTATTCGTGCCACCCATGGCGCTGAAAGACCCCAGCGCTCCGGAAAGACCGTTACCTGCTAGCGAGAACGGCGATGGACTGGCTCCGATTCCGATGTTTGCACTTACACCATCCACCATCCAGTAGTTCGAAGCCGCCCGCTGGCCATTGATACTGAATTGCCCGCCGTCAGAGGAATTGCTTGTGGTCAAGACCACACCGGGCGTCAGCTCAATCAAACTCTGGAAACTTCTGCCATTCATGGGCAGGTTCTCTGCAAAGTGTCGATCCACAACCGTGCTCACAGCTGCCGACTCAGTGTCTACCAATGGAGCGCCACCTTCCACAGTTATGGTTTCAATGATTGCGCCAATCGGCAGAGTGAAGTTGATGGACAGCGCGTCTTGGACGTTAAGAACAATATCGGGCTTGATGAGTGTCTTGAATCCTAGCTTCGAAATCTGCAGCCGATACGGTCCCGGTGGGAGATTCGGGACAACGTAGATGCCTTCGTCATTCGTTGTGCGAGAATATTTCAAGCCCGTCACATCGTTGATTACCAGGATGTCAGCACCTGCTATTACTCTGTTTGCGGGATCAAGAACCAGACCATTGATACTTCCATTCGGGGACTGGGCCAAGAGGGGGAGCGCTAGCAAAACAGCACATGCAAAAGCAAAGACAGTGTGGGGGAAGCGCATGTGCACGGTGATTTCTCCTGTGTCGGACGAATTCGAAAGTCCTATTCAGGTCTACGTAGAAGGCTCTCACCGGGTATCACTTCTTTTCAAAAATAGTTGAAACCGTTCCGAAATCAGAATAGACGTAGCAGCGATTAGGGATGATTCGGGTCGACTCGCAGGTAGGCAAAGAGGAGCGGCTTGCCGCTTGGCTTGCGACTTCCGCCGTTGGGCTCGACCGTAACGAACACGGCATCAATTTGTTCCAGCAATTTCGGATCGTCTAGCTTCAAGACCCATCGTTTCTTCGAAGCGTTGTCCTCGTAGAAGATGCCGAGAGGGAATGCCCGCTCCCGATCCGGTCCGCGCCGACCCCATACCTGAAACGCGCTAGCATTCTTCACGTTGGGCTGTTGATCCAAATCGTAGGCATAGAAGATGAGCGACTTTCCCCTTGTGTAAAACACGCGCCCATACGGTTTCTGGGTCGCACCTGTGCGGGCCACATCGTACACTTCCGCGACATAGAGATCCCGCGCGCCCATGAGTTCCCGGATATCCCGGTCGTGCGTGAGTAGTTCCTGTTGCTGATCGAGCGCTGTCTCACGCTGATAAAGCAGATTCGTCAGCTCGTTGACTTTCGCCTCCAATGCCGCTACCCGCTTTTCATTGTTGGGACTTTCTGAAATTGAATCTAGCTTTTTCTCGAGCGCCTGTACGCTCAATTGCGCGACATTGACTTTCTGTTCCGCCTCTGTTCGCTCCTGAATAAGGTCCTGCCTTCCAGCATCCGCGTCCCGTAGCGCTTTCTCAGATTGCTCTTGCGCCGCTTTCCTCTGTCCCAGTTCCACGGATTGCTGTTGCAATTGGCGGTGCAAATCAGCAATCAAACTGTCACGTTGCCCGACCTGGGCGCGTGCAATCTCGCGTTCGTGTCCCGCGTCGCTTAACTTCTCTTCAAGTGAAATCTGACTTTGCATGTCCGGATGGGGCGCTCTAACGTTTGCAGCATTTGTCCCACGGCGAATACCGACCTGATATGCGCAGAAACCGAGAGCAATGAAAAGCACTATCCCTGCAGCATAGAGACCCCACACGCTACGCCAAGCGGCGGCGCTTGCAGGGGAGAGTGCTCGACGAGCGCTAATTTGGGGATTGCGCTGGATCAGCGACTTGCGCTCAATACCAGACTTCCCTTCTTCTCTTGCGATGCGTTCAAAAAGAGCTGACTCGGCCTGGTTCTCCGACCAACTCGGCCCTGCTTCCAGATTTTCTGGTATCTGTTCTGCCGCCATCGCTGGGATCGCATGGCGGATGATCGCTTCGTATTGCCGCAGGGCCTCGCGGCAGACGGAGCAAGCGGCAAGATGCTCCTGTAGTCTGCTTTGGTCTTCCTCGTTTAACTGGCCCGAGGTTGAAACGGCGCAGAGTTCCAGGAACTCGTCATGGGGTTCGGTGTGAGACAACGCCCCTGCTCCTCGGATGAATTGACGCCTCCTATAATACTGCTCAATCGCCCTACCGTTTACAGCTAAAAATTTGCTTCCGCAATTTTTCCAATCCCCGGAAATAATGGTTCTTAACGTTTCCTCGGGTCTGGTCCAATTTCACAGAGATCTCTTCGAAGGTGTAACCATCAAGCAAATGAAGTCCTAGGGTTTGACGCTGGATCTCAGAGAGGACTCCAAACACCGTACTTAATCCCACGTTTCTGAGCACTCCTTCAATCGAGTTTTCGTATTGCCCGGATCGCGTCTCCGGACCGTTAAGTTCGCATTTAATATCCTCGAAGTCGAGCCGGGAAAAAAAATGGCGCGAGTTTAGATATCGCCGACGGTCAATCGCGCGCTGGTAGGCCATCTGAACGATCCATGAACGCGCCGAACTCTTAGAACTATCAAACACCGAACTCTTCTGATGAATGAATAGAAACACGTCTTGCAGCAGGTCATCCGCTTCGGAAGTGTCCCTAATAATCTTGTATCCGACCGCACGCACGAGGCGCGCATAGCGATGAAAGAGACAAGCCAAGGCTTCCTGATCTCCATTTCCAAGGCGAACCATGAGGGCTTCATCGGGGACTTCAATGTTCTGTTGATTACCTTTGATGGGTGCGCTGGCGGCCTGATCTTCCCGTTTAACTATCGAAAGCCCAGCTAATCGGAATGTGGCAGAAGCATCCATAAGATTCAGGGCTGATGGGAATGCATCAGCGGCTTTTCCGTTCGCTAACTGGTGCGACCCTCGTCCTTAATATGTAGGCCGACACCAGCACACACATCGATTGCACAGAGAGCACCACCAGTTTGAGGTACTTACAAGCAATCCGCTCAAGGAGCGGACTCACTCTTAGCCAATGCATAACGAACTAATTATCCGCACCTAGCTTGCATGGTTACCGGAAGAGCTCCCAAAATTTGAATGTCTGGCATGCCAGACACAACGGCGAGATCGTACGCCGAATATGAAAGGATGTCCAGCGGCAATCACGCTCTTCTGGTGCAGTTGGGGAAACGCATCCGAACCCGAAGACGCCAGAAGCGTTGGACACAAACTGATATGGGAGTCGCGTTAGATATGAATAGGGGACACATTTCAGACATCGAACTAGGTAAAAGGGAAGTGGGGTTAATCACGCTCCAGGTGATCGCACGAGGTTTGAACACGACGATGGAGAATCTGTTGAAAGGTCTCTGACTAAGTTTGCCCTGATCGCCTCGACAAAAATGAGCTCGAGTCCCTGGTTCGGGACAACGGGTTCGACATTCAAATCCTCTCGTCCCGATCAATTATCAAACAAATAAGAAGATCTCTGGTGTTCCGCCTGCAGCGCTGTGGTCGATTTTATAGACGGCTAGATCCGCAGAGCCACAACTTGAGACGATGCTCGGTCCGACTTACGGCCGATTAGTCGGACGCTCTCTCGTCCGCAGGTGAAATCTGATCATTCGATTTTGCTGTGCGCTAGTTGTGTGTCGGATTTCGGTTCCAACTGGAAGCGGTTTGTCTACTTTAACGGTAAGATGGTGGCACGACGCGATGCCTCCACAGGAAATGTTTATTATTTCTACTCCGACCACCTCGGATCAATGGGAGTTGT
Source organism: Candidatus Sulfotelmatobacter sp. (assembly GCA_025462865.1). GTDB lineage: Bacteria > Acidobacteriota > Terriglobia > Terriglobales > Acidobacteriaceae > Sulfotelmatobacter. The sequence continues at coordinate 37,260 of JAOAPI010000141.1, read as the reverse complement.
AACGGATGCGTTAGGCCAGACCATTGAGAACGAATCGGACTACTATCCGTACGGTGGGGAGCGAGTAATTACCAGCGCTTTGTCAGATGAGGACTACAAGTTCACCGGCAAAGAACGCGATACTGGGAGCACGCTTGATGACTTCGGAGTGAGATACTACACGAGGAGCATGGGAAGATTCGTTTCTCCCGATCCTCAAGAGGAAGCGGATTCGACCACCTAGACAATCCCCAGAGCTGGAACCGTTACGCATTAGCCCGGAACAACCCAGAACTTCCGGTGAGCGGCTTCGAGCTCGTTTCCACATCGGGATTGCCGGTAGTTCCCGCGCGCTTGCGACAGCAGCGCGTCGGGAAGCCGCAGCCGCACTGTGCTCCTCCCAATTATGGAAGTCGAACCGGATTGTATTTCACGTCTTCCGGGATCAAGCTCTTGCGTTGAGCGTGAGCGTAGATGAGTGACATGATATTTCTCATCTTGCTCAAGGTGGACCACTCCAGACCGTTGGCCCTCGGTGGTGCATTCCTGATTCCGGCTCTGTCGTCTCGGTCGTAGCATGGCGATTCTACACAGTTGTGCCCGTTGCGATCGGTTTCGAAATTGTGTCGTGTGCCAGTGCTGGCTGCAGCCGCTCCCGACCGCCTAGTGATTCGCTTGATCGTTGTTGATGCTGAAGTTGATCGTTGTTGCGTCGTTGTCGATCGGATCGTCGTTCACCACAACCAAGTGATTCCAGACGAATCCGGTATTCTTTGGCACATTACCACCACCATTGATCGAACCGCCTTCGGTTTCGTCGTCGAATTCCGACGCTGACCAAGAAACAGTAACGCTCAGGTCTGCATTCAAGTCAATATCGAAACCAATGTGTGCCCGGGGCGTGAAGTTGGGGGGCCCATCGAAGTCGAGGTGCGCGTGTGAGTGGAAAGGCCACACTTGAGCCGTCTTCTTCTCGGCAAAGTAGCTCGGGCTGTGCGCAAAGGCCGAACTCCAGTCGGTCTGCTTTTCGACCCAAATGGTTACCGAACGATAGATCTCGGGAGGCGGCTGCAACGCAATAGGAATATCGGTCGTTTGTCCCGCATCAATGTGAACCGGCACCGTTGCTGAGTTCCAGTAGCCTCCGAGGTTGAGCCCCGCTGTTACTTGGTAATCGCCCGACGGAACGTTGTCGAATTCGAATCGTCCATCGCTTCCAACAACAACGTCCTGCAAGCCGCTGCCTAGCAATGAGACATTCGCTCCGCTCACGTCCGCGTTCGCGGTGACCGTTCCTTTGAGCGTCCCTTTCGTTGGCACGAGTTTCCATCGGAAAATGGGAACCTGTGCATAGGTTCCGGGACGATAAAATACCTCTTCCATATGCCCATATACTGACCGGAACTGCCCTTGGTTCCCGCTGCCTGCAGAGTCCCAGAACAAAATATTATCTGGGCTGACCGAATTGGCAGAGCCGGTCGTCTGCCACGCGTCTTCATCTACGGTGTTAATATCAGCGGAATCGGAAGCAAATGTATTGCAGAGCTGATTGGCTACTGTATCCGGAGCATCCGTGAACAGTGTTCCGAAGAATCCAGCTTTGTCGTGTGCAGTATCGTAGACGGTCTTGAATAACCAATTAGCCGCCTTTTGACGCTCGTCCGCCGTGTATAAGTACAGACCGTCGAGTGTGGAACCGTCCGGGTCCGCCCCGGCTCCGCCAGGGGTTACGTCCTTTGGCTCAATATCAACAATACTGGTGATTTTGTTTGGACCTTCCAGCTTTACATTGGCATGTTGCGCCGCCAGCCAAATGAAAGATGAGCACGTCGTTGCGATCGTGCCTTGCGCCCAGCCAGAATCGGGACCCGCAACCCCTTCAGCGCCTAGAGAGATTTCAGGCTTTGTGTAACAGTAGAAGCGATAGTGGCCTTTGATCGCGAGCGCCGCCTCGGCAATCGCATGCAGCTTGCCGCGAACGGCGGCCGTCTCGTCGAACGGGTTGGGCTTGACCACAACCGGATAGATAATGGTGCTGGAATCACTCAGATCAGGAGCGAACGAGAAGTCAGAGATTCTATACGGGCCGGTATCAGGTGAGGTGATCCATTCGCCATAATATGCATTGTCAATGGTCTGCGTCACAGTCCCTGGCCACAAATACTTCAGAGCCGCCGGATCAAAACCATCCGTGCCCTTATTGCCGAGGAAACTTCCTGCAAGATGATCTTTCAGCCAGTCGTCCGAACCGGTTGAGTGCGTCACTTCAATGTGGTTCTTCGTCATCATGCCGCAGTGAGAGTAAAACTGCGCAGGCGTGACCTGGCGAAGCAGTTGCCCTACAAGGCCTGGGCCGCCAGGATCGAGAAGACAGTCACCCTTTTTGGCATTCAAAACCCGTCCCGGCACATAACGCCATTGCACCTCGGATGTCAATTGGCAGACCATCCCTTCAGACAGATTGTCTGGTACGTTATCGGGGTCGCACTCCTGCCCAACCGCAGGAATAACCTGGTCGAAAGGCAGGCGGTTGGGATCCAGCAAATTGGCCAATACCGAAGAGAAATTCCGACTTGCCGTGTCGAGCAGCTTCGGTGATGCAAGATACGCGGGCGAGCCCGGACCCTTCTGCGAAAGATTGCTTTGACTTTGCAACAAGGCGGGCACGGGATCGGCCGGGGCGGGGATCGGTGAGAGAACATTGGCGACGCTGACCCGCCGGTAATACTCAGCCAAGTCCTGGTGGGTTACCACGGCATTCGTGGCGGCAGCGGCGCTCGCAAATTGCTGCAAGGCACGCGAAGGAGCCGAGTCGGACACGAGGCCACTCCACTGCATCGGGAGTTTCACCTCGATGTACGCGCTGGATATAGCCGGGAGTTTGGAGCACATTCCGATCCCGCCGAGGTGAATTGCCACGCCGAAGACGTTCTTGGTGAAGGTCTCTGATGAGAAGCCCCGCGTAACTGTAATGGTGGAGCGAGCTGGAACCCGCAGATCCATCGTCGAGAAAGTTGGAGCCACACGTGCCTTTGCGCCAATAGCCATGCTCGAAAACGAAGGGGCAACGCTGGTCAGCACTACTTCGTCCGCAGCCCTGACTGCAGGGTTCTCGGAAACATCAGCAGTCAGCCACTCATGTTTCTCCGCCGTAAAAGAAATCTCCTCATCTTCCAGGTTGGTGACCGAAAACAGGCAAATCACCTCGCCCACAAAAAAAAACAGTGTGGGAATGATTAGCGGATTTTGCACAGCAACACGAGGGGTCAACACGCCTCGCCGCATCTTATTTAGCCCGTATGTATTGAAAACGGAGATCGTCTTCTTCGCGGAGGCGACAAATCCGTTGGCGTAGTGCGCGTCCGCCTGAACGTCGAAGGTGGTGTAAAGGCTGTCGCGTTCAAGCGCCTTAGTGTAGTCATGACCGATGCCGCCGCCTTCGCTAACTCCGGTTGTTCCATCGCCAAAATTCCAGGCGAACTGCCGGACGTTTGACAACTCGGCCTCTGCGTTGGCGATGGAAAACTCGATGGTGCGGGGCTGGTAACGGTTTTGTGCGGCCCAAATGAAGGGTGGCTTAGCTAGGTCCGGATTCAGGATACTTACCTTCACCCTCTCACCCACCTGCTCGATCTGCTTCCCTAACGCGGCGGTCACAACAACAGTGAAGGTGCCGGGGCTTCGAAACTGCAGGAACTGACTTGCGCCGTAGATGCCATTGATGCTCACATCTGCGGCGGGATTGGAAAGTTGTACCTGGACGCGAATACTCTCTCCCACTGCGGGATTCTTCTTTGATAGCTTTACTTTCTTGATCAGGTTAGCCATGTTGACACCTCGCCGACTTTTATTGCAGCCCAATCCCAGACGTACAATCCCGCGCGGCCTACGGGAGTTAGACGAAAGCTATTTACAAGTCCCCTCGCGCATAGCGTCGAGAGGGACCTTAGGCCGATCCACAATGGATAGTGACGGTGAAGGTCAATCCGTTTCAGGCGGAGAGAGTTGAATCATCGCATGCCAATCTGGCCAACTTCCTCGAAGCCCGTTTACTGACCGCGAGCGAAGCCCTGAACCACTTGCGGGAGTTATCCCGTGAAGTCGGCCTGTCGGAAGTGATCGCTCCAACTTGCCCGCTTTCCAACGACACTCATTCCAATCCGCTCTTCAATCCGTTGAAACTTCGCGTTGCGCGTATTTGCAAGGGTTTGGGCGGCCCTTAGCATTGATATAAGTTGTTGAATGGACTGAATAGATTAGCTTTGACACACTACCCTTACTGCGTACTTTCAACTACTTAGACGGTCGTTAGGGACTGCCCAAGTACACATTCCTACCCACTCTACAGGTAAATAAGCAGGTAAATTCGCAGGTAAGAAAACAAGAGGAGAAGTGTCCCTAAGAGTTGGTTGGTTGTTTCCCGTGGCAGTCGCAAATGCAGAAGACTGTCGCTTCCTGTCCCACTCCGATGTCAAGTTTCGCCTTCATCCAACCGGGGCACGTAGGATAATGCGCGTGCGCGTAAACGAGTTCGCAAAGATTAATGGTTAAGACGGTCGGTTCTTTATCCCGTTCGAATATGGTTAGCTGCACAAATTTAGGATGCAAGGATTGGTGACACCTTTGCTTGAACTCTAACAATCAGCTACGCACGAACCATGACGCTTTGATGTCCCTGAGCGCCTGACCGTCACATCGGACGCAAAGCGGCAGCTTGAAGTTCCACTGCTGGTCGCTTCCGTATACCCAAAGTTGCGAATCGACAGTAGCCATCACCTGCCCACATTGCGGACAGTAAAACATTTTCTGAGTTGACATTGCCAACGAGTTTAAAGTTTTGCGAATTTCCGAGGAGGGTATACTGCTATTAGTTTTTCTCAGCTAATCACTGATTTCTCTATAGCTATAATCGTAGGCTTTATCTCTAAAGTGTCAAGTTCCTCAATTTTAATTCCTAAGTGGCCACAACTTCCCGTCAGAACTGAGACTTGTTCGAATACCCGCAAGTGAAGTATTGAACCCTGTAATTAACCAAACAATTATCGGCTTTGTATTTTCCTTGGCTCAATTCGCACCGCTTACAAAATCATCAATGGACTGTTTGGATGTTCCGACAAAACGCAGAAAGTCTCGACCGAGCTCACTTAAGGAAAACATACGAACGGGAGGCTTTTCTAGGTCCCTAAATACAGCCTCCATTACCCGCTTCGCTTCGCCAGGCGATGGATTTGAGCTTATCGTCGGTCGTCGCGTCATCGCAGCGTCCAGGGATTCCTCACCAATCCGTTCGCTGCGAGCATCTGCAAGACAAGGCGATCTGTTCCCATGCCCTTGATAGATTTTCTAGCTTGCCACATCCGATCAACCCGATTGCGAGGGTCACGTATCGAGACCAACGGTTGTATTTGCGTTCTTCCTTCTTCCAGATTGCATCATCCAAATAGTCTCTGCCTCTCTGGGTCAGGCTGTACCTCCCGTGTATTGGGTTGGAATACCAATGTTCGTTTTCGTCCGAGCCTGGGTCATCCTTACGGTAAACGGGACGGTGGGGTAGAGGGACATCGAATTTCCCGGCCTCCATCATCATCTTCTTGGTCAGCAAGGAATCGAGTTCGAATTCCGCAACCTGACGATCACTTGACCATTCTGCGCTGGTCAAGCCAATCGTGTCGGCGTCCGCCTTCTCTTGTTCCAGCTTCTCCAACTTTGCTCCGTAGAGCTTGTCTACATTCTCCAAGTCACGTCTAGCTTTCTTGATCTTCTGATTCAGTTTTGACATGTGGCCGGGATTTTAGCACGTGAGTTCTCTGTGTTTACATCACGCTTCTTGCGTTTCACTCCCACAACCAGCCCAGACACATAATCACTGATATTCGTCCCCTTAAATGAGCAGTCCCATGATTGCAGTACACGGTCAAACTCTGTGGGCAGAGCGGGGGAACTGGCCTCGCTGGGATCACCCCAATACCTGATCCAGCTGCGCTTGATGATGTTGCCTTCAGCCGGAGCGGGACGCTGCTGGAACTGCCCAGCGAATAGCTTTGGCTTCTTCTTGAGGTTGCGAACAACAGACGGAGTGCTCCGCTTCTTCTGGAGGATGTCACCCTTTTTCCGAACGAACTCTTTCTTGGAAACAGGATAGATAAGCTCAGTATTCTCTTCGCACTCGAGCGGAATCTTGAGGTGAATCCAACTTAGCGCCTCTCCCTTGTGGTTTTCCAACAGCAGCATTCCCGTGACGTCATCTTCATGAAGCCGCTGCATGACGACGATAATCAGCCCGTTGGGCAGGATACGACGGCTGAGGAACGTATCGTAGAACCACGTGTTGGCCTGCTTACGTTCCGCGTTCGATGCGGCTTGCTCAGGATTTAACGGGTCATCCAGGATCAGAATCTGACCATGTTTGCCCGTGATGTTCGATCCGACAGAGGCAGCAATCATCTGCCCGGTCTTGTTGTTGTAGCACTCTCGCTTGGTGTCTTGATCTTCCTTCAGCTTGAACTTGCTACCCCAGCGATCCTGAAACCACTTGTCCTTAATCAGCGTGCGACGTTTGAGCGAATGAGATTCAGCCAGACGACGCCCGATTGGCGGCTCAGCAGCAAGAGGAGCTCATATGCGCTCTTCGGCAGCTCGTCCAACATCTGGGCTAGTCCAGTCGCGATTTCTTTGGCGACGTCAGCCTTTGGAACCACAGGTAGTGCTTCAATGAAGCGAACAACTTTCTCAAACACGCGATCTTCACCATGCCGTTGACTCATCAATCGTTGGAGTTCCTCGCACTGTTCGTTTGTGAGCTTCACTTGATCTCCAGAGGACCAGCGTGATTGCCGTCCACTTCCAGAACCTGTTTCAACTGCGAGAAGTCTTCTTCGGACAAATCCTTTACCACGAGTTCGCACTACCGAGTGTTCACATAGCAAATCGTCTGGTGAGTGCCATCGGTGAACGGCTCTACAAACTCCAAGCTCACATTGCAGGCATCTTCCGACTCGTAAATGTTCGTGACACGGAACTGAACGTTCACTACATCACCCACTTCGACCTTGCTTCCGCTCTTATCGCGTGGCATCAGATTGTTCCTCTGAACTCGTTCCGGAATTGCCCGATCTCGAATCATTAGCGATCTTGGCTTCGGGCAGACGCGGAACATCGTCAACGAACTCAGCGTCTATTACCGGAGGCTGAGCCTTCCTCATGATTTGCGCGATTGCGATGCGTCGGTCTTCGTCGGACAACTCCACGTGCGTGTGCGTGTGATCGACCTTCACGTTGCGGAGAACAGGACCAATGTGGCGATCCATCAAAGCGTTGAATGCAGCCGTGGCAGCAGCCTTGTTCTTCTTCCCTGGGAACATGGCAGTGTGTGCTTGAACGAGCATCATCATTTCCAAGAACGTCAGACCCTCTCCCCGGTAGCCAATCAGCCTGCCAGTCAACCATGAGTCAGGAATCTCCTGATCCATCACTCGCTGCAATGCAGCTTCGACAACATCCTTCTTCGGCTTCCCGCTCGGATTCCCAGACACACCCTTGGTCCAACGCTTCCCGACAGGAAGATTTCGAGCACGAGGATCTGGATGATTCGGGAATGCACGCTTGGTGAGCTTGGAATTCTTGGACTCGGAATCCGAATTCTCACCTTCTGGTGTGTTCTTCTCCGAGATGTCGAGGTCTTCAATCATGTGGAAAATGCTGTGGAGAGATTTCTCCAGAAATTTTGGAAACCATGTGCGGTGTCACAGCTCCGGACACCCACACTCCATGCCGGTTGTTTTGAGCCGGGGGTGAGTAGACGGTAAGCAATCAACTGAACAGCACACGGAGTCGATCCAACAGAGACAGACGATGCGATGGCTTGTCGTTTGATATATCCCGATACGAGTCAGCCACTTCGCCTATCTCACGGCACACTTCCTTGCCTTCTGAGTTGAGATAACGATCGGCATATGAACGCCACTCGATGATGCGTCGTTCATCCTTGCGCTCTTCTTCTCTTATTCGTATCCCTATGTATCGCAACACTAGGAAAGGACCAACGGAGCGTGAGCCGTGAAACTCGACCTCACTTGGCGGAGTCAGGTCGATGCCTTGACTGCTGATGCCCTGCGCGTTCTGTTCCGTCGTCTCTAGTCTCATTGCGATTTCCTCATTGCTAGTTGCGTAAGGTAGCAATCAGCGTCTCTAAGTCAATCAATCGACTGAGTGAGTTGATTAAACTGCCGATTTCTACCTGTGGTTTCCTACCTGCTTTCGCTGTTTTCGCGAATAGCCAAGCGTAATCAGCCGAACAAGGAGGAGCCTGTTCGATTGATACTGGCTTTCGCTCTGATCTTGTGTGTTTGCTCTGGAATATTTGCGTTGCGGCTTCAGAAGGCTGACTTGAACCCGTTGTAGACGTTCGTATGTTTACGTACGAAATGGGTTGACACGGGATGAACGGCTCATATAGATTCGGGTCTACCAAGGAGGATTCACATGCCCGGCTTTACATATATTCACTACAGTGGTGACGATAAGCGCATTCTGGAACTGGTGACGAACCTAGTCTCGGGTAATGGCGGTGGCGGACAGAATCCCCCTCCCGACGGAGATGGGAATGGCGGTTCTGGCGACGGTTCATGGGACGGAATTGCTATGAAGTTTGCCGGATACGTTGCCAAAGCAGATGCGGAAGGCAATCCCGCCCAGCAGAATGCCATGTTAGCGTGGCTCAAAGCCGACGGTGAGATTCATCTTTCTAAGTTGTGGAAAGCAGCCGGAGTTAGGGTCCAGCACGATTACAGCGGTGTCGGTAGTTCCTTGACGAAGAATATGAAGAAAGCGGGTGGACCGAAGACTTGGTATTCAGGCTCGCCGATAAAGAACGGAGAGTGGCTCTACAAAATCAATCCGGATTTGGTCGCGTCATTAAAGCGTAGCTTTGGAGTTAAATAGCCGAATAGACGATTTTTGGTTCCTTCTGCGAGACTCAAGTCTCCTGAACAATGTGGGCGATTGTCCACGCCGGAAGAAGAAGAACGCCAATTGAAGTAAGCCACTCCATTTTGGCGCGAATTCTATCACTCTCCATGAGAGCGTCAAGCAAAAACACAAAACTGTTCGGAAAACCCTAAACTCCGCATTCAGCTGATTAGCGAGTTCTCAAGCGAGTTGGTCCGGCGCGTGATGGCAGGTGACTTGAATCTGGCGTTGGTGACGGCACCGCCGGAAAGCTCTCGGATCACGGCCGCGGCTTTCGCTCAGACGCATCTCTATGCCGCACTCCCGCAGACCCACACAGCTGCTCAAAAGGAAGACATTGCTTTCCAAGATTTGGCAAAAGACGAATGGATTCTGTTTGCTCGGCGATCTCATCCCGTCGTTCGTGACGCAATCATGGACGCGGCACAACGTCACGGCATCGCTCCGAAGCACGCGCACGATATTCTTACCGCCCAAGAAGCAATTCACTTGGTATCTCAGCACGTTGGAGTAGCAATAGTGACCGAGCCTGCCTCCGTGGGCACCAGCGCTGAAGGTGTGGTTATAAGGCCGCTGTCGGATCCATCGTTGTCTTTCGAAACATGCTTGATTATGAGAGCCGACGATGATTCGCGATTGCCGAACGAGTTCGGACGCTCCTTCCTCCGGAGATATCAATCCCACACCCTGCCGCCAAAGCAAATGGAATTGTCGCTATCCGCCTGAGTTATCAGCGTTCAAAAAAAGATAGGTCGGCAGGTCCAGCAGCCTATTGAACTGATCTTTTCTGGGTTCATGAGGCCTTACTGAATGTCTGCAGGTATGCTCGCCGTGCGTGCCGGGCTTGTTCGCACTCCGTACCACATTGGCGCTAGCGGCTCCAATGTGGTACGAAGTGCAATCCAAACCCACACGATCGCCAACACAGGGACAATCAGCGAACCGAATCTCCGCGTCTGATGTGCCGATACCGCCGAAACTCTTACGGGGCTGTTTGTACCGAAATGCGACCATCTCGCAGCGAGGTTGCCCAATTCCGGACCTCCCAGCACACTTCATAGAGACTTGGCGAAAGCGACTGCAGGAAATAGCTACCGTGCAGTGCAGCTCCCCCAGCATCACACTCTTTGTTCGGCAGACACGGTTTGAAGTCTGCTTGCGCCTTATCTTTCAGTGCTGCGGTCACTGCCTTAACTTTGTAATCGGCCGGAATCGGATCAGTACACATCTGCACACACGCGGCCGGACCGCCGGCGGCGATGCACTGTGGTTCCGGAGGATAAGTCCCACCCTTTCCAACAGGGATGGGATAGACCTTGCTAACATCTCTGACGCTGGTCAGGGGCTTGGCCCCCGCGACCATCGCGCCAGCTTGGGGAACGGGGTCGAGGAAACTTCGAACCCATGCATGGAAGCCTTTGTCATCTGGAATAGCGTCCACGTAATCTGAAAAATAGAGATCCGAGGTGTAATCAATGTAGGAGATCGTTCGTGACTGGGGAGGGTTGAAGCTGTAGTCCACCAACTGAACCGAGAGTTCCACTATGGGGTTGACGCAAGTGGAACCTTTTACAAGTTTAACTTCTTCACCCCAAGATAGATCCCCCTCGACGGCTCCACCGGTGAGCTGACACGGGGTTGGTACTTGGACTTGCTTGAGAAGTTGCAGCTGAGCCGTAACACGGCAAAACTCATTTCCGCCTTCTCCCCAGTGCATCCCGCCAAAAATTCCGCCCTCCCAGTGATCGCAGCTGCCGCGCGCTTTCTCGTACAAGACCAGAAGCTTACCTGCTGCATCGACACTGGCGGAGCAGTCGTTTTGACCATCAGGGTTGTTCCCGCCCCTCGCTATGACCTGGGGGCCCACTAGAGTACTCTCCGCCTGGCTATATGTCGTTGTGAAATCAACGTTAACTTCGGCTGCCACGTCCGTCATGGGCCAACTTGGGTAACGTACTGCCGTCGAGCATTTGCCAGCTTCAGTGTTGTCTTGTTTAGGAATAATGTTGACGTAGTCATACTGCGGCTTGTCTTTCTGCACTGATTTGAGCACCTTATAGCTTGCAGCCTTAATCGGCAGCACGTTCAGGACGATGTCTCGCTCGTCATACTTCAACGATCCGAAGATCCACCATCCGCTTTTATAGGCGGGGTACCGGAGGCGAATGGAAAAGGGGTTTCCGGCAGCGTCATGAATCATCTGCTTCGGAACTGTCACAGTGAGGCGGTTTGGGTTGCGACTGATCGCCAATGGTGCTCCGCTGACTGACGCTGTAGGCGCGGGCCAGTTGTCCTTAAAAAACCCAACAATTGTCAGTGGGAGATCCGTAGTTCGAGTCGGTAGTGCCCTCAGTGGAAAGGCCATTGCGGGGTAGGCATGAACATTCACGAACGGAATAGAATCAACTATCTGGGACGCGCTCACGAGGGAACTAGCAATGCCCTGTTCGAAGGCGGCCTCGGTTGCAAGTGTGCCTTGGGTAGCCCTGAAGAGCAAGTCATTAGCCTCAACGAAAGTCTTGTTGAGAACCGTATTTGCATCCTGCAGGACACCGGCTCTGAACTGTTTTATCAGTGTATCGATCTGAGCTATCTCCGCGTCTAGTTCACCTTGTGTCTGTTTAAGCCGATCGTGAACCGCAACGTCGGCTTGTGAGATCGCCTCGGAAATTCCCTTCATAGCCTCCTGAATGGCAACAAGCTCAGCAGCCGCCCCCGGAAGATCCGCGAATGCTGCCTTGACCTGTGGATTGGTCCCACCATATCGTTGCGCGTCACAAACCGACGAACAAACTAGAGCACAACAGACGATCAAGCAGACAACTTGTGAGACAACGGAACTTTTCGTTTTGAAGGTCATAAGCGCAGAGAACGCCGTAAGCTTACCCCTTCGCAAATAAGCCTCCCCGTTTCTGCGGGGTGCTAGAGGCGTACGGACACTACGAATTGCTGGGATTGGCGGAATCATTTGTTGGCTCCTAATCTCTAGTTGAATTGTTTGATCTTCATAAGGATCGACATCGCTTGCGCGATGGCCCGATTCGTTTTCGGTTGGGGCCACGTTGGGCCCCTAACTGCCAAACACACAGGTGAGAACCGCCACAGCGAACTCGGGCCATTTCCCTTGAAGCGCCAGCGCAATGTTCTTGAGGCCACATTCGAGGAGCTTCAATATCCATTTCCAGATGTCGCCAGCTGGAGCGCAAAAGCGAGCGCGCCGGCGGGCAACTGGGCGAGCAGTTGTGGGGGAGTCTGCAGGGTAATTCCCGGTTGTGCAGGCGGCACCACGACAAGAGGTTGACTGGCATCTAACTTGGACAACACTTCCAATCCAGCACTCACAGCAGGCTGGCCACCGAGCATCTGAAGAAAGTCCAGAAAGTGAGCGCGCTGCGCAGAAGTTATGTTCTTTGCATCAACCGGCATATAGTCTCCTTTTCAAAACATGGCGTATCTAGAGCCTGTCTCTGTAGCGGACTGTCTCTGGATGTTGAAACGACAACGCACCAGAAACTCCTTTTCACTAGGTTTAAGAGCCAATCGTCGAACGACTTGGCGTGCTGCGTTTTTCCCATTCGGTTCCAGGCGATTTCAGCCTGTCGTGTAGAATTTGCAGCACCTGTGATGTGGGGTTTAGTTGGCACGCCATTCGTCCATGTCTGCGGAGGAATTGATTCGTGCTTGCGCCGAGTTAGGTGACGGCGCGGCGTGGCAAGAATTTGTCCGTCGTTTTCATCGGCCTGTCAGCCTTTCAATTGTTCGCACTGCCTATCAATGGGGCGTAATCCCACAGCAGGTCGTTGATGACTTGGTTCAAGAGACATACCTCAAACTCTGTGCTGACAAGTGCCGCTTGCTGCGCGATTTTGCCCTTCGGCATCCTGACGCCGTTACCGGATATATAAAGACAATTGCCGTCAACGTTGCACACGACCACTTCAAGTCATTTCATTCCCAGAAGAGAGGTTCTGGGGAAATAATTCAGTTGCTGGAGGACGTTGAACCCCCAGCTCAGAGCGGGGACATGGGCGGCCAGGCCGCGATGGAACGAGAGGTCCTTCTAAAGCAAATCGACCACTGCCTTGAAACCTGCTCAGAAGGCCCCGACCAGGAACGGGACCGTCTGATTTTCTGGCTTTACTACCAACAGGGCATGAGCGCCAAGGATATAGCCGCTCTACCCACGGTCGGGTTAACTGCAAAGGGAGTAGAAAGCGCCATTTTCCGTCTCACGCGCATGGTCCGCGAGCAGGTCGCAGGTCTGCGATACCAAGCCTCGGTTTCATCACAACCGGGCGAAAAAGGATTTCGCCCAGCAGAATCGTATTGATAGGAGAAGCTGGTTTTGACCCGGCCAATCGACAAACATCTCGACCCCGACGAGCTTAATGGGCTTGTTTCGTCGCACGCGGCAAGTGTCACGGATTCGGGACGACTCTCGGAGCAGGCTCTGGGAGATGCCCAGCGCCACGTTGAGTCTTGCCAGGACTGCAGCCGGAAGGTGCAGATGCACAAGTCTGTGCAGAGTGAGATTCTCCGCATGGGTGTGCCCAGGAATGTGCCACCGGGTCCAGATTGCTTGGCTGACGTTGAGTGGCTCAAGGTTGCAGCCGGTCTGCTCCAAGAAGCGCGAACGAAAGAGCTAATGAAACATGCGGCACAATGCGGACGCTGTGGACCTCTTCTGCGAAACGCAGCGCAGACTCTCTCAGAGGAAACAACTCCGAACGAAGAAGCAGTGCTTGCAAGCCTGGGTAGCGCGCGGCCCGAGTGGCAAAGAGACATGGCCCAGACTCTGCGCGGCACGACTAGAGATCGGCAACTAGACAATCCGAAGAACTCGTGGCGGCAGATATTCCTCGCCTGGCCGCGGCCGGCGTTCGCAGTTGTGACGCTGGCCGCCATCGTGGTGGCTGCGTGGCTGGGCTCACGTTCGCCTCGTTCCCAGTCCGCCGAACAATTGTTGGCGCAGGCCTATACGGATCGCAGAACGCTCGACGTACGAATCTTCGGGGCAAAGTATGCTCCGACGCGGGCAGAGCGAAGCGACAGCAGGTCGAGTTTCGACAGATCACCATCGCTAATCAAGGCTGAAGATCTGATTAGCGAAAACTTAACCAAGAATCCGAACGATCCAACATGGCTTCAGGCCAAGGCCCGCGCAGACTTGCTAGAGCGAAACTTTGAACCCGCCCTCAAGTCATTGCAGAGAGCACTTGAGGCAAAGCCCGATTCTCCCTCGTTGTTAACTGACATGGCGACCGCCTATTTCGAACGTGCCGAAGAAGCTGACCGAAGGCGAGCTTTGACTCTTAGCCAACCGCCCGATTCGAGGCGCACCGAACCTCCCAGCGGGGCGATCGACTACGGCAACGCGATTGATTCTTTGGGCAAAGCCTTAGCCAAGTCTCCAGACGATCCGGTCGCTCTCTTCAATCGAGCACTGGCTTGCGAGAGGCTGTTTCTCTACACGCAAGCCGTGGATGATTGGGAGCACTACTTGAGGGTTGACCCACAAGGCGGGTGGGCCGACGAAGCGCGTACCCGATTAGCCGGTGTTAAACAGAGACTGAGCGAAAAGGGCCTCGCGGAACCACTACTCACACCGAAAGAAATGACAGAAGCCGGCGTAGGCGACCCGGTTATACGGGAAAGGATCAATCGACGCGTCGAGGAGTATCTGAAACTCGCGGCCACTGACTGGTTGCCAGAGGCGTTTTCTGAATCAGCGTCAGGACAATCGCGTGAGGCTCAGACTGCCCTTGCTTCTCTAGCACAAATCACGCGAGAGCTACACGCTGACTACTGGCTGGCAGACCTGCTTAGCCACACCTCTGGTGTGAAGTTCCGCGCAGCGATTAACGCGCTCGCTATCTCGATCCGAGCCGATGAACACGGCGACTACGCTGAGGGTCGCGACTCCGCTCACAACGCGGCCCAACTGTTTCGGGTCGCTGCGAATCATGCTGGGGAACTGCGAGCACAAGCAGAGGAGGTTTATTCAGATCGCCTTCTGTATGACGGTGAACGTTGCAGATCACTTCTACGCAGTATTGTCCAACCCCTAAAGCGCAACCACTACGCATGGCTACAGGCGCAAATGAGTCTGGAGGAGTCCAACTGTGCCGACCTAGTAGGTGATCTAGGGACCTATCAGGCCGCGATCAGCATAGGGACGAGCGAGGCGAAAGATCACGACTACCTTGCATTGCGCCTGCGCGGTTTGGGTTTTCGAGCACAGGCCGCCGCTTCGCTTGGGGATGCAAATAGAGGTTTCTCCCTCGCCTGCGACGGCCTGTCGCTTTTTTGGTCCAGTCAGGCTGACCTCATGAAGGGGTACAACCTTTATACCGACCTGGACACTGCTGCTGATGGTCTTCATCTTGCGAATCTCCAAGTCGTCCTATGGCGAGAAGCGACCGCATTGATTGATCGGCACCCGGATGTTTTGCAACGGGCGATGGCCCACCGTTGGTACGGGAACGCGGCCTACCTCGCGAATATGCCGGCCTTAGCCAAAGCCGAGTTTACCAAAGCCAGCACTCTGCTTTCCGACGCACCGAAAACTGTAGCGACGACCCGCGACCGGATGGACGCGGAGATTTGGCTGGCACAACTGGAAACGCGGCAAGGTGACTTAGAGCGCGCAGCCGCTCGCTTGCAAGAGATTCAGCCGGTTCTTGACGGCGTGCCAACCTTTGGGCCAGAGATTCGCTTTTACTCTGCCCGAGCAGACATCGCCATGCGGCGAGCCGACTCTGACGCCACCGAATCCGCGCTCAGATCCGCGATCTACCTTGCAGAATGGGCGCTCGATTCCTTTCCTGCAGAGGCCGACCGACGCCAGTGGGTGGAGCAGACTCAGAGCGCCTATCGCAATCTCGTGGAATGGAAACTCCGCCAAGGCGACGCAAGCTCGTCCCTTGAGCTTTGGGAATGGTATCGCGGTGCCGAGTTGCGGGCGAACGGGCAGGCCGGTCTGCACCTGTTAGGAAGCCTGGATGCCAATGTGCCCCCCGACCCGCGTGATGCTCCGCCCCTGCCCTCGCCCACGGTCGTTGGAGAACGACTGCCACTCCTTCGCGAGGAAACGGTGGTTGCATTCGGCATTTTTCCGGATGGAATCGGTGTCTGGGCTTACGACGATCGTGGCATTTTCTCCCGATGGATTTCAACACCCTTGCCGCCAATAGAAGATCTCGTCCTGCGTTTCCAGCGGCTCTGTTCGGACTCGTCCTCGGACATCGTTACGCTTCGCAGAACTGGGCGTTCACTCTATGACGCGCTCATCACACCCATTCAGGATCGACTTAAGCCCGGCAGAACTCTGGTGTTCGAGCCGGATGATTTCCTTGCAGCGATTCCGTGGGAGGCGCTGGTCGACTCTGACTCGCGCTACGTCGCCCAGCGTGTCGCCGTTGTCGTCACACCGGGCCTTTATCGAGCGATGCATCTTCGGCCCCCCACGGCGATTACCGGTGACTCGCCCGCCCTCATCGTAAGCGTCCCGGCACCGGCAGAGGAAGGGTTGACCCCACTCACCGATGCCCAGAATGAGGCACAAACCGTCGCTGAGAGATTTTCGTCGTCCCGTTGGCTTCAAGGGGGAAACGCAACGCTCTCCGCTATTCGCCGAGAAATTCGAGGCGCCAGTGTGTTTCATTTTGCAGGGCACGCGGTTGCGTCACCGTTGCGTACAGGGCTTGTGCTTTCGGATCTCGATCCCAACACCAAGCTTTCGCGGCTAGTCGGGGGCGAGAGTCTTGCGTCGCCGGAAACTGACCATCTGCAGCTCGCCGTTCTTTCAGCGTGCCGTACCGGAGCTAGTTCTCAGGTCGGTGGTTCCGGCACTGAAAGCTTGACTCAAGCTCTTCTCCACGCCGGAGTCCCGCACGTAGTCGCCAGCAGATGGAACGTTGATTCCAGAGAAACCGCCGAGTTCATGAAGCAGTTCTACGCGCGGCTGCTCGCCGGAAATGACGCACCGACTTCGATGCGTTTCGCCCAGCTGGCGCTGGCCTCCCAACCAGCTTCGGCACACCCTTACTACTGGGCTGCATTCGAACTACAGGGAATCAAATGAAAGCGACAGGAGAAATAACAATGAAGTCTCGTTTGATGAGGACTATGTGCTTTATTGCTCTGCTGTGTTGCTCATTTCCGGCGTTTGCCCAAAATCGCTTGGATATTGCCCTTGAGGGTCCTTGGATTCTGTTTCAAGTCCCTAAATTCAATAGGGGGGATGGTACAGGCAAGACAGTGTCTGTTCTGATCGCGATGGCGCCGGGCGTGGTAGGTATGGGCACGACCGATTTTCATTATCCGGCCCTGATTGCAGGCGACGGTTACTATGTCGAAATACCTCGGATATATTGCCTGAAATTCCAAGGCAAATGTGGAGAAAATGTCGCTGCCGGGCCAGACCATTTATCTTCGGACGGTTACCCTCAGCCGACCCCTCTAAGCGTCAAAAACCATTGGAAAGACTGGGTCGAAGCATATAAGAATGGCACTTATGTAACAGTGTTGATCCTGCCTATGCCCGATTCATACAGCAATGATGGGGTGTACCCAATGCGATTTGGCAAACAATTCGACTCTACGGGAAACACCTATGTTGAAACTTTGAAATACCCTAGTATCGGCGTCCAGTTGCACTATGGGAAGGGGCCAACGGACTTTTCTCTTTCGGCCTGCGATAGCGCCAATCCCACCGTTTCCAGTTGTAATCTTCTGGCCGGTCTAAAACACCCGAACACCAAACTGGACAATTCTGGCACCCTTCGCATAGTGATGAAAGCTCCTGAAACTGCCGATTATTGCGACAACCATGTACGAACGGCGTATCCCAAAATGCTAAATCTCCTCGACAATAGACCGCTTAAAGTAGGACAGAACGACAACCAAGATAAGGCATACATCGATCCGGCCGGAAACATCGATGACCTAAGTAAGCCAGATTACCAATACAACGCCAAAGACTGCCTCCCGAATGACCCGCAGAAGCTTGTTCCCTTCATTGCGAACGGTTCCGGTGAGCACAAGATGTCAGACTCTACTCAAAGTGAATTGTTGAAGTCGTATCTAACGGATATCGCAAATGTCATTGATGGCCTCCACGCACTCACTGATGATCAGCGGAAATCCCTACTTCTATCTACGGTCCATAGCGAGGTCGGTAGAGCGACTGATCCTAATTTCCTGAGCGACGAGTTTCCCAGGCTGTCTCAACTGTCGCGAATCGACCAACTGCTACGCGAAGCGTCAAGCCAATCGGACGCCTTGGCTGCTCAATTAACCCAACTGCTTAACCGACAGCTTCTTTCCGATCTTGATCTGACTGCGCTAGATGTGAACGGAGATCCTACACTGGGCAACAAGAAATCGTCCGATACTGAGAAGGTTTTGGATCAATTGAAAGACGTCGACAGGCTGAGAACCGCTTACAAGCGCGCACTGGCGGCTAATCCCAGCAAGGACGCCAAAGATTGCAGGGCCCCACTTATGCTGGTCGGACCATAGTGGTTCTCGCGAATACAACAAAACAGTGAAGGGCCGATCCCCCACGACTCAGCCCCGAACCCACTTGCCATGTTTTTGGTAGCAATTTGGTAGCAGATTGCGCCGAGTATTACGGTTCCGCCGGTTCCCCCGGCTATTAACCCCTTTAGAGTTAATGGCCGGCTACGAGAGCGCTACCTTGACACGCCTCCGTGGTTTCGTACTTCCAATAACTTAGAGACCGCTCGGGACTGCCCCAGTACGCCTAAGTACGGCCAAGGCGGAATTCTTACAGGTGATTTTACAGGTGCGATTTGCAAAGCTTGATCTTCTGGTTGAGGCTTGACACCCAAGCGTTGCCTGCCCGCCGCTATTTTTCGATCGGACCACACCCGAGAACCCACACCGCTCTGCCGCTCAGATGCCGAGAGAGGCACGATCGTGGTCGCTTGAGCACGTAGCCCACAGATGCGGGCCTTGGCGCGAGAGGGATTAGAACTCCAGGACCCTCTTTGCGAAGAAAACGGCTGAAACATACGCCAGACGGCCGAGAGCGTTTTGCCGCCTGAGAGGCCCCGTACTGGCATTAGAGGTCGGTACCCGGAGTGCGGGACTCGAGGCCAATATGCCTGGGCCTTTGTCGTGGCAGGTGGTCCACGTTAACCGATCAGGGGCACTGCTGTAGCGAAAGAAGGTTGTTGTTCCAATCGCCGTCGGCGTAAGTGCGAAGGTACGGCACACGGCCGGGAGATCTGACGACGCCGACATCCGAGCGTTTGCCGGACCTCGGATCGACTACATAAAAGGAGTTCGTACGCGCGTCGATGCTGGCAATCACTTGTTCGCGCGGCCATTTCCAAGGTGGGTTGTCGTAGGGATTGCCGATGTGCGTGATGTGCTCGTGCGCACTCAGGGGGTTCGGTTTTGTGATGCATTTGACTTCGCAATCTGCCATTGGTTTTCTCTCTCTTGACCCAACAAGGGTTGCCTTTGATGAAAGCTAATCTGCACTCGCTTTCAATGCCCAACCGTGACTTCAGCCTTCGTTGGGATGGGATAGGGCTTGCCTTCGACCTCAAACTTCAGGGCGTTCGGAGCAATCGTGGTGTGAGTCCAGCCGCTGCCTGGGAGAAATAGCCAAATCACACTTATGTGCCAGTCGCCTGGTAATGCACCCTCTGGCAATGTGGCTGACACCCGGAAAACCTTCTGGGAGGCATCGACCGGTTCGCCCGAGCCGAACGCAATCTCCTCGTCGGCAGAAACTGGCGAAATCCGAAAATCAAAGTGCGCTCCCTTTGGTAGAGGCTCGTTGAGCTTAACTTGGAAGACGATGGGGTTGCCCGGTTTGAATGGTCCAGACTTCTCCATTCCGACGACCGCTTTGTCCTGTGCCCATGGAATTGCTGACGTCGCCACGACTATGGCGGCTGCGAATATCGCTGCTCGTACGCTCATTGCATTCTCCTTTGCTTCCGAGTTGCACTAACACCCGCAAGCCGATCAGCTTGCAAGCGTAGTTTAACAACAAAAAAAAGTTCATGTCAAGAGGCTTGGTTGGACGACTTCCGAATCGGTCAGAAAGCCAAGTTTAGAAAGCCGAACTTTCGCCGCTAGAGACGAAACCTTGAATTGAGCCATTACCTCCTCCACGAGATGCTCTCCGTGTCGGCTGGCGGCGCTCAGTCTCGCGACTGGTACTGATTGGTCGCGCAGAAACCTCGTGACTGAATTACGCAGGGCGCCAGCGGGCATAAGAAGCGCCCCAGAACAGTAAGATGCTTGCCATTCAATCCAGTCATACGGCGCCGAAGACTCTACCTGCTGTCGGTTGCAGGTCTGGCTACTTCTAGTATCGTCCTCAAACAGGCTTGGCGTTTGTTCAATCATCGCGAAGAGAAACCCATGAAAACGGACATGGGCGGATTCGTGAGTGATGGTCGTTCGGTAAGGATTCTCTAAACGCGGGTTCTCAGAAAGGCGGCGGTTGATGCGGACTTCGGGCTTTTTGTCCTTCAAAAACTTCGTCACCCCCCAAACCTCCCCTGCGCCATCCGAGTCTAGATCGGCGTAGTGATCAACGTTGGCCAGCTCGTCGAGAGCAAAAAGAAGATCATCCGTTGATATCGGATATGCGACGACACCACGGCGTTTTTGCAAGAGCTCTTCCGCCACCCGCTCGCACTCTTCGTCGAGCACACCGGGTTCATAATGTGGCCGTCGGGGGAAGCGGCCCGTAGGATCGGGGACCCATTTGACTCTCATTTGCTCGGTTTCCTTCTGAACAGTTCGCTAATCTGCTTTGCTTCCTCATCCGAGATTCCCCTCTTTATGATGTCCTTCACAATGTCCTGTGGCAGCGATCCCCCGACGAACATCAGACGATCAGCGTCGAGATCGAGCGCCTTCGCGATTTGCCGTGTTACGAACTCCGAGGGGGTCCTCCGATCAAACTCAATGTCATTCAAATACTGAGGCGTAATCGCCTTGCCGTCCTCTTTCTTCACGTGTTCCGCCAATTGACGCTGCGTCTTACCCGCCTTAACCCGTGCCTCTCTCACAATTGTTCCAAAGGTCCGTTCCAAACGATCTGCCTCCACAACGCAATATCTGCTGGTTAGCTTATCAGCGGATAGTACAACGAGCAATCCCGCCGGTTCGGTTTTCATTTTCCAAAGGGATCTGTACGATGAATTGACCCAGCGCGGTTACCGGGTAACACCACAGGTAGAGGTAGGTCAGTATCGGATTGACCTTGTAGTTGAATGCCACAACGACACGCGCCTCGCGGGTTGAATGTGACGGAGGCAGGTATCACGGGTCCGACAAGTGGGTCGAAGACCTGGATCGTGAGAGAGTTCTCGAGAGAGCGGGGTGGATTTTCTGGCGTTCTTTCGCGTCTGCGTTCGTGCGACGCCGGGAATCGGTCATGTCCGAATTGCTCGCAACGCAATCGGCGGCGACAGTGCTCCGCAGAGCCTCCATTCAGAGTTCCGGCCTATACCCGCGGCAAACCTGGTAACCGGTTAAAGGCGGCTAAAGGACATCAGGATCTTCCATAAAGTGCGGCTGGTCTTCCAGACGGCGGCGCTGAAATCCACAACACCAGCGCCCACCAAGACTGGGTTGGCGGTTTCATAAAGTCATTTCACGGCTAGAAAATGCCGGTTTGTTAACCGGCATGGGTCTATTCGAGAATTTCCGAGTTTTCAAGCCAGAGGTTGGTCTGTGCAAGTGGGATTTTTAATCGCTACGAGGTTCAACTACACCTATAGCGATCACCCTCGCATAACCGGATCGTGTGGCGGGCACTGGGTTGTAACTCAGGACCGGTAAAAAATTGAGTCAAGCATTGCTGCTCTGCCATCCCAAACGCCGCTTTCCGTCCGGTTGTTTGGTCGGGGCACATTCCACCATGGCGAGTCGATTACTCGCTCAACGACTTCGTCCCAATATCGCTCATAGTCCATTCTTGTCTGCTTGATTCCGAAGTTTTTGCAGAGTTCCGCTTGGTTTTTCGAATCAAAGCAAACAAACTGATCAGGTCGTTTCATTGCCAACAGACGACTGGCCGTTGCGATTCCATGCCGGCCTTTGGGAAAGGTTTTAACGAACTCCTCTAAATATTCGTCGTACTGGGTCCTGGTAACAAGCCCTTGGAGCGGGACTTTATCCAAAGCTCGCGATACATGAGGGTTGTTGGCATTGATGGCCTGGCGGTAGTAACCAGCACCTTTCATGCTCCCGAACCATCCCCACCTTCTGTCATAGTCGTTTGGCAAGCCTGCAACGGTTTGTCTGAGTCCGAGCTGCATCGAGGCGAAATCTCTGTGCTTGAGGAATGCACTCTGGACCAGTTGCAACAGTTCACATCGTTCGCCGAAATCGTGAAACTGACCCTTTTTGACAGCTGCGAGAAACAGTTTCCATGACATCGACATGACCGAAGAGTCGACAGGGAGCTTTCGAGCTTTGGTCTTACCATATTCCCCTGACAAACGTCGCAAGGCAGGTAGTTTCCGGAGCCAGAGGGTTCGATAGGCAAGCGCTGATGTCTTGGTAGCACGAGTCGCTCTCGGCCAATAAAGATCAATGAGAGACACGATTTCCGTCTCCAATGAGGAAGCGCTCTGATCCGAATCAGAGAGTAGGACCATCACCTCGGCATTTTCAGTAAATGCACCAGAGGTGAGGTTTGCACTACCAATCAGCGCTTCCCAAGTATTGTGGTTCCGGAATAGGTAGATCTTTGGGTGAAAGACGCCCTTTGGTTGAAGCACAAACCGGACGTTCTCTGATCCAACGAAAGCATCCAGTACGTCAGGATGCGTCTGGTAAAAGTGGGTTCCGATTATCGCCTTTTTTATCAGGGAGGGCTTAGCAATCAGTTGCTTGAATATTGGCGTGTTTGCAGATGCCCAGGCAACTGCAAACAACACGTCTGGATAGGTCTTCAACAGGCGCGAGAGGTTACCGAGTAATGCACTGTTACTTGTTATCAGTTTCACGGCTTTCCTCGCTATTGATTCAATTGAGCCAAGTTAATGCACTGAGTGTACGGCGGCGGCCATCCCAGCGGCTCTCCCTTGAGCCTAAGGTGAGCGAAAATCTAAATCATGAGAAGCATGGTGGTCTGTTCGCAATATGTCGGTGCGTAAGAGAATTAATCTCTTCCGTCACATCCCGGCTACCCGTCTGGGAACATGCTGTGGAACCTCGTAAACTTCCCACGGTTCACTAGATTTCCTGAGCCAATCTAAGATCGATTGCGACAGTGAAGGCGGATTCTGGGCAGAACTCGTGAGGAACAGTATCGGGCGCTGCTTCGCTAAGTGATCTTGCAGTCTTTTCTCAATACTCGAAGCTACATCGTGCGGGTTCGATTTCTCGAATTGCTCCGTTCCGAAGTCAAGGTAAATATCCCCTTGCTGGCGAAACAAATCAAAGATTGAGCGCCTGTTGAGTGGACCAATATCAAACCTCGGAATTTTCCGTAGTTCGACGATCACTGCGGGTCCTGAGTTTTTCAGCAATTGAACGAACTCAACATGGTCAACGTCAGGAAGTGAGACAAAAAACGCAGATCTAGGGTTTCGCAATGGGAAGAGGGATTGCTGAACACCATTTGTCGGAGTAAAGGGTTGCGGTTTCTCAACTGACCCAGAGTTAGAAATCAATTTGAAGGCGCGGGCGGTTTTGGTTTCCATGTTTCCTCTCCAACTTTGCTGAGTTCTGCCTCAAGCTCAATGTAGCTGTTCTTTCGAAGGCTCCAAGGCTGGCCCCACTCAGGGGCCCCGATTTTCATATCTCCGGAAGCGTTGTCTTTTAGATCGCGCTCCTTCAAGAAGGCCTTCTTGTAGAATCGCGGTGAAACTCCGGAAAATGGCCGAAAAAGAACCTTACTTCCATTCTCGCTTGGAGGCTTCCAATTGGTTGCTTCGACCTGAATTGCATCCGCATGCAAATCCAGAGCCTGACTCTTGGGATATGGCTCAATGTACTGCACTTCGTCCACTCCTGCACTCACAATGTGACGGGCGCAGTAATGGCAAGGGAACGTCGTTACAAAGAGCCGGGTACCTGTCAAGCGCCCTCCCTGCCGAGCCGCAGACAAAATTGCGTCCATTTCCGCATGAACGGCTCTACTGAATTCAATCAAGCTTCCAATTCGAGTGTGCCTAAGTTCTTTCTCTAGTTGGGTCTTGCGGACCGCGTCCGCATTCTTTAGCTCCGGTACGGATTCGATGAGATCTGCAATAATCTCGTTTTGCTGCCTCGTGTTCCGACAAAAACGTTGGGACTCAGGAAGAAGCAAGCCGCACCTTCCTTCATGCTCTTCGTCGCCAAAAGACTCACCATATACTCCACCTCCGGCTTTTGGTACTTCATTCGTCCCGGTCGCAACTATGTTGCCCTCAGAATCGACGAGAGCGGCTCCCACCTGCCTTGAGAGACAAGCGCTTCGCATTTTTGCACTGTTCGCATGATGCATCGCCGTCTCGCCGATTTCGGGTCGGATCAACTTCGTGTGTGTCAGAATCGTAATTAGTCGAGAAAGATGCTCCGCAAAATCCCAGTCCTCATTGCCAGTCACATCCTCGGTCACCGTTCTGTCTATCGTGTTGTCCACGAAGAAATCACTTAGATGAAATGCCTTCGCCACTTGCTGTCCATGGCTTTCTCTCGCGGCGGCGTCTCTTTCCATAAATTTCCTCACGGTGGCGTGTCCTGCGTCACTGTACTTGTGGCTCATTCGGTTGACCCGCTTCTCTTCCTCGCAAACAACCCCAATCAGGACGAAAGCGTCCCCATATATGGCACGAAGGAGGTTAACCTCAGCCGGATGACGAAGAGAGTCGAGTATGTAGGCTCTCGGCTTGCCATCCGGCGGAACAGGCTGACCGGGTCCTGCCGCAAGCTTGAGCGTCTGTGCCCTGGCCTCCCGAATTCTCAGCACGAGTGCCCGAGCCAC
Organism: Candidatus Sulfotelmatobacter sp.; assembly: GCA_025462865.1. Classification (GTDB taxonomy): domain Bacteria; phylum Acidobacteriota; class Terriglobia; order Terriglobales; family Acidobacteriaceae; genus Sulfotelmatobacter. The sequence continues at coordinate 12,341 of JAOAPI010000141.1, read as the reverse complement.
CGCCGGGTGGTCTTCTTCGCCGCTCGCGGTCACCTGCTTACGCATCTCGTCTCCCAAGTCCTGATACTTTTTCACATCCTCTATTAGCCGTTCACCGCCAGGCCTGTCGGGAGGTACAGTTTTACCGTGCTTTTCAGCCCACGCCTTGATAACATCACGCGCCTTTAGAGTTACCACATCAAACGCACTGCTGTTGAACGATGTCTCCTTCAATACCGCGGCAAGAGCCTGTGCTACAAGGGTTGTGCCGGAACCAGCGTGGCCCACGACTGCAAATACGAGTTCGTTGGAATCCGCCCCCAACACTACCGCTCGGGAACCTCGATCTGTCGTTTGCTTAAGAACAGGAAGAGAGGCGGTAGGACTAGGGTTAGGGTTAGTCGCCAATTGATCACCTCCGAATCGATGCTGAGCGAGGCATTCCGGCCCGTTCCCGTGGTTTGGGCTAGCGAGATCGTTCCGGGATTCATCAGCTTGGCAATCCGATTTAGGATTTCGGGGAAAGCAGAGCTTATAGAACTCCGTCTCTAGTGTCAATTTCCACGGCATTGCCCGAGCCTAGTACGGTGGGTCGCGATGGAAGGAAGGCCATAAACGCGTGCTGGCGATTGTGGCGGGAATCCTAGTTTGACGCGGGTTCCAGGTACATCCGAGAAGCAGAATCGTCGAAGGATTCATTTCGCTTTGTACGGAGTAGAATTTCGCCAATATGAAACACGGAAAAGACGTGCGCGATCCGAGCGGACATCCGAGGGATCCAAATGCAGCCAAAGACGTCCCCGCGCTTATGTTTATGATGGTCGAAAAGTCTCCCGGTGCTTTCCAATTGCGATTCGTTTCTAATGACGATCTACTGCACGATCTTCAGAGCAAGGAGCACTTCAGACCTTTTTGGATGACGCTGATCAGCTCTATGCGGAGTTTCGCGAGCGATTCAAAGGTCCACCAACTCCCGAACGTTCGAATCGATGAGTTATGACAAGGTTCGAGAACACAAGCGGTTCAACTGATCGGTTCGGCACATGAAGATTTCGCCCAGGTGACTTTGACCTCGTTATTCGTCCTTCTCCTTCTCTTGCTCTTCCCTGCCTCCACCAGGTATCCTGGCACCTAACGATGATTCCAGTAATTGATCTATTTGCGGGTCCGGGTGGACTCGGCGAGGGTTTCAGTGCGTTCGTCAACGCTGAAGGCGGTCCCGCATTCAAGCTAGCCCTCTCCATCGAGAAAGATCCGGTTGCACACGACACGCTGAAGCTCCGCAGTTTTTTCCGACAGTTTCGCCGAAAAGATGTTCCCGAAGAATATTATGATCACCTTCGCGGCAAGATAGACCGCGAGCAGCTTTATTCTCGCTTTCCGGCTCAAGCGGCGAATGCTGATTCTGAGTCATGGAGTGCGGAGCTCGGCGACTATCGGAAATTGTCCGCATCGAAGATAGATCAGCGCATCGCGACAGGGTTAAACGGAGCCGACAATTGGGTACTCATCGGGGGGCCTCCTTGTCAGGCCTATTCCGTTGCCGGTAGGTCTCGGGTTATTCCCGTCGATCGTCGCGACGGAACCCAAAATTACGAGAAGGACAAACGTCATTTTCTTTATAAGGCTTACCTTCGCATCATCGCCGAACACTCCCCGCCCATATTTGTGATGGAGAACGTCAAGGGGATTCTCTCCGCAGAAGTCGGAGGGAAGCCGATCATCAACCGCATTTTGTCCGACCTGCGTCATCCGATTCCGGCGGCTCGTGGCGAAGACGAAGGCCGGAATGGTGGGCTTGAGTACAAAGTCTATCCGGTCGCTGAGTACTCCGGAACGCGGGGATTGTTCGAAGCGAATTCCGAGTCTGACCCCACCAGTTACATTGTAAAGACTGAAGCGCATCGGATTCCGCAGGCAAGGCACCGACTGATCCTTCTTGGCGTCAGAAGTGATATGAAACGACGGCCGCAAACTCTCCGCATTTACTATGACAAAGTTAAGATGTGGGCGGCTATTTCCGATTTGCCGAGGCTCCGGAGCCGACTTTCCAACGGGCACGATTCCGGAGAAAAGTGGGTAGAGACGATTCGCCTTATGGCGGACAGCGATGCTCTGCTCGACCCTGCGATAGACGACAAAGTCCACAAAGCAATATTCGCAAAGCTGAACCGACTGGCGGAACGTCTGTCCCCCGGCGACGCATTTATAGAGTGGGACCGTCAGCCACTGTTTCAACGCGACTGGTTTCATGATTCTCGATTGCATGGAGTCTGCAACCACGTTAGCCGTAGCCACATGGATTCTGACTTGTGGCGGTATTTCTTCTTGGCTTGCTATGCAGCCGTGCACAAGAAGTCGCCGAATCTTTCAAATTTTCCGGTGTCACTGCTTCCCGATCACGACAATGTCAAGAAAGTGAAAGGCAACGACCTCATCTTCAAGGACAGATTTCGGGTTCAGGTAAGAAGCAAGCCCGCCACAACAATCACCAGCCACATCGGCAAGGACGGCCACTACTTCATTCACCCGGACCCGCTTCAATGCCGCAGCCTGACGGTACGAGAGGCGGCAAGATTACAGACCTTCCCGGACAACTATTTCTTCTCCGGACCGACTACAAAGCAATACCAACAGGTCGGGAATGCTGTGCCGCCGTTGCTGGCAAGACAAATAGCTGCTGTTGTGTTTGACCTTTTCGACTGAGCGGCTGTGGCGATACGATAGGCTGTGACCGATCGCATCACAAAGCAACGGCGCAGCTGGAATATGTCGAGAATTCGGGGAGCGAACACCAAACCCGAACTGCTCGTCCGATCTCTACTTCATGGAATGGGCTTTCGCTATCGGCTGCACGTACGCGCGCTGCCCGGCTGTCCAGACATCGTATTACCTCGTTGGAAATGCGCTGTTTTGGTGCACGGTTGTTTTTGGCATCGTCACGAGGGTTGCCAATTGGCGTATACCCCAAAGTCTCGCGAGGCATTTTGGACCAAGAAGTTCGAGGGAAATGTACATCGGGATAAGAAAGCATTGACCAGACTAAGGCATTTAGGTTGGAGGGTGCATGTCGTGTGGGAGTGCGAACTTCGAAATCACGAGCGCCTGACACGCCGTCTCCTGCGCTGGATAACAAAGTAATTCCGTTTATCTCCTCTATTAAGTGCATGTTACAATCGAAAGTTCTCCCCCAATCTGAACGGAAAACAGCGAGCTTGTGTCCGATCACTCTAGTGAGGAGATTCACCTCCCGCCATTCGCTCCAGTTCTGCTGGAGTCGATGCGCGCCATCGGTTATTCCTTTCAGTCGGCCCTAGCCGACATCATGGACAATTCCGTTTCCGCTGGCGCTCGAACCATCGAGGTTCGTTTCTCTCCATATGGCGAACCATACGTCGCCGTCATTGACGATGGTTGTGGCATTCCGTCGGAAAATCTCGTAACAGCGATGCGCCACGGCAGCGCGGACCCACGAGTCGAAAGGAAGCGATCTGACTTGGGCCGCTTCGGTCTAGGCCTGAAAACAGCTTCGCTTTCCCAATGCCGACGACTTACGGTTGTATCAAATGTAAACGGTCGTCTGGCTGCTAAACGTTGGGACCTTGACGTTATCGGTCAACGGGAAGACTGGATTCTGTTAGGCCTCACGGGCGAGGCTATCCTTTCCTTGCCACATATTGCGGAGCTTACCGTCTTGAGCTCAGGAACTATGGTGCTCTGGCAATCCTTTGATCGGCTCAGCGCGGGAGAACTCTCGATAGAGAGTGCTCTCGGGCAAAGAATGGACAGCGCCCGTGAACATTTGGCTCTGGTTTTTCATCGATTTCTCAGCCCCGAAAAGCCACACCTACCAATCAAAATCCTCCTCAACGGAAACCCGGTCGCAGCGCTCGACCCATTCTTGATGTCTCACCGCGGAACTCAGGCTTTGCCCGAGGAACAGATTTCGCTTGAAGATGAGATTGTGACAATTGCGCCGTTCATCTTGCCTCACATTAGCAAACTATCCGTTGCCGATCTTGCTATTGCGGGAGGCGAGGAAGGGCTCAGGAGAAACCAGGGATTCTACGTCTACAGGAATCGTCGGTTAATCATTTGGGGTTCTTGGTTCCGCCTCATCAGGCAAGAAGAAATAACTAAGCTGGCAAGAGTCCGCGTAGACATTCCTAACACCCTAGACCATCTGTGGACAATTGACGTTCGCAAATCTAGTGCCTATCCTCCGCAGCCAGTCAGAGATCGACTCAAGATAATCATTTCGCGAATAGCTGAGGGTAGTCGTCGCGTTTACATCTTCCGAGGTCGCAAAGCTACGAACGATGATGTTCTTCATGCTTGGGACCGCTTGACGACGAGAACCGGCGTCGAATACAAAATCAATCGCGAACACCCCTTGATAAAGGCTATCGAAGCGATCACAGACGACCACTATCAGCAACTGGTTCAGCGACTGCTGCGGACAATTGAGACAACTGTCCCGTTCGATGCCGTGTATGCTGACATGGCTTCCGAGCGACGACCGACAGTAGAGAATCGCGCCAACAAATACGAAGAACTGTTTTCCCTAGCCTCAACGATGCTCGACGCGTTGGGGCGCAGTAGCGATTATGGAAAGCACCTGATAGAGGCTCTCGCCTCCATAGAACCTTTTAGCTTTTATCCAGAAGAAACCCTGAGCATTCAAAGGAAACTCGTCGATGCTGACCGATAACGGCCGGGCCCTAGAAAACTCGGTTCTCGTCTCGCTGCCTGCGGATCGGGCACCCGATGAGACCGCGCTAAAAGACTTAGCGACTCGGTTGCGCGCTGCATTCCCTGTAGAGGAAGGCGAGTATCAGGAGATTATCAGACGCCTTCACGCCAAACTCGCTATCCAGATGGACACGGGGGTTGCGCTCACCAGCGAGACATATGTTCCTTGGCTACATGCAAAGAAAGCTTCGATTGAACCTTTCTATTGGCAACGATTTCAGACGTTCCTGCAGAGACGGGAATGGCCGCCCAGGGTAATCAGCACTCTTGACCGCGTAACGGATGACATTCTGGATTTGCTCCATGATCCAGACGCGGAAGGCCTGTGGAAGCGTCGAGGGTTGGTCATTGGGGATGTTCAATCCGGGAAGACAGCCACATACACTGCCCTCTGTTGCAAGGCGGCAGATGCAGGTTATCGCTTGATAATTCTCCTCACGGGGACTCTCGAATCTCTTCGTCGGCAGACACAGGAACGACTCGACGAAGGATTTGTAGGTCTCGACAGTTCTGGTCTTCTGACCCAGATAAAGAAAAGCCGTGCGGTCGGTGTTGGCCTAGTCGATTCGAGAAAAGCGGCTGGTGTTTTTACATCGCGGGAAAAGGACTTCAGCAAGAATCTCTTGAATGCCCTCGGATTTCGATTGGATGCATTCAACATCCCCGTACTGGTGGTGGTCAAGAAGAACAGGCGAATTCTCGAAAATCTGGAAAGATGGCTTTCCGACTTCAATGCCAACCAGCAGGGTACGGTTGATATCCCCCTTCTCTTGATCGACGACGAAGCTGACAGCGCGTCGGTGAACACTAATCCTTCTGGCGTTGACCCCACACAAATCAATCAGCGAATACGAGCTCTTCTGCGACTGTTCACCCGTTCAAGCTATCTGGGATTCACAGCAACTCCTTTCGCGAACATATTCATCGACCCGGATACGGATCACGAAATGCTCGGAGACGATTTGTTTCCAAGGGACTTTATTTATACGCTTGATTCGCCCACGAACTACGTTGGGCCGACAGCTCTGTTTGGCGAGGAACCCCGGTTCGATATCCTGCGAACCATTGAGGATGCCTATGAAATCTTCCCGCTAAGGCACAAATCGGATTTGAGACTGGACTCTCTGCCGGAATCACTTGTCGACGGTGTGTTTTCTTTTCTTCTGGCAAATGCGATACGCGATTCGCGCGGCGAAGGTCCCACACATCGCTCTATGCTTGTCAATGTCAGTCGTTTCACTGCAGTTCAAGACCAGGTCGCATCCCTTGTTCATGAACTGCTGTCCAAGACTCAGCAGGACATACGGAATTACAGTCAACTTCCCCGAGAACAGGCACTGCGTAACTCTTCCCTAGCAAGAGCAGAGCGAGTGTGGAGCGACGAGTACGCGGATGCCGGATTCACTTGGGCGACGGTGCAGCGATCGCTTCTCAACTCCGCACTTCCAATCACGGTCAAAGCCATAAATCAAAGAACTGGCGCAGCGAGTCTCGACTATGCAGTACACAAAGAATCAGGCCTGAGGGTGATTGCTGTCGGCGGCAATAGCCTTTCTCGCGGGTTGACTCTGGAAGGTCTCAGTACAAGTTATTTTTTTCGGAACTCACAGATGTACGACACGCTGCTACAGATGGGCCGCTGGTTTGGTTATCGCGACGGGTATGCCGATCTTTGTAGACTCTGGATAACTGATGAAGCCGCACAATGGTACGCCCACATTACCTCTGCCACGGAAGAACTGCGCGATGAAGTGAAGAGAATGCGGCAGCAGCGCGCGACGCCACTCGATTTCGGGCTTAAGGTTAGAGCTCACCCTGACTCTTTAATTGTGACGGCTCAGAATAAGATGCGGCAAGCGAAGACAATAGAGAGAGTCATTTCGCTAAGTGGTAAATCTCCTGAGACAGCCCGGCTCAAAAGCAACACGAATTCCCTCATCGCAAATCGGGCCGCTCTGACTCGCTTCATCGAGCAGTTGAAGGTTGCCGGATTCAAGTCGGAGAAATCCACTACAGGCAGCAATATTGTTTGGCGGGGTGTCCCGAAGGAACTAGTGGCGTCGTTGCTCAGAGACTTTGACGTACACCCCCTGAATATAACGTTTCAGACTGGCGATCTCGCCAAGTACCTGGGAAGCGCAATGGAATCTAAACTGCAAAACTGGGATGTCGCAATACCCACATCCGGTACTGGCAAATCGGTAAGTATCGGAGGCGTGACAATGTCAGCATCGAAGCGCAGCATGGTTGACGATCAGAATGGAATGCTTGTTGTCTCCGGAACGAAGGCGAGGGTTGGGTCTAGAGGAGTGGAAAAGGAAGGTCTGGATATCACAGAGATAACCCGCGTTGAACAAGAGTTTCGGAGCAAGAGCCCCGGCAAGAGTTATCCGGACCGGATTTACAGAGAGGCACGATCTCGCCCGCTGCTTCTCATTCACGTTCTTTCTCCGAACGAGCCGGTCGCAGGGGGTTACTCTGATGAAATTGTTGCACTCGGTCTCAGTTTCCCCCAATTTGATGACTCAGATGTTGCCAAACGTGTCACCTATAGGGTCAACCTGGTTGAGTGGAGATCCATGTTGGAGCAGGAAATAGACGACGATCTCCCTCAGGAAGAAGACGCCGATGTCGGCTGAGCAAATATGGAATGATGTTCGTGCTCAACGGGAGCGCCCCATCTTCAAGAGGGTGGACGAAAGACACCCCTACGATCTGTATCTTGGCATCGATGTTCGTGAATCTCCTGTTTTAATGCTGCTGTCAGATCGCCAGGTCGAACAGCTTCCGAGGTTAAGATCCCTGGAAGTTTCCCAGAATCTCCGGCACGATGGCAAGTTTGCAATTCTGATCAGTCTCTCCACCCCGGACCTTCTTCATCCGTTCTGTTCTGTTTGCGAAGACCTAATTGAGAGTCTCAGGAACTTCACGCACACCGGCGGGGATGCTCAATTCCTGTTAAACCGCCTTGAGAAGTGGCGGCGACTTCTTGAAGCAACACGAAAGGGTCTTTCTCAACCGCAGCTATTAGGCCTCATGGGAGAACTACTATTCCTCGAACAACTAGTCGCGAGGATAGGACCCACGCCTGCCATCACTGCGTGGTTGGGCCCAACCGGTGCACCGCAGGACTTTGAAACAGGCGGCCATATTTACGAAATCAAAGTCTGCCCGATCGGCGCGCATACAGTCATCATAAGTTCACTTGAGCAACTGCATACTGCAAACACGCCGACAACACTCATAGTGTTTTCAGTTGGACCGTCTTCCTCGGAGGAACCACGGGCAATCACACCAAACGCACTCGTCTCGCGAATCCGAAATTCCCTCACCAATCATCCCTCGTCGCTATCGGAGTTCGAGCTCAAGTTGGCCGACCTGGGATTCGACGAAACTCAGCCAGAATGCGACGTGCCATTGATAGCCGAACGAACTCGTGCCTTTGAAGTGCGAGAGTCTTTCCCTCGCCTCACGCCCGTTTCGGTACCTAGCGGAATAATCGCAGCGACATATTCTTTGAATCTGGATCAATGCTTAGACTTCGAAATTCCGTTTTCACAGGTGCTTGAGACATGAATCTCGATGAATTCCGAAAGGAAATACTTGAGAACGTCTCCGCCCAGGCCGCAGTGAGCCAAGAATTTCGCCATAGCGCGTTTGTTGAACACTGTCTCAGGCTGCTTGAAGACGCCGACGAGGTAGCAGACGTACAGACGTGTTTCTACCGTGGGACAGGCACTAAGAACCGAAACTCCGGTATAGACGCGTACTCGTTTGACGAAGCTGATGGGTCTGTACGTCTTTTTATCGGCGATTTTGGTGGAACTGACGAAATTGGCAGCCTCACGCAGTCAGACGCGAAGGCATGGTTCGGTCGTATCCAAACATTCTGCGAAGACTCGTTTTCCGGAAAACTGACGCGCGAGACTGAAGAGAGTGCCCCCGCCTACGCGCTTGCAAGCCAGCTACATCAGAATCAGGCGACAATCACTCGTATGCGCCTCTATCTGTTGTCTGACTCACTGATAAGCACCAGAATTCGCGATCTTCCCGAAACGATCATCTCAGGGAAAACCGCGGACTTACACATATGGGATGTGAGTCGCTTTTTCCGCGTTTTTGAATCTCGTACGGGTCGGGATGATTTGGAGGTCGATTTCAACGCGCTTTTCCCTGGAGGACTCCAGTGCATTCGCGCGAGCGTGGATTCCACGCAATATCAAGCTTATCTTTGTGTAATTCCGGGGGACGCGCTTGCTGCAATTTATGAAACTTATGGCAGCAGGCTATTGGAGGGCAACGTTCGCTCTTTTCTTACGGTTCGCGGGAAGGTGAATAAAGGCATTCGCAACACCATACTGCAAAGGCCAGACATGTTCTTTGCATTTAATAACGGGATTGCGTGCACGGCGAGCTCGGTTGAAGTGTCGAATCATGGAGTGGGCCTCCGAATCCTCAAAGCCGCAGACTTGCAGATCGTCAATGGCGGCCAGACGACAGCTTCCCTTGCGAGTGCACTTGGCAATGACCGAACCAGCCTGAAATCAGTATTTGTGCAAATGAAGCTCTCAGTCGTAGCTCCGGAACAAGCCGGTGAGGTCATCCCTGAAATCTCGCGATGCGCTAACAGTCAAAACAAAGTCAGTGAGGCGGACTTTTTCTCTAACCACGAATTCCACAGGCGCATTGAGCAAATTTCTCGTCGACTCTGGGCGGCGGCCGCCGGAGGAGCTCAGTACGAAACGCATTGGTTTTATGAGAGAGCCAGAGGACAGTATCTCAACGAGCAGAGTCGCCTCACTCCGGCCGAGCGAAAAAAATACGTTCTGCTGAACCCCAGACACCAGGTGATCACAAAAACGGATCTGGCTAAATTTGAAAATGTCTGGAAACAACTCCCCCACATCGTTAGCCAAGGCGCCCAGAAGAATTTCCTATCATTCAGCACATATGCCTCTGACGACTGGACTCGTAACTCGGATCAGTTCAATGACGACTACTTCAAGAGGCTGGTCGGAAAAGCCTTACTTTTCCACGCCACGGAGAAGCTGGTTGCCGAACAAGCTTGGTACCAAGGTGGATATCGAGCGAATATTGTCGCCTACTCGGTGTCGAAGCTTTCCCAGATGGTTGAGGAGCAGCTGAATACACAGGTATTGGACTTTCGGCGACTCTGGGCGCAACAGATCGTCCCGGTCGCACTCCTGAGCATCGTCCAACAGGTCGCGAAGGCAATGTTCGATATCATCGTCACACCTGAAGCAGGACTTCAAAACGTTACGGAATGGTGCAAGAAGGAGGTCTGCTGGAAACGTGCTAAGGCGATCGAGATCGATATCAATCTCAAGAAGAAGTTGGGACCGCTTCTGATCGACAAAGAGGATGACAGCTACGCGCAACGGACTTCCAAGAACGAGCAGCGTATTGAAAATGGCATTGAGAACCAGCGGTTCGTTCTCGAATTGGGGGCCGACTATTGGGGTAAGGCGCGGAAATGGGCCGCGGAACAGTCAATCACGAACCCCGACGAAGATGGAATCCTCGCTGTGGCTGCCGCTGTCCCTCGGAAGATTCCGACTGAGAAACAAAGCTGGCGATTGATCCAGATTAAAGAGAAACTGGAGCTCGAAGGACTTCCCAAGCCGGAAGTGCGACACACGGTCTAAGCAGGCTACGCGAAAATTCGTTCACTGTTTTGAACCTGAGTCGAGCTCTTGATTCGGATCGGCGACAAGACCGTACATAATCAGCCAAGATGGGTAGCCGTGAGAACAGACACCGTCAAGGTCAACGTGGCAGCCGTCGGTGGCCATGGCATCTTGTGGCGTTGCATCGCACCATGCTGCAATATCACCTTGGGACGGTTCTGGAGACGTCGGACTTGGATAACGTGACCTCGCCAATTCCTGCATCTGCTTAATGTGCGCAAGCTGCCTAACGCGGGGATCGGCGCTTTCCTTGGAATACATGCGTCTCCTGTTTCGAATTATAGCTAAACGCTGCAGAGAATCGGAGCCGGGCGGAAATCTGTAGATTCCCGCTCATCAAATCAACCGCGCTTAACGGCTTTGAATCCGTGGGGTGCCCGGCGGGTTCTACGGTGGGGATTTTAGCTCACCGGCCCGGAGCCGGGTCCTAACGGTTCCGTACCCGATTCCCAACTTTGCAGCAATCTGCCGTAGACTCGCACCCTCAGCCTTAAGCCGAGTGATGTCCTCCTGATTTACGATTCGACGCGGACGGCCCAGTTCCTTGCCTCAGGCCCGAGCGTTCCGTACACCTGCGCTCACCCGCTCCCGGATCAGGTCACGTTCCAGTTGAGCGACGGCCGACACAATTGTGAAAAGTGCCTGCCCCAACGGGCTGCTCGTGTCGATGTTCTCTTGGTAGCTGACGAACTGGATACCGAGCGACCGGAACTCCTCCAGTGCCAGCAGGAGGTGTTTGGTGGAGCGGGCGAAACGGTCAAAGCGCCAAACCAAGATGGAGTCGAACCTCCGTTTACGGGCGTCAGCCATGAGTTCCTTAAGATCCGGACGCGAGTCCTTCGCGCCCGATTGGCCGATGTCGATGTACTCACGGCTGATCGTGAAGCCGCGAGCGGCGCAGTACGTTCGCAGATCACGCATCTGCATTTCGCAATTTTGATCCTGGGCATCTGGACTGAAAGAACCGATATTTCTGACTAGGTCGTGGAGATTTTCGGGCGAGAAAACGAGGTCGGACGCCGAGGCCCACAGGGCGATGATTTTCGCGAGCAGCGGGTCAGCTTGGCCAGCATGTTTGCAGTAGCGGAGCTTGCTCACGTGCCACTCTCCAGCCCCGAGGAGATCGCCTGAACTAATGCATCTCTCCGATTCTTCGTCTATGAGTTCTACTATCTGCGATTCGGTACTCGCCAGCGAGTGTAAGTCCAAGAATTCCAGGATCGTCTTCATAGATGATTTTCGAGCTGATTCTTCAACTGTTCCGTACCCTGTTTTTGTTCTTGCGGCAGCGCGAGCTTATCTACCTTCATCGCGTAACTCCAGTCACAGAAGAAGGTAGCACCTCACCGTTAGCGTCTCAATGGCAATCAGATTGTAGAAAAACGAAAGACGAAGTTGCTACCATGCACGCGTAGACGAGGGCCGTAAGCTCGTGCTCGCGCTTGTCGCGGGAATCCTAGTGGCGCGGCACCTGAACACAGCGGACGATTTGTTTGACAGCCGTTCCAGCCCAAGGACCGAATCGCTCGTAGCCCCCAGCGGCCGAGAGAATCATGAGGATTTTGGCGTGTTTCCAAAGCAGACCCGAAGTTTTGGTGTGACGTCCCTTCGAACCCACCCGCTCTGCCGCTCAGATGCCGAGAGAGGCACGATCGGGGTCGGCAGGACCCGTAACCCTCAGCATCTCCGGAGTGATCCTCTTGTTCTTCAGCAGAAGCTCGGCGACGGTCTCGTCTTGTTCCCACGTTTCACGGACACTATCGAGACCTACAAACGCAAGGATTTCACAGACGACTGGGCTATTGCAGCTTCGCATACTCCGCTTTTTCTTATTTCGGGATGTGTGATGTCGTGCCGCCAAGTCGGCTTCTCAGAAGTGACAGTTCTGAGGCAGCTCAGAGA
>JAOAPI010000140.1 GCA_025462865.1 Candidatus Sulfotelmatobacter sp. | reverse complement strand
AGCTTGTGCAAGTCGCTTCGGAGGAGAATTCCGTTGGATAGCTCGTGCGGGCCCCCTCTAGAATATGGTTTGATATGCGCGGCTTCCAACGCTGGACGCGTTCTCTCCCCAGTCATTGCGCATCGATGCTCGTATGCGTCGGTGATCAGTAGGCGAAAAGCACCCTGTCCAAGGCGCGGCATGACGAGTACTGGGGCGCCAAATCGCGCTGCGTGGATAGCTGCGACGGTAGCAGGACCCGGATCAGAAGCTTGCGTCTTCACCAGTCGGCCGGAAACGTCCGCCCACAGGCTTGCCCCCATTGGCTCGTCTGTATCGTATCCCTTGCCCGACACAATGTTTAAAGAGAAATTATCCGGGCATGGTATCCAATCAGATTCAGGGAAAAAGAATGGCTCTGTCAGGATGATGCAGCCTATTCGAGGATCTTCTTCAGGGCTGACTTGCTGCCGTCGATACTTCGCTATTTTCTGTCGAACTTCCAGGAATGTGTTCGCGCCATTGCCGTTTCCAAACGCCTCCCAGGCTAGGCTGACGGGTAACTGTAGGAACTTGGTAAAGAATCCGCCGCCAACAATGAAATTCCGCGGGGAGTGAAGTTTGAACAAAAACGGTTCCCCGGTTTTGAGCGCCTTGAAGCCGGCGTCAGGTGAGGGCCGCCAAAAGTTAACCTCATCCACTTGCAGCCGTGAGGCGTGAACTTTGTACCAGTTGTAGTCAGTGACTCCGACGAAGAATCTCATTTGACAATAAAGATCAAGCGTTGGTTCCCATGCGCTAACGAATCGCCCTCAGGAGCACCGCGCTGCGGTGATATTCAAAGAAGGTGGGTATCCGGTTGACTCAGGTAGCCACTACAGATTGTGGTTTGGCCTTTCCTGAGGAGGCCGGATGGACGATCTGGTCATAGGAAACGGGCTCAACAGCCACAGCTTGCTGCGCAAGGCGAAAGAAAAGTTTGCCTCGGCTGTTTGATCGCCGCCGATTGAAGCGGAACGTGAACTCATCCAGATAGTAATCGAGGTGCTTGTGACTGACCCCTCCCTGGTGGGTTCCCATGAGCCACCGTTTGAGGAGGGAGATCACGCGGTGGACCCGCGGCATCAACTCCGATGGAGTCTCCTTCTTCCCCTTCAGGAACGTGATCTGATGCATGTAGCCTTTGCTCTTCAAGGGATCGTACCCCAGCCATCCATCGGTATGAACGAGGCTTCCCGGTTCTACTTTGTCCCGCACAAAAAGCATCAGGCTCGCGGCCGAAGCGTCTGCAATCTGGCGCATGCGAATCCTGCCGATGCCCGGCCCGTCCTCCTGAGCGGCAACAACCACCAGCGCTTTCTTCAAGTTGACGCGACCGCGCCGACCCTCCTCCAGACCGCCCACATAACACTCATCCACTTCGACGCTGCCAGTGAGCAAGTCTCGTCCCGGTCTTACCATGGCACGGCGCAGTTTATGGAGCCAAGTCCACGCCGTCTCATATTTCTTCAGCCCGAGCACTCGTTGCAGTCCCAGCGCGCTGGCGCCGCTTTTCTGCGTCGTCACCCACCACATGGCGCGAAACCACACTGGCAATGGAGTCCGCGTATCCTGAAAAATCGTCCCCGCGGTCACCGAAGTCTGGCAACCGCACCCGGCACACTCCCAAAGACCCCGCACCCTCCACGCCTTCCCGGACCCGCACCGTGGACAAGCGAAACCGAACGGCCACCGAAGCCGCGCCAGGTAGGCCCGACATGCGTCCTCGGTAGCGAAGTCCGCCTCCAGTTCTGTCAGACTGCGCGGGTATTCCTCAACCATGTCCGCATACTATATATCGGGCTTACCTGAGTCAAGCGGATACCCACCTCCAAGAATTCCCTCTGACCGTGGGTGAACCCACCGACATTGACAACCTTATTTGTGTCTATACCCATTCGCTGCAGTGACGGTGTATGCGCAACCGGCGAGATGATCAGATTCCCGGAGTTCTCAAACCCAATGAACCCTCGGTCGAAGAGGTGGTCAATGCTTGGCGTCAGAAGAAGTCCATTCTCCCCATTCAATCGTTCGTCGTTGTTGCAATCCCTCCATGGTTTACAGTGGCTCGCTCTTAGGTGCGCTGCATTTTCGACGTGGGTGATCCGGCATCGACGTTCGATCTGCATGACCCGGTCTTTGAATAGCCCCTGGCCGCGTCGGGCGACAATCAGCGCCTGTCGATCGGTCTCTGGGAGTTGAGAATTCTGCTCAACCTCAGTTTCCAGGTGGTGCTCCCACAATTCAATATCGGCATTCGCTGCCTGATCGACGATCTCCGGAACGTCCTGCTGGGCAGTTGCCGCAACCTTGTAAAGAACTGACCCCTCCGACCCGACCAAACTGAACAACGCTTCGGCCAGTCTTTCCGGTACCTCTGTTAAGTAGATTGACTGAACACCATTGCCGTTTGCCTGTAAAAGGGGAGTAGCGGGCCGGCAACAGGGATCGCAAGGTATCCATGTGATCCTTGGGCCTCGCCTGATTGACCAACTGCGTGAAGCTGACGCGGATTCGCCAGCCGATTGCCTCCCAGTTTAGCCCCGCTGCGCCAAATTCTGCGGGCTTAGGACTCTCATAACACTACGACCGCACGATGCCAATCGCGAAAATCCTGGTATTGACGAATGAGATGACTAGATCGCCCGGCGAAACCTCACGCATTGACTCATAGAACGGGTTCCGCGCTCCGTTTGAACTGCGCTTCGGAGACCAGAGCTATCCGCCTCGGATTTCGTGCCGGAATGTCTGGTTCTGGTTCACCCACCAGTAGCGCATCGTCGGTAATGGGGCCGTTAATCGCTACAATACCTTGAGCGGCCATTATATGCGCTGCAAACCTACGGAGAGAATTCGGACCGTTTGAACCTTTGCGAAGACCGGTGGATTATGCGCCAAATCTGCTTCGTGCCCAGATAGCGCTCGGTGGTCTGCACCGATGAATGTCGAAGAAGCAACTGGATTTGCTCAAGCTCCCCGCCGGCCGCCCGGCACATGTTCGCGCAACTGCATCGCAAGTCTTAGGGTTCGATAAGGGAACGCCACCAAGGACCTAAAACCAGTCGCTGCGATAGATCAGCCACCAACTGACGACAAAAATTGGAATGGTTGCTCCCACCGCCCACCAAAGCGGCAGAACGATATCGGCCCCGAGACCAAGAACCGTCACCGTGAGCCAGAACATCTTTCGGTCCATGCGCCAAGTCTACCTGTTCCGGCTTATGCATCGCGACATTAGGTTATGCGGGTTTCCAGGCAAGCCCGAGGCTCTATGCTTCAGACGAGGATCAGCTTGATTCCATCATTCGGCGCATGAACCAAATCCTGTTTCGTGCCAAGGTAGCGCTCAGTTGTCTGCACCGAAGAATGCCCAAGCAGCAACTGAATCTGTTCCAACTCACCTCCGGCAGCACGGCACATTTTCGCGCAGCTGCGCCTCAAGTCATGGGGTGCAATCCCGGGAACGCCCGCTGCCGCGGCGTACGGCCGGAGCAACTGCCAAACAACTTTCTCACTCATCCGCAGCCCTGAAACCTGATGCCCGCGATGCACGGGTCGGAACACATTCCCTTCCGCGACTTCCGCCGCCGAGGTCCAGGCGTCGATGGCGTTCTTGACCCACGCTGGCATCGGGATCGTCCGCACGCGGTTGTGCTTCCCGACCAGATCCACGATGCACCACCGGTTGTCGCGCTGCTGGACATGTCGCATGGTCAGCGCCGCCACTTCGGACCTGCGCAGTCCGCATCCAAGCAACGTGGCAAACATGGCCCGGTCGCGCGGGCCTTTCTTGGTGCCCACGTCGGGTGTATTCAAGAGCGTCTGCGCCTGGCGGAGCGACAGCCAGTTTCCTACGCGAACGCCCTGCGATCGGACGCCTTTTATTCGCGCAATGCCCGCGGCGAGTTCCGGTGCCAGAAGCCCGTTGTCTGCGGCCTCTACTGCCAGCTTCCGTACAGCCGTGATCCGCACGTTGATCGAGACCGATCCGAGGCCGCGGCCTTCCAGCACGACCCGCCACGCGCTGACGGTCGCCTTCGTGAACCCTGCCCGGGGCTCCAGCGTGTACCACGCGATGAACTCGTCGAGCCCGAGGTTGTATACGCGGCGCGTGATCGGGGAGGAAACGCTATCAAGTACGAGCGACTTTAGTCTGCGCCATTCGGCGCCTTTGTCGGCAACCACCAGTTCGGTCATTTAGGTCCTTTTGATTGGCCATATCGGAAGCTAACAGGACATTAGCTCTCGTCGCAGAAGACATCAACTGACACCGGTGAGCGGGCGACGGATCGCCAAAACAAAGTGAACAAACAGCAAAGCTACAGAAACGCCGAGCGTCAGTAACCCGCTTTCCCTTAAGGTTCACCAAAAAGAAAAGACAGGCCTGCTCTGCTCGTTCTAAGGGATCGGCCTGAGATCCCGCAACAACCGTTCAATGCCCTCGCGGTACGCATCCTGATTCTTCCATTCCCGAAAGTCCCCGATGTGTCGTTGGCGGCGGATCGATCCCGCCCAGGCCTCCTCTGTGTTCATGACGGCATCGTCCAGCCGAACCGGAAACAATAAGGTGCGTTTTTCTCGTCGCTCGCGCTCTAAACACGATTCTACTTCTTCGCGGACCCAGTCGCTTTGCACTGAGTTGCGCGACACAACTAGAAGTAACTTGTCGTGCAGCCGAATTGCCTCGTCAATACGTTGTCGAAAGCGGTCACCTATCTTTAGGTCTTCAGGGGCGAACCAGCAACGAACTCCTCTAACCTGAAGGTCGGCGTAAAGACAATCAGCAAAATCTTGATCGTCGCTGGAATAGCTGATGAAACATGAGTAGAACTGGACGGGCTGCGCGAGTAGCGAAGGCAGAAATTCGATCAGCGTTTCGGGTAGTCCGCACCCCCGGAGAAAATCGATCGGGATGGGCCACGATTTGGCCAACGTCTGATGGTCCACGACACTGGCCCCCAAGTGCTGGCACGTATCTAGACCACGAGCAGCGCTTAGATTGGCATTACCAAACACCGTAAAACCCACGCTCGTCGATCGAAGGTTGGCATCGCGAAGATTTGCACCGTGCAGATTTGTTCCAAAGAGATTCGCACTTTCGAGGTTCGCTCGGTACAAATTTGCACCGATCCCCCCGTCTCCGGCCAGATCGGCTTTAGTGAGATCGGCCTTAAAGAGATTGGGTACGACGTCAGGATGCTCCCGCCGCCAAGAGTTCCATCTCTCAACGCCGCCTTGAAGTAACATTGCTACGTGTTCAGGGTCAGCCATGCTCTCCAGAGTAATTCATCTAGGCGGGTTGATGGGCAAGCCGGCTTCCATCCGGCAAATTACGTCTTGCAGAATCGCCAAGGGCGTATGGGGAATTTGAGGCCGATCCGGACCTCCCGCGGCCGTCCCCAGAATTAGTGAGATGGGGCAACATCGGAAGCTGTCAGCACGCCGATCCGCCAGTCAAGTTGGCCAAAAGTTGGGATATCGCCACAGTTTTACGAGTAGCTAAAATCAACCGGCCAAATCTGTTTGGACCCTGGCCCGAATCAACCCGTTTGGCCGGTTAATTTCGGCTTATCCGGTCCAATCCGTGCATGCGCCGTACCTCTCACATTTTGCACCAATTAGATGTCCGGGCATCATGCTTCGCGGACAAGCCGATTACGCGGCCATTTGAAGCTCATAAATCTGTGATGATGAGTCGGTGCCGACAGTCCGCCCTAGGGTTGGGCACCGGCAAAAAACAATGGCGAAATATCTCTCAAACTTACCCAGACCCCTCCTTGACGATCTGATCGACACACGGTGCATTCCATTCATTGGCGCTGGCCTTTCGCGCAACGCAGATATCCCGGCCGGAGCTAAGATCCCGGATTGGGACGGTCTTGGGCGTGCTTTGGCAGCCGACGTGTCAGCCTACGAGTATCTTGGAGCTCTGGATGCGATCTCCGCATACTCTCACGAATATGGCCGAACCCGGCTCGTCGAAGAGCTACGTCGGCTGCTTTTGGTGGACGAAGCTCAACCAAGCGAAGCCCACAAGGCTTTCTGCCGAATCCCGTTTGAGATTGTCTTTACAACAAACTTCGATTTTCTTTTAGAACGGGGTTATGGATTTGTTCGATGGAGTTGTACTCCCATCACCGGCGAGGACCAACTGACGATCGGTCCAAAGGGCTCCAGTGTGCGAATCGTCAAATTGCACGGAGATCTACACCACCCCGAGAAACTTGTGGTAGTTGAACAGGATTATGATGTGACTCTGCAGAAATACCCGCTCATGGCGACCTTCTTGGCGAACATGCTGATCTATAATACAGCGCTGTTTATCGGATACAGCCTCGACGACCCCGACTTTCGTCAGGTTTGGCAAACGGTGGGAGACAGACTCGGAAAGATGAGGCGCCCTGCTTATTGCATTGCCGTGGAGGCGTCGCAGCAAAGTCTTGCCCGTTATGAGCGGAGAGGCGTTAAGCTGATCAATCTTCCAGGCAAGGCCAAAGACTATAAGAGAATCCTGGCGGATCTCTTCTCGGAGATTGATGAACATATTTCAAAGGGAATCGTTGACGCAAGTACCTCGCTGAAGGAGGAGTCCCTTGAAGAACTATCCCTGCCGAAGGGAACCACTGGCCGTTTATGCCTCTTTCTGTTACCGCATGGGCTGCAGTCGGTCTATCGGAGTGTCGTGTTTCCTATAGCCGAGAAGGCCGGATTCACTCCGATGACGGTGGACGAAATTGTATCGCCTGGCGGTAGTGTTGTCGCGAAGGTGGCCGCTTTGATCGATAGAGCTGATCTCGTCGTAATCGATGCATCTTCACCGTGGACCGTTACTGAACTGGGGCTGATCATATCGAGGCAGAAAGCGAGCAATGTCGTTCTCGTTATCTCAGAACAGCATGGCCAACTTCCGGACGACCTTGTCAATCTTCGGAGGTTGGTACGGCCGGGCGCAGATCGGATGCCGGATGAGGAGTTCGTCGAAGAAGTCCAGCGTTGGTTCGCCCAGGCAGCTGAGTTGCTGCCTTCAAACCCTATGGAGGAAGCTCGCCGACTGCTTAGGAAGCGGGAGTATCGCGCGGCGGTGATCGCATCCTCGGTTGCTATGGAAGATGAACTGCGAAAAATTTTCTCACAGAGCGGAAAAGGTGATCCGCAGAGGATACGGACTTTGCGAGACCTTACGAATGCGGCGGCTCAACACGGAGTTCTCGATAAAGAGCAAGTCTTCGAGCTCTGGCACGTCATGGAACTGCGAAACCGCCTTGTTCACACTACACAAAGAGTACCGGAGAGTGAAGCAAAGCTTGCGATCCGCAGGATCGAGAAGCTACTGCCGCAGATCCGGGGACTCCTTCTGAACTAAGTATCAGAACCGCGAGCGGCTTCGATCTGGCGATCTAGACAGCCGTTGTTGTCTGGATGACGCCTGATTCTGACAGGTGGCGCCGGCAGACTTTGACTCGGGTTCCAGTCGAATCAGGCGCGCTATCCGGCCACATCGGAAGCTCTCCAGCCTGAAGGACGACCAGGAGCATGATGCTGTATCGATTCCGTGGAGGCTGGTGTACCATTGGCCCACTTTATTTCCCGACGGCCGGCGCTCGGGCCCGCCGGTCCACGCTTCCACTGGGCAAAGACACTCAAGATGGGTGAAGAAGAAGCAGGACCGCCTCAGCAGGATTTCGCAGGAAGGGTTTGCGACCGAGGATCGTCCCGATTAGTTGACAGATCAAATTTCGGAGCCGTCTGACCATCCGCAGCTTGTACATTCCATGCCCGCATACGCGTCCCCGCGGCGGTCATTCTGTTGCCAGCCCTGAAGGGTTTCCGTTTCGCCGCACTTCGGGCAACAGACCATCGGGACTAGAAGGGGATGCGTCGTCCATTGCACATCCATTTCTTGAATCGCCCTTTGGATGGCCAACAATCTTGCACGCTTGGTGCGCGCGCCAGTCAAGTCCCCAAACAATTCTTCTATCCCTGCATGCGGGTCCGAGAAGTCAACGTATCGCCGATCAGAAATCAATGGAGGAAGCGGCGTGCTGTCCAGAACGCACGGAATTATCTTGGCCGAACCGTCTCCCATCGCCCTCATTATCGCGGCCCGAAGTTCTTGGCGGACCCAGCTTGATTGGTTCGCGTCGCTAGACCAGATAAGTATGAAGGCATCAAACCCGGCCAGACCTTCATTCAGCTTTCCCGGAACGGAATCGCCTGCCTGAACTTCCCATTCGTCAAACCACACGTCCAGCCCGCTGAGTGTGATGTGCGCACCTACAGACCGGGCAATTTCCTGGTCCTTTTTGTTGTAGCTAAGAAAGCAGCGCATATGGCGTCCTCCCTAGTTGAGCACGGCAGTGCTTCCAGGTGCTCGACAAAAGGCCAAGAAAGCTCATTGCAGATGGTTCGTTTAACTGTTTTGGCGTCGCCCAGGGGCTGGTTCTTGGGACCTATCCGGCCGCGGCGTATTTGCTGCGTTGAAGTCTGGATGGCAGGCCAGTACCATGTCCACTATGCGCAGTGCGTTAGCTGCGACACGGAATAATCCAGCTTCTCCTCCTTCAATGGTCTAGGCCAGTTAGCAATGACGCTTCGCGTGCTGGCGAGATGTCGTCGCGGATTCCGGAGCGATATCGGTTAATATCGTTAGCGGTATCCGCAAGATCCGGAACTCGCAAAACGGGAACGTGTGTAGGGCAATGCGACTGGAAATCGCGGTTTCTCAGAACGCCGTTTGAACGAAGCCTTGCGGCAGACACTTCGCGTGCGGACGGTGTCCGCCCAACCACTGGTTACCTTCTTAATTGCTGTACGAAGAACTCCGCCATTATTTTGTTGGCCTCGATAGCTTCAGGAAGCGTGGAGTCGTACCAGAAAGCGTGCGGCAGGGCGTCAAAGA
>JAOAPI010000126.1 GCA_025462865.1 Candidatus Sulfotelmatobacter sp. | reverse complement strand
AGGTCCAGCCAGCCTTCGAGCCGTTCTCGGAACTTGCGAGGCCTGGCATAGTCCGAGCTGCCGAGTTGATTCACGAGCCCAAAATCTCCAAAAAGCGGCACCCGTTCACGTCCCTTCGCCACGAAGCACCGGTACGAAAGCCACATAAATAAATCGAGAGCAGCCGGAGAACAGGAGAGCGCCTTCGCGGCCTCCATGTCGGTTGGGATCGGGTGGCTCATGATCTCGTTGAAGAATTCGTGGCTGAGGATGATCTCATTCTGAAAACCGCCGGGAAGTGTGGCTTGATCTGCGTCGCGCGAGTACCAAATCCGCGCCTCGCTCATGAAGTTGAATCGCGCCTGATGCACAACTGCGGCTCTCTCTCGTTGCATGTCGGTGCCGAAGAAGATCGTTGCTCCAAAGATCCGCTGGAAAGCGGCCACCAGCCTTCGGTACTGTGTCCCACCTTGCTGCATGCCGAAGGAGTCAAGCATCTCCGCCGCGCTTCGGAACTGAATCGTCTGCCTTTGCTGACGGATCGCCAACGTGGCCAGGAAGATTGGAATGAGCCGATCCTGACCCCAGGGTAGGCCGTAAGACCGGTGTCCGGTTACCTGAAGCGAGAACTGGCCGTTGCGCCTCTCATGGAGCAACTGGCCGGACGCAGGCTTTTTGATCGGCAGTCCGCAGAGCACGAATGGGCGCGACGCAAATCCCAGATTCTGGTTCGCCTCCTGGCGTTTCAGACGGACGCATGCAATGGCCTCCGCGCGCCGAAGTTTCTGTTTGGAGACAACCAGGTCGCCGGGAAGGCTGCGGAGAATGGACCCGGCAGATTGAAACCCGTGATGTTGGTGTGCTCCAGTCGAAAACGACTGTGATCTATTGTTCAAATGCTCACCTCGCGGCAACATCGCCGGACATTCCGGCGAGTCCTCAAGGCGAGGCTTTCAGGCGGGCAAATCGGAAGCTAAAAGCAGGACCCTTCTCGTTACTGCGATTAATGCGTTAAGAAGGGCAAAAGCAAAATACGCTGAAACGGCACGGTTTTCTATGTTCAGTAATTACCGCCATGGACGCATATGTTCTTTATTTACAATCCACGACTAGTTTCCCAAGCTGAACACACGGGTTCGAGTCCCGTCTCCCGCTCCATATAATCAATCACTTAGCGCATTTCTTCCGCTTCCATGGCCTTCTTAACGCAGTAAAGTACTGTGGTAAATCGCTGAGAATAAGACTCAAAGTGCCAGCCGGGTACGCTGACGCTATAAACGCCAGAGTCAACTTCAAAACGGGCTTCAAGAGTCGCCCAAACGGGCTTCGAGAGTCTCTTGTCTTTCTAACCAGTTCGATTCCAGCGGCATTGCGCATAGGCAGGCGGTTCTTTCGGTTGATCATGGTCTTCGTCTACTCCGGCGAAACCTGAAGGGGAGCGTCGCGGAGCGTCATTATCCTGATCTGCCCTTCGGTCCTGGGCACAGCTTCGGGCCAAATTCCCGCGCCCTGCGGTCTTCGAAGCTTCTGCTTCGTCTGACGACGCCGTTCCGGTTCTGGCTCCCCCATTCTGGTCCCCCCAGAAAAGCAGCGTCTTGCCTTGGGATCGGCGGCCTCTCGCTCTTGAGTGCCCCAGGACACGCGGGCAGAACAGGAAAAAAGACTATGTACCTCAACAGGCTCACCCTCATCGGATTCATCGGCGGAGACGCCGAAACAAAGACAATCAGTAACGGATCAACCTTCACCGCATTTGCGGTGGCCACGCAACGCTCGTGGAAGAACTCGGAAGGCGAGTGGGAATCCCGCACCGAATGGCACCGCTGTGTGTCGTTCGGCAAGTTGGCCGATTTCGCGGTAACCTTGAAAAAAGGTGCCCACGTGCAGGTAGAAGGCGAACTTCGTGGCCGCGAATACGAGAAAGATGGCGCTAAGCACAAAGTCTTCGAATGCCGTCTCGAATCGATCCTAAAGCTGGATCGTGCCGAGCGGCGCGGAGAGAATGACGCTGATCCCGCCGACAAATGAACCACAACAGGGGCGCGCTCCTACGAGCGAGCCCCTATTTCTCCAGAGGAGCGGCTCGCCACCATGGAATTACAAGCGCTCAGCTCGATGGCGGCAGAAGCAATATTCTGCTCGACTCTGCAAGCCTCCATTCGAGAGCAATCGCGAACACTCACTCAGGGCAATCCGACCAATAGACGCAATACAAGACAGTGGCGAAGAGCCTGGGGCAAGAGCAACACCCGGCGTAGTTCCACCGGAAGATACTTCGACAGACCCTTGCTGTAATTCGAGAGCGCGGCCTTTGCCGCAGCGTACGCGATTGTTGCGTCGGGAAGCGGCAATTGTCGTTGGATGGACGTGATGTGGATAATCACGCCCTTGGCCTGATCGAGCATTCCCGGCAAAAGAGCGCGGTCGAGCCGGACCGCCGAAAAAGATTCTGTTCTAGCGCTCGCTGCCATTGCACATCGTCGAGCACCGCGAAACCGCCCGCTGGTGCCGAGAACCGCCCAACGACATGAACAACAATGTCCACGCCGCCGAGACGTTTGTAAACCGTATCGGCCACGATTGCGCGGCCTTTGTTTCATGGGGCCTGAATGGCGAACCTCGTCCCGAGTTTCAAACTCTTGAAGCGCCTATTACTATGAAGATCAATTTAGCTTTGAAGATCAATTTAGCTTTTATGAACGACCTCGATATCGTGGCCGTCAGGATCGAACACCCATGTCGCGTAATAGCCAGGATAGTATTCGGGCCGCCCCTGAGGTGATTCCCGGCTCTTCCCTCCGGCGTCCACAGCGGCTTTGTGGAATGCGTCTACCTCAGCATGGTCTTTCGCTACAAATCCAACATGCACCGCTTGGGGATCGGGCTTTCCTTCTTTGAGCCAGAAAAAGGCTCTTTTGCCGTCACCAAAACCCTTCAAATCGGGGTGTCCGTCATGGCCTTCATAATCTATAAAGTTTGTGATCCCAAGTGGTTTCAGGGCCTTGGCGTAAAAAGCGACTGAACGCTCGAAATCACTCACTGTGAGAATAATATGGTCTATCATACGTTGCCATCTTTGTTTTTCGTTGTAAACACGATGCACTCTCGCCCGGGCGCCTGAAATAGCCAGAGCCTTCTTCCCGTACTGGCTAATTCGCGCGTAACGCTAATCAAAATTTAACTGTTAGCTGTTCAATCACTTCACGTCGCGTTTCCACTGCTGCGGCTTAACCTAGCTCTTTGGACGATCTCTAAATACCAGGCCCTTGCTCGCCAAAGCGGCGGGCTGGAAGTTGGTCTGCTTTCTGTTGGCTCCGCCCGCGAATTCCGCAACAGGCCCGCCGAAACTCTCGCGAATGCGCTTCGACTCTTCCATTGGACGATTGCCGAAAAAACGCTTGAACTCCCTGCTGAACTGGGATGCGCTCTCGTAGCCCCTGCTGCTCCCGCATCGTGCAGGAGTTGGCTCCGAGCCGTCCGATCGACCGTGGTCTGGCCGGGCCTGCATTGCTGGCGCATGTGCTGGTGGCGAAGTATGCCGACCACCTTCCGCTCTATAGGCAATCGGAAATCTATGCGCGTGAGGGCGTGGACTTGGACCGATCGACCTTGGCTGATTGGGTGGGCGGCGCGAGCCG
>JAOAPI010000115.1 GCA_025462865.1 Candidatus Sulfotelmatobacter sp. | reverse complement strand
TGGCCACCCGTACTAGTACTAACGTGAATGCAGCCTAGGGAGAATGGCCCCTATGTGCTACTTCAGTTGTCCATGGGAGAACAACACGTTACGGAGCTCACTCGAGAGGAAGGAAATCTCAGACGAGGGACCGAACTACGATGACGTCGTCGCGCCGCTCTCTGCATGTTGCGACGGGCTAGCCTGGACCTAGTTCGTCCGCGTCATGTAATGGCCCCTCACGCTGATGTCGACAGATCAAGGGCGGTCGTCCGCTGCGAATAGCTTACGAGTTGTGGTTACGGAATACTCGCCGCTACAGGGGGCTCTGAGCGGGTGCTCTCTTGCCCGGCGGAATTCACTGACGTGGCTTCGTAGTAATATGTCTGGCCGGAAACAACCGTGCTGTCGCTATATGCAGTATTTGGATCTAATGTGGAATTGATCCTGGTATATGTGCCACTTGCCGTGATGCTGCGATAGATGTTGTAACCCGCAACGTTCGGGGCGGCATTCCACGAGAGATCCACGCTGTGCGGCGTGACCGTACCAGCACCGGTAAGTGACTCCAGAACTTGCGAATTGGAGGCGTTGCTAGTGAAGGCGAGAGAACCAGAAATGGTGCCACTCGCTTTGGGCGCGAAAGCGACATTAAATGAAATGTTTTGTCCCGCGGGAATTGTGAAGGGAAGGGAAGCGCCTTCGAGGCTAAACTGCGAGTTGCTACTGGCGTCGGAGGAGACTGTTACGCTGGCGCCGGTCGCACTCATCGTCAAGGTTTGAGTCTGTGTTGTCCCTACGGGAACATTGCCAAAATTTATTGGTGATGGGGTAATGCCAAGCTGCCCCAGAGTGGTTACGGTTCCGGTGCCGGTGAGCGGTATCACCAGTGCCGGGCCGGTAACGAAAACGCTGCCTCCGCTGGTTCCTGCGGTTTGCGGAGTGAAGGTAACTTTCACCGTAATACTCTGCCCCGCCTGAAGGTTCGTCGGCAAGGAGGGCCCGTTAACCGAAAATTCGCTACCCGTCTCCTGGAGCGCGAATACCTTCACGCTCGAGCGATGGTTATTGGTCAGCACAATGGGCAGTGTGGAACTGGTTCCTAGGGCTATGTTTCCGAACGAAGCGGTCGATGGAACGGCGGTCAGAGCATCGCTGGTCGTACCTGTCCCCTGGAGTCGAAGTTGAAGAGTAGGGTTCGAAGCGTTGCTGTTAAACAGGACCTTCCCGGCAGTCCATCCGGAGGTGGTGGGCGAGAAAGTGACACCAACGACTGCGCTCTCACCTGGGGACAGGATTAACGGCAAGCTTAATCCTGATACGGAGAACTCAGTACCAGTCGATTTCGACGCCGAAACGGTGACGCTAGTTTGCGAGCTATTGCTCAACACTACCAGCAGCCTTTCCATCTGCCCGATGGGGACTTGGCCAAAAGTCAAGGTCATGGGCGAGCAGGTCAATTGTTGGGCCCCCGCCTGAGCGCATAAGGAAAGCATTGCTGCGGTTATGATCAGAAAGACACGGGTAGAAAATGACTGCGGGCTGGACTGGGGGAGTCTCATGCAATAATTTTGGATTCTTGTAACCGGTGTGAACAGGTCTCAGAAGGGCAGTCTGGGGGGTGGCCGATAGGCCAATCTCTTATCAATCGACGGAACAACGAAAAGTTTTGCGCAGTGTACAGGGGCTAGAGTAGATGCCGCCAAAGAAGTAACGATCCATGACTCAACGACACACAACAGTGTTGCGCCGGCATTTTGGGTTCGCAATTTTTCTTATCAGCCTAATTATTTTATTTGCGAAACCAATTGCGAATCTGATCAATTTTTCGCTCACCCACGACTATGCTTCCTACATTATTCTGGTCCTCCCGGTCAGTTTAGTTCTCATTTATCTGAGACAAGATCGGATTTTCGCAACCGCGGAAACTTCCCCCTTTGCGGGGGTGCTGCTATTTCTGTTCGGAATCATTTTTTGGTGGGTGGCTGAGAGGAAGATGCCCGCGTCTCTTCGGGACAACGAGCTTTCTCTCGTTACCCTGGCGTTCGTAATAATATTGTTTGCAGGGTTTATGTTCTGTTACGGAACACGCGCCTTTTCTAAGGCTACGTTTCCACTCCTATTTCTCTTGTTGCTGGTGCCGATCCCAGACCTGGTAACGGAAAAAATAATTTTTCTCCTTCAAACTGGATCGGCCATAGTGGCTTACGGGTTGTTTCGACTCTTCTCAGTTCCAGTTCTCAAGCAGGGATTCATACTGCGAGTACCGACCCTGGACATCGAAGTGGCAAAACAATGTAGCGGGATCCGCTCCAGCTTGGCTCTCCTAATTACAGTTCTTGTTCTGGGCCACTTTGTTTTCCGTTCTGCCTGGAGAAAGGCATTGTTGGTTACTTCTGTCGTACCAATTTTGATACTGAAAAACGGGGTGCGCATCGTCACAGTTGCGTTGCTGTCCATTTATGTGAACCGGCGATTCCTGCATGGATGGCTTCACACCTCGGGAGGAATCGTCTTTTACTTGCTAGGATTGGCTTTATTGATTCCAATTATTTCCGCCCTGCGCAAAACGGAAAGCGGGACAAGAATTAGTTCTAAGAAAAACGCGCCCAATGCAACTCTCTCATAATAAACCTTTTATTTGCACGATTACGCTTACGGTCCTATAGTTGCAAACGCTTGCAACACCTTGCAGAAATTATCAGTCTTGACAGAGGTCATGGTTAGTCTAGAGTAACTCCTGGGTATCCCTCGACCCGTGGAAGATCGGATTTTCCGCTCTCCGGAGGAACTAGTGAATCAATTTGGACGTGCTTCACTGATTGTGGCCGCCGCCTTTTTCGCGATTTGTGCCGTTGCAGCGCCGAGCTATGCGGACACACAGCAGGTATCAGGCTGTGGTTTAGCGTGTAATGGATATTCATTTCAAGCTACCCTGACTGCCATCACCCCTTCGGCCTCTAACGGTGAGAGCAACTATTCGCTGTCGTACACCATTACGGACGTCAGCAACTCCACTCCGGCGAATGCGCAAAGTTTTTCCCTGACATTGTTTCAGAGCACAAACACTGTTGATTCCGTAAGCGGTCTCACAGTAAATGGCGTTTCGGACCCCTCTTACGCGGTGGCCGGGGGAAAATCAAACAACGGGAATAATAACTGTAGTGCATCCGTTGGCAACGCGGTGTGTGTAGCCTCTACCGGCAAAGGTCCATTGTCGGAGGTAAGCCAAGGGAATCCGCTGACATTCAGCTTTGACCTCAAATGTACCGATTGCACGGAGCTTGCAAATTGGATTTTCCTCTCTCAAGGCAAGTCTCTTTCGGGCTCTGGAAACGTTTACGCGATCAGTGCGGCAGGCCATCCAGTTTCAATGCCAGAACCATCCACACCGATCTTGCTATTTTGTAGCCTGCTTGCGGCCCTGGGTATCCTGGCGATTCCGCGCGTTCGTAGTGTTGTGTTTTCTGAACAGTGGCGTGAAGTCGATAGCTTGACTAGAATCTAAAGGTTAAGTTGCCGCTTTAGGCGGAACCAACAAGCCTGCCCCCAAGTCAGGCTTTTCTTGTTTGACCCGTTTTACTTGCTGGTGCACACCCCCATTGGAGTTCCAAAGTAAAAATTCAACGCGAATCCGCCCTCAGTGCGGGGATGCCCTTAAGATCATCATGCGAGACATACTTTCGAGCTTAATACTTCAATTCCGTTTGCCTGCCGTCCTAGTTTGTGCGCTCTTGTTGGCCGCAACGCTCTGTTGCGATCGAGATCCTAACGTAAGAAAGCAGAAATATTTCGAAAGAGGCAATCATTATTTCGAAAATGGAAAATTTCCCGAAGCCATCATAGAGTTTTCAAATGCGGTGCAACTCGACCCGCAGTATGGGGCAGCTCACTTCAAGCTGGGCGAGAGTTACCTAAAGATGCAACGCCTGCAAGATGCATATAGCGAGCTGGAGCGTACAGTCGAACTCGATCCCGGCAATACCAAGGCGCAACTAAATCTCGGCCTTATCATGATCACGGGCCGCTCATACATGCAAGTTGCCCCAATCGCTAAAGAGATGCTGGCCGTGGATCCCAAGAACGCCGATGCGCACCTACTCTTGTCCGAATTGAATCGTGCGCAAGGAAAGTTGGATGCCGCTCTTGAGGAAATAAACAAAGCGATCGCTTTAAATCCGAACGATTCCGGGTTTTATGTACAGCTCGCCACGCTTCAGTCCGCTAGCAATAACACGGATGCCGCCGAGGCTAGTTTGAAAAAAGCTCTAGCGGTCGATTCGAAATTCGCTCCCGCAGCCCAAGCTCTGGCCGGCCTTTACGAAAGCGCAGGGCGGTGGGGGGATGCGGAGACAGAACTGCGTTACACGATCACGCTGAATCCGAGGAGGGTTGAGCCACGCCGATGGTTAGCACGACTCTACTATTCGCAACAACGTAAGGCTGAAGCGGAACAAGTTATGATTCAAGCCAAAAAGGATCTCGGGGGCGAAGGCGATCACTACCGGGTTCTCGGCGAATACTACAACAATGTCGGCGATGGAGATAAGGCCCTCGCGGAATTTGCTTCCCTCGCGAAAGAGCACCCTGAAGATATTGGAACGCAAGAAGACTTTATCCGACTCCTGCTCTCTCACAACAGATTTGAAGAAGCGGATAAGCTCGACGATGCAATTCTGAAGGACAATCCGAATGAAAGTGGAGCGCAGATCATCCGCGGAACCATCCTTATTTCGCGAGGCAAATTCGAGGAAGCGGCTGCAATTCTAGAAGGCGCCCTTAAGAATGTTCCAGAAAATGCCTATGGCCATTATCAACTCGCCCTAGCTCTTACGAAGACCGGAAATTTGGACCGTGGTAAGCAAGAATTGCTTCTGGCAGCGAAGCTCGCGCCTGAAATGAGTGAGGTGCAGTTCGCTTTATCGCAGATTGCCCGCATCAGAGGCGATCGGCAGCTTCTGAAGACCGCGGCAGAACAGATCATTCACTACCGACCTTTGGATCCACGTGGCTACATTCTGCGCGCTGAAAGCGAGGACACGCAGCCTGCAACGGCGCAATCAGACCTAGACAAAGCTATCCAGATTGAGCCTGAGAGTCCCATAGGCTATTCAGCAATGGCTTCTTTTCTGCGAAGGCAAGGTAAAGACGAGGAAGCGCGGAAGTACTATGAGCAGGCTCTCGATCGGGATCCGGCTTTTTTCGAGGCTCTTAGTGGTTTGGCCAGCATCCTGATGCGCCAAAAGCAGAACGCCAAAGCGCTCGAGAGAGTTCAGGCGCAAGCCGCAAGGACGCCGAACAACGACTCCGTGTACACGTTGCTTGGCGGGTTGCAAGTCGCCAACAAAGACTTGGCCGGTGCTGAAATGTCGTTGCGGAAAGCCGGGCAACTGAACCCCGCCAATCTCGATGCAATTACGTTGCTCTCGAAAGTCGAAATGGCTCGGGGCGAGGGTGATCAGGCCCTGGCAACCGCCTATAAATCAATCGACAATAATCCAAGAAACGTAACAGCATACTTTCTTGCCGGAACCATGGAAGAACTGCGCGGAAGACGGCAAGAGGCCGAGAATGTGTATCGAAAGGCGTTGCAAGTTGACCCGAACTACGGTCCAGCCGCCAATAACCTAGCCTATCTGATGCTGGAAAACGGGAAGAACCCTGAAGAAGCACTTTCCCTCGCGAGGCTCGCACGCCAAAAGATGCCAGCCACTCCGAGCGCAGCTGACACTCTGGCCTGGGCTTATTATCAAAAGGGCTTATATGATCTGGCCATACATTTATTGCAAGAAGCTCTCCAAAAAGCGCCAGAAAATGCCACGTACCATTACCACATCGGAATGGTTTATCAAAAGCAGAAGAACATGGCAGCCGCAAGAAAAGAACTGCAACGCACTTTACAACTCGATCCGAACTTCACGGAAGCGAACAAAATTCGCGACACGCTGCACCGATTGAACTCCTGAGATAACCGCGTAGATATTTGCCTTGTGCTCGACGATTAGGCTCACCGCCGCACGCCTACGGGGGAGGGATCTGAACGTCGGAAACGACATTGGAGTAGCCGCTTTCCTGGTTACTCGAATTTACAGCGGTTGTGGCATAGCAGTAGTTCGTGCCATCAGCCACCGCTGAGTCCGAGTATGTCGTAGCGGTATCCAACGATCCTGTGATCTTCTGATATGAACCGCAGGAATTAACATAGACCGCCCGATAGATGTTGTATCCAGTGATGTTCGGGGAACTGCTTGCATTCCACGATAAGGTGACTGTGTGGGCCGGCGCCGCGACACCCGTTCCGCTGGCCGTGGCAGTGAGCATCGAGGGCTGCGCATTGCTGGTAAATGTCAGGGTCGCGCTAGCCGCCCCGGCTACTTGGGGACTGTATGTCACACTAAAGGGCGCGCTGCTTCCAGCGGCAATAATCGCTGGCAATGAGAGGCCACTTATCGTGAAGGGCGAATTGCTCGAGGTGGCGGCGGTGACCGTCACGTTGGCTCCGGTCGCGCTGAGAGTTCCCGACGCAGTTCCGCTAAATCCCACAAACACATTTCCTGCAGCCAGAGTCGACGGAGACACGTTCAATTGAGCGGCGGCTGTTGTTCCTGTGCCCGAAAGAGCAAGAGTCAAGGATGGATTCGAAGCATTCGAGGTAATAGTCACACTTCCGGTGGCGGCGCCCGCGGCTTGCGGAGCGAAGGTGATGTCAAAGGACGTCGGCTGTCCCGCCGCAAGTGTCACCGGCATAGAAATCCCGCCAAGCGTAAAACCGGTGCCGCTAACTGCGACTTGTGAAATCGTAACAGGCGAACCACCCGTATTAGTTACGGTGCCGGACTGCTGTTGACTACTTCCTACCTGCACCGTGCCGAAGGTCTCGGTGGCTGGAGTTAAACCGAGTTCACCAGCAGGAGTGGGATTCGTCGCAGCTGCCTTGGCAGAACTGAATCCCTGGCAACCCGTAAAGGTCGCAAGGCTAAGAACAGCTAATCCTAAACTAATCGGCCAAAGAGCCTTTGCAGCGCGAGCTGGCGGAGAGCTTGTATTCATAGTCGATCCTTGAAAACGTAGGCGACGAGTTCTCATTATCAGTGCCGACGGTTACCAGGCTAAAGTCTGTGCTCCCCGAAGGGGGTTGAACAGGTTTCGGAGGTTCATAGCCGAAAGACTAACGAGCAGCATCTATCGCGGATGAAGCTCCACGTACCATGATCAAAATAAAGAACTAAAATCTACAATTTGTGGCGCAGTATAAAGGACCTGTCCTTTTGGACATGTCCTTCCACACCTCATCTTGTGCTATGAGTTGAGTGTCCCGAACCATGATTATTGCGAGACCCAAACTGAAGACCTTTGTTCCAACGATTGCCGCGAGGGCAGCATCAGACCCGGCCTTTGCCGCTCAAAATACTCTTCGATGTGAGTCGCGTGGAATTTCAAACGCAGAATCCGAACTTCGGACTCGTGTCGCGCATGCGGACAGCCGGACTCAAAGCCGGACTTAAAACAAGCTTTGTAACAGTCGCATTAGAGTGGTGAGGCACTATTCTTGCTTTGCTCCCATGTGAGCGCTAGCGGACCGACAGTGACATATTAAAAGCCTACGCTTCTCGGATCATGGCGCACGCTAATGAACCACCTAAGACAATCGCTGAGGCGATCGACGAAATAGAGCGAATCCGCGAAGAGCTTCTATCTGTTCAAAGATTGCTGGAAAAGATGGAGCCTGTAGAAACGCTGGTGTCTTCGGTCACTTCGTAAAACCAAACAGAAACGGAAGCTTTGTCCTCGAACGGCTGTGCTTGTGGCATTATGTTTCCGTGGACACGCCGGAACTGATCCTGGAATCCAAGCCCGAACATCACTTCTTGCGTGCGCGGTGTTCTCTTTGCCGCAATGTTAGTCGGCCGTGAACTTCCCCTACGCCCGGCCGATGGTAAGGAACTAGAAGATCAATCGTGAAAAGGTCATGGCCGCGCTCAACATACCTCGCACCAAGTGCGGCTACTCGATTCCGGTGGGTGAAATCCGGCGCATGACCTTAGCGCCTGCCTTACAAGCATGAGGGCGAAGTTCGACTCCTGCACGGCCCATCAACTCACTAGAGCCCGTAAACTGCAATTTGTCATAGCTTGTGAACAATTCCCTGAACAAAATTGCTGGGTTTTCCGCCCCGTTTCTTGTGAGCAAGCAGGTAAGGGCAAGGCGGTTGCGCAAGATTCCGAAAATCGTGCTACGCTGCTCCGGTTTATCCGGAGTAGTGCATCTGATGCCCTCTTTCTTGCGCTCGACCCTCGTCACCCTTCTTCTGCTGCTCCCGCTCCAAACCAGAGTGCTTGCTGATGACACCAAGCCACCAACTATGAATCCGGAGCTTTCGGCTGCCGACCAACTTTATCGGTCGGGCAAGTTCGCGGAAGCAGAGTCTAGTTATCAAGCCCTAGTCAAGACCGATGCGAAGCTTGAGCCTGCCCAAGTTGGACTCGTGCGTGCAATGTTACGCCAACAAAAGATTGATGAAGCTTTGGACGCCGCGATCACTGCATTGGTCGTGCAGCCGAATTCCGCGGCGTTGTTGGCGGCAAAGGGTGACGTTCAGTTTCGTCGCGGCGAAATGACAGATGCCGAGGTGTCATACCTCGCGGCGAGAAAGCTCGACCCGAAAGAAGTGCATGCTTACCTCGGGCTGGCGCAGTTGTACGACTCCTACTCCCTGTACCGCAAAGCCTATGACCTGCTACAGAGCGCCCACGAAGTTGCTCCTGACGACATCGAGGTACAAAGGGCATGGCTACGGATGCTTCCACGAAAAGATAGACTGGCGGCCTTGAAGGCCTACCTCAGCGGACCACATCCTGATGATGATGAAGAAACAAAACGGATGACTGAGTATTTGGTATTTCTGAAAGCTACAGCGGATAAGCCCGTACATGTGTGCAAGCTGGTCAGCAAAGTGGAGCAGACCGAAACCAAGTTGGAGACTATGTATGCAGCGGACATAAGGCGGACAAGGGGAATCGGCCTGTCGGTTCGGCTCAATGACCGGAATACCCGTCTTCTACTTGACACCGGAGCCGGCGGGATCATGGTGAACCGGAAGCTCGCTGAAAAGGCGGGATTGACCCCGATTTCCGCGGTGCACTACGGAGGCATCGGCGACAAGGGACTGCAAAGCGGCTACACAGCGCTAGCAGACCGCATTCGAGTCGGCGAACTGGAGTTCCAAGACTGTGTTGTCTCGGTCAGCGACAAAGGGTCGGTGGCGGATGAAGACGGGTTGATCGGGGCTGATGTTTTCGGAAGATATCTCATTGACATTGACCTTCCGGGAATGAGGCTCAAACTCTCTCCGTTGCCCAAGCGCCCCGAAGAGACCGTAGCCCCGAAATCGCTGAACAGCGAGGGCGAGGAGCAAGCGAATGCGGACCAGAAAGAAGAAAGCGTAAATGACGGACCTTCGAAGGATCAGAAAGCTCCCCCGCCGAAAGTGACAGCAGTAGGAAGTTTCCCTAAAGATCGTTACATTGCGCCTGAAATGGCTAACTGGACGAAAGTCTTCCGCTTTGGGCACACCATTTTGGTGCCGACCAGCGTGAACGATTCGAAGGCCATGCTGTTTGGACTCGACACGGGTGCCTTCAGCAATCTTCTCTCGGTGCGTGCCGGGCGACAAGTCAGCAAGGTTAGTTCCGAAAACCGCGTGCGGGTTCACGGCGTGAACGGGGAGGTGGACAAGGTCTACAGTTCCGAGAAGGCGACTTTGCGTTTCGGTCACCTTCGTCAGGCGAACTTAGGCATTATCACTTTCGACCTCTCGGCCATCAGCCGCCACACCGGGACGGAGGTGTCCGGTTTTTTGGGATTCGCCATGCTGAAGCAGCTTGAGATTGAATTGGACTATCGCGACGGCCTGGTTGATATCAAGTATGACCCCAAGCGGGTGAACCCTTTCGCGAGATAGCCAACTTCTTCGTCGAGGTGGAATTCGGAATGCGAATTGTGTACATCTTGAGCGGACTGGCCGTTCTATTCACAACACTGGCCTTTGCACATCTGCTGCATCATTATTTTTTGAATGCAGGAGATGCTGTGCATTCCCCGACCTTTTTGGCGGGCGTGGTCATCGGCGTTGTGGTGGGCGTATTTTCTCTACTCGGCGGGTGTTTGTTGCTAAGGCACGGTCGGTGATCGTTCACGAATTTTGGAAGGCGAAGGGTGCTATGGAATCCTGTTATGGGGTTACCCTTTCGGGCTCACCGTTCCCAAAGTCGGGCGGAACGGTCCAGGTTCCTGTGCTTGGCGGGAGTGTTTACTCCTGATTCTCTTCGTCCTGAGTCTTCAGGATTGCGGGGGTGACAGAACGCAGCCTTTCCAGGCTTCTTTCTACGGCATGTCGTTGTTTCTCAGCGTTGGCACGCGCCTCTTCCTGTTCCAAAAAGCGTAACGAAACCAGAGCGTCAGCGATTGCTCGTCGTTCCTCGTCGTGAAGTCCCGGCATGCCTTCGAGCTTTTCGACCCTCGCAACGATTGCAGCTCGCGCGTCCCTGATCAAACCACACAATCTTGCGTGTTCAAGCTCGATCAGAGCGGCGTTGTAAAGTCCCACCCAACTTTCTTCGTTGTAGTTCTCGCCCAATTTAATATCCTTTATGCAGCGTTGTCGCGCTGCATTTTCCGACAGTGGAAACGGAGCGGGGTCCGGAGATCTTGGCAGGTTTCGTGTAAATACTTTACCAAACGTGCGCTAGCGCACCAAGCTGGAAGTTAAGCACCTGAAATGTAGGAAAAGAACCGAACCCTTTGTTCGCATGGGGAATTCCCACCGATCTCCCCGAAAACCTTGCACAGCTCAACTTTTTCCTTGACACACTAATCACGTAACTGTACGGTTACACATTATGCGTCACCCATCGGTTACATATTCGGACCGCACGTTTCAGGCTTTGGCCGACCCCACCCGGCGCGCTGTGCTCGATCTCTTACGGCGGGGCAGCCAGCCTGCCGGAGAAATTGCCGGAGCTTTTCCCGTTTCTCGCCCTGCCATTTCCAAGCATCTTCGCCTACTGCGTCGCGCTCA
This sequence comes from Candidatus Sulfotelmatobacter sp., assembly GCA_025462865.1. Classification (GTDB taxonomy): domain Bacteria; phylum Acidobacteriota; class Terriglobia; order Terriglobales; family Acidobacteriaceae; genus Sulfotelmatobacter. Next base: position 1,487 of record JAOAPI010000115.1, on the reverse strand, counting down.
TCTCGTGCATGAGCATCGTGAAGGACGCCATCGCGTCTATCAACTCAATCCTGAACCGCTCCGCGCCATCGACACCTGGCTCGAGCAATACCGCAGCTTCTGGAAGATGAGCCTCACCAATCTCAAGACTTTTGTGGAAACCGAATACGCCAAAGAAACCACGCAGCCTCGCGCTGCAAAACCAAATACGAAAACTTCCAAAGGAGATCGCTAACATGAAGACAATCCGCATCGCTCTCTCACTGTTGTTGCTGACCGCAACCGTGGCCTTCGCGCAATCCCCCGCGCAGAAGTCACTCGATCAACTGAAATCGCTCACAGGTTCTTGGGAAGGGAAGACCGCTCAAGGTAAGCCGCTCCACGTTTCATTCCGCGACACTGCCGGAGGCTCCGCGCTGATGAGCGAGATCCACGGCATGGATGCGGAAGACATGATCACCATGTTTCACATGGACGGTCCGAACCGCCTGCTGATGACGCATTATTGCGGCGCCGGCAATCAGCCCCGCATGGCGGCCACCGCCTCTCCCGACGGCAAAACCATCACCTTCGATTTTCTTGACGCCACCAATCTCGCAACTCCCGACGCCGGCCACATGCAGCGCGTGGTCTTCATTGTGCTCGACGCCAACCATCACACCGAAGACTGGACCTTTGCGGCTCCCGGAAAAGAAATGAAACAATTTTTCGATCTCAAGCGCAGTGAACTCGCGAAAAAGTAATTCGCGCCGCATGCATCGAAAAAAGGGCTGGTGCAGCAGATTAACAACTCTGTTGAAAAATCGAATTAGGAGATAGAACTATGGCAACCGTTGCAATCACTCCCGATCAAGACGTAATCACAGGTGAGATCTTTATCGCCGCCCCTCCGGCGCGAGTCTTCCAAGCCATCACTGATCCCGACCAGATGCGGCACTGGTGGGGCGCCCGCGAGATGTATCACCTTACGGACTCAAAGGCCGACGTACGCGTCGGCGGCAATTGGTCTAGCGACGGCGTTGGAGTCGACGGTAAAACTTTCCGCGTGGCGGGCGAGTATCTGGAAGTCGATCCGCCGCGACTGTTGGTCCATACCTGGATCGCCAGTTGGTGCGGCCCAAGCACAAAAACGATCGTGCGCTGGGAACTCGAGCCGCAAACCGTCCACAGCCTGCATCCCAAAGGACCGCAGAGCGCGGGCACAGGTACGCTGCTACGAATCCGCCAGCAGGGATTCGCCGGCGATCCCGCCGCCGCTGCCGACCACTCCCAAGGCTGGAAGCGCGTCATGGGTTGGCTGCTCGCGTACCTCGAGCGTGGAGAAACCATCGACACGCGCCGCTGATTTGGCGCTACCGGAAGAACTAAGAAGAATAAATGGGACGGACTTTTCATCCATCGTCCGTCCCACTCAACTTGTTGCTAGACGCCGATCTGGTCGAAAATCGTCTCAAGATCCTCAACGCGAGGTTTTCGCGCTAAGTAATTCATTCGCGATAAGAAATACT
>JAOAPI010000074.1 GCA_025462865.1 Candidatus Sulfotelmatobacter sp. | reverse complement strand
AAGTTCCTATGATCTCTTTGGTACCGACAACTCTTCATCGGCACATTGGGCATATGTATGGGGAATTAAGGGGCGTTACGACGAGCCGAAGAATGACCAGGCCGCAAAGCTCGATGAGTTGAACGACTACAACCGGCACTTGTATCGCGATGAAGTTGCTGGCTTGGTAGAGCGCTTGAACATCGTTTTAGGTCCGGGTCACGAAAAACTCTATGCTCCCAACATTAAGTTCAACCGCGCCATCGGACGATGGGCCGGGCAGAAGTTCCACGCTCAAAGCGGCGAGCCGCTTGATGACCGCGCCTACGAAGAACATGTCAAAGACTACATGCCGTCCCCGGAAGACAAGAAACTTCTGTTGGATATCATCACCAACGAAAAGAAATGGATCGCGGCCAAAGAAGGCGCGCGCGATCCTTTGTCCACAATTGGCGAGCCTCGCAAATCGGCAATCAATTTATAGTTATAGGTTGATTTTGCAATGCGTAACGCGACAACCACGTAGTGACAGCCGCCCTTGGCTGTCCGCGTTGCACTTACCTTCGTGACCACAAACACTATCGCCAATCGCGATCAAACGTCCTACACTCTGGCCGAGTTGATGGTTGTCACCGCCGCTCGTGAAATCAAAGACAAAGAAGTTGTTTTCGTCGGCATGCGCTTGCCACTAATCGCTTTCGTTGTCGCCAAGCAGACGCATGCTCCCGACGCCATTGGACTCTTCGAAAACGGCGTGATCCGCTCGACGCCAGCGTCAGAACTGATCTACACCATGGCCGATCCGCCAAATATTCTTGGAGCCACTCAATGCCTCGACATGCTGGGTGTCATGAGCCTTTTGCAGTCAGGCCGCGTGCATCTCGGGTTTCTCGGTGCCGCCGAAGTCGATCGCTTTGGAAATTTAAACTCCACGGAAGTCCGTGGACCGAAGGGAGTGATCCGCCTTCCCGGCTCCGGAGGAGCCTGTGACATCGCGTCGCTCGCTCATCGATTTGTAGTATTACTGGAGCACAGCAAGGAACGTCTCCCCGAACGGGTTTCATTCTTAACGAGCCCTGGCAACGGTGACAGTCCGGAATGGCGCAAGCGCGCTGGGCTTCCGCGAGGTGGTCCCGTGGCAGTAATAACAACCAAAGCTGTTCTTCGTTTTGGAGACGATGCGGAGGCGTATCTTTCTTCCGTGCATCCCGGCGTTGAAGTCGAAGATGTTTTAAGTAACATCGGGTGGAAACTTAAAATCGGGAAAAACTTGGCTACTACGCCAGAGCCAACCGCCGATGAATTGCAAGCTATCCGCGAATACGATAAAGAAGGGTTCTGGACCAGCTAGTACGCGTGTAGATTGAAACACTCTTGTTCCCCGAACTTGACTATGGCGCCCCAACCGATGACCACATTTTCGCGAATCACTCTCGACCTTCAACCCGTCGCCCGCATCACTTTGCAAAATCCGCCGCTCAACATAATTGATATTCCGATGATGGAAGAATTGGCCCAAGCGCTCGCAAGGATAGAAGCCAATCCGCAAATCGCTGCCATAGTTCTCTCCGGTTTGCAGCAAGCTTTTTCCGCTGGAGTCGATGTCGCAGCTCACACGCCAGAGAACGTTGCGACGATGCTTACGAAGTTTCACGCTATCTTTCACGCCATAGTCGGCTCTACGAAAGTGAGCATTGCAGCAGTGCGCGGCCATTGCCTCGGCGGAGGTGCCGAGCTGGCCATGGTTTGCGATCTTGTATACACATCCGAAACCGCAACTTGGGGCTTTCCAGAAATTAAACTCGGTTGCTATCCACCTGTGGCCGTGACGGTTCTGTCGGCGCTTGTAGGTCACAGGCATGCGGCTGATCTGATTTTGACAGGACGCAGCATCAGCGGCAGGGAAGCCGCCAATATCGGTTTGGCAAACACCGCCCTAGCTGATTCCGAAGTCGAGACCGCTGTGCAGGAGACGATCGATCGTTTGGAGAAGCTCAGTCCGGCAGCCCTCGCGGTAACCAAGAAAGCCATGTATGGATGGCATGCAATTCATTTCGATAAAGGTCTGGCGCGAGCTGAAAAAATCTATTTAGAAGACTTGATGAAAACTGAAGACGCCCAAGAGGGAATCGCTGCGTTTATGGAGAAACGCGAACCGGAGTGGAAAGCAAAATAACGAAATTTTCGCGACTACTCGAAAAGCAAGTGAGTTTTTTGTAATCGCCAACTCAGATAAGGCAACATCGTGAGCGACAGAATCAGCAAGGCGTGAAACAGGCCATGAGGGATGCCCAGAACGGAAGTCGCTAAGGCGAAGTCCATGCTGATATGTCCGAGTCCACTGGTCACGGCTGAGCGGCTGGCATGAACCTGCGCTGTGCCACCGACGAACGCGATCAGGACCAGGCCAACAGCGGGCCAAACGGCTTTTAATCTTTGACGGGCGGCGATAATCCCGATTCCCCAACCGATGAGAATCGGCGCACCAAAATACAGCAACCTGCCAACCCCAAAATAGAAGATCGCCCAGCCATCTATTCGGACGAACGGCGTGTCGGCTCCTGGCAGAAAGATTTTCCAACCCGACCACAAAATCAACAACGCAGCGAACCACGTCCCAGTCAGCAGGAAAATTGGCGCAAGACTGAACATCGCCCAAGGCGCTCGGACGCACCAAGCCTGGAACTGGCGGCGCTCGATCATTGCCTTGGCGAGATCATCCATGCCTCCCAACCGGGCCAAGGCCGCGGATTCCGCATCGGCTCGGCTGCGCCCCGAGCGTTGCTCTTCCGCCCTCAGATCGATCAAATGATCGCCGAGTTCTGTCAGATACCGCCGTACATGTCGCGGCGCAACACCAGCCCGCAGCAAGCGTTCGTGAAGTTCATGGAATGGCTTCGCCATGGTGCCCTCCCGCCAGCATCATTTGAATTGCAGTCGTCAGATTAGTCCAAGACTTCGATAGATCCACAAGTCGGCGCGATCCGACGCGGGTCACAGAATAATAGATACGACTACGACCGTTGACGGTCTTGCGCCTTGACCTGAGCGCTCCTTCGCGTTCCAGCCCGTGCAGCACCGGATAGACGACACCCTCCCCAACCGCAACCACAGAGGCAGTCCGGTTGCGGATTGCTTGAACAATCTCGTAGCCATACATTTCTTCTTGCTGAAGCAGTCTAAGGATCAGGAGCTCCGGAACTCCATTCATAAAATTCGGATTGGTTTCGCGCGTTGCCATCAAAGGCATGATACCTTGCAGTTCAATGTATTTGCAAGAAATGGATCTCCGCGCTCAAATCCTGTCGATCTAAAACGAGTACGCTCTCGGTTTTCTCCCAGCGTGACTTCACCGCAATCCCAATGTCTCTAATGTCTGATGCTTCTCGTGCGTACAATATCAAACATGTCTAAGCTTCTATCCATGCAGGAAGCCATAACCGAGATCATCCCTGACGGATCTTCCGTCGCGGTCGGCCTCCAACTGGAACAAATGATCCCGTTTGCTGCCGGTCACGAGATCATTCGCCAGAAAAAATGTGGGCTCACTCTGATCGGACCAATCTCCGACATCCTCTTTGATCAGCTAATTGCAGCCGGTTGCGCCGAAAAGATCATTGCCGCCTGGGTGGGAAATGTCATGATGGGCTCCGCGTACAACTTCCGCCGGGCTGTCGAAGAAGACGGCATGAAAATCTTCAATATGACGAACTTCACCATCGCGCTTGCGTTGCAAGCAGGCGCCATGGGAGTGCCTTTCCTGCCGACTCGCACCGCGCTGGGCAGCGACTTAACCAAGGGAAACCATTTTTTCTATCAAGTAATTTCTCCGTTTGAACCGAAAGAAACTCTTTGGGCTGTGCGCGCCCTGGTTCCTGACGTAGCCATTGTGCACGTGCAACGCGCCGATTGCGAGGGCAACGCGCATTGCTGGGGAAATTTCGGCGTCATGATTGAAGCCGTTCGTGCAGCCAAACGAGTCATCATTGTGGCGGAAGAAATTGTCGATCCTGAGGTGATAGCCAGCGATCCGAATAGAACTGTGATCCCCGGATTCCTGGTGAACGCAGTCGTCGAATGCCCGTACGGGGCTCATCCATCCCCGGTTCAAGG
>JAOAPI010000038.1 GCA_025462865.1 Candidatus Sulfotelmatobacter sp. | reverse complement strand
GGTCTTCAATCGGATTCAGTTTCGGAGCATACGCCGGAGGCACTCCATTCCATTTGGCCTTCCATGCAGCATACGAATTCGCTACTAACTGGCTGGGGTGAATCGCGGCCATCAAGGGGCCGCGACTGTGCCAAAATTCCGATCTGCCGGACAGGCATTCACCCTCCGGTAAAATCAGTTTCAGACGAAAGAAGACTATCGTCTCCTGGTGCCGACCGCGAACCCCCACCCACGACATTGGCCGGTTTAAAACGACTTTGCAGGCTGAATACCGGAATTTGTCTGGGTCATACTTGCGTATCTCAAAACCCGGCAGAGCCGCAAGGTAATCATCGCAACGAAGGACAATGCCATTATTCACTTTGAAGCAGAGGGCCTGAGCGCGTCTGAGCTTGAGCGCGTGATTTCACAGGCAAGGAGAATGGAGGTCATAGATATCAGCAGCGAACAGCCCCAACACCCCGCGCAGCCTTAAACACTGGTTAGATTTGTGTACCCCACGCAGGGCCGCTCCGCCGTAGACTTTCCTCGGCGGTACGGCGCGATTTTGCACCTGACTTTTGGAACGCCCCAAACCCGCGATTTACGGGCCTTCCGGGGATGATGCAAAACCTACCTATTATGGAACAGTGCAGAGGAAGGTAAGAGCGCCGGAGACCGCCGGGGTTGTGCATGAATACTTCACAACATGAGTATTTCGAGCTTCTTCAGGACGCTTTTCACAACTGGCCTCAACGTGATTACGCACGCCGGGCCGAAGGTGGTTACCGGCCCCGTAAGGACATGTCCGGGACAGTAAAAAGATGTGACAGGCATTCGTCGGGACATTGTAGAGACGAAGCTCGCCGATAAACGACTGCAAGAACAGGAGAGCTTGATTGAGAAACCGACGTGGGACGAGATCAAGAAACTTGACCCGCGTATCCAAACAATTATACGGAGTGCTGAAAAGGCTTTAAACAACAGTATCTCAATGGCGAGAAGCGAAGGTGGCGGCCACGCCGGTATAAACCCCGTTCCTGAGCTCAGTCGGCCTGAGCGTTGCGCTTGAGGAGCAAATTGAGATCTTCTTTAGTAAGTGCGACGATGAAGCCCGGCGCATCGCAATTCACGCGAAGAGATGGCTGCTGTATCAGCTGCAAAATGCGGAAAAGAATTGGAGTTGGCAAAACAAGAGAACGTGACCTCTCGATTGGAAGTCCAGCGGCTAGCGGGCGCTTCTTCCGGGTTTGGCCCTGTAATTACCTCGGGGCGAAAAGGACCCTTTGCGAGACAGCGAACAGCTTGCACCCTGCGACACAAGTCCTTGGACCGAGCTTCCCCTATCGAGCCATAAAACAGCCGACTGCATCGCCCCGTACTGGCAATTCGTCGTTGTGCCTCATGGCCAACATAAATTCGTTCTCGACGGGATCGAAAACCAAAAGCGTTCCCTTGACGTGCGGTAGGCTTACTGTGATGGAACTCACTAAAATCGAACGCCTGATTTTGTCACACCAATTCAGCATTTTGGCAAAACTCGATCCGCAGGAAGCTACGCACTATAGTCAAGCCCGCGAGATTCTAGAGAACGGGTATGTTCTCCAGTACAGGGACCTTTTTGAGGCTGTTGGCGAGGGCCTGACAACCGAAGAATGCCGAGAAGTCTTCGACATACTTGACATGCACCGAACGCTTCTCGATGCATATGAACGTCTTGATAATAAAGACGGCATCGAGGAGAGCGAGTTGTCATTTCGCGGTTTCGATGGCAATCACGAAACCAGGTATATGGGATATGCCGAATTTTTGATTCACAAGCAGGGCAGATGGCCGGAGTCCAAGCACGGCGACATTAACTCTCACCGCCAGACGCTAGACCGCTACCGGATTCTGCTTGAGCGGTGGAAGGCATCCACAGACCGCCACCACCTGACGGAAGAAGATTTGAGGCGGATCGTAGCCCCGATAAATTGGCAATCGTAAACGAATCTCGCGGGGGCCGGGTGCGTCCGCTTTTTGAGACTTTTGGATGCGTCGGCTGCCATGAGCACAAAGTACGGCGATGAAGTGTGAACGGGCGAGCCCCGTTCACTTCAGCAGCAGCAACAGTTTTTATGCGGGTTTGCAAGCCTGGCGCAACCCGCCGTCACCAGTCTTAAAAACGGACGTCTTTGAGAAAACGGTCGGCCAGCGGTTTAAATATCGAACGTCCAAGAGTTGGAACAGCATGGCGCAGTCTGTTCCACAGGAAGCCTGATGCGATCAAAAACGCGGAACGAGAGAATCTGAAAAACTTGAAGAGAACCTTACGGTATTCCTGCTTCAGTTCCGCCTGTACAACCCAGCCGGTCGTTTCTGTGAACTTCGCAGGGAAGTGGTACCGAGTGTGGCTCCCCGGCAAATCGAGATAGAGGATGCTGCCAGTCAATGATTGGACTTCTGCCACGCGGAAGTACGCGTTGAACAACCGTGTCATCTCAGTCCGGCAATCCTTATCCTTAACCGCTGCTAACGCGCCACTTGACCAGTTAAGTAAAGGCATCTTCGCCTTTTCATTATCCTCCTTACGGCACGAGGTTTCGCTTAGCGTACAAAATTCCCGGAATGGTCCCGGCTGGCCATAACGCCCTCCGCCGGGAAGCGGAAAGCCACTTGCGAGACGATCTCAGCCGGCTCTTCGCTGAATGATTAATTCACTTCCTTCGACGCGATCCGTGCTCGTGCTGTCTCAATTGCGTTGTGTAATTTTTCTTGCATTACCTGCCGTGGCGGCAGTACCGTAAGATATTCGGCTACATGGATACCAACAGCACCGAGCTCAAGCAGTTTGATTTGCTCGGCGTTCTTGCCGGTGCAGAAAATGATCCCCAGCGGCAGGTTCTCATCCGGTTCCCGCTCGTACTTCGCCAGCCAACGCAGATAGAGCTCCATTTGCCCTTTGTATTCAGGCTTGAAGCCACCTTGTTTGATCTCAACGACGACCAATCGCTTCAGCTTGCGGTTGTAGAAGAGCAAGTCGATATAGAAGTCGTCGCCATCGAGTTGGATACGCTTCTGTCTGGCAACAAAAGAAAATCCTGCGCCTAACTCTAGCAGGAAGGTTTCTAGTTCTCGGAGAATGGCGTCTTCGAAGTCGCGTTCTAGAAAACGGTCGGTCAGTGCCAAGAAATCCAGGATGTAGGGGTCTTTGAGCAACATTGACGGCGTGATCTCACCTTTGCTGCGGAGGATTGCCAGTTCTTGCTTGATCAGAGCTTCGGGTTGTTTGGAGAGCGCTGTACGCTCGTAGAGCATCGAGTCGATGCGTTCGCGCAACGTGCGCACACTCCAACCTTCAATACGGCTCATCTCAGCATAAAATTCGCGTTGGAAGGATCGGGTCAGCGGAAGTAGCTCTTTAACGTGCGACCAACTCAATTGTCGCGACAGCGTAGCGACAATTTCCTCGTCCGGGAATGCCTCGGCAAACTGCATCATCCTTCGAAGGTTCTTTTCGGCGTAGCCGCGGCCAAATTCGGCTACCAATTCTCGCGACAGTGTAGCGACAATTTGTTCACCATAGGTAGCACGCTTGCTACCAAGTATTACAAGATGGATACGTTGGCCAATCCTCCAATACAGGAGAGTTACCGCCATATTCACCGTGACCGTCGTCTGGCGCCGCGCCGCTGCGATCAGCGCGCGTATTTCGGTCAGCAGATCCTCAGCTCCCGGCTCCTTAGATTTGAGCTTCGTCATCGGCGGCTTATTCTACACATTCTCGACCTGAATCCTTTTGTCGTACCAAATCCCGTATCGCGGTGCGACTTTCGCCACCCCCAAGAACGATCTTCATAGCGGCATCTTGTGCGAGGCGCCCTCGCGGGCGGCGCGTCGCCGTTTGTCATAAATCTGGGTAGTGGTGACGTGGCGGTGGCCGAGTAGCTCCTTGACCTCCATGATGTCCACGCCGGCATCGAGCAGGAGGGTAGCGGCGGCGGTGGCGCGCAGCGAGTGCGGCGTATACACACATTCAATGGTTTTCTCGCCGGACGGCAGTTCCCGCTCGCGCAAGCCGTTCGGCACGTTCGGCGATGCTTCAAATCGAACGGGATGTCGTTGGAGGCAGACGTAAGGAGAATGCAAAGCTTCCCCTTGGCGTGGGCTGGGCATAGCCGACTTCATAAAACACGTTGGGATTCTTTCCGGTCATGTCCGCGACAATGACGTCGGACTACGTCAATCTGCCGGTAAATGCGATCCAAGATGCCTTCCCTGCAGATTTGTTCATCCACCCTCTCGGCCAGCATGTCGAAACTCTTCGCCCTTTCTTTGATTCCCAGCCTATAAACGTCATCGAAATCTGAATCAAACGGCATCAACACAAACACAAAAACACTATCCTGAATCATCAGGTTCTATATTTCCACACTTGCAAGTATCACCAAGCATATGTCTCGCCGACTTGCAGGTCCGGAGCTAAAATCTCGGGTATGCGAAACCCAGGAGCAAAGACACTATCGCCTTCGAGAACAAATCCAGAACCTGGTCCCGCGGGCCTAACCGAATCCCGACCGCAATGGCTGCCCTGGCCAGCTCGCTATAAAAAACATCGCCAAGGTGAACCAGCGATTGCTAAATCCTGCTTTGTCCCTAGATACCGTTCGGTAGTCTGCACCGACGAATGCCCAAGCAGCAACTGAATCTGTTCAAGTTCCCCGCCAGTAGCCCGGCACATCTTCGCACAGCGGCGTCGCACGTCCTGGGCTTCGATAACGGGATGCCACCAGGAGTCTAAAACCAATCGCTGCGGTAGACCAGCCACCAACTGACGACAAAAATTGGAATGGTTGCTCCCACCGCCCACCAAAGCGGCAGAACGATATCGGCCCCGAGACCAAGGACCGTGACCGTGAGCCAGAACATCTTTCGGTCCATGCGCCAAGTCTACCTGTTCCCACCTGTGCACCCCCGACGCTGCCCTGTGTTTGTGCTTTAGACGAGCGTGAGCTTGATTCCGTCATTCGGCGCATGTGCCAAATCCTGCTTCGTGCCGAGATACCGCTCTGTGGTCTGAACCGACGAGTGCCCCAGCAACAATTGGATTTGCTCAAGCTCGCCGCCGCCAGCCCGGACACTATTTTCGCGCAGCTACCCTGAGGTTATGAGGCGCAATTCCGGGAACGCCCGCGGCCACGGCGTACGGCCGAAGTAGCTGCCACACCACCTTCTCGCTCATCCGCTGCCCGCAAACCTGGTCGCCGCGATGCACCGGTCGGAATAGATGGCCCTCCGTGACTTCCGCCGCCGAGGTCCACGCGTCGATCCCGTTCTTCACCCATGGCGGCATCGGAATTGTACGCACTCGGTTATGTTTGCCGACCAGATCCACGATGCACCAGCGGTTGTCGCGCTGCTGGACGTGTCGCATCGTCAGCGCAGCCACCTCGGAACGGCGGAGCCCGCAGCCAAGCAGGGTGGCGAACATGGCCCGATCGCGCAGGCCTTTCTCTTCGTGCGCACGTCCGGCGTATTCAAGAGCGTCTGCGCCTGGCGGAGCGACAACAAATTTCCTACGCGAACGCCCTGCGATCGGACGCCTTTGATTCGGGCAATCCCCGCCGCCAACTCCGGCGCGAGGAGCCCGTTGTCGGCGGCCTCTACGGCAAGCTTCCGTACCGCCGTGATCCGCACGTTTATCGAAACTGAACCAAGACCGCGACCTTCCAGAACCACCCGCCATGCGCTAACTGTCGCCTTCGTGAACCGCCGCCCGAGGCTCCAGGGTGTACCACGCGATGAACTCGTCGAGCCCGAGGTTGTACACACGGCGCGTGATCGGGGAGGAGACGCTATCGAGCACGAGCGACTTTAATCTGCGCCATTCTGATGCTTTATCGGCCACTGCCAGTTCGGTCATTTAGGTCCTTTTATTTGGCAATATCGGAAGCTAACAGGACATTAGCTCTCACTGTGAACGGCAGCAAGTTGAATTCTAGGCTTGACCAGGCGTATCGTTTATCTTGACCGGAGAAAACGGGCTGCCAGACTAGATGAAAACAAGAAAACATCACAAACGAAGGAGGCGTCCGAAGGTTTACTTCCTGCCGATCCCTCCCATCCCTTCCAGCTATAGAGAGGATCCGCCAAAGGTTCGCCTAGCCTGCTCCATCTGCGGCGCGATGGTCAGAGACGATTGCATGCACATCCACCTTAAGAATTGTCATCCTCCCGTTGAGCAGAACATCTCAATAGGGGTTGCAACGCAACGCCTTCCATTCACTCTACTGCCCAAAAGCACGTGGGACATTCAGGATGTCATTGAGCATTACCGTGCATTATCGAAGAAGCTGCCTGCTGGCCTCCACGGCAGCAGAATCGATTGGTCCCGGTTGGAGAAGATTAAAATGCTTTCTCCCGCCAAATGCTACATTGGCAAGGACTCCTGGCTCGGCTATGTCGTCTTCGAGTTCGCGGGTACGGAGCGTGTGGTTCTTGAGTGCCCCATAGAAGGCAATGCGACCTACTTGATTTCCGGTGATTGGAAAGCAATGATAGTCCGCACGAAGGCGGAGATTCGCCACGAATTTGCGGACCGCTATACAAAACTGGTGCACCGGGGCGACTGGTTCAGCCGCGTGCGCGCTGCGCTCCGCGACCGCAGATCGTAGTGCCTCATAAGGTGACAACTAATGCAGACGAACTGGCGAACTCCTACGTAACGTGGGTCGCCGTTTTCCATCTGCAGACTTTCGAGATTGTTTCGCACATTGTCTTGCCCCGAGTGCTCAGAGCTGGCTTAAACTTACTTCTGAATCCCTCAACACCTTTTTGCTTTCTCATCCTACCAAAACAAGGTCGTTATCCGGCAATAATCGCAACCGTTAGCGCAATGAAACCTGCCAGAAGGTCGGAGTCCTGTTTGCCGGCACCGGGCTCCAAAAGACTTCAGAGAAGCCTAAGGGTTGTGCAATGAAAGGACCGAAGCAGAGACCCGTAGCAAGCGACGGGCCGTGTTTGTTCTTCTGTAACGCTCTGGCCCGGAAAGGAGCGCGATAGGTTGGCTAATGATCTGGTCCGGCCAAAACACCTGTGGTGCCGGCAGGAAGTCTTGTCCCGCCCGTCACCTGTCCCACGATCACCGGGGGTCTACGGTTGGTATTTCCAGGGACTGGACGCGATTGCATCTTCAGCCTGCATAAATTGCGGGGACTTCTGGTTGCTCTACACCGGGATCTCACCTTCGGCACCGCCCCGAAATGGGAGGTCCCCAAGCAGTCAATCGCTCTTACACCGGGTTCGCTATCACTACCAGGGGAATGCTGAAGGATCAACATTGCGATTGACGCTCGGCTGCTTGCTGGCCAACAAACTCGGCATTGAGTTGCGCCGCGTTGGAAGCGGGAAACGGTTCACCTTCTCGACGGGCGAAACACGGCTTTCCGAATGGATGGGAGACAACGCCAGAGTCGCTTGGCACGTCTGCGAAGAGCCGTGGAAGCTGGAAGAAGAATTGATTGCCAGCTTGGATCTGCCACTGAATCTCGATCAGAATAGACGGCATGGATTTCATCCGGTGCTCAGTCGGATCAGGCATGAGGCGAAGGCCAAAGCGAGAGAGCTTCCGATCCTGCCACGATGAAGGTCGTTCATCGAAATATGTTGTATTCATCAGCTCCGAACCGGGCGCTGTACCCGCCGAGAGAACCTGATGGCACCCGATCTTGCGATTAATGTAACCACGAGGTCTCAGCCGTGCTACGGGTGCAACCGCTTTGGGTCCTTGATTGGACAGCGCCTGTGCGTGATTGTGGGGCACACTAACGCCCCCGTCGGGCAGGAGGGAGATCGCTTCGGGCGAGACTTCTTGAAGAGGGTCCCTCGGCCGGAATTCCTACGGTTGATCAAATCCATTTCCTCCCTGTTCCCTCACCCATTCCATCTTTGGCCTTTCATCAAGATCAAGTAGCGACTAGGGCGGATGATCAACGCTGCGGAGGAGGGCCGTCATCCGTGTTTCCCATAGCCTTCGCAGCTGCATTTCGCTTACGGGTCTGATTAGCCTTGACGGCAGCTTCGCTGCGTTTTTTAGCTGTGGCGTTGGCCTTCTTTGTGGCAGCGGCCTTCACCCCAGCTTCACTGCGTTTTGCGGCCGTGGCATTTGTTTTTCTTGTGGTCGCTGCCTTTCTTCCAGCGGCACGGTGTTTTCTCGTGACAGCGGCCTTTTTTGCAGCCGTAGTGCGGTCAGCAGCGTTTTCCGTAGTGGCGAGAGTATAACAGAAGCATCATTCCGTTGGGTCGGAGTCGCACTCAGTTCAGGCTGCGCTCCAATCTGCGATTCGGTTTCAGAGGGGCCAGGAGCAATAGCGCCGTGTTCGAGCGGGCGCCGGGCTGAGGAAACACCGGCGCATGCCAATGGAACGGGGAGCATCCGGATGGCAAAGAGATCTGCGCAATGATTGGGCCGGATCCAGTGCAGGGCATAGCCGGGTACGGCGCATCGGTGCACGAAGCCCTGAGGGATCTTGCGGACATGCTGGTGCAGTCGGGCGTTTGGATCGAAGTCACAGATCCGAACCATCCGTGGCAGGGGATGCAGTTCAAACAGATCGAATAAGCAATGATCCTCTTCCCCGTACCCAACGGTAAGCGCCCCCGGAAGCTGGCCGTGTGATCTAATGACGTGAGCCAAATCCGCCGATAGCAGATCATGAGGTGCGTTCTTTGCCTGCTGATCCTACTTGCCGTTCCGGCTGATGCGCGATATCGCCGCTCCGAACCTCGCTCCCAAATTCGAAGCTCCACAAATGCTCACCGAGCGAACTATTGCCATACATGCGAACGGGATAGCAACGGGCGAATCAAAAGGAACTCCGCTGCGCGGCGCGCGTTTCGCCGCGACAATCCCTGTCCGGCCACAGGGCTCACGTCCGGGGCCTGCCCTGGATTTGTGATCGACCACGTCCAGGCGCTCCGGCACGGCGGTAGCGACACGCCCGGCAATATGGCATGGCAAACTGTGGCAGAGGCGAGGGCGAAGGATCGCGTGGAGTGATTCGCGGGGCAGGGTACCGGCGCCGCGGGTCCGCAATATCGGGAGAATATCTCCTTTGGTCTAGCACTCTATTTTCGAAGAGGGATATGGCGGCAGACGCGGCCCGGCGGCGAGCTGGGCTGCACGCCGTATGTCGCAAGTGACAACAGTCGCGAGTTGAGCGGAACTGGCGTTTCGTCCGTTCGAATCATGTGACAAGATAAGAACGTTCCATAAACACAGAAATCTTACATGGCCTCTCCGAAATCCAACACCGACATTCTCAGCGCAGCTATACAGGGCTTTGAGCAACAGAAGCTTCTTATTGACGGCCAGATCGCCGAACTGCGGGCGATGATGTCTGGTGATGTCGATGAGTCTCCGGCCGCACCCGGGCCGATCACAAAGACAAGAAGGAAGATGTCTGCCGCTGCCCGGAAGCGCATAGGTGACGCACAGCGGAAAAGGTGGAGTCCGTCTAAGGACCAATCTGTTGCGCCGTCACCAGCCACGTCGGAAGGCTCGAAACCCAAACGAAAGCTCAGTGCCGCTGGTAAGGCAGCAATAGTCGCAGCGGTGAAGAAGCGTTGGGCGGCGAAGAAGGCGAATCGGGAAGGTTGAGGTCTTCGAGACGCCTCCGGCTTCGGAGTTGTCGCCCGGCGAGGAGGACTATGGCAAGTGCAAAAACGGTCCTGCGAGTCACTGGGCTAGCTGAGCCCGGTTTGCCCAGCGCCGTGGAGAGTTTGCTGTCGGCTGTTGAAGGCGTTGAATACGCGCACGTGAACCTTGGGGCAGCAAAGGTAACGATCAACTACGATGATTCAGTGACCGGGGCTGAAGCACTGATCGCTGAGTTGAAGCGCGCGGGGTTTGACGCCACGCAGGATTAGCCCACTGCGAGCGTTAACGGTTAATATCGCTATTCAGGCGCTTGACGGCATACCTGACTCTGAGAATGGAAGACTGAGTCTGCGCGTCCTGCAGTTTTTGGAAGGCCTGGCCATAGCGTCCGATGGCGGTATGATTTTCTCGCTTTGAGCGGTAGTCAAGACCAATCTTTTAGAAACCTTGTGGCCGCTCGCGGTAGACTGCGAACTCACGCTCTAACGCAATCCCGACTCGACCCAAGGTGCCCTCGTCGAAGAGCCTCCCTATCAGGGTGATGCCGTGAGGCACCCGCCGCGCCGGCGAGAACCTCAGTAGCGGTTTGCCTGGGTCAGGCGCCCAGTCACTCCGCGCCTCGGACACTTCGATGAAACCGGCTCGTAAAGTCAGGGAAGGGTGCCCGGTGAAGTTGGTAATCGTCAGCATTTCGTCGCGAAGCGAAGGTACCAGCAGAAGGTCCACTTCCGAGAAGACGCGGGCCATCTGATTGGCCACTTTGCGCCGAAAGCGGTCCGCCTGGACGAAGTCGACAGCAGACAGAAAGCGCGACTCGCGAAACAAGTTAGGCCACGCATCCGGCACCTGAACCTTCAACCGATCCGCCTCTCCGCTCAGTGTCAATTCCTCAAAAGCAGCGGCTGCTTCCGAGAATAGGATGATGTTGAGGGAATTATACGGCCAGTCAGGAATCGCGACCTCAACCGGGACCATGCCCACTTTTCGAACCGCTTCCAGGGCAGCCCGGTCCACATCCGTAGCAGGATTCTGCTTCATCCAATCCGGGAAGTAACCCACCCGCAGCCCCTGAAGCGTTGCGCCAGAATCAAAATCGAGCTTGCCAGGCACGCTGGAGAGGTCACCCGAATCGGGCCCGGAGATGGCCTCGAGTACGAGTAACCCGTCCTCAACACCGCGTGTCATTGGTCCAAGTTTGTCGAGCGACCAGCAGAGCGTCATTGCGCCGGTGCGTGGCACGCGGCCATAGGTCGGCCGCAATCCAGTCACCCCGCAGCGCATGCTGGGACTCACAATGCTTCCACCTGTCTCGCTTCCAATCGAAAAGCCAACCAGCCCTGCCGCGGTCGCCGCGCCAGGGCCCGCGCTGGAGCCGGATGATCCTTCTTCCAGCAGCCACGGGTTCATTGTCTGTCCGCGGGAATGCCCGGTAGATCGTAGAAAGTAGCGACTCTCAAGCTCCGAGCCTGATAGGCTCAGAGCAATTTTTCTTTGCC
>JAOAPI010000009.1 GCA_025462865.1 Candidatus Sulfotelmatobacter sp. | reverse complement strand
CACCGATCCCGCGCACGATCTTGCCGTCATTCAGATCAAGGCGCCCGACCTGGTTCCGTCGGTTCTCGGTGACTCGCGCAACCTGCAGGTGGGACAAAAGGTTTACGCCATCGGCAATCCATTCGGTCTTGCGGGGACAATGACGCGCGGCATCGTAAGTTCAATCCGCCCGGTGCGCGAACCGAATGGCGCCACGATTGAAGAGGCGATTCAGACCGACGCCGCCATCAACCCAGGCAATTCCGGCGGGCCGCTGATGAACTGGCATGGAGAAGTGATTGGCATTAACACCATGATTCTGTCGAGCGTCGGACAGAATGCAGGCATCGGCTTCGCCATTCCGATCAACACCGCGAAAGCTGTGCTCAACGACCTGATGACCTTGGGACGAGTGCGGCGTCCGGCTCTCGGAGTGCGCACGATTCCGATCAGTCCGGAACTGGCCCAGGAACTTGGCTTGCCCGTGGATTATGGTTTGCTGATCGTCCAAGTCACCGCCGGCGGATCGGCGGAACAGGCCGGGCTGCACGGCGGCACCGAGCGGGCGTATCTGGGAAATATTCCGATCATGCTGGGCGGAGATTTGATCGTCGCCATCGACGGCGAAAAAGTTGCGGACGAACAGGATCTCTCGCAGATGATGAACAACCATCGCGCGGGCGACACTGTGAAGGTCACAATCTATCGCAACAAAAAACGTGTCGACGTCAGCGTATCGCTCGGCGAAGCACGGGAGCAGGTGTAACGGGAATCCGTGCTCACGCGGCAGTCTCGGCGAAGAATTCTTGGATCTCATTCACCTCTTTGTCGTCGAGATGCAGATCGCCAGCCCGCATGACACCTTCAGCCTGCTTGGCATTACGCGCCCCAACAATGGCGCCAGTTACGGCTGGATGACGCAGCGTCCACGCGATTGCAACTTCTCCGACCGAGCGATTGTGACGCTTGGCGATCCCGCGCAAGCGATCGACCAGCACCAGATTGCGAGAGAGATTAGGTTCGGTGAAATCGGGATGGCTTTTGCGCCAGTCATCTTTGGGCAGCTTCGCGGCGCGTTCGCGGGTCATGGCACCGGTGAGCAGGCCGGAAGCCATCGGAGAATAAACGATGACCCCAATTTTGTCGCGCAGACAGTAAGGCAGAATGGCGTCTTCGATCTCCCTGTGCACCAGCGAATACGGAGGTTGCAGAGACGTTACGGGAGCAATGGCTTGCGCTCGCTTTAGTTGTTCGACATTGAAATTGGATACGCCGATCCAGCGCACCTTGCCTTCGTGCTTCAGGTTGGCCATGGTCGACCAGCCTTCCTCGAGCTGAGCGGAGTCCGGATCGGGAGGCCAGTGAATCTGGTAAAGATCAATCACATCGAGGGATAGGCGGCGAAGGCTGTCTTCGACCTCGCGGCGGATGGAATCGGCCGTCAAGACTTTTTGCACATTACCCTGCGCATCCCAGCGCAGGCCGCACTTGGTAAATACGTAAGGCCGAGGGCCCGACCAGCTTTTGAGCGCGCGCGCGACGACTTCTTCGGAGTGACCAAGACCATAGACGGCGGCGGTGTCGATCCAATTGACTCCGAGTTCGAGTGAGCGGTGGATAGCGGCGATGGAATCGTTGTCATCCTGCGATCCCCAGGCAAACTGCCAGCCCGAACCGCCGACGGCCCAAGCGCCGTAGCCAACACGAGTAATATTCAGATCGGAATTGCCAAGAGTGCGAGTTTCCATATGAGATCTCCCAGGCTTACATAGATTAGGAGAAGATAGAATCCGTTGCATAAATCAACGCTATGAATGTCGACGCGATTCGCGAATTTTGTTTGGCTTTTCCCCAGTCCGTGGAGAAGCTGCAATGGGGCGACCAACTATGTTTCAAAATCGGTGGAAAGATTTTTGTCATGCTCGGGCTGGACAACCCGCGCCTGTGCTTTAAGTGCTCAGCAGAATCTTTCTCCGAATTAATTGAGCGCGAAAATATTCGTCCAGCGCCGTATGTCGGACGCTACAAGTGGGTGATGCTGGACCAACTGGATGCGTTGCGCTGGGACGAGTTGAAGGATTTGGTTGGGCAGTCGTATGAGATGGTGGCCGCGAAGGTGCCAAAGAAGAAGGTAACGAAGAAGAAAAGCCTCTCGAAGGGAGCAGGTTGGCAGAAGAGTCGGAAGAAGAAAAGAAGCTGAGGTTTCGATTGAGGATAGTTTCGGACGGGCAGGAGTACCCGCCCCACACCAACGACATTTGACTCTACTTGGCACCGTCGGCTAGCCTCAAGAGTCCGTTCGTTCCGGACACTTTCAATCGGCATGCGATTCCGGCACAAATCATTGATTCTGCTGCTCATGGCGCTGGCGGCCATCCTGGGACCGCCGTGTGCCAGCGCTTCCACGGAGCCGGTACACGCGCGTCACGGAATCGTGGTGAGCGTTCACGAGCTAGCCTCACATGCTGGAGTGGAGATCATGCAAGCCGGCGGCAATGCGGTGGATGCCGCGGTGGCCACCGGATTCGCGCTGGCGGTGGTGCATCCGGCGGCGGGGAATCTCGGCGGTGGCGGCTTCATGCTGGTTCGAATGGCTGATGGAAAAACTCACTTCCTGGATTACCGGGAAAAGGCCCCCGCTGCCGCTACGCGCGATATGTATCTGGACGCTCAGGGAAATGTGATTGAGGGCGCCAGCGAGATTGGATACAAGGCGATCGGCGTGCCCGGATCGGTTGCGGGCATGGTTCACGCCGAGCAGAAATACGGGAAGCTCACTCTGAAGCAGGTGATGGCTCCGGCGATTCGGCTGGCACGCGAGGGCTACGCGCTGACCTGGGAAGAGGCTCGCGATTTCCATGATAAATATTTGGCTGAGTTTCCCGAGTCGCGGCGCATCTTTCAGCGAGATGGAAAGTACTATGGGGCGGGTGAGATTTTCCGTCAGCCAGACTTGGCGCGCACGCTGGAACGGATTGCGGCGAAGCCCGATGACTTTTATCACGGCTCGCTGGCGCGCGAGCTGGCGGCTGCGATGCAAAGAGGCGGAGGCCTGATCACTGCCGACGATCTGGCGCACTACGAAGTGAAGGAGCGCGAGCCGATTCATGGAACTTATCGTGAATATGAAATCATCAGCGCGCCGCCACCTTCTTCCGGTGGGACAGTCCTGATTGAATCTCTGAACATCCTCGAAGGTTACGATCTGGCGAAGCTTGGAAACCGATCTTCGCAGTCGATTCACTACACGACGGAGGCGTTCCGGCGGGCGTTTTTTGATCGCGCGGAGTTCATGGGCGATCCGGATTTCTCTAAAATCCCTGTCGCGCAACTTATCGACAAGAAATATGGCGCTGCCTGGCGCGACTCGATCGACGCCGACCACGCCAGCGTCAGCAAAGAACTAAAGCGCCCGGCGATTTTCAGCGAACTTGAACAGTATGCTGCTACGCACCCGGAGCCGCAGGCCAATCACGAATCGCCACACACGACCCATTATTCCGTAGTGGATGCGGAGGGAAATGCCGTCGCCGTCACGACAACCATCAACGACTGGTTTGGCTCGCGGGTCACGGCAGCAGGCCTCGGATTTCTGATGAACGATGAGATGGATGATTTTTCCGCCAAGCCCGGTGTGCCGAATGCAGACGGTTTAATTCAGGGTGCGGCAAACGCCATTGGGCCGGGAAAACGACCTCTGTCATCGATGACCCCGACCATCGTCGTCCGTAACGGCAAAACGGTTCTGGTGTTGGGCTCGCCCGGCAGCTCCAAGATCATTACGACTGTGGCTAATGTTCTTATGGGAGTGGTGGATTACGGGATGAACATTCAGGAGTCGGTGAATGCTCCCCGCTTTCACAATCAGTGGCTGCCCGATGTGTTAAATGTCGAGCGATGGTTTTCCCCCGACACGGTACACGTGTTGCAGAAGATGGGATACCACGTGCAGTTCGGCCTGCGCGAAGGACCCGATGTGGATGGATATTGGAGCGACGCGGAGTGCATTGCCGTTGATCCGAAGACCGGCGACCGTCTGGGCGCAAGCGATGGACGGAACAACGGAAAAGCCGTCGGATATTAGAACAAATATCAATCAGCAATCGGCAATTTCCTGACAAAGGAACGGGCATGTTGAAAGCGGTCTCAACTTATTTGTATGTGAAGGAGCGGCTGCATCCTGGAATTCTGGATGGGCTGGCTCGCAACGGAGTGCAGGCGATCGAGATTTTCGCAGCGCGGCAGCACCTTGACTATGCCAATCGGAAGGCTCACGTAAAAGAAATTGCCGATTGGTTTCGGGGGAGCGGGGTCCCGCTGAATTCCGTGCACTCGCCGCTTTATGCTGACTATGAGTGGGGCCGAACTGGAGCCGCTCCCATAAACCTGGCGTCGACTGATCGCGCCGGACTCGTGGATGCGACAGACGAAGTGAAGCGGGCTCTGGAAATCGCCGAGCAGATTCCGTTTCGCTTCCTGGTGCAGCACCTTGGGTTGCCCAACGAGAGTTTTAGCGAGAAGAAGTTCGAATCGGCAATGACCTCGATCGAGCATCTTCGCGCGTTTGCCAAGCCGCTCGGGGTGCGCATTCTGCTGGAAAATATTCCTAACGAACTTTCCACGCCAGAGAAATTGATGGAGATGATTCACACCGCTCATTTTGACGATGTAGGCATTTGCTTCGACTTCGGGCATGCGCACATGATGAATTCAGTGCGCGAAGCATTCGACATTTTGCAAAAACAAATCTGTTCGACCCATGTCCACGACAATAACAAGGACCGCGATTCGCATCTCTGGCCGGGGAAAGGGACAATCGACTGGAAGGAAGCGATGGAACTGCTTCGCACCGCCCCGCAGACGCCGCCCTTGATGCTGGAACTCGAGGGGGATGAGAAAGTGAATCCTCTGCCAAAACTTGGGGAGACGTTCGAGAAGCTGGAAACGGCATAAAACTTTTCACCGCCAAGATCGCAGAGAACGCCGAGTAAGAATGGGCGAGATAGAGCAGAACCGCTGCTGTTCGCAACTCGCAGATAAATGTTCTCTCAGCGTGCTCGGCGGTAAATGAATTTCTACACTATGTCTTCACCTGTCACTACCATTGCAGAAATCGGAAAGCACGAGGGGCAGTCGGTCACACTTCGGGGCTGGCTCTATAACCTTCGCGAGAGTGGAAAACTTTTGTTTCCGCAATTTCGCGACGGGTCCGGCGTGATTCAAGGCGTCGTTCCGAAGAACGCGGTCACGCCCGAAGTGTTCGAGGCGGTCAAGACTTTGACGCAGGAATCCAGCGTGATCGTCGAAGGCAAAGTTCGGGCCGATAAGCGCGCGCCCGGCGGTTACGAGCTCGACGTGGCGAATGTGCAGGTGGTGCAGCGTGTCCCGGAGTCCGATCCGTATCCCATCACGCCCAAAGAGCACGGTACCGAGTTCCTGATGGAACATCGTCATCTTTGGCTGCGGTCGCAACGGCAGGCCTCAATCCTGCGAGTACGCGCGGAAATTATCAAAGCGATGCGGGATTTCTTTGACGAGCGTGGTTTTACGCTCACTGATCCGCCCATTCTTACTCCCGCGGCCTGCGAAGGCACGAGCACACTCTTCCCAGTCGATTATTTCGAGGAGCAGGCCTACCTCACGCAGTCTGGCCAGCTTTATATTGAAGCCACCGCAATGGCGCTGGGCAAAGTGTATTCGTTCGGTCCGACGTTTCGGGCGGAGAAATCGAAGACCCGCCGTCACCTCACCGAGTTCTGGATGGTCGAGCCTGAGGTTGCCTATGCCAACCTAGACGACCTGATGGATCTGGCCGAGGGACTGATCAGCTTCGTCGTGAAGCGCTGCCTGGAGCGGCGGCGGCCGGACCTTCTGGCCATTGGACGCGATATCTCGAAGCTCGAAAAAATTGAGGCGCCATTTCCGCGGATCACCTACGACGATGCGGTAAAGAATCTGCAGGAAGGGCATGCCAAAGGCGCACTGGAGACGAAATTCGAGTGGGGTGGTGATCTGGGTTCGCCGGACGAGACCTACCTTTCGGCGCAGTTCGATAAGCCGGTGATGGTGCATCGTTACCCCGCGAAAGTGAAAGCGTTCTACATGGAGCCTGATCCGCAGCGGCCCGAATTAGCGTTGTGCGTGGATGTGCTGGCGCCGGAAGGCTATGGAGAAATCATTGGCGGCTCGCAGCGCATGGCGTCGCACGAGTTGCTGGTGCAGCGCATTCGCGAGCACGGATTGCCCGAAGAAGCTTTCAAGTGGTATTTGGACTTACGGAAATTTGGCAGCGTTCCCCACAGCGGTTTCGGGATGGGCATTGAGCGGGCCGTGGCCTGGATCTGCGGGCTCGAACATGTGCGGGAAACGATTCCGTTTCCACGAATGTTGAACCGGCTGTACCCGTAGGAGAAATTGAGTAATTGGGTAATTTTGTAATTGGGTAATTGAATATGCTCGACGTCTGGTTTTGATGTTCAATTGCCAAATTACCCGATTACACAATTACCCAATGCTATGACGACAACAATCAACACTACCAATATCATTCCCAAGAAGATTCGCGTGATCGGAGTGCCGCTTGATCTGGGACAGTCCCGCCGCGGCGTCGACATGGGGCCGTCGGCTGTGCGTGTGGCCGGCCTCGAAGCGCGGCTCGAAGCGTTGGGACATGAAGTTGAAGATGGCGGTAACGTTGCGGTGGCGATTCCTGAGCAGAAAAAAGAAGGCGACACTCATGCCAAATATCTGAAGGAAATTACGGCGACGTGCACCAAGCATGCGGAGTCGGTGATTAAGACTCTGGAAGCTGGGAAAATTCCCATGACGCTCGGCGGCGATCATTCAGTGGCGGCTGGCACCGTCGCCGGGGTTGCTGAGTTCTATCGCCGGCAAAACCAGCGCGTCGGCCTTATCTGGATCGATGCCCACACCGATATCAATACCCCGGAGAGCTCGCCAAGCGGGAACGTACACGGGATGCCGCTCGCAGCCATCATGGGACTGGGCCCGCCCGAGCTTTCGAACATCCTTGATTTTTCACCAAAGGTGAAGCCGGAGAACTGCGTGCTGGTTGGAGTGCGCGACATCGATGCGATTGAAAAGGAAAATGTGCGGCGCGCCGGCATCGGCGTCTTTACCATGCGCGACATTGACGAGCGCGGCATGCGTACGGTAATGGAAGAGGCGCTCCGGCAGGCTGGACGCGGAACGGCCGGCTACCACATCTCGCTCGACATGGATTGGATTGATCCCGAAGATGCGCCGGGCGTGGGCACTCCGGTACGCGGCGGGGCCACTTATCGCGAAGCGCACCTGGCGATGGAGATCATCGCCGACCACGGACGCATGCTCAGCTTCGAGATCGTCGAAGTGAATCCAGTTATTGATGAGCACAACCGCACCGCCGATCTGGCCGTTGAATTGGCGCTGTCCGCGTTTGGAAAGAAGATCCTGTAAACGCTATGAACAAGCTTCGTGTCGGAATTCTTTTTGGCGGGCGTAGCGGCGAGCATGAAGTTTCTCTGCTCTCGGCCGCCTCCGTACTCAACGCCATCGATAAGGCTAAGTATGAAGTCGTGCCCATCGGCATCACGAAAGATGGACGCTGGCTGACTGCGGGCGACGCCGAGAATCTGCTGCAAGGCAAGCTGGTGATCGAGCCGCGTAACCTGCGTGCTGGAGACCCTGAACTTACTGAGCCCGCGGCGGTGCTGGCTCGCGGAGAGGCGGTCGTGGTTCCTCCAGAACCTGTGCACCGGCAGAGCGGGCTTGTTCCTTTTCAGACCGATGCGGCGCTCACGCGACGTGCCGCCGATCGCGCTATCAACGTCGACGTAATTTTCCCCGTGCTGCATGGAACATTCGGCGAGGATGGAACTATTCAGGGGCTGCTGGAACTGGCTGACATCGCTTACGTGGGAGCGGGTGTGCTGGGCTCCGCCGCAGGCATGGACAAGGACGTGATGAAGTCGTTGTTCCTTGCCGCGGGAATTCCGATCGTGAAGCATGTCACAATTTTGCGCAGCGCCTGGGAGAAAGAGCCGAAGAAGGTTCAGAAGTTTGTTGAGAGCAAATTGAGATATCCCGTGTTTGTAAAGCCGGCGAATTTGGGATCATCTGTCGGAATCAGCAAGGCCCACAACCGTAAAGAGTTGGGGCCAGCCATTGAAGAGGCAGCGAAATTCGATCGAAAGATTGTTATCGAACAGGGCGTGGGCGGAAAGAAAAATAAGGCGCGCGAGATTGAATGCTCGGTACTGGGAAATGACGAGCCCGCAGCTTCCGTCCCAGGCGAAATTGTTCCGGTGAAAGAATTTTACGATTACAACGCCAAGTATCTAGACGAAGGTTCAGAGCTCATTATTCCTGCGAAGCTCACGAAGGCTGAAATAACAAAAGTCCAGGACTTGGCAGTGCGGTCCTTCAAAGCCGTTGACTGTTCCGGCCTGGCCCGCGTCGATTTTCTGATGGATCCTCAGAACCGCAAGATCTACCTGAATGAGATCAATACCATGCCCGGATTCACAGCGATCAGCATGTATCCCAAGCTGTGGGCAGCGTCCGGCCTTGAGTATGCAGATCTAATCGACCAGCTGATTCAACTTGGGCTCGAGCGGCATACCGACAAAAAAAGAAATCAGTACAGCCGGTAGCGCCGCGAGTTTTCATTCCGAGGTTACTGAGTCACCAGAGGAATTTCGATGAAGCTGGCCTGCCCTGGCGCGTGATACACGCGCTGCACCGCCTTACGATAGTCTTCCGGCCGGGCCCAGAAAATGTTTGGCACGAAACTCTGCGGATTGCGATCGTATAGTGGAAACCAGCTGGATTGAACCTGCACCATGATGCGATGGCCGGGCAGGAAAACATGGTTCGCTGTAGGGAGATTGAAACGGTAGAGCAGCGGCTGACCAGAGGCAATCGGTTTTGCAATCTCGAGATTCTCGCGATATCGCCCGCGAAAAATATCCGCTGAAATCATCAGCTGATATCCGCCCATGGCAGGTTGCCCCGCGACTTCGTCGGGATACACATCGATTAGCTTAACCACCCAATCCGAGTCCGTGCCACTGGTGGAAGCCACCAGGTTTGCAACCGGCTGTCCACTGATCTTCATCGGAGCAGTCAAAACATCAGAGGTAAACACCGCGACATCCTGCCGTCCAGAAGATTCGCGCTGGTCGTCGACCAGCCACTCCGGCCAGGTTAATCCATTGTCATAGCCGACGGGTTGAATGGGACGTGCGCGGAACGGCACGGGCTTGGCGGGATCAGAGACGTATTCATCGAACGGCGCTTCGCCCGACTTTGGCTCTGCCATGCCGACCTTCGATCCTGCATTCAGATAGAGAGGCATAGCGCGAACAGAGCAACCGCTGCTGCAGCCCGCAGGCCACGTTGGCAGCCGTCGCCACGTGTTGGTTCCGGTTTCATATGCGTTGACCGGAGACACGTCAGCTTTGGACGCGCCGTCTTTCAGATATTGATCCAGGAATGGCAAAAGAATCTGTTGGCGGAAGTAGAGGCCCGTATCGGTATTGAACTTCAATGCTCCCAACGAACTGCCATCGCCAATCTCCTGACCGTGGTGCCAGGGTCCCATCACCAAAAACAACTTATCGCTGTTTGCGGTTCTTGCTTTCAGAGCCTTATAGAGCGCGGGAGCGCCGTAGATGTCTTCCTGGTCCCACAAGCTGTCGACGAGCATGGTGGGCACTTTTAGAGGTTCAGCCGAAAGAATCCGGTCCATGGCCTGATCACGCCACCAGGCATCGTAGCTGGGATGTTGCAGCAGCTTGCGCCAGAATCCGACTTGTTCAAGCCCATGGCGGCGTCCAAGTTCGCCGGCTGATCCCGCTTCCATGTAGACGTCATAGTCGTCGAAGTGATTGGTCCACCATTTTTCCTCCGACCCGCGGGTGGCCTCCTGCTCATAGATGTAGGGCATGTTCTGTTCGCGGAAAGCGCCGTTGTGAAACCAGT